>DBRJ01000004.1:27076-27221 GCA_002305915.1 Pelotomaculum sp. UBA1371 | reverse complement strand
ATGAAGTAATCCTTGAAAAAGTCGTTTTTACTGTTCTCGTTGCCGGCCAGCCTGACTGTATTGGCGGTACCGCTTTGCACGGCGCCGGTCAGGATTGAACCGTTCCCGCAAACAAGATAGTGCGACGTGTCATCCGGCGCCTTGC
>DBRJ01000004.1:23865-26997 GCA_002305915.1 Pelotomaculum sp. UBA1371 | reverse complement strand
ATTTTATTGTTGCCTGTTTCCGTGCATTCCCGGGCCACACCGATTTGCCTGGAGTTGACACTTTTCAGCTCTTCGATGAGTTCCTGGGCAAAATTCAAGGCCGTAACCTCGTGCCTGGCGGTTGCTGTAAAGGCGCTGCCGGTGACGAAAAACTGCAGAAGCGGGATGATGGCAATTGCCGCCAGCAGGATGGCAACGATCACTTCAATCAGGCTCATGCCTTCTTGATTTTTCCAAATCATGGCATCACTCATCTCGCTACTATTTACTAGGAAGGCGGGCTTGTATCGATGCGGACCCTGCCCGTCAGGGAGGCTACAATGACATAAAGGATGTTGTCGTTTTTATCCTTCAGGCTGAGGTGCCCTCCTATTAACACTCCATTTGCACGGACAGGCTCACCCCGGGTGTTGAAGGAAAGCCTGTGGTCAGGTCCGTTATAAGGGTTGTTATCAAAATCAAAGTTGGTGTAAATCAGGTCTATCCCGCCAGGCAGATCGACTTTTTTGTAGATGACCATATATTTCTTGATATAATAACGTTCGTTTACAAAGTCAAAGATCATGGTGTAAAGGCCGTCCTGCTTCATGTTCAACTGCTGGGTCAGGCGAATGTCTTCTGCGATTATAGCAGCGGCGGCATCAAGCTTCTGCCTGCTGAAGTGTTTATCGGCGGCGAAGGCAAGAGTTAAAAGAATACTGGTAATTAAAAGTACAATTACTGTTTCGATCATTGTAAAGCCGCTATTCAAATATAATACATGTTTATAATCCCTGAAAAACATTACAAAAACATCTCATTTTTAATAATGTATAATAAAAAATCTTCCAATGCTTGCTTGAATGCGGTTATCTAGAATGCATCACTTTTTATCCTCACGCAATAATTTATCTAACAGTGCTTAAGAGGGAAGGCAATAAGAAACCTTCCCTCTTGATAAACTTATCTGGGAACTTAAGGATGGAGTTTTATCCTTCTTCCTATTCAGTTGTTGGCGCCCCTCCACTTGTGGTAATGACTTCGGGTGGGTCGCTTTCTCCGGAAGTACCTCTACCTGCAACATAGGTATTACTTTGGCCCTGCACATCATTCTTACCAGTGTAAACAACGTATTTAGTATTACCATCACTTACATCATACTTATATTGTTTCCCCCAGGGATCTTTGGCTTCAATCTCCTTTTCAGTTCTAGTTGTATTAATTCCCGCATTTAAAAGACCGGCATTATCTGCAGGGTACTTTGTCTGTTCGGCAAAATAGGCGTCCAGGGCGGCCTGCATGGTGNNAGCACGGCGATGATGATTAGAACAACCATCATTTCAATCATGGAAAAACCTTTTTCGTTGTTCAAATACCTTTTAAACATGTCGCTCCTCCTTTTCGAATGTATTCCTTTTTCAGCGGCCTTGTATGTAAGGCAAGTACCTTTACTATCCCCCTTTCGCCAATTAATTGTCCAGTAGCGGTTGTTCCTTCATGTCATATAAATCAAAAAGCCCTTTACAGGAAAAGGGCAAAATAAATCCTCCTTGCAGCCCGGCTGTCATAGCGTTTGTTTACGCCTTAGATCCGTGGCTTTGCGTCCTCTTCTTTCGAAAAGTTTGCCCTTTAGAAAATAATCATGTTATTTAGTTAGTTTAATTGTATTTCGCTTAACCAACTACTTAATAAATTAATCCAATGACTGCAAATTTAAAGCCCTTTACAGGAAAAGGGCATAAAAATTCTCCTTGCAGCCCGGCTGTCATAGCGTTTGTTTACGCCTTAGACCCGTGGCTTTGCGTCCTCTTCTTTCGAAAAGTTTGCCCTTTAGAGGTTTATTTGATTTATTATTAATTGTGTTAGGTTTTTTCAGTTATAAATAACTTGTCCAATCATTTGCCAGATCTTTCTTGCTTGTATTATACTTTTCATTTGGGTAAATTGCAAGACCTGGATTGATAAATTTTGACTAAATAAGATTTTTCAACTGACCTTTTCGTTTTAAATCGCATTAAGAGATTTAATCAGCCGGATTTCAACAATTAAATGTAAGTATATGTCTGGTATTCAAATAAAAAGTGATCTTTTAAATCATATTAAAAGGAAATATCATTAATTCAGGCCCGTCCCTCCCTGCATGGCGCCGGAAAGGCCGAACAAAGGCAGGTAGATGGAAACGGCGATAAAACCGACCATAATCCCAACTCCGGCAATCATCAAGGGCTCAATGACGCTGGATAGCTTGGCTACAAGGGTTTCCACTTCCTGCTCGTAATAAATGGCCACCTTTTCCAGGAGGGCGTCCAGGGCGCCCGATTCTTCCCCGATGGCAATCATGTTTACAGCCATGGGCGGGAAAAAAGATGCATTCAGCAGGATGGGCGACATGTTTTCCCCTTCTTTGATATTTTCCCTTGCTGCCTTGATAATTTTGGTAACCTGGGTGTTGCCCACAACGTTTTCCACCGTCTCCAGCGACTGCATCAAGGGGACGCCGCTTTTCAAGAGAGTGGCCAGGGTGCGGGCAAACCTGGCGGTAATTGTTTTTTGGGTAAGCTTTCCATAAACGGGCAGTTTTAAGAGCAAACGGTCGGTGATTACTCTACCCCTGTCCGTAGCGGCAAAACTCTTCAGTCCAAAGTAGAGCAAGAGGGGGGCAGGCAAAATAAGAAACCAGAAATTAGTACATGCTTTGCTGACCCCGAGCATGATCCGGGTCGGAAGGGGGAGTTCAGCCCCAACCTGTTCGAAGATTTCGACGAAAACAGGTACTACAACGACCAGCAGGATGACCATGGCCAGAAAGGCAAAGGCCCCGATGACCAGGGGGTAGGTCATGGCCGACTTGATTTTTTCCTTTAATTCATGGTCCTTCTCGAACTGGTTGGCCAACCTGTCCATGGCCTGGTCCAGCGTGCCGCTGACCTCTCCTGCCGTGAGCATGTCGATGAAAATACCGGGCAGGTACCGCTGATGGATTCTAAAGGCTTCACTGAGGCTTTTACCGTTTTCGATATCCATGATTACGGCCTTTAATATTTCACGCAGTTTTTTGCTTTCTGTCTGCTGGGTCAGGATATTCAGGCACTGCAGCAGGGGGATACCTGCTTCAATCATGGTTGCGGCCTGGCGGCAAAACACGGCCAGATC
>DBRJ01000004.1:22272-23762 GCA_002305915.1 Pelotomaculum sp. UBA1371 | reverse complement strand
AGCCCGGTGTAAAACCTCTTCCCTGCTGATAATCTTTTTCTGGTAAAGCTGTCTGAGCGACATGTCCAGGGTCTGCATCCCGTGCCTGGCGCCGGTCTGCAACTGCGTCAGAATTTGAAAGGTCTTGCCCTCCCGGATCAGGTTCCGGATGGCCGGTGTGGCTACCAGTATTTCCATGGCCGCCACCCGGCCCGGCCGGTCGGACCTGGGGATCAACTGCTGGGCAACGATGCCCTGGAGCGTATTGGCCAGCAGAACTCGAATCTGCTGCTGCTGTTCCGGCGGAAAGACGTCGATGACCCGGTCGATGGTTTCGGCTGCGCTGGATGTGTGCAGTGTGCCCAGGACCAGGTGGCCGGTTTCTGCAGCGGTGATGGCGATGCTGATTGTTTCCAGGTCACGCATTTCCCCTACCAGGATTACATCCGGATCCTCCCGCAGGGCGGCCCGCAGGGCGATAGCGAAGGAACCGGTATCCGTGCCGATTTCCCGCTGGTTCACCAGGGAAAGCTGGTGGTTGTGCAGATACTCGATGGGATCTTCCAGAGTCAGAATATGTACTCTCTTTTCCCTGTTGATCAGGTCAATCATGGCAGCCAGGGTTGTTGACTTACCGCTGCCGGTGGGTCCGGTGACCAGGACCAGGCCGTCGGGCTTTTTGGCCAGGTGGGCCAGGATCTCAGGCAGGCCCAGTTCCTTAAAGGTTGGGATGCGGGTGTTGAGCAGGCGCATGACCAGGGCTGTGCTGTTCCTCTGCCTGAAAGCATTTACCCTGACCCTGGCACTTCCAGGCAGCGAAAAGGAAAAATCCAGTTCGCCCTGAATGTTGAACTTTTCATACTGTTCCCGGCTCATTATCTCCCGGGCCATTTCGTCCGTCTGCTGGGGAGTAAGGGGTTTGATTTCAAAGCCGCCCAATAAATTGAGCCGTCCTTTGAAGTCGGGGTGATCAAGCGGGTAGAGCACACCGTGCAGACGGTACACCGGCGGTGTGTTTACCGTGATATGGACATCCGATACGCCAAGTTCGGCCGCCTGGGTTAAAACATCAACTAGTTTCAAGGTTTATCCTCCCTGTATACGGCACGAATTACTTCTTTAATCGTGGTCAGGCCCGCCAGCGCCTTTTGAATTCCGTCTTCCTTCAGCGCAACCATGCCTTCCCGGATAGCCGCATTTCTCAAGTCCTCGGTGGAGGCGCGCTCCAGGATCAGCTTCTGGAGCAGGCTGGAAACAGTCAGCACTTCGTAGATAGCGACCCGCCCGTGAAACCCGGTATGGTTGCATTTGGCGCAGCCCGCGCCGTGGTAGACAACATCACCGGGCTTAAGACCGGCAAAGGCGCTCTCAAATTCACCGGGACTGGTTATGCGCTTGCAGTGCCGGCAAATGCGCCGGACCAGCCGCTGGGAGATGACTCCGATCACCGAGGAGGCGACCATAAAGGGCTCTATGCCCATATCCACAAGCCTGTTTACAGCCCCCGGGGC
>DBRJ01000004.1:2085-22205 GCA_002305915.1 Pelotomaculum sp. UBA1371 | reverse complement strand
ATGCCCGCCTTGACGTTGATCTGGGCCTGGTTGATGCCTTCAAGGATGTATTCCACGGGATCTTCAACTGTGATAATGTTTTTTTCCACCGAATTAATCTTGTTCAAAGCGGTGTACAGCGTGGTGGTTTTTCCGCTGCCGGTGGGTCCGGTAACCAGGATCATGCCGTAAGAGTTGTTGAGAAAACTTAAGAACCTCTCCTGGTTGTGCTCTGAGAAACCAAGCCTGTCCAGGGTATAATTTTTAATATTATCTTTATACAGGACCCGGGTAACCACTTTTTCCCCAAAAACTGTGGGTATGGTGGAGATCCTCAAGTCCAGTTCCCGCCCTTGCAGCTTTAAGGGAACCCGCCCGTCCTGGGGAACACGGCGTTCGGCGATGTCCATATTGGCCATGACCTTGATCCGGGAAACAAGGGCGTGAAGCATTTTACGGGGCAGGTTCATGACCTCCCGCAGGATCCCGTCAACCCGGTAACGCACCCGGATTCCGTTTTTAAAGGGTTCAATGTGGATATCGCTGGCTTCTTCATCGAAAGCCTTAATCATGATGGAATTAACAAGCCGGATCACCGGGGCTTCGTCGACGGCTGCCTCTTCTTCTTCCGGTTCTTCAGGCTCCTGTTGGATGCCCAGTTCCTGCATGGCTTTTTCCACTTCGGGAATGCCGAAGTTCTTTTCAATGAGCGCATTGATTTCCTTCTCACTGGCTACCAGGGGCTCGATGTCAAGGCCGGTAACCAGCCTTAAATCGTCGATGGCCATAACATTCAAGGTATCGGCCATGGCTATGTAGAGGCGGTTTTTATCTTTTTTGACCGGAAATACTTTATACCTGCGGATTAATTCTTCCGGAATTATTCTCAATAACTGTTGATCGATGGCTTCTCCCGGGCTCATTTCCTTAATGCCCAGGAGTTCGTTCAAGGTTGACTCGCTGATCATTTTCAGCTTGACCAGCACGCGTCCCAGCTTTTCACCCGTCAAGGACTGCTCCAGTAAAGCTTCCGACAGTTCCTCCCCGGTGATTAGCCCCTTTTCAAGCAGGCGCTGGCCCAGTCGCTTTTTATTTGTCATTTTAAAACCTCACGTAAATCTTTGTATTTGAAATCCATTAGCCTGAGGGAACCGGCTTTAGGCTCTAAACAAGCCTGACAAGGGAATGGTGGATTTGTCCCAACCCTGCCGTTGCTCCTTGCAGCTGATTGAGCACAACGGATTATTCAGTTAAAATAAGCCCAGGTACCAGGCCAGCAATTTGTCACCAAAAAACATGGCCGGCAGTGTCCCCAGAGCCAGGTACGGACCAAAGGGAATGGCATCCTTACGACCTTTAAGGCCGGTCAGGACAAGGGTTATCCCGGTCACAGCCCCAAGCAGGCAGCTCAGGAATACAGCCAGCAGTCCGTTGGGCCAGCCCAGGAAAAAGCCGATTAAAGCTGCAAGTTTGATGTCCCCTCCACCCATTCCGCCGCGGTAAACTAAAGCAGGAATTAGCAGGAAGGCGGCCGCGGCTGATAAACCCAGCACTGCAGACAAAAGGCTCAAATCTCCTGCAAAAAGGTTCAGTAAAATGCCGCAGGCCAGGGAAAAGACGATGATCCGGTCGGGGATGATCAGGTATTTAAGGTCAATAAAAGATACCACAATAAGAACAGCGACGAGAAAAAGTTGTTTCAGCAACAGGGCCGTCAAACCGGTATGCGCGTAAGCTGAAGCAAAAAGCAGACCGGTGAGCAGTTCGACCAAAGGGTATTGGGGGCTGATCCGTTTGCCGCAGGCGCGGCAGCGGCCTTTCAACCAGAGATAACTCAGCAGCGGAAAAAGGTCCCTGGCTCCGATCCTGGAACCGCAGGCCGGACAATGAGAAGGCGTAATGACGACAGATTCGCCTCTGGGCAGGCGGTATATGCAAACATTTAAGAAACTCCCGATGATCAGTCCCAGAAAAAAAAATATGGCAGTTACGATACGTTCATCAACAATCAAAATAGAACTCACTCACTGTACGTAATTTAGGGTTATGGGGGAGCTGTTATTTATTCCCAAAGCGTCAACCCCTTGACAGCTCAATTCACATAAAAGCCATTTAATCAAGGGGCGCCGTTGACTACCATCACTATCTTAATTGTTTTCGTTAAATATTGCTCCTCTGTTAAACCCTAGATTAACATTTTTTAAAAAACCCGTCCAGGTTTTTCTTGTCCACGATTTTCCCTGCTGAACGTCTATAAAAAAAGCAGAGCGTGATTTTTAAAACCACACTATGAAGAACCAGGCTCCGTTTCACCGGTTGAGAGTTCAGGAAAAGACCGGGAAAAGTCCAAGAGCTTCCGGACAGCTGCTTCCGGCACGTTTCGCACAACCTCCACCCGTCCTGTTTCCACTGGCAAAACCATGGTCAGACGACCGGCGAAGGCTTTTTTATCCTGCCGCATGGCAGCCACAAGGGCATCCGCCGGGAGGTCCCCGGGAATTTCAACGGGCAGGCCGGTCCGGCGGATTAAAACGGTGATCCGTTCCGCCTCCTTCTCCGGCAGCAGGCCCAGGGCTACGGCCAGCTGTGCTGCAGCGACCATGCCCATTCCCACAGCTTCCCCGTGGTTAAAAACACCATACCCTGTAAGGGACTCAACAGCATGTCCCAGGGTGTGACCGAAGTTTAATATTGCCCGCAGACCCTGGTCGGTCTCATCCTTCTCCACAACGCCTGCTTTAATCCGGCATGAGTTTTGAACGGCTTCGGACAGGAATTCCGGTTTTCCGGACAAAAGCCCGGATAAGTTTTCTTCAAGCCAGGTAAAAAAAACCGGACCCCGGATTATACCGTACTTGATGACCTCGGCCAGGCCGGACCTGATTTCCCGGGGAGGCAGGGTTTGGAGGACAGACGTATCTGCCAGGACAAATTTGGGCTGGTAAAATGCACCGATGATATTTTTGCCCCTGGGATGGTTAACGGCCACCTTGCCCCCCACACTGCTGTCTACCTGGGCCAGGAGCGTCGTGGGCAGTTGAATCAAGGGCACGCCCCGCAGGTAAGTAGCCGCCACAAAGCCGGCCACATCCCCCACCACGCCGCCGCCCAGGGCCAGAATGGCGCAGCGGCGGTCAAGTCCTGCGGTATAGGCTAGATCATAAAGCTTTTCAGCTGTGGCCAGGTTCTTGTGTTCTTCACCTGTTCCGGTAATCCCCGGCACAACTTCGAAACCGCAGCTTTCCAGACTGGCCTGGACAATGCCCCCGTAAAGCTGGAACACCTGGGAATTTGAAACCAGGAGGACAGTTTTGCCGCAGCCGGAGAATTTCAGCAACTCTCCAGTTTTGCCCAGGAGTCCCTCCCCGATATATATGGTATAGCTCCGGGCGCCCAGGTTGACCGGCACAGTCTTCATCAGATCTGATTCCTTTCCTGCAGGTAATTAATGATTTTTTCCACAGTGATGTCAATACTGCATAATCCTGTATCAAGGGAAAGATCGGCTATGTCGTAGACTCCCTTCCGCTCCTCCAGGAGTTCCCGGATTCTTTCCCTTAGATCAGTCTTGAACAAAAGGGGCCGGTTTCTTTTGCGGCGCACCCTTCTGTAAATGACCTCGGGATCGGCCGCGAGGGCGACAAAAATGCCGTTTTCCCGCAAGAGGCGGACGTTTTCGGGATTTAAAACCAGTCCGCCGCCGGTGGAAATTACCAGCCCCTCTTTGGGGGCAAGCTTCTTAACCAGGAGGGCCTCCTCAGAGCGAAAACGGGTGGCCCCGTCCCTGGCAAAAATTTGAGCGATGGTTTTTCCTGTTATCTTTTCAATTTCGGCGTCCGTATCAACAAACTTGCGTTTGAGGCGCCTGGCCAGGCGCCGCCCCACGGCTGTTTTACCGGTTCCCATAAAGCCGATGAGGACAATGTTTTTTCTCATTTTTCTTCATACCTTTCTCAGGAAGGAAAGGTGGCGGTTCCAGTTATCCTTCAGTTCTTCCAGGCTGTCCCCTCCGCACTTTTCCAGGCAGGCCCGGGCCAGTTCCCAGGCTACCAGCGCCTCCCCAATCACACAGGCTGCGGGAACAGCGCATACATCGGAGCGCTCCACTGCTGCCCGGGAGGGCTTGCGGGTAATCATGTCCACACTCTGCAGGGGATGGTTAAGGGTCGGGATCGGTTTCATGGCTCCCCGGACAACCACCGTTTCACCGTTGGTTACCCCGCCCTCGATCCCTCCAGCCCGGTTATTCAGGCGATAAAAACCCCGGCCCGGTTCATAGAAGATCTCGTCCTGGACCTGGGAACCCCGGCGTCCGGCGGCTGCAAATCCCAGGCCCACCTCTACGCCCTTAACAGCCTGAATACTCATCAGCGCTGCGGCAAGACGGCCGTCCAGCTTGCGGTCCCAGTGGGTGTAGCTGCCCAGCCCGGCGGGAACTCCATAGGCCCTGACTTCAAAAACTCCGCCAAGGGTATCTCCGGCAGCCAGGGCAGCGTCAATGGTCTCAAGCATGCGCTGCTCCATAGCCGGGTCGGCGCAATTCAGCCTTGAATGAACCAGCCCGGCCTTCAGCTCTTCCAGTCCAAGGTTTTCTACAGCCGCAGACAGGCCGCCCAACTGGACGACCTGCCCGATGATGGTAATTCCCAGTTCCTCCAGAAGCCTCCTGGCCACGCTGCCGGCGGCAACCCTGGCGGCGGTTTCCCGGGCGCTGGCTCGTTCCAGAACGTTTCTGAGGTCTTGATGCCGGTATTTAAGGGCTCCCGCCAGGTCGGCGTGCCCGGGGCGGGGGCGCCTCACCACCCGCTCGTCAGTCCTGGCGCCGGGCTCTGCTGACATAATTTCCGACCAGTTGGCCCAGTCCTCGTTTTCCACGAGTAAAGCAAGGGGGCTGCCCAGCGTCAGTCCGCCGCGCACTCCGGACAGGAAAGACACAGTGTCGCTTTCAATCTTCATCCTGGCGCCGCGGCCGTAGCCGCCCTGGCGCCGGGCAAGCTGCCGGTTGATATAGGCGGCTGTAAGAGGAAGGCCCGCCGGCAGGCCTTCCACAATAGCTGTAAGTGCCGGGCCGTGCGATTCCCCGGCTGTCAGGTATCTAAGCAAGGCAGCAACCTCCCCGCAGGGCTTTTAGCCGAATTCGCATATTTATTTCCAAACAGTCTTGACCAGGGCCTTTCCCATTGCCTCTAGAGGGGCGGCTTTCCCGGTCCAGAGCTCGAAAGCCAGAGCGCCCTGGTGTAAAAGCATGCCCAAACCGCCCATTACTGTGGCACCGGCCTCTCCAGCCCGTCTTAGAAACTCAGTCTGAACGGGGTTGTAGACAAGGTCGCAGGCCACCTGTCCGGGCCGGAACAGGTTGAAAGGCAGGGGTACGGTTTGAGCGCAACAGGGGTACATTCCCAGGGATGTGGCCTGGACAACAAGATCAGCCGACTGAAGCGCTTCCCCGGGCAGCAGGTCTTCCGGTTCAGGCCAGGTTAACACTTCGGTACAGGTTCCGATTCTAGAGCTGAGATAAGCGGCCATTTCCTCCGCCCGCGATTTTGAACGGTTGGTTAAGATGATTTTCCGGACCCCGGCCAGGGCCAGCTCCACCGCCACTGCCCTGGCTGCGCCCCCGGCTCCCAGCAACAAGACGGTTTTACCGGAAGGCAGGAAGTTGGCAGTTTTCCGGAGAGAGCAAAGAAATCCCCTGCCGTCGGTATTTTCTCCATATAAACGCCCGGAATGGTTGACAATGGTGTTGACCGCTCCAATCAGGCGGGCTTCTTCACTCAGTTCGTCCAACAGGGGAAGGACGGCTTCCTTATGGGGAATGGTTACGTTCACCCCAACCAGTCCCAGGAATCTAACGGATGCAACTGCTTGCTGCAACCTGTCCGCATCCACCGGAAAAGGAAGATAAACAAAGTCCAGTCCTGCGGCTTCAAAGGCTGCGTTATGCATGGCGGGCGAAAAGGTGTGTTCCAGGGGATAACCGAATATGCCGCATACTTTGGTGCGGCTGCTAATCCCACTTGCCATGAAACACCTCCGGGCATTTTTTTAATCTGGCCAGCACGATTTTTTCCAGCGGCCGGTTAAACAACCGGGTTCCCCAGAATTCTTTCCCCTTCATGGGAACAACCAGGATGGTGTAGAGACCTGTTAAGTTTCCACCCAGAATATCGGTAAAAATCTGGTCGCCCACCAGGGCTGTCTCTCCGGGTAACGTTCCCGTCAATTTCAACGCCCGGCGAAAGGACGAGACGAACGGTTTTACCGCCCTGGGCACGGCCGGCAGGTCCATCAGGCCGGCGATGGAGCCAACTCTTCCCCTCGAGTTGTTCGAGACAATGCACAATTCGAGGCCCAGGGACCGGAGTTCGGAAAGCCAATTTGACACGGCCGGGGTAAAATGAAACGCATCCCTGCGGACAATGGTATTGTCCAGATCAAGGAGAACAGCTTTTATACCCAGCTCTTTCAGTAGAACGGGCTGGATTTCACTAACAGATGATACATACATTTTTGGATAAAGAATTCTGAACAAGGACTATGCTCCTGTCTCATCGCGTACCGCCATGTTCCTGGCCTTTTCTAAGTCGTCCGGAGTGTTGACGTTAAAAAAGGCAAAGTCGATGTCGGCAATTGCGCGCAAATACTTTTCATTAACATAATTTACCCGCACCAGGGGATAAAAATCAATAACTTTTCGGATGTTGTTCAACAGGGATTGTTCGATAGGGCCTTCGCAATTCCTGTCATACACGGCAAAAAGAGGCTGGACGTGAATTCCGTGGGTCGGCACGGCTACATCATATCCGTCGGCCTGAGTGATCATGAAACGCGCCAGGGCAGCGGTGACAAAGGGCATATCGCAAGCGGTAACCAGGCACTTGGGATTTTTAGCCGCGCCCAGGGCGGCATGAATACCGCTTAAGGGACCCCTGCCGGGGATGCGGTCGGGTATTACCTGCAGTCCCAGAAGTTCACCCTGCTCCTTAATTCCTCCTGCGATCAGGACTTCGTTAAAGACTTTTTTCAATTCAGAGGCGACTTGCTTAATCATCGCAGCCTCCCCAACTTCCAGAAAAGCCTTATCATAACCCATGCGCTTGCTTTTTCCCCCTGCCAGAACTACCCCCGTCGCCTGTATCAATTGAACAATCCCTCTTTCTATAGTTATTGATTTGTAAGTTAGGCCGGTAATTTATGTTATAAACATTTCTTGTGTAAATTATTAATTTCTCCGCCGGATGCATAAAATCCTTTTTAAACAATTAACGACAGGACGTGCACAAAAGTGTTCTGCAAAATCATATTATTAAGTGCACGCTATTTTTGGGAGGGGATTGTTTGATGCTGCCCGGACTCTGGGCTTTGACTATTGTGTCGCTGGTCAACGGGTTGATGCTGCTTGTTTCTTATATTGCCAACAACACTTTTCCCCAGCCGTTGTCCGAAGAAGAAGAGGCGAAATACCTCCGGCTTCTGGCCCGGGGCGATGAGGTGGCGCGCAATGTTCTTACTGAACGCAATCTACGGCTGGTAGCACATATAGTGAAAAAATTTGACAGTACCGGCGAAGACCCGGATGACCTCATCTCCATCGGGACCATCGGGCTGATCAAGGCCATCAACACTTTCAACCCGGGGAAAGGGACCAGGCTGGCCACCTATGCGGCAAGGTGCATAGAAAACGAGATCCTCATGCATTTGCGTTATACAAAAAAAATACGCTCGGAAGTCTCTTTATATGACCCTATCGGAGTAGACAAGGAAGGCAACGAAATAACCCTGATTGATATTCTGGGCACCCACCCGGAAGTTGTGTCGGAAATGGTCGAGAACCGATTTGAGCAGAAGCGCCTCCGGGAGAAAGTACATCAGTTGACGCGCCGGGAAAAGAAAGTTCTGGAGCTGAGATTCGGCCTGGAGGACGGCGCCAGGAAAACCCAGCGGGAAATCGCCCGGAGTCTGGGAATATCCCGCTCTTATGTTTCGCGGATAGAGAAAAGGGCCTTGAGTAAATTAACCAGGGAATTTACGCTGGAAGGCTGCCAGTAATGGCAGCCTTGATTAGTTTGTGCTGGTGTGCTGCGAAAAGGTCATAAGTTACATCATCCGTCCTGTGAGTATCATGCGTGATCGGGTTGTGCGGGAAAAACACGTGCCGCTCCTCAAAGTATTCTTCAGTCAGTCCATCCTGCCACCAGCGGATCTGCCTTAATAGTAACGCTCGCAGTATTTTTTGAGCAGGGCCACGGCTATTTCCTGCCAGCGGCGAGCCTTTTCCAGAAAGTCAAAGGCTAGCTCCTCCCTGGGTATATACAGGACATACCAGTCATCCCGCCTGAGCAGGCTCTCAATGACGCTACGGGTTATATTGAGGTTGTGCAGGTTTCGCTCATTCTTAAACCGCACCAGTTCAAAGTATATCGCATCCAGATCCAGCAGGGCCAGGTGTTCGCCAGTCAACCAGCCGTTTTCAAGCTTGGCTGCCGCCTCAGCGGTAACACCCCTCCGACTGCTGCTTTGCTGGGCCTGCACCCGGGGGTACCAGTCCACCACTACCGGGTACTTTAACCGCCGGTCCACCGGCAACTTAACCACCGGCAGGACAAAAGGCAACCAGTCATCATCCTTTGACAGACCCTCTTCCTCCAGGTACTCCTTAAACTGGCGCATGTAATCAGCCCGGATGCCGAAAATGTTCAAGGTTTCCACTTTCTCAAGGTACTCCGGCGCATCATCGCCGAATAAAGCGCTGCTGCGCTTCAGGCTGTAGCCATACCCCTTCAGGCGCACCCCCCGGCTGGGGGACGATGCCGAGCTTTTGAAACTCTGCACTGCAAACGGCCTCTCCACCAGCACTCCATCCACTTCAGCGATAGGCTGGAACCGGAACTAATGGCTGGATAGTGAGTTTACCGCTTTTGTTCTCCAAGGATAGCAGGAAAATGATAGCGGGGCAGCCTCTGGGACTACCCCTGCTATCCTCGGCAGAACCATGCCAGGTGCTCGGGTTGCTCTCCAGCAGTGCCCTATCCTCCCGGCAGGTAAGAGTCATTTATAGCTTAGCTTTTCCGGAAATACCAATTTACACAGAATACTGCGGTACTTGCGCGTAACGAAGTAAAGCGGCCTTGACTGGGTATGCTGTACCGCTAAATCAAGACCGACCTTACTATTGTTCAGCTTTCGGTCATTGGTCGGTTGGGTGCTCTTCGCACAGCATACCGAGTCAAGGCTTGTCCTGGAGGACAGTAGGGTAATCGATGGATTCAGTACGACAGAAGCATCCAAAATTATTGGCCGTTTTCTATTCAGAGGTTTTTACCGCAGACATAGCTTAATTTATAAAAGCTCATCAAGGGCTTTTATAAATCAGATGTTCTATCTGCCACAGTTTCATAAACAGCAAAACCAGCTCTAGGGCCTATCCCCCATATTTTGCATTTGCCATTTTGTTCAACACAGTAAATTATTCTATGTGTTGCTCTCCAAAAATACATTTTGCGATATCCTGTAAGATCCATACCATGCTTGTCTTCCAAACTTTTTCCTGCCTTAGGGTTAATAGTTATCCTTGTTAACTGTTGTAATACATCCAGGCGCATCTCAATTGGCAATGCTCTAAACTCTGCAGCTGCATCCGGATGCCAGTCCACCTTTTCCTCGATTAATTCGATTAGATCCGCCAGGTCTACTCCGTTCAAACTAATCAGATCCTTCCGAGAAACTCAGGCCTTCAAGGACTTCACTGGTTTTTAACCACTTTTTATTGTCCTTGCGCTTTAACAGCATCGCATAAATTTCAGCTTGCTCCGCTTTCTCCACCAGGTCCTCGTATCTTTCATAATCCAACATTACAGCGCATGGTGCATTGTTTTTTAGAATCAAAACATCATGTTTTTTAACCTTGGAATATACTGAACTCGCGTTCCTTTGCAATTCTGTGATACCAACAATCTGATTTTTATCAAATAATACATTTGGCATTTTAAATAATGCTCTCCTCTCTTCACTCCATCATTATTCACTATATTAATCGCTTTACTATGCCCATCTAGGGCTATCACTTTGCTTTTCTTCTCTTTTATGATTTATCATTTGGTTTTTTCTGGGGAGCATTTACAATATGTTCATTCTTAATTAAGTCTTTAATCTTAGTAATACAGCGGAACTAGAGATATTTACGCAATGACCTGGTAGCATTATTATACATACAATTATATGTAATGTCAACCATAAACACAGGCAATTTCTTGAAGATCGTTATTTAACCGGCTCAATAGTGACAGATATGTTTTTTCCTGCTCTAACGAGTACCGAAGAGAATCACTTCAAGAGAAACTTACGTTCACCGTTATGCAGGCCTGTCCAAATGAGTTAGGGGCTAAAGAGAATAGTGGTAGCTATGCTCAGGATAAAGAATGCATTTAACAGAAAGGCATCTAAGGGTGCTTAATAAGGAAAAGGGCTTTCTACAACCCCATGAACCCAAGGGTTGTAGCAGCCCTTTTAGACAAGGCGGCTTTTTAATCAGCCTGCGTTTTATTCGTTAAATTAATCTATCTATATAAACTTTAAATATAAACCTTTAAACTATAATACTGCTTTTTTAAACTCTTCGATGCCAATCCGCTCAATAAACCGGGCTGTTCTCTCCCTTCCCCGTGCGTTGGCTTTATAGTAGTCGAGGCATTTACGAGCCAGTTCGACAACCTGGTCATCAGTCAGATTTTCTGCAATGATGTCACCAATACGTGGACGTGCTCCGGAATTACCGCCGAAAATAAACGTCCATCCGGATTTTTTGCCGAAAAGGCCGATATCTCTGACATAGGCTTCCCCACACTTATTTGGACAGCCGGAAACACCGATTTTGACTTTAGCCGGTAAATCCATCCCTAAAAACTCTTTCTCCAGGCGTAAACCAAGCCCCAGTGAATCCAGGATTCCGAACCTGCAGGCAGCTGTTCCGGGACAAGCTTTTACGTAATGGACACAAGGTCCTACGGCGGGGCCGACATCTGCACCAAGTTCCTGCCAGATTTTCTCGACGTCTTCCGGGTTTAAACCCACCAGGGCCAGCCGCTGGGCAGAAGTTAGCTTGATCAATGGTACATTGTACTTCCTGGCTACCCGGGCTACGTTTTCAAGAAAGTCAGGTGTTACCAGACCTGCAGAAATTCTGGGTACTATTGCGTAGCTTTTCTTGTCCCGCTGGATAAAGGCGCCACGGGGGGGATTGGACATATTTCCGACCTCCTTATGGAATAAATATTAATATTAAATGCTAATTGCGTTAATTCGACTTTATTATGTTGATTTCCTCTTGCTTAAGCCGTTTTTAACCATATTTTAAGGAATTTTTTGGACTTTAGGAGGTCTTTCCGCCCCGCCCTGCCCTTTCTTGAATTTATGCAAAATCTGCAGCAAGCTGCCAGAATTTTGGACATTGCTGCGTTTTTCTTAAATGTTGAGCTGGTTGCATCAGGGGAAACAGAAGTTGTCAATAAGAATATTTATTTTTTTATCTGCCTTCGCAGCCTGTTCAAGACGGTGGCCATTTCACCCCAGGTTACTAAGTCCTGCGGCTTGTGGTCACTGTCGATTAGCCCTTCGGCTTTTAGTTGGGCAATTTCAGCGGCAGGATCCCAGGGTTTTGAAGTGGGTTGCGCCGGAGTTTGGACTTCCAGGGACTGCATCACTTTCATGTAATCGTTGACAATACTTGAGCCATAATCCGCAGACGGCGCCCATCGGCCGCCCAGATCCTCGACATACTGCAGCTTCCCCGCCCAACCGCTTTTTATCACGGCATCCCTGCGCGGATCCAGAACCTTTGTCCCGGCCGGCAGGTTTCCTCCATAATAATATACATGCCAGTGCTGGAACTGGGCCTCTATTCCATCAGAGGGAGTGGCGAAGGAGGCGCCCTTCTGGCCGCCAAAGGATCCCAGACCGGCAAAATTATTCTGTTCGGGTTTGACCAAACCCCCGAATTTCCAGAACCCTGTTTCCTTGCAGGACTGGGCAAACACGGCGTCCCAGCGAATTCCGTATTTTGCCCCCAGGTCGGCATATATTTGTACATAATCGGGTGCCTTTGGATTTTTGGCGGCCAGGAAAGCGCGGGCCTGTGACGTGCCTGCCGTTGCAGCAGTTTTCACAGGCGTTGCGCCGGTTTTTTCAGGTGGGCTGGCCGGGCTGATTTTTGGCTGGAGCCCCAGGGCAGTTGCCAGACCCCCTGTAATTGCTCTCGCCAGACCATCAAGAAAGGCAGGGTTTTTCAGGCTGGCGGCATCAATTTTATGGTCAATAAAAAGATTTTCCAGCAAAACTGCCGGCATTATTGTTTCCCTTAAGACATAAAAATCAGCCTTTTTTTTACCCCGGTCCACGAATCCGGCATCTCTGAGATAAGCTGCAACTGCACCGTGCACTGTATTCCTTAAATTCTCCGTATCAGCTTTGGCGCCGCTGTAAATATAGCTCTCAAAACCCGTCCCGCCCCCGGAATTGACATGGATGGAGCAGAAATAATGCGCTTTCACTTTATTAGCCATGGCACAGCGGTCCGCCAGATCCGAATATAAGTCGCTGTCTCTGGTGAGAATGACCTCCACGTCGTAATCTGAAAGGTTTTTCGCCAGCCTCCTGCTGATCTCCAAATTGATGTTTTTTTCCAGCAGGCCGTTGCCGGCTGCCCCGGGGTCCTTCCCACCGTGACCCGGATCAATTACAATTCTGATTACAACCCCCCCCAGTCTCAATTTTTTTAGAGCTGTTCTTTAATTAACTCTATTTAGCAGTCATTTTAAAAATTTCATCCCTGTGGACTTTATTAGTGTAGCATTATGTTGATCATACAGTCTGCCCCGCGTTACGGGGGCCCCTTTGTTAGTTAAGGGGATAAAGAGCGAACAAATGTTCCCTTTTGGGTATTTTAGCAGGCAAAACCTCAACTGTCAATTAAAGGTTTGATTAAAAAAATATGTTGTTTTATAACAATATGTTCAATATTTTAACAGGAAAACTATTCTTTTCAGCTTTTATATATTTTCAGCTTTTTTTGAGGAGTATTTTTTCTGACTGCTTCCCGCAATTAAAAATCAGATCCACAATTGACAGGTTAGGGATGAACTCTCCCCAGAGCTGGGGATACTCCGGGTGAACAAAGGATTGGAAAACCACCTCAATCCCTTCCCGGGCAAAAGCAGACTGGTCCAGGTGGCGCAGGGTGCCCCTTCCCTTACCGGTCAGGTACCTGGTCCCACCCATACATCTAACAAGTTTGACCAGATGGTCCAGGGAACCGTCATAATCAAGATTCAGTTCGGATGACCTGACCATGTGGGGAGAGCTGGAAAAGACGCCCGCCAGTCTCTTGATCAGGCTGATGTTGAAATCGGCCAGCAACGAGCACTCCAGGTCATAAACCTGCTGGATGGCAGGAAAATACTCTGCGAAAAAAGGGGCCCTGGCATAACATGATTGCAGGGTTTTAAGGTGTTTTTTCCTCCATTTTTCCGGATCAACCATGACAGTGTTTTTTATGGGCAGGAAACTCCCCTTTCCCTGAACCGGAACAGTCAGCCAGAGAGGTCCGCCGGGTGATTTGACGGATACCCGGCTGACAAAACTCTTGCCCCTGGGGAACTGGGCATCATCCAGGAAAATAAAGACATCGCAGTTTAATAGCTTGTGAAAATAACCCAGCCAGGGGAGAAAATTAGGCTGGTGAATGGCTACCGTGGTCATGCCTGTTCCCCTTCTTCCTGCCAGGCCAGGATTTTCCTGAGTCCCGTTTCCAGCTCCACAAGGGGTTTAAAGCCCAGGACCGTTCTGGCCAGTGTGGAATCAATGCGGTACTCCCTTTCGTCCACCCATCCGTCCTCGTAGACGATTTCACCCTTTGAGCCGGTTATTTGCAAAGCTTTTTGAGCAAGTCCGCTAATTGTAACAGTTTCATCACTGGCGATATTAAAGACCCCGCCCACTGCAGCCGGGTTTGTGAGGGCCAGGTAAACCGCCATGGCGGCATCGGTGGCAAAGAGATAAGAGCGGATTTGCTTGCCTCCCCCCCGCACCACCAGCGGCAGGCCGGCCCGGGCCCTTTTTAAGAAAACCACCGGAGCATTGTCCCTGCCCAGGCCGGGCCCGTACAGGTCGGAAAAACGGAGCATGACAACTTGCAGGCCGTATTCCCTGGCCATAACCTTACAATAGTATTCACCCGCAAGCTTTGTGACGCCGTAAAGCAGGACCGGATCCAGGGGATGCCGCTCATCGATGGGCGTGTATAATTGCCTGCCGTATACTGAAATGGAGGAGGCATATACCACCAGCGCTCTCTGGGCGTGCGCCTCCTTCAGCACATTGTAGAGCCCTACGGTTCCCACTCCGACATACTGGCGTTCCAGGGAACGGTCGCATTGCGTTACGGGAAAGGCAGTGTGGACAACTGCGTCTTTTCCCTGAACCGCCCTTTTAACTACATTTTCGTCATTGATATCACCCCGGATAAATTGTGCCTTTTCCAGGAGATCTACAATATTTCTTTCATAACCCGGCCTGCAGTTATCCAGAATCGTAATTACAGCGCCCTTTTGCTGCAGCAGGCGGGCGACATTTGAGCCCAGGAACCCGGCTCCCCCTGTAACCAGAATCCTGCAACCGCTTAAAACATCCATAGCCTGACCTCACTCCAATTGTATTAACTAATCAAACTGCTCCCTTTTTCCGGCAACCCGGGCCGGGATCCCCACAGCCACCACATCTGCCGGAATGTCCTTGACCACAACAGCGCCGGCGCCGACCAGGGCCCGGCTCCCAACCTTCCTGCCCGGCAAGACCACAGCCCCGATCCCAACCTGGGCGCCTTCCTCAATCCTTACCCCTCCGCCAAGTTTGGCCCCGGGCGAGATGTGCGTGTAATCCTGAATGATGCAATCATGCTCGATAACAGCAGAGGTATTGATGATAACGTGGCTGCCGATCCTGGCGCCGCTGTTGATCACGGCGCCGGCCAGCACAACTGTGCCCTGGCCGATGGTTACATCGCCGGCAATGGTTGCCCCGGGGTGGATGATTTTGGCAAACTTAACCTTACTGCTGCATAGGTCTTTAACCACTGTTTTCCGGAGTGAATTGTCACCAATGGCTACCACGGCAAGAAGCGCCGGGTGCTCCCGGTAAAGCCCCGGAATATCGGCGATTGAGCCGAGGACCGGAAAGCCGCCGGCTTTTTGCCCCCGGAGTTCCTGGTTATCATCCACAAACCCCAGGAAATACCCGTCAGCGCAGGACGCCTGCAGCGCATCGGCCACAACCCTGCCGTGGCCCCCGGCACCGGCTATGACCACCTCTTCCCTGGCCGATATCTCATCCAGATCAACTGTATCCGAACCCTGCCGCTTCAGGACAACCCCCAGGGTTTTCAGGAGAATCTTCAAATCCAAAATAAAGGAACAATGGTCAAGATACCAGAGGTCCAGCTCAATTCTTTCCCGCCAGCTCAAAAGATTGCGTCCATGCACCTGGGCCCAGCCGGTCAATCCGGGTTTCATCAGCAGTCTTTGCCTCTGCCGGGAGTCGTACCGCTGCACCTGGTAGGGCAGGGTGGGACGCGGACCCACCAGACTCATGTCACCTTTCAGGACATTAAAAAACTGGGGCAGTTCATCCAGGCTGAAGCTGCGCAGCACCCTGCCCACCCTGGTAATTCGTGCATCGTCGTTGCCGGGAAAAGGGCAGGCGTTACCGGCCCCGTTTTCGGCCCGGGTCATGGTCCTGAATTTTAAAATAAGAAACTGCCGGCCTTCCCTGCCGGTCCTCCACTGGCTGAAAAAAACGGGAAAACCGCTGTCGAAAACCACGGCCAGCGAGATTAACACCAGGAGCGGGGACAAAATAACCAGTGCCGTCAGTGCCGCGCAAAAATCGAATAACCTTTTGAAAAAATTTGAGTATCCTCGCATAGATCCACCTGTTACCTGAGATTAATACGGTCCTGACACCATTTTATGTAAGAAAACGGAAATGGTGAAATCCTGACCTTTTCCAGATGCAAAGCATATAATACATAAATCCGGGGTCGGAAGAGGTGATTTATGCTTTTATTTTCGTCTGGTAAGCCGAAACGCTGGTTGAGCCTGATCATGTCCATTTTAATGGTCAACACCGTATTGATTACGTCCCTGCCGTCGAAATCACTGGTAGCTGCCCTTGAGAATGATCCCGGCTCAAGTGTGCCGGAAAACAGCATGGCCTGTGAAATAGTGGATTTCAGGGCTCTCTTTGACCAGCTGGACCAAAAGGGGGGTGATTGGTACAAGAATTCCAACAATGAAGCGGGGTATCTTGCTTTCCGGGAGGCTTATGTAATGCAGTCATATTTGCTGATGTACGAAACCTACCGGGATACCTGCTACCTTGAGAAATTCATTGATCACGCGGACAGCGTGCTGAAACAGCGGGACAGTGTCCGTGGAGTCACCGACTACCGCGGCTTGAGCCTTCCCGCCTGGCGCCGCACAAATGAACCCGGCACCCCCAACCCGCTGATTCTGGACGGGCGGTATGCTCACCTTGTTGTCGAAACTGCCAGCATTGCCTACCCTTTCGCCTGGTTTGCCCGGATAGTTAAAAACGATCCGGAGCTTTGCAACTATGAACGCAAGGCAGACATTTATGTGCGGGCTGCTGCAGATGCTGTTGCCGTTCACGACGATGAATGGCGGGAATCGGGTGAAGAAGGCTGCTATATCTTCAGAAAAGGATCTCCCTACTGGTGTGACGGAGTTGGCGTCCCCTTTAACCAGAACCTGGGCATGGCCCGCACTCTCCTGAAAATATGGCAGGCAACGGGAGAAGCAAAGTACCTGGACAGGATTACCAGGATCGCCCGACACTTTCAGGAACATCTCACTCTGGCTGCTGACTGTTATGTCTGGAACTACTGGTATGGACATGGTTATAACGGCTGGTCCGTGGAACAGCAGGTCAGTGACAACACCCCGTCCTACGGGGGGTACAAAAAATATGAGGATTTTCGTCACGGGGCTGTGGCTGCTGATTTTGTCGTTCTAGCCTACCAGGCCGGCATCGCCTTTACAGAAGATGTTCACATCTACCGTTTCGCCAGAACATTAGAGAATAACCTGATCAGGGGTGATGGGGGAATCAACGAGTTTGTCAGCGGCTTGAGCGCAGACGGTGGGAGTAGTATGGAAAAAGGTAATAACAGTATCCTGATCGGGTTGTGGATGCGTTACCACAGGGTAGCCCCCTCCCTCTTCGACAATACCTGTCAGCAGGTTGCGGGTTTATCCACTGTGGGGGCTCCCGGCCTGCTGGTAGTGGCCTACTTGAACTGGGCTTCAAAAAACCGGATTCCTAAAACTCCCGGTTCGTATCCGCAAAATAATTAATAACCGTTTATTAACGTAGCTCATCTAAGGCCTGAGAATAAAACGCTTAAATATTTCCAGGCGTTTTATCAACATATAAAAACAAAATCAAGGAGGTAATGATTAAAAAATGCGGTTAAAAGGTAGGAGGATTTGGGCTTTAGCTATTGCCGGAGCTTTACTGGTAATGCTCCTCTGTCTCCTTGCAGGCTGCGGCACATCGCAATCTACAAGAACAACCGGTGATCAGCCAGTGCAGACTGCCCCCGGCAGCACACAGGCGCCGGTCCAGGAAGCAGAGGAGCAGGCCAGCCCTGACAGCATTCAGACTCCCGCCCAGCAGCAGGAGGAGCAAACAGCCCCCGGGCAGGACCAGGACCAGCCGGGGATTACTTCTAACGGGGAACCGGAACCGGAGAAGCCCGGCAAGAAGTTGGAGATCTTTAAAAATGGTTCATTTGAGATGGGGCATTACGGCTGGTCCCAACAGGCAGGAAAAATTGTAACAGAGGAAAACGGCAACAAGTGCATGAGTGCAAAATATTCCTGGGGGCTTTACCAGTTTTTGCAGGTTCTGCAGGGTGAAACTTATGAAATAACCTGCCGGGCAAGACAGGATCAGGAGCCTTCATCCCCAGCCAGGATGTGCATTATCTTTTATAGCAAAGACCATAAGATTATGAAGGAACGTACAATAGATATTATTCACATACCCGGAACGCAATGGGAAAACTTCCCCCCTACCTCATTCACCGTTCCGGTAGGTGCGGCTTTCACCAAACTATTCCTGCTTTCAAACGGCCAGGGCAGTGTCTGCTTTGACGACATCAGAGTGTCGCCGGTAACCGGGGATTCAGCCGAAGCCATAAAGAGTTAAAATGTCTTAAATCAATCAAATGGCAAAGTTGTAGAGTGAGCGGCTGCGACGACTGCCTGCAGTATTACGGCCAAACCCGGTTCTGGACGGGAAACAATCCGTCAATCCGTCAGATCTGAGTATTTGGGAATGAAGTTATGGAAACTGTTCCGGAGGTTTTGTCAGGAGTCCGTGTTGACGCCACCTATATCAACGCGGTTACCACCGTAGCCGCCAGGCGATGTTGCGGGCTGGAGCTGTCAAAAAACCTGTTTTTCAGTATTTTAGTATGTCAATCACCGGTACCCGGGCGGACTTAATACCTGCCCGGATACCGGTGGGCTTCCTTATTTACGCGGAATCCGGCCCACTGGGATATTTCAGCTTATTGAGCATTTTTTATGCAGCAAATTATTTACCGGTTATATGCTTATATACTGTTTTCTTGAGGTGGAAATAACTTGTTTACGGCATGTTTTTTTTGGATCCTTGTCCTGACCGTATTTTATATATATGCGGGATATCCGCTGCTGTTATTGCTGCTCTCGGCCTTGACCCCCCGGAAACCACTTCCCGCACCGGACCATTTACCGGACGTTACGTTAATCGTAACCGCCTATAATGAAGAGGCTGTTATTAATAAGAAATTGGAGAACTGCCTGGCGTTTGACTACCCTGAAAAAAAACTCAAGATTATCGTTGTCTCCGATGGTTCAAACGACCGGACCGATGAGCTTGTGGGCGGTTTCGCTGATTGCGGGGTAACCCTGCTCAAGACCGGCGGCAGAATTGGCAAAACTGCTGCGCAAAACGAGGCGGCCCGGCAGGCCCGGGGGGAAATCCTGGTTTTTTCCGACGCCAACTCAATCTGGGAGAAGGATGCACTAAAACGTCTGGTTGCTCCCTTTCAAGATCCCCTGGTGGGTTATGCCTGCGGCCGGCTTGAATACACTAATACCAGGGAGGGCTCCAGCAGCTTTTCAGAGGGACTGTACTGGCGCTATGAAATCTTCCTGAGGCGGCTGGAATCGGCCACCGGCGCCATTACTGCCGGAAATGGCGCAATTTATGCAGTACGGTCGCAGGACTATTTTAATTTTAAGAATAATCAAAGCCATGATTTTGAATTCCCCCGCCACATGATCTTAAACTCGAAAAGGGCGGTTTATGTTCACGAGGCTGTTGCCTGGGAAAAGGCCGGCACTACTGCGGAAGACGAGTTTAAACGTAAAGTCAGAATGCTGGCCAGGGTCTGGGGCGGCATCATCAAGGCGCCGGTTTTGCCCTGCACCCTTCTTCGCAATTTAAATTTTGCCTGGAAATTCATATCTCACCGGCTCCTCCGGTATCTGGCGCCGTTCCTGCTGATACTGGTTTTTATCCTGAATGTTTTCCTGTATCCCCAGGGCCGGCTCTATCAAATCCTTTATTTGATCCAGATTACGTTTTACTCCCTGGCCCTTACCGGGGCGGTATATAGAATCAAAGCCAGGGTTTTTTATATTCCCTTTTACTTTTGCCTGTTTCATTTTGCCTGTATGAAAGGTCTGCTTCAAGCCCTTTTCAAACATACCCCTGCTATCTGGGAAAAAGCCGGAAGTACGAGGACATAAAGCTAAAATAAACACGACCAGAGAACAGCGCCTGCTGCAGCTTGCAGCAGGCGCTGTTCTGTTTATGCCTGATATTACCAGCTTTTTTAAAAAAGGGGATTTGTTAATATTGTCGAAAGTCGAAATATGTAGAAATTGATCTACTTAAACGAAACAGAGGGGGGTTTTACTAATTACCTAATTGTCTGATAAGTTTCAAGCTCCCAGGTTTATCGTCCGCAAGCTGATTAAAAACATCTGAACTATGGAGGGATGAACCTTTGACTCCAG
>DBRJ01000004.1:0-2019 GCA_002305915.1 Pelotomaculum sp. UBA1371 | reverse complement strand
TGGAACAAGAACTCCAATAACGATTACGGTTTACTTGCCTTCCGTGAAGCATATGTACTTCAATCTTACCTGCTGATGTATGAGACCTACCAGGACACCTGCTATTTGGACAAGTTCGTAGATCATGCCGACAGTGTGCTGAAGCAGCGTGACAATATTAGAAAGGTCACCGATTACCGCGGTTTGAGCCTTCCCGCCTGGCGGCATACCGATCCGCCCAACGACAGCAACCCGCTCATCCTCGGTGGAAAATATTATCACGTTGCTGTTGATACGGGCAACATTTCTTATCCCTACGCCTGGTTTGCCAGGATTGTCAAAAACGATCCCGGATTATCCGCCTACAACAGCAAGGCAAACATATACCTTCAGGCTGCTAAGGACGCCATCAGCGTTCACGAGGACGAATGGCGCGAATCCGGCGGGGCCGGCTACTATATTTACAGAAAAGGCTCTCCCTACTGGTGCGACGGAGTGGGTGTCCCGCACAACCAGAACCTGGGCCTGGCCCGCACCATGCTGAATATCTACCAGGCAACCGGGGAAACAAAATACCTCGACCGGGTAACAAAGATTGCCCAACATTTTAAGAACAACCTCACCCTGGAAGGGGACCGCTACGTCTGGTATTACTGGTGGGGCCTGGGCTACAGCGGCTGGGCAAGCAATCAAAATATCAGCGTCAATACGCCCTACTACGGCGGTTATAAAAAATACGAAGACTTCCGCCACGGGGCTGTTGACGGTGATTTTGTAGCGATGGCCTACCAGGCCGGCATTGTTTTCGATGAAACGGATGTCCAGCGCTTTGCCAATACAATCGGGAAAAACATAATCCGCTCCGACGGTAAAATCAACGAGACTGTCAGCAGCGTCAAGTACAACGGCAACAACGACCTCTTAATAGGCCTCTGGCTGCGCTTCAACGACCGGGTGCCCTCCCTCTTTGACGCCACTTATCAACGGGCGTCCGGTTATACCTCAGTGGGCGCGCCGGGACTGCTTGTTGTTGCTTACATGAACTGGGCCTATAACGGCCCCGGCAGCGGGACGCAACCGCCCCCGCCCCGGGATACCACTCCCCCGCAGGTGGAGATTGTTCAACCGGCTGACGGCGCAACTTTGGATTTACAGGTTAGTGTTGCCGCCTCGGCCACGGACGACACGGGTGTAGTAGGAGTTGATTTTGAATATTCCCTGAGCGCTGACGGCCCCTGGACTGCCCTGGCCGGCGGCGTCAAGGGGGACCAGAACTGGACTGCAGACTGGAGCACCCGGAACATGCCCGACGGTACTTATTACCTGCGTGCTGTAGCCAGAGACGCTGCAGGCAATACCGGGAACTCAACTGCTGTGGCAGTTGCCATATCAGGCAGGACCACCCCTGCTCCGGGTGAAGACGAGCTGATGATCAACGGCGACTTCAGCCGGGACAGGGAGGGCTGGTTTACCGGCGGCAGCATGGAAACTGAGATTACAGGCAACAAATATGCCGCCAACAACTACAACTGGCAGCTCTACCAGGACTTGCAGCTGCAACCCGGCGATTACACCTTGAACGCCCTGGCTAAAAAAGGGACCGGCTCAGAAGCCAGGATCTGCGTCTTCTTTATCGACAGTGAATGGAACAGGACCATGGGCACGGAAACCATCTATAAAATTAAGGGCGCCGGCTGGGAAGGGGTACCGGAAATCAAATTCAGCGTACCGGCCTCCGCCGCTACCACCCGGATTTACCTTTTGAGCGTAGATTCAAGCACGGTGGGCTTTGACAACATCTCCCTCAAGGGAGAAGGCACGAACCCCGGTGCTGGTGATGATGACGTTCCAGAGCCGGGTGACGGTGATAATGAGGAACCAGAACCAGGCGACGGTGAGCCAGAGCCGGGCGATGGTGGTCAGCCGGCGAACCTGGTGACCAACGGCGATTTCACCCAGGACAAGCAGGGCTGGTCGGCCGGCGGCAGCATAGCTGCAGAGGGCAACGGCAACAAGTACGCCGTCAACAACTACAACTGG
>DBRJ01000026.1:997-24669 GCA_002305915.1 Pelotomaculum sp. UBA1371 | reverse complement strand
CTTGTTTATCTTAAAGATGAGAATTTAAAATACGTTTTTGTAAACCGCGCCATGGAACTCTTTTATAATAAAAAAGGCGAAGAGATCATCGGTAAGGATGATTATATGCTCTCGGAAGAGGGATTTGCCCAGAGGATCAGACAAACCGATCAGGCGGTTCTGAAACAGGAAACCCTTATTACTGAAGAGGTGCATAGGGACGGCCGGGTTTTCAAAGCCACAAAATTCCCCGTAAAGATGTTGAGCGGCCGGTTTGGTGTGGGCGCCTACATAACGGACGTTACGGAAGAATACGAGCGTAAACTGGAGCAACAAAAAGTGCTGCAGCGCCAGATGACCCTGGCCGATGTGCTGACCCGCAGCTTTCAAAACAGGCAGGAAAAGCTGGATTATGTACTGCACAAGGCTCTTGAATTAACGGAAAGCAAGTACGGCTATATTACTTTGTATGATCAGGAAAAACGTGAGTTCTCCATCAATTCCTGGACCAGGACCGTAATGAAAGATTGTGAAATTGCCGGAAAACTGAACGTTGAGCAACTGGACCGGGCAGGTCTCTGGGGTGAAGTTGTGCGGCAGGGAAAGCCTATAATCATCAATGATTACGGGGAGCCCAATCCTTTAAAAAAGGGCTACCCCGAGGGGCATGTGGCTCTGAAAAATTTTATGTCGGTGCCCGTGGTTATCGATGAAAAGATTGCGGCAGTTGTTGCCCTTGCTAACAAGAACGGTGATTATGACGTCAGTGATGTATATGAAATGACCCTGCTTATGAACGGAATCTGGAATTCGGTAGAAAGAATTACGGCGCAGGAAAAGCTGGCCTATGAACGCAATAAGTATTTCCAAATCTTAATCTCCATCGGCGATGGTGTTATGGTCGTTGACAGGAACGGAAAAGTCGAAATGTTAAACAGTGTTGCCGAAAAATTAACAGGTTGGTCTACTTCTGAAGCCTCCGGCAGGCATTACAAGGAAATTTTTGTTTTATCCCATGAACAAGAGGGTTCTACCATTAACGATCCCATTGAAGATGTGTTTGAAACCGGCATAATTCAAGAGCTTGGAAATCATGCCGTGCTGACTTCCAGGGACGGCACAAAATATTATCTGGAAGACAGCGCTGCGCCCATTAAGGATGAGCAGAATATAATTGTGGGAGTTGTGCTGGTTTTCCGTGATATTACAGATAAAAAGAAACAGCGGGAACAAATCGAATACTTGAGTTTTCACGATTCCTTGACGGGTTTGTATAACAGAAGGTTTTTTGAGGAGGAATTACGCAGGCTGGATACTGAAAGGAACCTCCCCCTTTCCATTATTGTGGGAGATGTCAATGGCTTGAAGCAGACCAATGATATTTTCGGTCATTCCTTCGGGGATATTCTCTTAGAGAGAGTGGCGGATGTTCTGCGCAGGGTTTGCCGTGTTGACGATATTATTGCCAGGTGGGGCGGCGATGAGTTTGTTTTGCTTTTGCCTAAAACAAATTTGAAAGAAGCTGAACAAATTATTGAAAGGATTAAAAGTGAATTTTCCAAGGAGCAAGTTAAGGCCATTAAAGGCAGTATTTCCATGGGCGCCGGCACCAAGGAAAATGTAACTGTCGACATTCTGGATGTTTTAGATAGTACCGAAGAAAGGATGTATGCGGCGAAAACGCTGGAACGGAATGAATTCAGGGACAGCCTGATTGATTCCATCGTTATGTCGCTCCATGAGAACAGCGCAAGAGAAAGAGAGCACTCGCTTAATGTCAGCATACTGTGTCAGGAGTTAGGCAGAGCGTTAAATCTTCCGGAGGTTGAACTGCGCAAGCTGAAAAAAGCGGGTTACCTTCATGACATCGGTAAAACTGTACTGGCTCCGAAAATAATTAACAGGAGTTACCAACTGAGCAGTGAGGAGTTCAATGAGATAAAAAAACATCCTGTTGCGGGATATAGAATCCTTAGCTCTTTTGATGCTACCATGAATTTGGCGGAAGCGGTGCTGGCGCATCATGAACATTGGGACGGCAGCGGTTATCCAAAGGGTTTAAAGGGAGAAGAAATACCTTTGCCGGCGAGG
Source organism: Pelotomaculum sp. UBA1371 (assembly GCA_002305915.1). Lineage (GTDB taxonomy): Bacteria > Bacillota > Desulfotomaculia > Desulfotomaculales > Pelotomaculaceae > DTU098. The sequence goes on along the minus strand of DBRJ01000026.1, from coordinate 22,599 downwards.
ATAATCATGATAGCTGGAAGCTATGAACGGATGATTTATGGTTCTGAAAACACCAGGGCCATGAGTGAAACCGCTGCTTTGTCTGTAATTAAAGAAAAGGCCGGAACGCTCTTTGATCCCCGTTTGGCAGAATTGTTTGTGCACATGATCCAAAATACAAACAAGTGACGTAAATGAAAAAGTAATAAATAGTCCTCTGGTTTAATAAGGAACAGTTTTTTATGGTCTGTGAGAAACAGTTGAAGCCAGTTGCCTATTTTGAAAGAAGAGAGCGGGAATTAAACCGGTTTTTCGATCCCGGGGAATTTGTCTCACCGTTATTGGAATATAAAAACAAAAGGTGATAGATTGGGGTTATGTCTCTGGTTTTTTGTGAGGTTTTCGTTAAAGTTTAGATAAATTTCGTTTGTGGAGCAGGAAAAACAGAGAAACGCGGCGAAGGACAATTAAATTTGTTATCCCTGGAGGAGTTCTATGGCTTCGCAGGAATCACGGGTTGAGGTTGAAATTTTTGGGGAATATTATGTTATCAAGGGTGATAATTCGCCGGAACGTATAATTATGCTGGCGCAGTATGTTAATCGTATAATGAAACAGCTGGCGGGGCGAAACCCCAGACTTGGCAGAACCCAGACGGCTGTGCTGGCAGCCTTGAATATCGCCGAAGAGTTGATGAAACTCCAGGATGAACAGGATAGCATCTTGAAACTCCTGGAATCTGAACAAAAAAATACGAAGAGAAACTCATGAAGTCTGCTTCATGAGTTTCTTGTTAATTTATAAAGAATTCCATTCTAATTGTAAAGAGTTCCCTGCTTGATTGTAAAGAGACCATCTGTTTTTATTTTGTTTGTCTGGGGATACTGCTGCGGGTAAATATCCGGTGTTCCGGAAAAAATTAATTTAACAGCAAGAAAGGTTTGTTTGCCATGCGTAACGTTGAAGTGGCCTGGATTTTTCGTGAACTGGCAGATCTTCTGGAACTGAAGGGGGAAGACTTTTTTAAGATCAGGGCCTACCGGAATGCTGCCAGAATCCTAAATGGATTGGACAAGCCCCTGGTGGAAATCTGGCAGGAAGGGGGACTGGCCAAAATTCCCGGCATCGGCAAAAACATTGCCGCCAAGATAAACGAACTGTTGAGCACGGGGAGCATGAAAAAACACGAAGAACTGCTGCAGGAGTTTCCTCCGGGGCTTTTAGAAATAATGTCCCTGCCGGGCATTGGTCCCAAGAAGGCCGCTTTGCTCAGAGAAAGACTGGGGGTAACCGGCCTGGGCGAATTGGCCAGGGCAGCCAGGGAAAACCGTGTCCGGACGCTGCCCGGCATGGGCAGTAAAACGGAAAGCGAGATTATTCGCAACATCGAAATGAGGGAAAATCAGGGAGGCCGTGTTTTACTGGCTTCTGCCAGAGAGCTGGCATCTGAGATATGCGGCTATCTTAAGGGGATTCCGGGAGTAAAGAGGGTAGAGACCGGGGGCAGCCTCCGCCGTTGGCGGGAGACCGTGGGTGACATCGACCTTGTTGCGGCCGGTGATGACCCCCCTTTGATTCTTGAAGGGGCTGCTTGCTACCCGCGTTTCCGGCAAATGCTTGAAAGCAGTCCGGGACGGGCAAAGTTTCTCACGGACTGGGGGATTGTCGTGGATCTGGAGGTGGTGCCGGAGGAAGTCTTCTATCTCACGCTTTTCAAAAATACCGGGAGCAAGGCTCATTACCGGAGGCTGCAGCAGCTCTTTACAGAGCGCGGTCTAGCCCTGGAAGAAGCCGGCATAACCGGCGGCGGTGCCATTATCAGGGAACAGGATATTTACGCTGCGCTGGGTTTACCCTGGATTCCTCCCGAACTCAGGGAAGACCGGGGAGAAGTGGAGGCGGCCCTGGGGAACTGCCTGCCCAGCCTGCTGGAGACGGATGATCTCAAGGGCGACCTGCATATTCATACAAACTGGAGTGACGGAATCAACAGCATGGAGCAAATGGTGCAGCGGGCCAGGGCCAAGGGCTACCAGTACATTGCCGTGACCGATCATTCCCGTTCTCTTAAAATCGCCAGGGGATTGTCTCTGGAAAAACTCCGGGAACAGCACGAGAAAATCCGCAAGATGAATGATAATCTTACAGATTTTCGCATTCTCACAGGTATTGAAGTGGACATTCTCCCCGGGGGGGGCCTGGACTGCCCCGACGAAATTCTGGAAAAAATAGACGTGGTGGTAGCTTCGGTTCACAGCGCCTTCAAACAGGACCGGGAAACAATGACCAGGCGGATCCTGTCGGCGGTGGAGAACAAAAACGTCGACATCATCGGACACCTTACCGGGCGCCTCATCTTGCAGCGGGAAGGATACAACCTGGACTTTGAGAGGGTATTGGAAGCAGCTGCCGGCTGTGGTACGATATTAGAGATTAACGCTTCTCCCGACCGGTTGGATCTGAACGATCTGAATGCCCGTAAAGCAAAGGAAAAAGGAATTAAAATAGCGATTAACACCGATGCCCACGACCTGAAGCGAATGGACGAAATGCCTTACGGGGTTTCGGTGGCGCGCCGCGCCTGGCTTGGGCCGGGCGATGTAATTAATACCATGCCGGTTGAAGAATTAATGAAGTTTCTGCAGAACCGGTGAGACGGGGGTATTATATACATTAAACGGGGAGTATTATGAACGTTAAGAATAAGATTGTAAGCAGGGGGCGGCCGGACTGTGACAATATTTTGCCCCGCGCTTTTTACGCCAGGGAAACTGTTACGGTGGCCAGGGAGTTGCTGGGCTGCATTCTTGTGCACGATGCTCCGGACGGCCCGGCAGCCGGCAGAATTGTGGAAACAGAAGCTTACATCCAGGGCGACCCGGCCTGCCATGCCGCCCGGGGCGCAACTCCCCGCAACCGGATTATGTTCGGTCCGCCGGGGTATGCTTATGTTTACTTTATTTATGGGATGTACTACTGTTTTAACGCCGTCACCGCCCCGGAGGGAACGGGGGAAGCCGTCCTGATCCGGGCTCTGGAGCCCCTGGAAGGTATCCCATTGATGCGCCGGAGGCGCGGCCGGGACAGGCTTAATGAGCTCTGCAGCGGCCCGGCCAGGCTGGTCCAGGCCCTGGGCATCACCCGGGAGCATAACGGCGCCGACCTCACCCGGGGTCCGTTGTTCATCCTGAAGGGCGACGTGCAGGAGAGGGTCCTGGCGACAACCCGGGTGGGGATCCGGGAGGGGGCGGACCTGCCGCTGAGGTTTTACCTGGAGGGAAACCCTTTTATCTCCAGGAAGTAAGATAGGATAAGACAAGTTAACGATGGGAGGAAAGAATAGTTGAAAATAAAAGAAATTTACCACCTGGCTATTGAGAAGGGGATCGAAAGAGACCCGCGCTCAAAAGATTTTGTGCGTAAACTCTTGGAAAAAGAGAATAAACTATATGGTGAAATGTCGGAAGAAGATAAAAAAGAGTACGACCTCGATAAGCTGTTTAACCCATACAGCGACACGAGAATTCTGTATGGTGACCCGGAGCGGGAGGTTACCAGGGTGCTGGCGGGTATTGATATGGAGACCGCGGAAGTGCTTCTGGCCGACCGTTTGTCCGCACAGGGTAAAATTGACCTGATTATTGCCCACCATCCCGAAGGTAAGGCCATTGCCGCCCTTTACCAGGTGATGAAGCTGCAGGAGGATTTGCTGGCAAAGTTTGGTGTGCCCATTAACGTCGCCGAGGGGATCATGGCCTCGCGGATCAGCGAGGTTAAGCGGGGGCTGATGCCCCTGAACCATAACCGGGCCGTGGATGCAGCCAGGCTTCTGGATATTCCTTTGATGTGTATCCATACTCCGGCTGATAACCATGTCAGTGATTATCTTCAAAGCATGATCGATGAAAACAACCCGGAGACCCTCGGGGACTTGCTGAAGCTGCTGAAAGGTATTCCCGAATATGCCGAGGCTGTTCAATACAACGCTGGTCCGACAATTGTCCTGGGAAGCAAGGAAAGGCGGGCCGGCAAGATTATGGTGGACATGACCGGGGGGACCAGCGGGTCCGCGGATGCCTACGCCAAATTGGCCGCGGCCGGCGTGGGTACGCTGGTGGTTATGCATATCGGGGAAAAACACCGGAAAGAGGCGGAAAAGAATCATATCAATGTTATTGTAGCCGGGCACATGGCCAGTGACTCACTGGGTTTGAATCTGGTCCTGGATCAGCTGGTACAGCGGGGAGTACAGGTGGTTCCCTGTGCCGGCCTGATCAGGTACGAGCGGAAGGGATAGTTTTTGCCGGTCGTTAATATTACCCGGCCTGCTTCCCCTGTTATACTAGCGAAAAGGAGCAATATAGATGTCCGGTAAGCCGGAACTTTTAGCGCCTGCCGGCGATTGGGAAGCCCTGGTAGCCGCCGTGGAAAACGGGGCGGATGCTGTTTACCTTGGGGGCAAGCTTTTCAACGCCAGGCACTCCGCCGGTAACTTTGAAAACCTTGAACTCAGCCGGGCGGTTCATTTTGCCCACGTTAGGGGTGTCAGGGTTTACGTTACAGTGAATACCCTTCTTGAGCACAGCGAGGTTAAGGAGGCGGTCCGGTTCCTTCATTTTTTGTACCAGTGCGGGGCCGACGCCGCCATTATTCAGGATCTGGGTTTGCTCCGGCTGGCCCGTAAGGCTGTTCCGGAGCTCCCCCTGCATGCCAGCACCCAGATGACCGTACATAACCTGCCGGCGCTTCAATTATTGAAAAATGCAGGGATCAGCAGGGTTGTGCTGGCCAGGGAGCTATCTCTCGATGCCATCCGGGAAATTGTCCGGTCAGGTGGAGTAGGGATTGAGGTTTTCATTCACGGAGCCCTCTGTGTGTGTTACTCCGGCCAGTGTCTCATGTCCAGCATGATTGGCGGCCGCAGCGGGAACAGGGGGCGCTGTGCCCAGCCCTGCCGCCTGAGCTATGTCCTGGTTGACCGGCAGGGCCGCAGTCTGGCCGAACCCGGGCGGGTTGGCGATTACCTGTTGAGTCCCCGGGACCTTAATTTGAGTGAAAGACTGCCCGACTTAATTGAGGCCGGTATTTCTTCCTTTAAAATCGAAGGCAGGATGAAGCGGCCGGAGTATGTGGCCACGGTGGTGAGGATCTACCGGACGCTTTTGGACCGGGCCGCGGCAGGGGGCCCCTATGCTGTCAGGCCCGAAGAGGCCAGGGATCTGGCGCAGATTTTTAACCGGGATTTTACAACCGGTTATTTTTACGGACGGCCGGGCCGGGAGTTGATGAGCTATAAGCGACCGAACAACCGCGGTGTCCGCCTGGGGCGCGTCAAGGGTTTTGACCGCACCAGCCGCCTGGTGGAAATAACCCTGGAAGAACCCCTGCGCACAGGGGACGGGATCGAAGTCTGGGTTACCCGGGGAGGCCGGGCCGCCGGGGAGGTGGGCCGGATCCTGCTGGGCGGCAGGCCTGTGGAGCGCGCCCCGGCTGGTGCGACTGTGCAGTTGGAGGTGCCAGGACGGGTTTTTCCCGGGGACAGGGTTTTCAAGACTCATGACGCCGACTTGATGGAACAGGCCAGGACCAGTTTTAAATCTCCCGGGGGGCAGCAAAAAATACCCCTTGTCTTTACAGTTGAAGGCCGTTTGGGCGAGCCCCTGAGAATCCGGGCCGGGGACGCCGGAGGATTTACCGGCGAGGCCGTTACTGCTTCACCGGTCAGGGAAGCTCAAAAGCGGCCCCTGACCCATGAGTACCTGGAAAAGCAACTGGGCCGGCTGGGCAACACGCCCTTCGGGCTGGCCCGGCTGCAGTGCAGGCTCGAAGGGGACTTGATGGTGCCGGTGAGTGAAATCAACGAAGCCCGCAGGCAGGCCCTGGCCCGTTTGGAGGAAGACCGGACGGCTGCCTTCAGGCGCCCGCCGCTTCCGGAGGATGCTTTCGAGCGCCGTCTTGCCGCAGCCCTCTCCGGCCTGCCCAAAGATCAGGGGAGCCGGGCCGGGTTGCCGGGGCCGGAGCTTTCCGTGGTTGTGGGCGACCTTGCTTCTCTCAGGGCTGCCGTCAGGGCGGGAGCCGGGGAAGTATGTCTCAGCGGCGAACAGTATCGCTCCAGGCCGCCGGTTTCCCTGGAGGATATCTTTGCCGGAAGCGAAGCCTGCGCCAGGGCCGGCGTAAGGTTTATCCTGGGCTCGCCAAGAATCCTGCAGGACGGGGAGTTGGCCGGCTTTTGCCGCCTTTTGGAAAAGGTGCGTAAAGGGCATCTGGACGGTGTCATGGCCGGTAACCTGGGAGTAATTAAGAAAATGCGGGAATTAACCGGCCTACCTGTTTTTACCGATTTTTCCTTGAATGTTTTTAATATTGAAACGGTGCGTTTTCTGTTGGAAGCAGGGGTGAGCCGGGTAACCCTCTCTCCGGAATTGACCCTGGAGCAGGTGAGGCAGATGGCCGGCCTGCTGCCGCTTCCCGCCGAGGTAATCGTGCACGGGGCGCTCCCTCTTATGGTTTCCGATTACTGTGTTACGGGCAGCTTGCTCGGTGAGAAGGGCAAAGGGGGGAGCTGCCCGGCGCCCTGCCGGATTACGGGCTGCGGGCTCAAGGACCGCAAAGGGATTGTGTTTCCTGTGGAGATGGACCAGAACTGCCGCATGCACATCTTTAACTCCCGCGACCTCTGCGTCATTGATGATCTCCCGGAACTTGCAGGAGCAGGGATCGCGGTGCTGCGGATTGAAGCCAGGCGCGAGGGCGCCGGCTATGTCCGGGACGTAACCGGGGCGTACCGCGCCGCCCTGACGGAAAAGCCCGGCGGGCGCAGCGAAGAGAGGCTGGCGGCGCTGAAGGAGAGCCTGGCCCGCTACAGTCCGGCAGGTTTTACCAAGGGCCACTTTTACAGGGGAGTTCTTTAAAAGACCTGTGCAAAAACATTATCTAAGATCCAAATAATATCCAAGAGAAATAACCAGGGGATAATCCAGGAGAGATAATTCAAATGTAATATTCCGGTGTGGTCCTGCTCCAGCTAAAAAATAGGCGCAGGACCACAAATTTTTTATTTATTGATTAGAAGAGATACCAGTAGTAGAATAATAAAATGAACCGGGCAAAGAGCAATTAGTTTAAACCTGGTTTAAATAACAGCGAATTATCAGGGAATGTTTAAGGGAAAAGGCTTGTCTATGGATAAAAAGGTATTCAAAAGGCTTGAATTTCATAAAGTGCTGGAGCAGTTGGCCTCTTTTGCCGGCTCACCCCTGGGAAAAGAACGGGTAATGAACCTGGAGCCGGTTGATGATCCGGGGATAATAATCAGGTGGCAGAAGGAGACCACCGAGGGGCGTGAGCTGATGAGACTGGACCCAACCGCGGAAATTGGCGGCTGGAAGGATGTCCGGGTCCAGATCAAAAGGGCTGACCGTGGGGCCCTCCTGGAACCTGAGGAACTGGCGGCGGTGGCGGATACGCTGACGGCGGGCAGGCTTCTTAAGAATTTTCTCCAGGAGCGGCAGGAGCGCTACCCGCTGCTGAGTGAACTTTCCTTTGCGCTGGCTTCCCTGCCGGAACTGGAAAAAGAGATCAAAAGGTCGATCCTGCCCGGCGGCGAGGTGGCGGACACGGCGTCCTCCGAGCTGGCCCAGCTGCGGCGGAAGATTTTGAACAACCAGGCCCGGATTAAGGAGCACCTGGAACACGTGATCCGCTCTCCCAATTACCAGAAGTATTTACAGGATCCCATCGTGACGATCCGGGAGGGCCGTTATGTTGTTCCGGTAAAGATTGAGTACCGTTCCCAGGTGCCCGGCATTGTCCACGACCAGTCTTCCAGCGGCGCCACGCTCTTTATCGAACCCATGGCCGTGGTGGAGAAGAACAACGAACTAAAGCGCCTCATGGTTGCCGAAAAGCAGGAAGTTCTGCGCATTCTTACCGGCCTGACCGCCTGGGTGGCCCGGAATGCCGAAACCATTCAAATTTCCCTGGAAGCCCTGGGGGACTTTGACTTTATCATGGCCAGGGCAAGGTACAGCCTGAAGCTGAATGCCTGGGAGCCCGTGCTGGCCGGCGAGGCTGTAATGGACATCCGTCAGGCCAGGCACCCCCTTTTAAAAGGAGATGTGGTGCCGGTGGACATACGCCTGGGTGAAGATTTCGACACCCTGATCATGACCGGGCCGAACACCGGCGGCAAGACAGTTACCTTGAAAACAGCAGGGCTGATGGTTTTGATGGCCCAGTCCGGCCTGCATATACCGGCCGGCGAAGGCTCCAAACTTGGCATTTTCAAGCAGGTCTTTGCCGATATCGGGGATGAACAGAGCATCGAACAGTCCCTGAGCACCTTTTCCTCCCATATGACCAACATTGTGGATATAGTCAATGGGGCGGGGCGGGGCAGTCTTATCCTGCTCGACGAGCTGGGGGCGGGCACCGATCCCACCGAAGGAGCCGCCCTGGCCCAGTCCATTCTGGAGAAGCTGCATGCCCTGGGGACCCGGACAATTGCCACGACCCACTACAGCGAATTAAAGAATTTTGCCTACCTGCGGGAGCGGGTGGAAAACGCCAGTGTCGAGTTTGACGCTGTAACCTTAAGGCCCACCTACCGCCTGCTCATCGGCCAGCCGGGCCGCAGCAACGCCTTTGAAATCGCCGCCAGGCTGGGACTGCCGGAGGAATTGGTGGACCGGGCCAGGGACTTTATGACCGTTGAACAGGTGCGTGTGGATGAGCTGATGCGCAACCTGGAAAGGGCGCAGCAGGTGGCCGAGGCCGAGCGGGAAGCGGCGGTGGTCCTGGCGGAGGAAGCCAGGGCCCTGAAAGAAAAATGTGAAAAAATGGAGCAGGAACTTGCCCAAAGGCGGGAAGCAATTCTGGCCAAAGCTGGAGAAGAAGCGCGGGCCCTGGTCCGGGCCGCCAGACAGGAAGCGGAGGCTGCGATTAAAGAGCTCAGGGAAAAGGTTTCCCGGGAAACGGCCAGGGGCAGGGAGGCTGCTATTCAGGAAGCCAGGCAGAGACTGGGAAAACTGCAGGGCAGGGTCAATAAGGCAGTGCCCGAAAGAACTATAGCGGGAGAGGCTCCAGCTGACCTGCGGCCAGGCGAGGATGTTTACCTGCCCAAGTTGAACCAGAAGGGTTACGTGTTGACTCCCCCCGGACCCGGGGGTGAAGTACAGGTGCAGGTGGGTATTCTTAAAATGAGCGTGCCTTTGAAGGACCTGCGCAGGGCTGAAAAAACCGGACAATCCGGCGGACAGAGCGAAGTGGGGGGCGTCCTGCTGGGCAAGGCCCGGGAAGTCTCACACGAGCTGGATTTGCGGGGCCTTTACGCTGATGAAGCCAAGCTGCAGGTGGAGAAATATCTGGACGATGCCTGCCTGGCAGGTCTGTCCAAAGTTTATCTGATCCACGGCAAGGGCACCGGTTCTCTGCGGGCCGCTATCCACAGGGATCTCAAGGGCCACAGCCGGGTCAAGTCCTTCCGCCTGGGTGAGCAGGGCGAGGGGGGCTACGGGGTTACCGTGGTTGAACTGGCCTAGCACTAGGATTTAAAAATCTCAGCCATTTGTACTTTAAGAACTGCCTTATCTAACTGGCTTTTCAATTCCGGTTTTATATTCCGGGTCCGTGTTAGACGTCTCCTTCCTCGGGGACGATGCAGATAAAAACAAAATTCTCCTTAGCGTCATTTTTAAACTGGTGTTTGGTGTTGGACGGCACGTAGGCCAGGGAACCTTCCCCCAGGGAGGTGTCCTTGCCGTCCAGGTTTAATGTGCCCCGGCCGCTGATAATGTAGTTGATGTGCGGCCAGGGGTGGGAGTGATGGGGTGTCATGCCGTCTTCCTTTAGCGTGAAAAGACGCATAACCCAGCCGTCCCAACCCTGCTCCGGTCCGATTAGTGTTTTTTTAAAAGCGTTTTTTACGCCGGGCGCTATAACTTCAATTTCTTTCAGGTCCTTGATGCTGCCGACAAACATGAATTTATCCCTCCAGATAGAGCATTATTTTTCTATTCTGTCATTCTGGGCAGGCCAATGGAATTCCTTCAATATTAAACAAAAATAAACCGGGTCGAAGCCCGGTTTTGAGATTGCCTGTTAAGATGTTGTGTAAACCCAGTTGTGCCCGTTGTTGTTGTCCCAATTTTCGCTCGTATCGCGGAAACAAAAAGACAGCTTGCTATCCTCCATGTTCAGGGTTTTTTTCCAGCCTTCCGGTGTGTGCTGCATGCGGTAATCTTCGACGATGCTCCAATGCATCGGGTCTCCAAATCCGGCATGCAGGTAAACCTGACTGGCGCCGGAACGGTGCAGCAGTCCGTTATAGAAAATGGTTACGTCACTACCGTCCGGGGTTAAAGGTTTGACGTGGACTCCCCGGGGGTGGTCAGACCAGCCCTGGTTATACAATTTATTCACCTCCTGTTGGGATGGATTTATAATTTCACCCTTTAGTCTAATCAAAAATAATGTTACTATGAGTGCCTATAACTGGAGTTGTTGGCAGGGAAGATCCAATACTGACAAACAGCTCCACCTTCACAGGTGGAGCTGCCAAATGGATTAGTTGAGATACAGGACATCAATTCAACCGCCCGGGTGTTGATGCGACTTTTTGTTTAATCCTGACTTTCCTGAACATTATGTTGTTCCGTGCCAGAGGAAGTATCACCGGGCAGTTTTTTTGTTTTGACGGGGGAAGGCCTAAAAATTTGTATTCCATCCGGCGGCGTCAGCCCTTTGCCGGCACCATGAGTGGCGCATGTTTCCCCGGGCACCCTCTGAGCGTAGTCTTGCACAGTATTTGGAACCGAGTAGGGGAGTTTGATCAGTGGTTTGATGACCCGGTCCGGGCAATAATCATTGGCCAGGAGGCCACTTTCCGCACATACTTCCGCAAAAACATGGACATTGTCGGTTTCCGTAGGCACTGTTCCCTCAACAAATAAATCCGTCACCAGGGAATCGGTGGGCGTGTTGGGGCCGGGCAGAAGCCCCGACTTGCTGTCAACGGTTTCCGTTACCAGACCATCCGGGCGGGGGAAGTCATTAGCCGGGATGCCGCTCAAAGCCTTGCTCATAACATCCTTCCAGATCCTGGCCGGATACATGCCGCCGTATGCCTGGGACATCGGGGTCTGGTTGTTGTCATGACCAATCCACACTACAGCCACCAGCTCCGGGGTATATCCGGCAAACCAGATATCAACTCCTTTATCAGTTGTTCCTGTTTTGCCTGCCGCCGGCCGTCCGATCTGGGCGCCGGTGCCGGTTCCGCTTTGCACGGCAGATTTGAGCATATCCGTAACAAGGTAGGCAGTGGTGGCTTTCATGGCCTGCCGCTGCCTGGGAACTATTTGATCGATAATAATACCGTCGGCCTTTTCGACTCTGATGATGGCGGTGGGTTCAATGAATACTCCCTGGTTGGCAAAGGCCCCGTAAGCCCCGGCCATCTGCAGGGGGGTTACTCCACTGTGCAGTCCGCCCAGGGCCATACTGGCGCCGTGGTTTGCCGGGTCCAGCTTGATCCCCAGACCGGAGGCAAAGCGGATGGCTTCGCTTAAGCCTACTGTGTCGGCCAGCAGTTTTACTGCAACTGTATTAATTGAACGGGTCAGTGCTGTACGCAGGGTGACCAGGCCCCTGTATACTCCGTCGGAGTTTTTAGGTTCATAGGAGCCGTATTTAACCGGAATATCGTCAACCACGGAGGCAGGACCCAGGCCTTTGTATTCGATGGCCGGTCCGTAGGCTGCAATGGGCTTGAAGGAGGAGCCGGGCTGCCGGGATGTCATCGTGGCCCGGTTCCACTGCCGCTTCTGGACGTGCTCCCGCCCGCCCACAAGGGCTTTAATGTGTCCCGTATGGGGGTCCAGGACGACGATGGCGCCCTGGGGTTGGGAAAGCCCGTTAGCATCAGTTTTGGAGGGAGGGAAATTCGAAGATTTTTCCATTGCGGCTTCGGCAATTTGCTGTATTTTCGGATCAAGAGTGGTATAGACTTTCAGTCCTCCGTTGAAAACTTCGGTTTCGCCGTATTTTTCTATAAGGACCTCGGTTACGTAATCCAGAAAGTATGGGTAGGGGTATTGCCTGCTGGACGGCTCCCGGGTATCCAGTTCCAGTTCCGTAGTTTTGGCAGCTTCCGCCAGAGCCTGGTCGATGTAGTTGTTTTTAACCATGCTGTCCAGAACTGTATTGCGTCTGGAAACTATTGTTTTGATGTGTTCTTCCTTTTCCCCGTCCTGGAGGACCAGGATCTTAAAAGGATTATAGGCGCTGGGCGCTTGGGGCAAACCGGCCAGCAGGGCCGCCTCCTCCAGTTTCAAATCGCCCACGTCTTTGCCGAAAAAAGTTTGTGCCGCCGCCTGGATGCCATAGCATCCTTCACCCATGTAAATATTGTTCAGGTACATTTCCAGAATTTCGTCCTTTGTGTAGCGCCTTTCCACCTGAATTGACAGGATCAGCTCCTGGATTTTTCTTTTAATAGTTTGCTCCGGGCTTAAAAAGGATAGTTTAACCAGTTGCTGTGTAATGGTGCTGCCGCCCTGCCGGATTTCCCGTGAGGTCAGGTCGGACCAGGCTGCCCTGGCAATACCCCTCAGGCTGAACCCGTGGTGCTGGTAAAAGGCGGGATCCTCTATCGCCAGGAAGGCATTGACAACATGTTCGGGAACTTCCTTGATATTTACGGGAACACTGTTTTTGATGCCCACATTGGTTACCAGGTTCCCGTCCTGATCATAAATCATGGTCGAAGCGCTGGCTTCAAGAGCCGCCGGACTCATTGCCGGCATGTCCCTGACACTGGCAAAGACCAGCCCCACTCCGGCTCCGCATCCCACCAGCACAGCCAGGCAAAGGAGGAGGAAAAGCAGGCGGCCCGGCTTTAGCCTTTTTCGTTTATTTCTTTTTCTCGCCAATTCTCTCTGTCCTCCTGTATATTTTAACAGAATTATAACACATCTCTTTTGCATAGTAATAAACAAAAATTCCCTCTTATAAACGATAAACTTAAATAGAAAAATTAAAATGGCCTTCATCCCGGGAAGGCCATTTGACACATCTTTATTTACTTTTGTTCGAGATAGGGATCCAGGGGCGGGAATAAGGGCATCGGGGCCGCACTGGGTTCCACAGACCCGAATGGAAGCGGGATGGCTATGATTTGACCGGGATAAACCAGGTTCGGGTCGGTTATCTGGGGATTGGCCTGCAGCAACGCACCCACTGGAATATTAAACCTCACTGCTATACGTGTTAAAGTATCGCCAGGCTGAACAATGTAGAGCGACTCCATGGGAACCGGACAAGCCCCCTGCAGGGGAATGTGGATGATTTGCCCCGGAAAGATGAAAGCCTGCCTCTCAAGCCTGGGGTTAGCTCTCAGGATGTTTTCAACTGTTACCCCAAAACGGTTGGCAATGATACTCAGCGTATCGCCAGATTGGATAACATAATCCATATAAGGAACACCTCCCTTTTATATACAGGATATTCATATATTGGATATTCTGCCACCTTAAGGAATAATTTTTCCTTTAACATCTGTATCTTTAAAACTGTTATTCTCTCATGGTAAAGGGGCGATATAAGTTTAATAATGGTAAAATACCTATAAATAGTCAGTAAGGCGCCTGTTATTACTGCCTTTTTTATTTAAGGCTCCATAAAAAATTCAAGAAATTTATTTAAATAATTTAAAAAACAGGAGTTTCAAGCAATATAGTTGACTAGAAACAATGATAAAAATTATACTTGAGTTGAGATGTGTTCACGCCATGTTGCCATAAAGGTTTTGATTATAACGATAATTGTCATGTTTAGAACTAATGTTTTATAAAACCACCCTCCATCATGATACTTGAAAGGTTGCCGTTTCTTTAGACAGAAAGGGGTGCACGACAGAATGGGGGAATTAACCGGTTTATTCAGGCCCGGTTCCCTGGCCGTTATTGGAGCTTCCAGGGCCAGGGGCAAAATCGGCAACGCCATCATGCGTAACATCATCGAAAGCGGCTATCAGGGAAAGATCTACCCAATCAATCCGAAGGAAAAAGAAATCGAGGGACTTACATCCTACCCGTCAATTGGAGCCGTTCCAGGGGACGTGGACATGGCTGTTATCTCAGTACCGGCGTCAAAGGTGCTGGTTGCGGCCGGGGAATGCGGCGAAAAAGGGGTCAAGGCACTCACCGTGATTACGGCAGGGTTTAAAGAAACCGGCAAAGAAGGGCTGGACCTGGAGAAAAAACTTCTGAAAACCTGTCATTGTTACGGGATGCAAATGCTGGGGCCCAACTGTGTAGGACTTCTGGACACCCATACACCCATCAACGCTTCCTTTGCCGCCACGTTTCCCATCAAGGGAGATATTGCCTTCCTTTCCCAGAGCGGGGCGATCCTTCTGGCCATCCTGGACTGGAGCAGCGCTGCGGGGCTTGGCTTCAGTAAAGTCGTCAGCCTGGGGAACAAGGCCGACCTGTCTGAAATAGATTTTATCCAAGACGCTGCCAATGATCCTTACACGAGGGTCATTCTCTGTTATATCGAAGATATCGTCGACGGCGCCCGCTTTCTGGAAGTGGCCGGCCAGGCGGCCAGGAAAAAGCCGGTTATTGTTTTGAAGTCAGGAGTGAGCCAGGCCGGCGCCCAGGCGGCCTCATCCCACACCGGGGCCCTGGCGGGAAGCGATCTGGCTTATACTACGGCCTTTGCCCAGTGCGGCATCATCAGGGCCCGGAGCATGACCGAACTATTTGACCTGGCCATGGCTTTTTCCAAATCCGTGATCCCTGCCGGCAACAGGGTTGCTATTGTTACCAACTCCGGTGGTCCCGGGATCATCGCGACGGACAATGTGGAACAAAAGGGGCTGGCCATGGCCCGCTTTGATAAAAAGACTATAGAGGATATGCGCGCCAACCTGCCCCAGGAAGCCGGCATCTACAATCCGGTGGACGTCCTCGGGGACGCCGGGGTGGAACGTTTTGAGTTCGCCCTGGAAAAGGTAATGATAGATCCCAATGTGGATAGTGTCTTGTTCCTGCTGTGTCCCACTGCGGTAACCCGGCCTGTGGAGATTTCCCAGGCCCTGATCCGGGTCCGGGACGCTCATCCGGACAAGCCGGTCTTTGCAGCCTATACCGGGGGAAAATGTTTGGCCGAAGGAGTAGAAATTCTTTCTAGCGCGGGCATACCCTGCTTTACCTTTCCCGAGCCCGCCATTGAATGTATCCGGGGGTTGTATAACTACAGCCTGTACCGCCGCGGGGCGGAAACCGCTGAAAACGGCGTGTCCGTCAAACCGGACAAGAAAACCGTCAAGGCTGTCTTCTATGATGTAATTAAGGACCGCCGCCTGACCCTGATGGGCAGTGAAGCCGCAGAGGTAGCAAGCGCCTACGGGATTCCTGCCGCGCCCGTCATCTTAACCACAAACCCGGAGGAGGCTGTGGCTGCAGCCGGGGAACTGGGTTATCCCGTTGTGCTCAAGGTGGCTTCCCCTAAGATTATGCATAAAACGGACGTGGGCGGGGTCAAGATCGGGATTCAGACTCCGGAAGAAGTCAGGCTGGCTTTCATAGAAATTATGGAAAGCGTTCACCGTTACCTGCCCAAGGTTATTATTTACGGCATTGAGGTGCAAAAAATGATGCCAAAGGGGACCGAGCTGATTGTCGGTATGACCAGGGACGTGCAGTTCGGACCCCTGATTGCCTTCGGACTGGGCGGTATTTATGTCAATCTTTTCAAAGATGTGGCTTTTCGCCTGGCAGACGGGTTGACCGGCACCAGGCAAATAGAGGAAATGCTGACAGAAACAAAAGCCTACACCTTGTTGCGGGGATACCGGGGCGAGTCCCCCAGGGATATCGCAGCAGTGGTGGACGTCATCCGGCGTACCGCCAGACTGGTCACGGATTTTCCGGAAATCAACGAAATAGATATTAACCCGCTGTTTGCCTACGAGAAGGGCCTTTCGGCCCTGGATATTAAAATAACCATATCTTGAGGTGATTAAAAATGAAAAGCCTATATATCATGGGTACTCCGGGTAGCGGAAAAACAGTGGTGGCCCTTGGTCTGGCACAAAAACTGCAACAGGAAGGATATACAGTGGGTTATTTCAAGCCGGTGGCCAGCGGACGCAAAGTGCCGGGTAGCGGGGATATGGATTCCGTTTTGATGAAAAAGGTTTTAAATTTGAAGGCGCCCCTGGATATTATTGCCCCGGTCTCTGCCGGTCCCTTTTATCTCAGTGCCCAGATGGTGATGAAGGACGCCCTGGCCCGGATCAGGAGCGCTTTTGAGGAGATCTCACGGGAAGCCGATCTCGTTCTGATCGACGGAGCCCTGTCCATGGATATTCTGGGGAGCCGCGGTATAGACTGCGTGACCCTGGCCAAAACCCTGGGGTCTTGTGCCCTCCTGGTCCTCAAGGTGGAAAACGATTACAGCCTGGACAACGCCATCTATTTGAACAGGCATCTGGTCCTGGAGGGCGTTTCCATTGCAGGCAACATCTTCAGCAACGTCCCCAGACCCCTGTACGCCAAAACCGACGGGGTCTACCGCCCCATTTTGGAAGAAGCTGGTTATAAAACCCTCGGGGTGTTTCCGAGCAGGCCGGAAATTGCCGCTCCCACTGTGGCTGAGTTTTACGACGTGCTGGGCGGGGAGATTCTGGCGGCCCATGAGCATCTGAATATGCTTGTAGAAGATGTTGTCATTGGCGCCATGACCATAGCGGGAGCCCTCACTTATTTGCGACGGGCTGCCAACAAGGCGGTCATTTTAGGCGGGGACCGGGCGGACCTTGCCCTTGCGGCCCTGGAGACCAGTACCTCGGTGCTGATCCTCACCGGCGGGCTTTATCCGGACGTGAAGGTTTTGGCCCGGGCCGAGGAGATGCATGTGCCCGTAATCCTGGTTCATTATGATACTTACACCACAATTGAAAAACTGGCCCTGGTCAGCCGGCACATCCAGCCCCATGACCAGGAAAGCATCCGGGCAGCTCTGGAGAACATCGAAAGCTACTGTGACTGGACATCGATAATCAAGAGCTTGACTACGGATTGAAAAAGAGTGAACGTTTGACCCTGACCGAAGTTTAATCAAGCAAGAGCTGAATAATAAAATGACAAAATGCTGGCGCTGCCCAGCTGCTGAAAGTTAAAAAGCTAAACGGGTAAGTAAATATTTGCGAAAGTTTATTGCCTGAGTCCGAAAGGAGGGAGTATATCTTGGCAGTGCCGGATCTGGAAGTTGCTAAGCCCGGTTGGGAGGCCGGAGCTCTCTATGATACTTTTAAAACTAATGCCGGGATTGTATCAGCCCGGGTGGACCGTGCTGCAGACAACACTGAAGCTGCCCTCAAAATAAAGGAGATTATTCTTCAGACCGGAGCCAAAAAGGTCGTAGCCGCGCCGTCTCCTCTGGTGGACTCCCTCCTGCCGGATGATTTATGGGCAGCAGGTACGGGTCCGGCCCTGCACCGTAAGGACCTGCGCCGGCATGCTCCGGATGCCGGAGTGGGTATCTCAGCTTTCGACCTGGCCATTGTGGAGACGGGGACCCTTGTTCAGGATGCAACAAACCTGGACTGCCGCCTGGTTTCGACGCTTCCTCCCGTGCACGTTGCCCTGGTCCCCACGGACCGGATCGTGCCCACCCTGCAGGATGCCCTGGAGCTTTACGGCCGTGACCCGGACGGCCTGCCGCCTTATCTTGCTTTTATTTCCGGCCCCAGCCGCACCGCGGACATTGAGCGCGTGCTGACCATCGGTGTCCACGGGCCGTCTGAGCTTTACATTATTTTTATCGACCGGCCGGGAGGTGAGACGGTATGAGCGACACGTCAATCAAAGGAGATATACGGGCGGCCCTTTCCAATGAAAACCTGCGGGGGGCGCTGGGGCGCTTTGCCGACGATTACCTGGAATCCCGTCAGGCCGCTTACAGGAATAAAGACTTCAACGACCTGCGGGATAAAATTGCCGAAATTAAAAGCCGGGCTGCCGGGCGCATGGAGGAACTGGCGGAGCGTTTTGCTGCCGAAGCGGCAAGGCGCGGGGCAAAAGTCTTCCGGGCCGAAACCGCCGGCCAGGCCAGGGATTATATTTTGAATCTGGCCCGGGAGCGGGGAGTCAAAACCATCGTTAAGTCCAAGTCCATGGCCAGCGAGGAAATCCACCTGAACAGGTACCTGGCTGAAGCCGGTATGGAGGTGGTGGAAACCGATCTGGGTGAGTGGATTATCCAGCTCTGCGGCCAGCGCCCTTCCCACATGGTGCTGCCTGCCATCCATATGACCAGGGGGCAGGTGGCCGGCATCTTTTCCCGGGAAACCGGAGAGGAGCTGCCGCCGGAGATCTCGCGCCTGGTCAAAGTAGCCCGGGAAAACCTGCGTCAGAAGTTTTTGAAGGCTGAACTGGGTATTTCAGGCGCCAATATCGCCGTGGCTGAAACCGGCACGCTGGTTATGGTCACCAATGAAGGCAACGGACGCCTCACGACAACCCTTCCACCTCTTCATGTGGCCGTGGTTGGTCTTGAAAAATTGGTGGAGCGCTTTATTGACGCCGTTCCCATTCTGGAAGCGCTGCCCCGCAGCGCCACCTCCCAGCAGCTGACCAGCTACGTAACCATGCTCACCGGCCCGGCTCCGGCGGTGGACGCCTCCGGCAGCCCGGTTCAAAAAGAAATGCATATTGTTCTACTGAACAACGGCCGCACCGAAATGCAGAGCGATCCAGTCTTCAAGGAGGCGCTCCAGTGCATCCGCTGCGCCTCCTGCTTAAACGTGTGCCCCGTCTTCCAGCTGGTGGGCGGGCACGTTTTCGGATACGTTTACACCGGCAGTATCGGCTCTGTTCTGACGGCTTTTTTTAACGGGTTGGAGAACGCTGCAGAGATTCAGTCCCTCTGCCTCGGCTGCCAGCGCTGCAAGGATTTTTGCCCCGCCAAGATCAACCTGCCCCGCCTGATTAATGATTTGCGGACACGGATTGCGCAGCAGAGCGGGCTTTCTCTGCCCCAGCGTCTGTTCCTAAAAAAAGTGCTGACCAACCGCTCGCTGTTCCACGGCCTTTTACGTGCCGCAGCGGTGGGCCAGAAACCCTTTGTCAAAGAAGGAACTGTTCGCCACCTGCCCTTCTTTTTAGCCGGACAGGCTAGCGTTAGAAATTTGCCTGCCCTGGCGGAGGAACCCCTGCGGAACTGGTTTAACAGGTACGCTGCAAGGGAAGCAGAAGAAAAAGCGGGGAAAGGGGCAGCGAGGGAAGCAGATAAACGGGATAGTAAGCAAGAGAATAATCAAGAAACCAGAAAAGAAAGTAAACCACAAAGTAAAGTAGAAAGTACAACAGAGAACAAAGCAGGAGACGCTGCAGAGGGGGCTGCATATAGAGCAAAAACAGAAAAAGAAGCAGGAAGAAAGACGGGGAGCAAGGCCCGGCCCAGAGCCGGCCTGTTTGCCGGCTGTCTCACCGACTTCATCTACCCGGAAATCGGCATCTCCATGGTCAAGGTGCTGGAAAGCACAGGCTTCGAAGTGGTGTTCCCCCGGGGACAGACCTGCTGCGGCTATCCGGCCCGGCAGTTGGGGGCGCCGGAGGTGATGGCGGAAGTGGCCAGGCAGAACCTGGCGGTCTTTGAAGACGCCGGAGCCGATTATATCCTGACACCCTGTCCCACCTGCACCCATGCTCTAAAGAACATCTATCCGGAGCTTTCGGCAGGAGATCCGGCACTGCAGGCCCGGGCCGCGGCCATGGCCGGTAAGGTTTGCGATTTTGCAGAATTAGTTTACCGGCAGATTAAGGACGGAACCGCGCCAGGCCTCCGGCTCAAAGCACTGAACAAGAAGGTGACCTACCATGACTCCTGCCACCTGAAGCGAAGCCTGGGGATTACCCTGGAGCCCAGGGAACTTTTGAAAACAGCCGGGGCGAAACTGGTGGAAATGCCCTATGCCGACCGTTGCTGCGGCTTCGGGGGATCATATTTCCTGAAGTATCCGGAGCTTTCTGCCCAAATCCTCGACCAGAAGCTGGACTGCATCAGGAAAACCGGGGCCGGCCTGGTGGCCGTGGAGTGTCCGGGCTGCCTGATGCAGCTGCGGAAGGGACTGAAGGAGAGGGGTGAAAAGGCTGTAGAAGCCAGGTTCCTGGCGGAGATTCTGGCGGATCAGCTATAAATTCCGGTTGAGATCCTGTTCGGGTATAAAAAGAACCGGCATAGAAGGCGCTGTTCCCCATTATTAAAAATCTCAGTCATCTCACAGGTCCTTTATGCTATGGACAAGTCAATAGTCAGGCAATAAAAATTTTGCACTTTTGACTTTCTGCCGCCCATGCTATATCTTTATCATTAAATCATAAGCATAAGATTTTAAATCATATAATCTTTGCCGTGCGCACCCTCCGGCAGGCTGTTTCAGCCAGCCGCTCAAAGGCAATGCGCACTTTGCTTTTCCCGGGAGGTCTGGAGCTTGAACGACCGCTTGAATGTTTTAAGCCCGCTGGTTATCGGGCAGCATACTTTAAAAAACCGGATTGTCTTCGGGCCGCACCGGACCAATTTTGCCGTTGCTAACAGGCCCGGGGACAGGCACGTTAGCTATTTCGAAGAAAGGGCCCGGGGCGGAGCCGCTTTAATTGTCGTTGAAGGAGGGGTTGTGCACCCTTCCGATTATCCTTACGAAAACGCCATCTTTGCCTTCAAAAAGGAAACGGAAACCGGTTACCGGCGGATTGCAGAGGCGGCGCACCGGTACGGCAGCCTGGTGGCGGCCCAGCTCAACCATTACGGCGGGCAGGCTACGGGTGGCTTGTCGCGCCGGGAGGTGTGGGCGCCCTCCCCTTTTCCCGAGGTCAATACCGGGGAAGTTCCCAAAGCCATGGAAGAAGAGGATATCCGGGAGGTCGTCGAAGGATTCGCAGACTGCGCCGCCAGATTGTGCGGGCTGGGGCTGGACGGGGTGGAGATCAATGCCGGCCAGAATTCCCTGCTGCGCCAGTTTTTATCCCCTTTAACCAACTTTCGTACAGATGCCTACGGGGGTTCCCTGGAAAACAGGGCCAGGTTTTGCCGGGAGGTCCTGGAGGCGGTGCGCCGGGCGGCAGGACCCGGACCCATTGTGGGCCTGCGTATTTGCGGGGACGAGTATGCGCCCTGGGGAGGCTTGAAGCCCGAAGACAGCCGGGACCTGGTCCTACACCTGTGCGGCGGCGGCCTGGTGGATTACGTAGCCGTGGAGGTGGGCAGCATCTACAGCCTGCACCTCACCGCTGCCTCCATGCGCTACCCCGAAGACTATGCGGTGCCCCCGGCCCGGCTGATGGCGCAATCCCTTACTGTTCCCGTCTGTGCCGCCGGCAGCGTGGTCAGTCTGGAACTGGCCGAAAGCCTGCTGGCCGAAGGTATTCAACTGGTTGAAATGACCCGGGCGCTCATTGCAGACCCGTATTTGCCGGTCCGGTCCGGCTGCGGGGAGGGTGAGATCAGGCCCTGTATCCTTTGCAACCAGGGCTGCTTTGTTCACTGGGAGATGAACCCAAAGCTCACCTGTACGGTTAACCCCCGGGCAGGCCGGGAAGGGGAAATGCCGG
>DBRJ01000026.1:0-915 GCA_002305915.1 Pelotomaculum sp. UBA1371 | reverse complement strand
GGCTGCGGGCGTTTTCAAAATATCATTGATTTTTTGTACCACAGGGCCCTGAGCCTGGGGGTACGGTTCCATTTTGGCCGGCCGGCTGATCAAAGCGCCGTAGCTTCCGAATCGGCGGAAGCGGTGATCGCGGCCACCGGGAGCTTGCCTTCCCCCCTGCCATTTCCGGTGGAACCCGGTGTTGATTTTTTGATATCGGAGGATATCCTGGAGGGGTCCGGAACGGTTGGCCGCCGGGTCTTGCTTGTCGATCTGGAGGGAGGCCGGCGGGCGGTGGGGACGGCCCTGGGCCTGGCCGGGAGAGTTGTGAAACTGGAGTTCCTCTCCCCTGAATTACTAATATCGCCGGAACTGGTCCCCAGCGGGGAGTTTGTCCACTGGTACCGGGAAGCTTATCAAAAGGGCATAGTCTTCAGGCCGCAGCTGGAAATCGTCAGGGCAACACCCTCCGGGTTGGAAGTGATTGGCAGCTACAGCCGGAAGCCGGAGCATTTAAAAGGCTTTGACACGCTGGTGGCCGTGGTCCCGCCCACCCCCTGCCGCGGCTTTTACGAAGACCTGCAAAGGGCCGGTGTGGAGGTGTGGGCTGCGGGCGATTGTGTGGCCCCCCGGGGCCTGGGGTCTGCCATCCGGGAGGGCCGCATCGCCGGCCTGAAGATCTGAGGGAGTGTTTGCATGTCCAGAGCTTACAGGTATTTGTTTCAAAACATTCAAATAGGGCCTGTCCGTCTGAACAACAGGATTGTATTTACGGCTCATTTGACAAACCTGTCGGAGAACGGCCTGCCTGGCGAGAGACTTGCTTATTATTACAGGGAAAGGGCCAGGGGGGGTGCGGGCCTGATCATCACCGAAGAGCAGTCCGTCCATCCCACGGACCGCGCCTATGAAAAGCTTATTGAGGCCTACCGGGAG
>DBRJ01000051.1 GCA_002305915.1 Pelotomaculum sp. UBA1371 | reverse complement strand
ACAGGCTCCGGCAGTAATGTTGCCAGCAAGAATCTTACCATAACCCGCCGTCCCGGCGGTGGTGGCGGGGGCGGAGGCGGCGGCGGAACCCCGTCTGCAGTCAGCACCACCGGGCAAGCCTCTATTAACCCCTTCTCCGGAGGAAAGGTCAGCCTGGGCAGCGATGTTACCCTTAACATTCCGGCCGGGGCTTTAAAAGGCTCCTCGAAAGTTGATGTCACCATTAAGAAGGTCGGCGACCCTCCGGCAGCCCCTTCAGGATTCAAGATCTTGGGCTCAGTCTACGACTTTAAGGTTAACGGCAGCGCTGATTACAGTTTTAACAAAAAGGTCACCCTGACCTTTAAATTTGATCCAGCTTCAGTACCAGACGGGGAGAAGCCCTCTGTTTACTACTACGACGAGGCTTCCTCTCAGTGGGTAAACCTGGGCGGCACCATTTCCGGAAACACCATCACAATCACTGTGGACCACTTCACCAGCTTTGCGGTGCTGGTAGAGGAAGCAGCGGATGCACCGGGTACCACTGAACCAGTTCCGGTTACTCCGGTTCCCGGACAGCTCTTTTCCGATGTTCCTGCTTCCCACTGGGCCAGCGAAGCCATCAAAGAGTTAAGTGAACTTGGCTGCATCAGCGGCTATCCCGACGGGACTTTCAAACCGGAGAACAGGATCACCCGCGCTGAATTTGCCGTAGTCCTGGTCAAGGCTTACAATATCAATGTTGCTGCCGGCAAGGTCTTTGACGATACTGCCGGCCACTGGGCCGGGGACTACATTGCCAGTGCTTACGCCGCCGGTATCGTCAGCGGTTACGACGAGAACAGTTTCGGGCCGGATGACCCGATCACCCGGGAGCAGATGGCTGTGTTGATCGTCAAGGCAGCAGGGCTTCCTTCTGCAGCGGGAGAGCCCCAGTTCACCGACAGCGCAGCTATTTCCGGCTGGGCTAAAGGGGCTGTTGCCACTGCAGCGGAGAACGGGATCATCAACGGGTACCCCGATGGCACCTTCCGGCCTCAGGGTAATGCCACCAGGGCAGAGGCTGTTACGGTTATTGTTAAGGCCTTGAGTAAATAAAACTACCAATCTGTTTTCTTCCGCCCAGGCCGAAAGGATTGCCGGCCGGCTGCGGTTATGAGCCGGGCGCGGTTATTCCGCTCCCGGCTTTCACCATCAGATAACAGCTTTTTAAGCAATCGGTGGGCTAAACAAAATTTATCTTTCTGCCATCCATAAGCTGTATTTTGAGTAATTTAATATGTAAAGTTATCCCTTAAGGCCATATTTTTAGAATTTGAAGCTGTTGAAAACTCTGAGTTAAAGGAGTACGTTGAAATGAAACCTGGATTTGGGTACGCCCGAAGGAATATACCGAAAGTAAGCAACAGCACTGTTTGTCTTGTTTTTTTGTTACTCCTGGTTGCTTCTTACTGGTTTCTTGCTCCGGATGCTATTGCAGATGAATCTGCAAAGCCTGAGCAGGTTATTCTGACCTGGACTGGGGACCCGGCTGGATCTCAGACAATTACCTGGTTAACGCCGGACAATGAGCCTGCCTGCGTACAGTACTTAAGCTCGGACGGGTTTACCGGCAGCTTTGCCGGCGCTCAGGAAATCAGCGCCGGGTGTTCAAAATTCGACAGCACCAATTACCGTTTTACAGTGAATATAGCGGGATTGAATCCGGATACAAAGTATATCTACCGGGTCGGCCGGGAAGGGGCCTGGAGCGAAGCTTTATCTTTTACCACTGCTGCGGACACGGAAAAATTTGAATTTTTGTATATGGGAGATGTGCAGTCGGGGTATGCCCAGTGGGGCGACACTCTGAATTCAGTTTATCAGGCCAGTCCCCGAATCAAGTTTGCTCTTTTGGGCGGGGATTTGACGGACAACGGCGACGATGAATATGAGTGGGGACAGTTTCTTGATGCCGCGACGGGCGTATTTTCTTTGATCCCGGTGATGCCTGCCCTGGGCAACCACGACGGGAGCATGTATTTAAATTTCTTTGCCTTGCCGGAAAACGGCCCGGAAGGCTTTAAGCGGGAATTTTACTCCTTTGATTACGGGAATGCCCATTTTGTAGTACTGGACAGCAGCTACAACACTGATGAAAGAGTAAAGCAATGGCTGCAGGAAGACCTCCAGGCCGCTACAAAAGAGTGGAAGTTTGTCGTTTTTCATGTACCGGCCTATCCGGCCACTTACGATTATAAGGAAATTGATAAGTCCATACGCGCAAACTGGATCCCAGTTTTGGAACAGAACAGGGTGGACATGGTTTTTGTGGGGCACCAGCATCAGTATATGCGGACCCACCCCCTTTATCAGGGAGAAGTCCAGACCGATCCGGCGGCTTACGGTATTGTCTATGTGATGGGAAATGCCGGTTCCAAGACCTACCCGGGGGGCGGAGAGTTCTCCTATATCGCTGTTGAACGGACCGGCAGCAACTATCAGATTATCCAGCTTGACGGTGATGTTTTGACGCTGACGGCTAAAGAGGCAAGCGGTGAGCTGATTGAAACCTATACCATAAACAAAGGAAGCACGGCCCCGCAGAACCCCGCCTACACACTTTCTCCCCTGCCCGATTCTGCCTATACCACCGGGACAACTAAGGACGGCATCAAGACAATGACTGTCAATGCCGGTGTGGCAGGGTTCAAATACTTTACGGTGGGCGTTACACCGGTTGCTCCCCATAATGGTATAGAGACAGTGGTTTTCACACATCAAAGAAACGGCAGTCAGCTTGGACTTAACGCCGCCAGAGCTGATTTTGACCAGGTTGATTCTGCCCAGGCTGGTTTTAATGTCCGGGAGGGTGATGTAATCAAGGCCTGTATTGTTGACTGCTTAACCAGCGCCGCCGGTGTGAACCCTGTGATTCTGCAATAACGTTAGAGAGGGGCGGCTGTGTGGGAGCAGTTACTGTTGACAGGCTTAGTTTCAGGTATCAGCCGGCAGCCGGAGAGGTCCTGAAAAACATCAGCTTCACGGTTG
Organism: Pelotomaculum sp. UBA1371; assembly: GCA_002305915.1. GTDB lineage: Bacteria > Bacillota > Desulfotomaculia > Desulfotomaculales > Pelotomaculaceae > DTU098. The sequence continues at coordinate 27,158 of DBRJ01000051.1, read as the reverse complement.
AAAAAGGGGAGATAGTAGCACTTTTGGGTTTGAGTGGGTGCGGCAAAAGCACCATATGTCAATGTTTGGGCGGTATTATCCCCCACTTGCTCGGAGGTGAAATGACAGGACGGGTCCTGGTAAACGGAAAGGACACGAAAGATCACAAAGTTGCTCAACTGGCTCTGGAGGTTGGACTGGTTTTCCAGGATCCCGACACGCAGCTTTTTTTACCCACTGTGGAAGATGAAATAGCCTTTGCGCCGGAAAACCTTTGCCTTCCTGTGGAAGAGGTGGCGGCTCGGGTAAACAACGTCTTGGAACTCCTGGGAATCAATGACTTAAGGCATGCAAATCCAAACAACTTATCCGGCGGGCAGAAACATCTGGTTGCCATGGGCGCAGTCCTGGCTCTTGACCCCGGCGTCCTGGTGCTTGATGAGGCAATGGCCCAGCTGGACCGGGACGCTAAAAGGAAAATTAATGATATCCTTTGTGATTTACGCCGGAGGGGCAAAACCATTTTAATTGTGGAACATGATCTGGAAACCGTGTCCATTGCCGATCGTGTTCTCATACTTGAAAACGGATTGTTGATCAGAGACGGACAAGCATCAGGTGTGCTGGGAGAGCGGGAATTCCTGATCCGACACAAATTGAAATTCGAGGAGGAGCCGGGGATGGACAGATGGGGTTTATAGATTTAATTGATGTCAGTTTCAGCTATCCGGGCCAAAAGAGACCCGCTTTAAGGGAGGTCAATTTAAGTATCCAAAAAGAGGGGATAACTGCTGTCACGGGACCCAACGGCAGCGGTAAAACCACATTCTCCAAGCTGATTACCGGCATCCTGAAACCATCAACAGGCTCAATCACGGTCGGTGGACAAACCCTGGCATCCCTGACCCTATCCCAAATCGGCCGCAAGATTGGTTATGTTTTTCAAAACCCCGGCAAACAGCTGTTTTGTGAGACGGTGGAGGAAGAAATTAGTTTCGGCTTGCAGAATCTCGGCATGCCCCCGGACCAGGTATCCCGTAAAGCAGGCGAGATCATGGAATACTTTGAGTTGACCAGGTATTCCCGGTCTTTCCCCTTGAGTTTAAGTGAGGGGGAAAAGAGGCGACTGGCCATAGCGGCGGTTTTGGCCCTGGAACCGGATATGCTTGTTCTCGATGAACCGACAACAGGTCTCGATCCTCACCGGAAAAAACTATTGGGTGATTATTTGGAAAGAATAGCAGCTTCAGATAGGGGTGTGGTTATAATCAGCCATGACCATAGATTCATTGGCAGGCACGCCACCAGGATGCTCAAGCTGGAAGGCGGGCAGTTCTTAGAGTTGTGACCCGAATACTGGTATCAATGGTAAAAGGACAGGGAATGAACATGATCAATATTGATCCCAGGACCAAGATAGTAGTTATTGTGTGTTTGTCAACTCTGGCTGTTTTTCTTAATACACCCGGTTTATTGCTGCTTTTGTTTGCCTTTACGCTGGTTGTACTATCACTATTACGCGTAAACTTTTTGGGGATTACAGCAAAATTTAAAAAACTGATACCTCTGTTGCTGGCAATGCTGTTCATTCAGAGCGCCTTTGCTCCAGGGGGAGAAGTGCTGCTTTCCCTGGGGGGTGTTCCCGTCCTGACGGCTCATGGAATTAATTCAGCGCTCTGCATCTTGTTCAGAATGCTTACGTTTTTTGCCTCGGCGATGATTATCATGACCAGCAACTCCAAAGATTATATTCTTGCCCTGGTCCAGTTGAAAATTCCTTATGAGATCGCCTTTATGGTTATGGTGGCATTTCGTTTTTTGCCTGTTTTTGTGGAGGAGGTCAAGGATACTCTGGTAGCAATCCAACTCCGGGGTGTTGACTTGCAGAAAATTGCCTGGAGAAACAAGCTCAAATTTTATAGCCATTTTTTCACACCCCTGCTCAACAGCGTTATGATCAAAGCCCAACAACTGTCCATCACGATGGAGGCAAGGGCCTTCAGGGTTTACCGGCGGCGTACCTACCTGCGGGTTTTAAGATACAGCAGGTTGGATTATCTTGTTATGGCTGTTTTTATAATCTCTACTCTGGCAGTGCTGATGCTGGACTTTATTGATGTTTTACAGGTGGCTAAAAACTCAAGATGAGGGCCGGTGAGCCTGTGAAAAAGCTTGATTGCTATCTAACTATCGTCCTTCTTGCTCTGATTCTGGTTAGTTTGGCGGCGCTTTACCTGCTGCAGGGCCGGCCTGCGGGGGAAAATTTAACTGTGGAGATTTATAAAAACGGCCGGCTGTACCGGAGCATGCTGCTGGCTGAGAATTCAGCCGGAGAAATTAAAATTTCAGACTCAGAGGGGCATTATAATTTGGTAGAGCTTAAAGAAGGCAAAGTCAGGATTAAAGAAGCTGACTGCCCCAATCAAGTATGTGTCAGTACGGGATGGCTGAGCAAGCCCGGCCAGATCTCGGTGTGCGCGCCAAATAAGTTAAAAGTGATTGTTATAGGTCCATCTGAATGGACAGACCGGGTGGATACTATTACCTATTAAACGATACTGACGCCTATTAATCTTAAAGGATGAGGTTAATGCATGTTTAACACGAGAAGGATGGCTGTTATTGCTGTGTTTGTGGCCCTGGCTACGGTGTTAAACATTGTGGAAAGATCCGTGCTTGTCCCCGGCCTACCCCCGGGTGTTAAACCGGGCCTGGCCAATGTTATGACTCTATTGTCGATTCTGACCCTGGGTTTTAGGGATGCTTTTTTTATTGTTGCTGTCAGGTGTTTCATGGGAGCACTAATTGCCGGCAATCCGGTCAGCTTCTTATTTAGTTTCACTGGCGGTGTGTTCAGCACCCTGGTCATGGTTGTAATGTGGAGATATTTTAATAAAGTCGTCAGTATTGTAAAGATCAGCATGGTTGGAGCCGTCTGCCATAATCTTGGCCAGTTGTTCATAGCGGCCCTGCTGGTCCGGTCCTGGCAGGTTTATGTTTTTTTGCCCGTACTGATGCTCTCTGCTGTCATCACCGGGTATATCGTTGGTGTCTTGACCAGGCAATTGTACCTCTCCCTGAACCAGCGAAATCTGAGATGGACTGATTAACCGGACCGGAAAGCGCGCCTGGCGGCAGGGGGAGACAGCCATGGAGTCCGCTAAGTATCCCGGAGCGGCCTGTTTACAGAACTGAACCGGGGTCTTTTACTTATCGAGTACCCCCCCGCCCGTGAATCCTGCATTATAAAAGGGCATAAGCAAAGAGGTGATTTGAAATGAAAGTTTTTTCAGTATTTGGGGTTTCCCTGTCAGGTAAAACCACAACCATTGAACATATTATTGCTGAACTAAAAAGAAGGGGTTACAGGGTGGGTTCGGTTAAAAATATCCATTTTGAAAAATTTACCCTTGATTTGGAGGGCAGCAACACCTGGAGACATAAACAGGCCGGTTCGGAGCTGGTGGTGGCAAGGGGTTTGAGGGAGACGGGTATTCTCTTCCCGCAAAAACTGGGTTTGGATAAGATCCTGAGTTATTTTGATCATGATTATGTTGTTGTGGAAGGCGTAGCTGATACCGTCCTGCCTAAAATACTCTGTGCCGGTGAGACGGGGGAAATTGAAAGCCGGTTGAATGATCTGGTATTTTTGATTTCCGGCCGTATTTCCAATCAATTATCAAAATACAAGAATGTACCGGTGCTGAATCCCCTGCGGGATATCGAAAAACTTGTCGATTTAATTGAAGAAAAAGTTACTGAAAAAATGCCCTTTGTTCAGGGTCTGGATCATTGTAACGCTTGCGGCAGCAATTGCAGGGATCTTGTTGCAGGAATTCTCAAGGGCGAGAGAAGGCGGGAGGAATGTGTTTACGTAAAAAACAGGGTATCCCTTTTTATCGGACAGCAGGAAGTAAAAGTTAACTCGTCATTTGTCGCAGGGTTAAGGATGTTACTGGACGGACTTTTAGCTCAGCAGGAGTATTATAATCCCGGTGACGAAATAAAAATAACCATAGGGAAGAAATAAAGTGGATTGTATAAATATCCTGCAAGAAGCTCTGAAAGTGAAGGTGCTGTCCTGTAAAAAGAAACTGAGCCTGCGAAATAACGTGTTTTATGTTGAAACGGTTTCCGGAGATGGCCTGAAAAGGCCATATATCATTAAAGAACACCTGCACTCTTCAAACGGGGATGAAGTGTTTTTCCTGAGCACTTTGAAGCGGTATGGCCTCAATGTGCCGGAGATTATCTGGCATGATTCCAGATTTGTGATCATGCAGTATATCCGGGGCACTTTGTTGACGGATTTGCTTGCAAGCCCCGGCGGGGATCAGGAATTATGGATTGAACAGCTGGCTGATTGGTTAAAAAAATTGCACGGGTTTATAAACTCATCCAGCCGGGTCTGTTTGTGCAAGTCTGATTTAAACCTGCGCAACTTTATTTTTGACGGCCGGGAATTTTATGGCCTGGATTTTGAAGACGTTTGTTTTTATCCCCCGGAGAGGGATTTGGGGGGAATCTGTGCTTTTATCCTCAATAATGACCCTATGTTTGAACAGTGGAAGTACCAAATTTGCAGTTCCTTGATCAAGGCCTATGAAAGGGCGCCGGTTAATAATTGCTTTACTGAACTCGACCTTGAGGCAATATGGTATTATTTAATAGAAGAGCTAAAAGCAGCCGCCTCCAGGCGGGAAAAACAACGGGACATTCTGAACGGTAAAATCAAAGAAATGATTGCTCTGCAAAAAACCTCCGCTGGTTTAAAAGATTTTCTTATCGGCTCTTGAGGGAAGGTCCTCCGGGACACTTCCAGCGGCAACATGTCCCGGATTCTTTCCTGCCCTGGATCCGCTCAGAAAAAATTCAACCAAAGTTCCGCTGACGTGCTGCCGCTGAAAAGGTTGAATGACTTGCCTTCAAGGAAAAACATACCGGGGGCTGAAACTTACCGGCTGCTGCGCACAGAAATTTCCCCCGCAGCGATCTCTTTGGCGCCGGTGTTGCAGCTGTGGACTTATTTACAAATTGGGTGGAAGACGAAGCCTTGTTTGCCAGGACCTGGCAGGGGGTGTTCCCCACTCTCCCAGCCCTTTGTGTGTTTTCTGGAAAAACTGTTAAGCCGGGGGGAGTGGTTTTGCTACCGCTGCAGAAGCCCCGGAGTGTTTGGAATCCTTGGGCTAGCATTAGATCTAATTTACCGCTGGCCGGTTGACCAGTACGCGATTATTGATTATTGGGGGGAGGGTTCCCGGAGAACTTAAGATTTGGCGAGAAGCTCCCACATCTCTTCGGTCAGCCCTTCTATGTAAGCGGCGTTCTCAACTTTCTGCACCCAATACACTGGAATTGCGTCAGGCCGAGCAGCGTCCCCAGGATGGCGCCTGTAATTGACCCGGTGGAGTCGCTGTCACTATTGAGCACCCCTTTTTTTGTCAAAGGCACTGCGAAGTTAATATTAAATTTCCTGCTCCCTTATAAGTTGGACGGACCAGGAAGATATTTTACCGGCTGCATTATAGAGAACACCCTTTGCAGAATACTCCGATTCGTTGATTTGCGTCAGGATTTCCGAGCCAAAAACCTCTCCTTTTTCAGAGCTGAACAGGGAAATGATTGAATCCTCAACGATTGCAAAGCTTCCCAATAATGTCCCCAACTCCGGGTTAACTGATTTCCAGGATGTAATGTCATTTTCAAAGGGCATAATTTCATAGTCGTTTTTTAATTCTACGGGGTTTTCCCCTGAAAGACTCATGGAGCTGTTGATAAACCATGTGTTTTTGAGGTGTACAATCTCAGACTGTCCAATGGCATTTAAAGGATTGCCGTTTTGGTCGTAGTAGGTTCCTTTCCCGGTCCATGTGCTTTCTAAAAACAAAAAGGTATGTTTCATATAACCCTCCTGTTATATTAATATGTCAAACTGAAGTTTTGACTGAAATACTATACAATTTTTAACATGTTATTGTTAACAAAGCAAGTCTATAACTCTATTTTCTTGAAAGACATCCCGTCTGGTAAAAAATCATGCTGTTCCCTCTGCATTGGTAAAATTATTGAGTATGTTTGTCAAAAACCGCAAAAATGGTTGTGCCGCAGTGGCTGGTTTCTATTTTAATTGTAGCGTTATGCCGGTTGGCGATGCTGATAATGTCAGTATAAACAATTTTATAGTGAATACCAAGAATCCTGGTTATATTTTTTGTAACTCCACAAAAAAGCCTCTCCCGAAGGGGGGAAAGGTTCTAAAAAAGAGTTCATGTTATTTAAAACGGCTGTTTTCAATAGTCATCGGCTTTCCTAGTTCAGAAGCTGATGTCGACCACGCCGCCCTTGCTATCCTGTTTCCAGTTTACTTCTGCGCCCAGAGCTTCGCTGACGAAGCGCAGAGGTACCATAGTTCTGTTGTTCTCAATGACTGCAGGCGCGTCAAGGGGATAATCCTGCCAAGCGGGACCCTGGCCCCCATGGTCAATTCCATTCCCGGATAGGGGCCGTTATCCAGCTTCAGCCGGTTGCCGGTAACCACCAGGAAGTTTCCGGGCTGAACGTAATCCAGCCAGGTCTGCCTGTCCCCGGCCAGGGCCACATCTGCGGCAGGCATCCAGCCGCTGTAATTGTATGTCTGAACAAAATACCACCGGCCGTCCAGGCTTTGGTGTAGGAGCAGGACCGGCTCGGCCGGGCCTGCAGCTGTTTCCTGGAACAGGTCGAAATCGTGGTCGTCCGGTTCTTCCAGCGATTCAGCGGCAGTGGGGAAGGTCCGGATGTTGGTTCTGCGCACCGTCAGGGCAGGTGTAACACTGTTTTGCTCCCTGATGCCGGGCAGGTTCATCTGCTGAAGGAGGCTTTCGTAATAAGCTTGATCCACTTTGATGCCGTTTGAGTAACGGTCCTCTTCCGGAAAGGGGCGCCGGGTTATCAGTTCAGTTAACTGGTTGCGGTCCAGGAAAGCAGGATAACTGGTTAAATCGTAAACCAGATCCGGCAGGGTATGGAGGATGTCCCGGTTAAAAGCTTCAATTGCTTCCCTGCCCATAATCAAGCTTTCCGGGTCCGGCAGTTTAGCGGTCCAGAAATCCGGGGAAAGCATCTCCGGTGTTACATTCGGCACGGTTTCAAGAGCGCTGCTCCGGCCGGGTGCAAAAAGCACCCCCAGTGTAAGAAAAAGAAGTGCGGTAAAAACAAGCCCCTTTGTTTTTAGCGTCATTGCAGGGTTTCTCCTTATGATCAAATTCACTTATTTGTTATTCGGTAATCCAGTATGTTTCAACAGCTTTTCCCATAAGTCGGGGCGCTTTTTTTTAAGATCGAAGGGCTTTCCCGTGCCGTCAACAAACGCATGCACAGTTCTTCCCCCGGTCGCTTTCCCGGTGGCTTCTTCGGGCTTGATTATAAGATAATCAAAAATCATGCGAGTTCGCCCCAAATAGGAGAGTGTTGTGCGGAGGATATATCTTTCTTCTGGTTTTAAGTTTCTCCTGTAACGGCAGGATGCTTCAACGGCTACTACTGTAATACCCTGTTCATGAAAAAATTGTTGATAAGGAAGGGCAATTTGTTTTAGCAGGGCAATCCTCCCATCAGTAAACCAGTCAAAATACCTGGCGTAATAGACAATTCCGGCAGCATCGCAGTCTCCCCAGCGAACCTCCCTTTCCTGCTCACAGACAATAATGCTGCCGCTACTGGATAATCTATTCTGCATCTGAGTCCACCCCAACTGTTCATTTGAATTCAATAATTAAATGTGAATGCTGCAATCTAATATTTGTTTCCAATGCGTGGAATCTGGAAGTTATTACTAAGACTTGCTTCCCCAATTTTATAATTTAAGAGCTAAGATTTCAAGCAGGATTTCAATTTATTGGCTAAAATTTGTACGAGCAACTGTTGTCACTGCTGTTCTGAACGGCCCCGGCGGTTCCGGGGCGCCCTCCTCCGGCAATAGCCCGGCTTGCAGCCGGCCTTTGCTTCTGAGAGAGTAAAAAGGCCAGGGAACATAATCAGAAACCCCCTGTCCGGTGTCTTTACGCCGGACAGGGGGTTCCGTTTAAGATGAAGGCCGGAAGCGCGGCGCAGTCGCGTTATTTATATATGAGACCATCACCATATAAACAACCAGGCCGCAAGCCGTTGCCGGCAGAAAACAAATACCTAATTCCCAGGGGAATAAACCGGCGCGTGCTATTCCCGGCAATAGATGTTATTGAACCGGTGTCCTACTGAACTTTATTTTTTTTCCAAAATCATCAAAGATAGTGTAAACAACGGGCACCAGCACAAGGGTAATCAGTGTGGACATGGTTAAACCAAAGGCTACCACGATAGCCATCGGGGCCCGTGATTCGGCTCCTTCGCCGCCGCCGAAGGCCATCGGCAGCAGGGCGAGAACAGTGGCAAGGGTTGTCATCAGGATGGGCCGCAGCCTTACCGGTCCGGCTTCCAGGATGGCCTGGTTGCGCTCGTAACCACGCTTGCGAAGGGTGTTGATATAATCAACCAGGACGATGGAGTTGTTCAGGACAATTCCAACCAGCATTATGGCTCCGATCATGGCCGGCACGCTCAAATGATGCCCCGTCAGGCCCAGCCCCAGGACAACGCCGATAAAGGTGGGGGGCAGCGCGAACATAATGATAAAGGGCTGGAACAAGGACTCAAATTGAGCTACCATGACCATGAAGACAAGCATTATGGACAGCAGCAAAGCAATTCCCAGGGAGCCGAAGGATTCGGCCATATCCTCGCTCTGGCCGCCCACCTCAACCAGGTACCCTTCGGGTAATGAAATTGCGTTTAATTTTTCCTGAATATCTTTGTTGATACTGCCCAGGTCCCGCCCGGCAATATCGGCGGTAATACTTACTTGCCGGGTCTGGGCGTACCTGACTATTTGCTGCGGCGTACTATGGGTTTCCAGCCGCGCTACTGCCTCCACAGGCACTCTGGCGCCGGTGGGGGATACTATGGTCAGGTTGGCCAGGGCTTCTGAAGTGGCTGCAAAACCGCGGGAAGTTTCCAGCCTGATATCCACCTCGTCATCACCGGTCCGCATCCGGCTAACAACCTGACCGTCAAAGGAATTGCGGACTGCCGACAGTACCTGGCCCGCGGACAGGCCGTAAAGGGATGCCTTTTCCCGGTCTATCACCAGCTGCAATTCTGATCTGGTGTCTTCCAGGGAACTTGCTGCATTTCTGATACCTTCAATTCCTTTAATCATATCCAACATCTGGTTGCCTAATTGCTCCAGCAGGGTAAGGTCATCGCCCCGGATAGAAACTTCCACAGGGCTGCCGGTGGTTCCGGTGGCAGAGCTGCCCACTTTCACAGTAATCTCTGACCCCGGTACATTAGTCAGAGCGCGGCGTAATTTTTCCGCCGCATCTTTGGTTGAGGTGGAGCGCTCTTCCAGGGGCTTAAGTTTAATTTGGAGAGAAGCTTCTTCAGTGTTTCCTATACCCAGCATGGCCAGTTCGCCGGAACCCACTGTGGTAAAGATGGAGTCAACCTCATTGATTTCATGTCTAACCAGGTTTTCAACGTTTTCGGCAACTCTTTGGGTTTCCGCCAGTTTAGTTCCGGTGGGCATTTTTATGTCTACCGTCATTTCACCCTGGTCCATTTCCGGGATGAACTCGGTACCGATTAAAGACGTGGCTGCAATGCTTAATGCCAGCGCCACCACAACAAAACCCACCACTTTCTTCCGGTTGCCCAAAGCCCATCTCAAGAGTCTTCCGTAAAGCCTGTTCAGGGTTTGCAGGAACTTGCCGAACAGGAGGACGGGGTTTTTGGTTTTGTTTTCGAAAAGAACCTCATCCGGAGGCGGAATATTTTGCAACAATTTCGAAGAAAGCATGGGCACCAGGGTCAAGGCGGCAAAGAGGGCGGCGATATGAGAAAAGCTGACTGTCAAAGCCAGTGGTTTGAACAGGATCCCGGCTAAACCCTGAACAAAGACAATGGGCAGAAAGACCACGACCTGGGCCAGGGCCGATGCGGTAACCGCGTTACCCACTTCAGCAGTACCCAGCTTGGCGGCCTCAATAATCTTAAAGCCGTTTTGCCGGTAACGGTAGATACTCTCCAGGACCACCACTGAAAAATCCACCAGTGAACCCAGTCCCAGCATAAGACCGCCCAGGGACAGCAGGTTGATGGTCTGGTTGCCGAAGTATAACATGGCAAAGGTAGCAATAATTGAAATTGGTATAACCAGGACCACCACCAGGGTGCTGCGGAAACTGCGCAAAAACATGTAGAGGATGATGAAAGCAAATAAAGCCCCCAGGAGTCCGTGGTGGGTAACATTTTCTATTGAATTCTGAATGAATTCGGCGCTGTCCAGCAATGTTTCAATCTGTACCCCTGCGGGCAGTATTTGATTAAGCTGCGCAACCTCCTCGTTAACTTTCCTGGCGACCTGCACGGTATTGCTGCCGGAAGCTTTCATGATGTACATGCCCAGGGAAGGCTCGCCGTTTACGGAGGTATACGTTGTCATCTTCTTGAAAGAATCTTCGATAACGGCGAGATCCCTTAAGGCAACCGTATTTCCGGTGCCGGGAATAGCGACCCGGACATTTTCAATGGATTCAAGGCTGGTGTATTCACCTAAAACCCTGATGGACATTTCACTTGAGCCGCTTTCCACACTTCCCGCCGTGCCGGAAATATTGTCTCCGGCCAGGGCCTGGATCACCTGGCTGATATTCAAGCCGTAGGCTTCTGTTTTGGCCGGATCAAGTTTTACCTTTATTTCTCTCTCTTTTCCCCCGCTGACGTCAACTGAGGCGACACCTTCAATTCTTTCCAGACGGGGTTTGATCGTATCTTCAGTGATTTTCTTCAGACGCACCTGGTCGTCACCGGACACCGAGAAGAAAATAATGGGCATGGAATTGGGGTCCATTTTTATAGTCATGGGTGACTTGGCGTCAGAAGGCAGCATGCCTTTAACCATTTCGATCTTGTCCCGCAATTCATTAACTGAGTTGTCAATATCGGTGCCCCAGTTAAACATCACGATGACCAGAGAACTTCCATTCTGGGATAAGGACTGGATTTCATCAATATTGCTGACTGTGGAAACGGCTGATTCAATGGGTTTTGTGACCAGTTTTTCCACTTCAGCCGGGGCGGCGCCCTCGTATGTAGTTATAACCACCGCCACCGGCAGTTCCATGTCGGGGAAAAGGTCAACAGCCAAACGGGGTAGGGAAAACAGCCCCAGCAAAACGATCGCTATAATGAGCATGGAGATGGCAAGGGGGCGTTCAATAGAAAGATCGGCTATCTTCAATTAGAAGCACCTCCCTGACTGTCGACCACCTTTACCCTTTGACCGTCAGTCACCAGGTGATTGCCGCTGACAATGACATCCTGGCCTTCCTGGAGGCCTTCAGTGATTTCAACCAGCTGGCCGTCGGTAATCCCCTTCTTGACGGTTACCTCTTTAGCTTTGCCGTCTTCCAGCACATAGACCCAGTATTGCCCGTCACGCTCCAGCAGGGCATCCACCGGGACAGTTACCGTACCCTGGGATAAGCCTGTTTGCAGATCTAAAACGGCCACCATGCCGGCTTTGAGATCGCCATCTTTATTATTTAGATGAATTTCCACGGGAAAAGCCCGGGTTGCGGGGTCTGCCTTTGGCGCCACCGAGGCTACGGTGCCTGTAAGGGTTTTATTGAGAGAGTTAATTGTTACAGGAACTTCAGCACCCTTTTTAATGGAAACCACAGCATTCTCAGACAAATTCACCTTGACTTTGACAGTAGCCAATTCCACCACTGTCAGGGCAGTTGCCTGGGGGCCGGCCAGTTCGCCGTTTTCGATGTTGACAGTGGCCACCAGTCCTGATAATGGGGATGTTACAGTAAAGTTGTTGTAAGTTTCCTCTGCGTTTTGCAGGGTAGCTTCCGCCTGCTTGAGCTGTTCCCCGGCCAGCTCCACCCCGATGCGGGCATTGTTGAGCATGCTTTCAGCCTGTTCAAATTGGGCTTTAGACACTGCCTGGGAATCGTAGAGCGCCTTGGTCCGGTTGTAGTCCAGTTCGGCGTCGGCCAACCCCTGTTTGGCTTTGTTCAAATTTGCCCTGGCCACACCCACGCCGGCCTCAGCCATTGTTTTAGCATTACGTGCCTCAGTGGCATCCAATTCGAGCAGTACTTGTCCACGGCTGACTCGATCGCCTACTTTGACATGGATTACAGCTACCCTGCCGGAAACTTTGGGTGCCACAGCCACCTCGGCGAAGGGAATGATTTCCCCGGTGGTGTTTAAAGTGTGGGCCAGGTCTGCAAGCCGGGTTTTGGCAATCTCCACAGGAACCAGCACTTCTTCTTCCTGTGTAACTGTTTTTTTTCCGCAGCCGCCAATTAGCGCCACGAATAGCAATACTAAGGCCAGGCTTATAAAACGTTTCAATTTGTGATCTCCCCTTCGTAAATAAATCACAGCTCAAGAAAAATTTAGAGTTAATATTGTTTTTCCAGTAATCTCACTGGTTATTTAGTTAAAACACCGTTGAAAAAAATATCCAAAGCTAAATTTGCTGTGCGCTCAAATGTTTTTTTGTCCTTCTTCTGGATAAACCATTGTAGGCCTAAACCTTCGAAAATGCTGATCAAGACATCTGCAGCGGCTTCTGCGTCCAGGGGTCTGAACTCTCCTTTCCGGATAGCCAGGAGGATATAATCTTTAAAAATAGCTTTCCTTTTTGAGTCGTTAAGCAGGGCTCGTAATTTTTTTAATACAGCTTCATCCTTGGCCTGCAGGTTAAATTCATAGATAATGGCTGATACCGGCTCGTTTATCCTTTCCAGGAATTGTTCTTTTAACCCTGACAGTTTTTCTACGGCAGATCCGTTTCCTGATAATTGAGCCTGGATTGTCCTTTCGGACTCATTCATCCATTTTTTAAGAAGGTACAGAAATATTTCTTCTTTACTCTTGAAATGCCAGTAGATACCCCCTTTACTCATTCCCGACGCCTTAACAATATCATCTACAGAAGTGCCGCCGTAGCCGGTGGACAAAAAGCAGGCTAGAGCGGCATCTGCGATTAAGTCTTTCTTCGAGTCTTTTTCCATAAAACCACCTCCCCGTGAAAAACAGACTGGTCGGTCTGGGACAATTTTACGATGGATCTTTTTTATAGTCAACATGAATCGGGCAGTTTAAATTAAAATATATTTATTAGGATACTGTTGCCGGCTTTGATATATAATTAAGATGGTTGAATATTTTGAAAGAGATTAATAAAACAGAATTTTTTAGGGTTAAAAAATAACAAACCAGAAGGAGTAGACTATTATGCGATTAGATCTTGAATTAAGTGAGCAAGAGGAGCAGCCTGTAATGTATATCAGGACAAGAACAGCGCTGTCAGGTTTGCCGAAAGTAATAGGGAATTCCTATGGGGCAATTATCAATTACCTGACCGAAATCGGTGAGCAGCCGGCAGATGCGCCTAAAGTAATTTAAAATAACTTAATAACGGTACCCGGTACCTGTTGATTAAGTTGTTGATTTTTTTCTTGTCTGTACGCTTCCGAAATGCCGCTTTAGCAGATAAGTCATGATAAATAGAATAAAGGAAAGCCGGAACAGCTGGTAAGCGGCTACCAGGGAAACATCGGCTCCCACCATGACAGCCGTGAGTCCCATTTCACCCATGCCGCCGGGAGATGTTCCCAGGAAAGCGGTAATCAGGTTCAGGGAGTGCAGGCGCGTCAGCAGGTAACCGGCTCCGAGGGAGAAGAAAACAACCGCAATACTTCCCCCCAGAGTGTAGGGTAACAGCTTTTTCCAGTTTTCGAGACGGGCAGGTTTGATGGACAATCCCAAATAGGCCCCGATACATAGCTGCGAAATTAGAACAAGGTAGGAAGGCGGGTCAGGCGCCTGGAAACCGGTGAGAACCAGGGCGGCAGTTCCCAGGAGAGGCCCCAGCAGGAAGGGAGTGGGCATGTTTGTCCGCAGCGCGACCCGGACGCTTATCAGGATTATGACGGTAAATATAAAGGCATTCCAGGGGGTTTGGATTAAACTGTCAGAAACTGCGGGAACACTGGCGGCGCCCGCTTCCGGGGTGTCCCCGGCCAGGCCGTGGATAACTATAAAGGGAACAATAAAAACCGTCGCCAGCAGTCGGATGGTTTGCATGAAAGTGACAACAGTTAAATCTGAACCTGCAATTTCTTCGCTTAAGACAACCATCTGCGTCAGGCCGCCCGGAACACTTCCAAGAACGCTGGTTGCCGGGTTTAGCCCCGTACGGCGGGAGATTATTGTTCCCACAAATAAGCTGAACAGGATTATTGAAGATGTCGCAAGGAACATGGCCGGAAGCTGCTTGAATATTTCCAGGCCTGTGGCGATGGTGAACGAACTTCCCAGCATGTAACCAAGGATGACCAGACCGCAGTTCCGAAATTCCACAGGCCAGAACAAGTTTCTTTTGGCAGCCAGGCTCCAGAGCAGGACTGCCGTCAGGGACCCCAACAACCATGGCAGGGGCAGATTTAACAGGCGGAAGAGCATTCCGCCTGTTCCAGATAACAATAATGTTTCAAATATGGGCAACAGCATTTGGGCTCCAGGCCTTAAAAATATTAACTATAATAAAGTTAAAACTCGGCATTTTTAGGGGTTCTGGGGAAAGAAATAACGTCCCGGATGTTGGTCATCCCGGTCAGGTACATTAGCAGCCTTTCAAAACCCAGGCCAAAACCTGCGTGGGGAGCGCCCCCGTATTTCCGGAGATCCAGGTACCACCAGTAGTCCTTTTTATTCAACCCCAGTTCGTCCAATCTTTTTTCGAGGTAGTCGTACCTTTCCTCTCTCTGGCTCCCGCCGATGATCTCACCCACGCCCGGCACCAAAAGATCCATGGCTGCGACGGTCCTGCCGTCATCATTCATTCTCATGTAAAAAGCTTTAAATTCCTTCGGGTAATCCGTAACAAATACCGGTTTGCCGAAGTGCTTTTCGGTTATGTAGCGCTCGTGCTCGGTCTGCAGGTCGTGCCCCCATGCCACGGGGTATTCAAACTGCTCACCTGATTTTTTTAAGATCTCAATTGCTTCGCTGTAAGTAATATGGCCGAACTTGGATTCAACGAGGTTTTCCAGGCGCCCTAGGAGTGATTTGTCAACAAAATTATTAAAGAAGCGCATCTCTTCAGGACAGTGCTTCAGGACATAACCAATTGTATACTTGAGCATATCTTCCGCCAGGTTCATATTCTCCTGTAGGCCGGCAAAAGCTATTTCCGGCTCGATCATCCAGAATTCTGCCGCGTGACGGGGTGTGTTGGAGTTTTCGGCCCGGAATGTGGGACCAAAAGTATATACATTTTTGAAAGCCAGGCAATAGGATTCTGCTTCCAGTTGACCGCTTACCGTCAAATTTGTCTCTTTCCCAAAGAAATCTTTGCTGAAATCCACTTCCTTTTTATCATCCCGGGGGAGCCGGTCAAAATCAAGAGTGGTTACCCGGAACATTTCTCCGGCGCCTTCAGCGTCGCTGCCTGTGATGATGGGTGTTTGGACATGGACAAAGTCTCTTTCCTGAAAAAATTTATGTATAGCGTAGGCAGCTACCGACCTGACCCTGAACACGGCGGCAAAGGTGTTCGTCCGGGGGCGCAGGTGGGCAATGGTGCGCAGGTATTCAAAGGTGTGCCTTTTTTTCTGCAGAGGATAGTCCGGTTCAGAATGTCCTGCAATATCAATCCTTTCCGCCTTTAATTCAAAGGGCTGCTTGGCTCCGGGGGATTCAACCAGTTCCCCCGTTGCAATGATGGCTGAGCCGGTAATTAGTCTGGCTATTTCCTGAAAGTTGGCCAGCTTTTCGTCGTAAACAATCTGGAGGTTGGAAAAAAACGTTCCGTCGTTGAGCTCAATAAAGCCAAATGTTTTAGAGGATCTCACTGTCTTCACCCAACCGCTTATTTGAATCTTTTTATTCAGGTAGTTGTCACTACGGGCAAACAACTCCTTTACCGTGGCTGTCTCCAATTCGTGTTCTCCTTTCTGAGCATAATTGTCTAAAAGGGCGCATTGCTTATTCTTTTGGTTTGTGATCTTAAATCAGCTTTATTTTCCTTCGTCAATGCAGAGCTTATTGATGGAAAATAATGGCCGGAGGGGTTTCCATAGATATTCTCCGGATAAGATATAATGATTGTGTCATTTAATGTTTAATTATCTACCTGAAAATATAAGATGGGGGGGACAAAAAGTCAAGTTTTGCAGGCTTGACACGATTAAACCTCGCTGACGGTGGCTTAGTTCAGCAGGGTTTGTTTTACAGAATTTGAACGGCGTCGTCCAGTGTTGTTAACTGTTCCAGCCCGCTCTCCGTCAAAACAAAAGTGTCTTCAATACCCACCGTTCCCTCGCCGGGAAATATAAATTTCGGTTCCAGGGCAAATACCATCCCCGGTTGCAGGATCTGGTGTTTTTTTGCTATGATCGGCATCTCGTCAAGTTCCAGTCCGATTCCGTGCCCGATGAAATTGACCTTTTTTCCATAACCCATGAAATAATCGGCAAGCCCTGACTCCTCAGCGATACTTAAGGCGGTCAGGTAGAGTTCCCTGCCGTCAAGGCCGGGCTTTATCCTCTGGATTAGCCTGCGCTTGATTTCAAGGGCGGTATTATGGGCTGCGGTCAGTTTATCGGACAGGGAACCGATAGAAAAGATCCTGGTATTGTCGGCCACATAACCATTGATAACAGCACTGTAATCAATCAGAATGGGCTCATGCCGGCCGATGGTTTTAAAACCCGGTCCCTGTGGAAAGAAAGGACCAAGACCGGAGCCGCCTGTGGGCCCATTGAAGAAACTGGGGCGGGCCGAGTTCCAACCCGACAGGATTTGAACACTGAGCTCCTGGTTAAAGGCCCTGACGCGGGGAAGTCCCTGATTGCCCCTTATTCTTAGAAACAGTTCCAATTTTCCCGACAGTTCAATTTCTGTCATTCCCTCTTTGAGCAGATTGGGAATCTCCAAAAACATTTCGGAAGTCACGCGGGCTGCTTCCTTCAGGCACTCTATCTCATGGGTTGATTTAATCATCCTAATTTCCCTGATGATCCCGGATACATCAACAACCTCCAGCGGTTCAAGCATTTCTTTATATCTGAAAAACAAATTTACCGGCAAAACATCAAACTCCAGTCCGATCCTGCCTTTGTCTTTGAGCATGCCGGCAATATTCCCGCGTATGTCCTGAATACCCCGTACGGCGGTAATCCTGTCCAGGGAGCTGTCTTCAAGGCTTCTTTCAAAGCTTTTTCTGACCATTAAAAGAGGTTCACCCTGAGCAGGTATGAAGAGGGCGGCATCCTGGCAGGTTCCGCTGAAATAATACAAATCGGTTTTTTGTAAGATCAGGGCACCCTGAAGGCCGGCCTGGCTCAAACGTTTCTGAAATCTTTCTATTCTTTCGTAAAGCTCCTTCCGGGGTATGCGGAAGCTCTGATTTTTTTCAACCATATTGTGCCTCCCGGGCTAAATGAAGCAAACAGCAAAGACAA
The DNA here is from genome assembly GCA_002305915.1 of Pelotomaculum sp. UBA1371. Taxonomy (GTDB): domain Bacteria; phylum Bacillota; class Desulfotomaculia; order Desulfotomaculales; family Pelotomaculaceae; genus DTU098. The sequence goes on along the minus strand of DBRJ01000051.1, from coordinate 9,615 downwards.
TAACAGCAATAACCCATTCTCCAACTATTCATGATTCAGTTAAAGTAAGCATGATCCTGCACTATTTGCAACAATCCTTTTGAAGTATCTTTGAGGCAGCAATGCTGCCGGCAGCAGTCTTTCTTTCTTTCCACATTTATGGAAAAAATCCTTTTAAAAGTACATAACATAAGTAAATCTGTTGACGTTGGAGCCTGGAGAATATAGCATAAACAATAACAAATATTAAATATCGTTAGTATCAATAAAAGGCTTAAAAGAGGTGAAGGAAATTGAAGAGCAAAATTGCAGAGGCCATTAACTTGCGGTATAACCCTGTAGCCATTTTGTTCAGCAATGAAAAGCCCGAAGGGGCACTCCAATTCAAGGAGGGTCTTTGGGGTTGTGTAGTGGCCATGCTGAAAGCGGCTGCAAAGGGTCGCACGGCAGTTTTTGACCGAAAAACTTACGGCTGTATAGGCGGCGGAACCGGTCTCGGCTTTGGTAACACATACGTTAATTTTCCGGGTGGGATAGAGTATTTTTTGTCTGTTGGCAATAAAGAATTTTGTGAAAGCGAGGCAGGCAAAGATATTGTAAGAAACATGCCTGCTTTGAGTCATGGCGAAGCGTACAAGAAAACCCCTGAATTTGCCAGGTCCTTTGTTGATTCGCTGCCCTATTACGATGTTCCCGCTGAGTTTGTAGTTTTTAAGCCACTGAAGGAGGTTTTACCAGATGAAAAACCTGAAGTTGTGGTTTTTCTGGCCACCCCGGATCAAATTTCAGCCCTGGCGGTACTGGCAAATTACGGAAGGCAAGGCGGGGATAATGTAATCATTCCCTTTGGCGCCGGTTGTCATAGTACTTGCATTATCCCGCTCAATGAAGGAAAATCGGATAAACCCAGGGGTGTTGTGGGTCTTATAGACATTTCCGCCCGCAAACACCTGGAAAAGGATCTACTTTCCTTTAGTGTTCCTTTTAAAATGTTCCTTGAAATGGAGGACAATGTGGAAGAGAGTTTCCTGTACAGAGATGAATGGCAGGAAATTAAAAAAAGAAACCAATAACAGAAGAAATCGCAAAGAAAAGTGAAAAACAAATAAAAGCCGGGAGACTGATTGAAGTTCTAATGATTGAGCAGCTTTTTAGCTGTTTTTTTGTGGGATACGGGGTCTTGTAATTACAAATATAAGTATACAACCGGCAGTGAGTTCAGGCTCAAACATTTTATTTCGGAGGTTTGAAGCAGGTTATTATGCCCTATACATACATTTTGCAGTGTTCAGACGGCAGTTATTATACGGGTTGGACCGTTGATCTCGAAGCAAGATTGAAGTCCCACAACAGTGGAAGAGGTTCCCGTTACACCCGGGGCAGGTTGCCTGTCACCCTGGTTTATTGGGAATTCCATCAGAAACGCAGTGATGCCCGGCGCCGGGAGTCAGCTATCCGAAAACTGCGAAGAGAACAAAAAGAAATATTGATAAATAAAACTTCTGAATAATAGCTACAATATAACCTGCTAAAATTTAAGAATCCATTGTAATACCTTTTCTCAAAGAAAAAATAAATTATTTAATATTTGATACTATTCTATTTTAAGAAATGTCGATTATAGTTGAAATATTGTGAAAAATTTTTGCAGGATATTTTAAAATAGTAACCAATAGATACAAAGTACCAAAAAAACGAGGATGCTAAATATGTTGGAAAAAACATTATTATTCCTATTGCAGGGTATTCCTGAACTATCTGGTGAGCTTGCTTTAAGTCTGGCTTTAGCCGCCGTCCCGTTGCGCTGGGGAATCATTGTGGCAGCAGGGGCGGCCATCGCTGTATTAATCTATGTAATCAGGTTGCTGCCATTCACCTTTGGTATTCATTCGGTTGTTGGTATATTAATTATGGTCTTGCTGATTATGATAGCTACTAGAGTTAAAACAACAACATGTTTTATTGTCGTTTTTGCAGCTTTTGCAACCCTTGCAGCACTTGAATTTTTATTTAGCGAGTTGTTTTTTTCCGTTATCAAGCTTGACCCTCAGTCTGTCATTTCTAATAATTTGTTGTGGAAATTAATCGGGATGCCACAGGCGATTCTCATGATCATAATTGCCCTGCTGGTCTCCAAGTATAAGAAGCCCAGGGAGGGTATGTGGAAAATATGAGCTATCTCCCTATCAGCAAACGCTGTGCCGCCTTCCTGGCGACCCGCACAGGTCTGGCTCAAGAAAAAGAAATAATTCTGTCATATGTAATTGAAGTTCTGGTAATCAACTTGTTAAATATTTGTCTGGCTCTTCTTCTGGGCTTTTTTCTGGGTGTATTGCCTGGTACTGTTGCCTGCCTTGTAACAGCGTTTTTTTTCAGGCATACTGCCGGAGGGGCTCATTCAAATTCGCCCTGGCGCTGCGGTTTGGTTACTGTGACCGTTTTCCCTTTAATTGCCCTGCTGGGGTTGCACCTTTCGTTTTTGAGTCAGTCATATATTGATACCATTTCCGCTGCCTGTGTCCTTATGGGTTTGGTGAAGATCCTTCAATCAGCCCCGGTGGACAATCCCGCTGCTCCAATAATATCCCCTCTGAGGCGTAAGAAATTAAAAACCGGATCATTAATCGTTTTACTCGTTCTGGTTCTTGTATTGATATTCCTGCGACAAAGCCCGTGGCCATACGCACAGCAGGTGTCACTATGCCTGGCGCTGAGCGTGCTTTGGATCAGCTTGATGCTTAGCAGTTACGGGCACCGGATTATGGCCTGGATAGACGGAATATCAATCAAAAAAGAGAGGTTCGAGAGGAGGTGAGTGATTATGAAATATAAGTTATTTGGGTTTATGGTCACATTGTTATTATTGCTGGCAAATATTGCCTCAGCATCCGCTTGTTCTGTCTCTCAATACCAGACTGCTGTACCTGAATCCTTAAGGAGGTAGGGTAAATTGTTTTAAAGGAGGTGGTCCATTCCACCTCTTTCTGTATCAACTATATCCCGGGGTGTTATTGTTAATGGCCGATGAAAAGGACGTTTTGGAAAGAGAAAGGGAGCTGTACGAATATTTTACAATTACCCATATAATGTGTATTTTCATATTGATGGTGGTCTTAATCCTAAGCAGTGATAATGAGCAAATATATCCCGTGTTTCATATCAGGCTATTTATATTTTTATGTTTCATTGGCGTTATTTTGTTGTTTAAATTGAGGTCCTATAATCATTTTAAGAAATCCAAATTTATTTCCTTAAAAGAAACCTATTACATAGCTTTTCCCCTGGTAATGACAGTGTTGATTTTATTTTTGGTAGGGGAGCATACTTACTGGTCAAAAATAGTGTTTCTCCTGCCGGTAATAATTGCTGCATCCGTTGCCGGTATGAAGGCCGGTCTGTATATGGCTATTCTTGGCACAGTTATTTTGTTGCTGCATTCGATTATTATTGAAGGGAATAGCATTGTGCAGGCCATAGAAAACATGCTGATTATCTGCGGCATGATGTACGTCGTGGGCTGGTCTGTTGGTGTGACTGTTGATACCGTAGGAAAACACCGGGAACAGTTAAAGGCCAATCTGCTGTCCCTTAAAGAGGAAATAAGCAAGCGTAAAAAAATTGAAAATGAAGTTGCCCGTCTGGCTCAATTAAATCTGGTAGGAGAAATAGCTGCCGGTATCGGTCATGAGATTAGAAATCCCATGACAACAGTGAGGGGATTTTTGCAGCTGATCGGCAGCAAAAAGAATTATGCAGGGGATAAAGAGTATTTTGATTTGATGATTAGTGAGTTAGACCGGGCAAATGCGATTATAACGGAGTTTTTAACCATGGCCAAAAACAAGCCGGTCGAAAAAAAAGCAAATAACATAAATAAAATCATTCAAACCCTATCCCCTTTGCTTGAATCTGATGCGATAAAGCATGATGTTCAGTTGAAAGTGGAACTGGAAAAAATCCCCGATTTGTTTTTGGATGAAAAGGAAATAAGGCAGATAGTATATAATTTGATTCGTAACGCACTGGAGGCCACCCCCGCCGGCAGTATCATAATTATAAGGACTTTTCTGGATCCGGAAGCTGTTGTGCTAGCGGTTCAAGATCAGGGACCGGGCATTGACCCTAAAATTCTGGATAAAATTGGTACACCTTTTTTTACTACAAAAGACCATGGAACCGGCCTGGGCCTGGCAGTCTGCTACAGTATTGCCAACCGGCATAATGCTGCTATTAAAATAGAAACCAGCTCATCAGGCACTACCTTCTATGTGAAATTTTATTTAGAGCGGACGAATGTTCTTGAAAGTACCGGCTGATTCTAGTAACATTATCTACCGGTTATTTTTGGTACCAGAAAAAAGATATTTGTTCCAAGAATCGTTGATAACAGGGGCTTAGCATTACCCTCATTTTTGCCTGGTATTTAGATAAAGGAGGGACAAAGGCCAGATTTTCCTTCGTGAAGATGGTACTGCCGGCATAATTCAGCAAATCGGCCTTGTGGTTTAAGTTTTTGACAAGAGGGATAGGATTCTTGCCGGCACGGATGACCGTATGTCTATTAGCTAAAACACTGATTCCTGAGGACACTCCGAAAGGGGTGTTTTGGTATTTAAAAAATGAGAACATGGTGCTGTCTGGGACTAGTAGACTAGAAGGGGCAAATTTCGACATTTATTTGGTTAACGCTATCCTATGAGCAGGAATTTGATTGCTTTTGGATAATAAATAATAGCGAGTACAGTATTCAGGGGACTAACCTTTTTTTAATATTTAATCAGGAATTTGTGTTGTCAGTTGAGGAACTTGAGATCAAACAAATACTTTTAGAACATAACACCGGTTTAACCACAGACACAAGCAGGAGAGGAGCATAATAACTATGAAACGCATTTTGGGCATTGTAGCATCACAGCGGGTACTGGGAAATTCGGAACTTTTAACCAAGGCGGCTATGGAAGCAACTGGGGCGGACACTCAAAAAGAAATGATCAGGTTGACTGACCTGAATATTAAGTCCTGCAAAGCATGTTACAGATGCTTGCCGCCGGATGTCCCCTGTCATATTAATGATGATTTGCAATTTCTGTTGGATAAAATCCGGGCTGCTGATGCTGTTGTTATTGCGGCGCCCTGCTACTTTCTGGGTCCTCAGGGGAGCATCAGGGTGTTTCAGGACAGATTCCTTTCGGTAGGCAATAAAGCCGAGGAATTTCGCGGCAAACCCTGCATATGTATCATGACTTATGGAGCGACTGATATGAAAGGTTACGCAGAGGCGGCTTTAAACCTCACTGCCAGGTTTTTAAACTTGAATTTAATAGACAGCGACAGTTTTTTCGGGGCCAGTCCGGCGGAAGTTTTGGAAGACCCCGGAAATCTGGAAAGAGTCCGGCAAATGGGGAGGGGGTTAATGGACCCCGGTTACCGGCGAACTTTCAAAGCCAACGAATGTCCGGTTTGCTGGAGCGACCTGTTCCGTTATGAAGGTAAAGATATAGTCTGCCCCTTCTGCAACACCAGGGGTGAGTTTAAAGCTGAGGGTCAGGAAGTTAAAATGGTCTTTTATCCCCGGGATAATCACCGTTTCACTGAAGAAGGACGCTACGAGCATTTTGACGTCTACCTCAATAGTAAGAAGCGGGAGTTTCTTGCCAAAAAGGATCACTACCAAAAACTGCAGGAACCATACCGTTCCCTTGACTGGTGGATAAAACCGCCTGAAAAGGATTAAAACAGCTGACGCAGTTGAAGGCTGTTTCTGGTATAAATTTTAAGTCTGCTCATAGTATAAGATCTAAAAGGTACAGCTGTTTAGTTTTTACCATGAGGTGAATATTTTGGTTGAGCTCACAGGATGGCTGGGTTTTATACTTGTTGCAGGCGCCTTGCTGCCATATATTTTGCGTCGTTTTAATTTGCGCAAAGCAGGCTTGTTATTGTATTCAGCAAACCATCACAATTTAGCCCTGGCCAGTATATTGGTTCTTACGGTGCATGGCCTTCTGGTTTTAACGGGCAGGCGGGGCTGGGGGTGGGGAGCCCAGGTTTTATTCAAGGGCCACCTTCTTTCGGGACTGTTGACCTGGTGCGTACTTGCAGCGGTGGTTTTACTGGCCATGCTGACGGCCAGGCGCAAATCACGCTTGAGAATACATTGCTGGCTGGCATTGCCGCTGGTTTTGCTAATGCTCAATCACGTTTTTTAAAATGCTGTTTCAGGATCGGGAAGGAGTTAACAAAATTTTTTTTGGTTCTGTGCCGGTAATCCAACCTTTGAGCATTCCACAGACCTGCCCGAAGATGTGAATAACCGTAGGCAGCCATGATTTCCCGAAAATAATTTTACAGTTTCTTATATGGCGCCCGGATCCAGGGGCGCCTTTTAGTACCTTTCGAACAGGACTCCCATGTGTTCTTTATATGTGGTCATGCTTTTAAGCTGCGGAATTGGTCCCCGGAGCGTCCTGGTTGACCTCCTCTCCACCATTTTCCGGACAGTTCCGTTGCTGGAAGTCATAAGTGAGGTCCTGTACCCCCGGACCTGGATTGAGGTGGCGGTGCAACTGGAGGCATGCCTCCAGTTGCACCGCATTTTTAACACGGCTTAGATGGTTATGGTGGTGCCGTCGAACTTGGTGAAGGAGAAGCCCGCGAAGTCTTCGTTGTAAGTTCTTTTGTAGTCCTGAAGGATTCCGATGGCCACAGCCTCACCCAGCTTCAGGCCCTCGCTGCCGTCGGTGCGCCAATGTACACCTGCGGCGTTGCGGCCATAGCCGACATTTGTAGCCAGTTTATTAATCTCCCCGCCCACCGTCAAAGGTTCTCCCGTGTAAGGCAGCAGCGTGAGTCCGTCGGCGCTTGCCACCACCGGATCGGGAATTATAAACCATTCCTTGAAGAAAGCTTTCAGCATGGTGGCGCATGCCCCTGCGCCGCAAGCGTGGCCGGCGGGGTAAGCCGGATGGTAAGGTGAGCCTTGGGGATAGGCCACAGGCAGCAGGTATGTGCCGTATTTATTGAAGATTTCGCTAATAGCCTGGGAGTTGAGCAGTTCTTCGTTAACCGGGTAGTCGGCGGCGCCCTTCAGCAGGTTATGGACGCGCCCTCCGAAGGCCTCGGGCCGGAGCCGGCGGTGGACCAGGAATTTCTGGAACCATCCGGCCAGGTTTGCCGCCCGAGCCGCCCGGGCCACAAAGTCCAAAATATGCTGAGCGGCGAATGTGGCGAAACCTGTCTGGGTCAAGGAACGCAGGTAGGGGTTGGTTTGGGACAATGCCGCCGGGCCGTAACTGAGCAAAATTAAGCAGGCGCCGAGACAACCCTGGTAACTGAAATCACGCTGGTTCCACTCGCCCAGGTCACGGTTATTGCGGATATAACGGGGTGCGGGGTCGAACTGATTCGAGGTTGACGGAGAAAATCCGTTTTGGATGTTCAGCCAGTCCTGGTATGAAGTCAGGTAGTCGTCGCCTGCCACTGTGGTGCGATTGCGCTGGACAATTGTGGAGGCCCCGAAAGGAATGTTTTTCCAGAGAAACTGGGAAATATATGGCCCCACCAAATCGCCCGGAGTGTTGCCGCGAAAAAGGGTTCCCGTAGTGACTTCCCCGTTTACTTTGGGTCCGCGGAAGTCTGAGAATTTGGAAAGATCGGAAGCGGCTGCAAGTGTCAGCGGATTTGTGTCGTATTCAGCGAAAGGAACATCACGGGTTAGCGCCAGCCAGTAAAGCTCAGCCATCTCACTAGCGTTCCAGGCGCTGCTGAAAGCCGGAGCCGGGGGTATACTCAAATGGTGAGAATCAGGTCCCGCCAGTTCGTAGGCGTAAGCGGACTGGGGATTGGCGAGTTTGGCGCCGCCTCTTAAAGGAATCATTTCAAAATCATCCGGATTGCCGGTTGACAAAGCCCTGAGATAAGCTTTGTAAGCGCTAAGGTCAACCTCGCCAAGTTGATTATGCGGCAACGCCTTGGAAAAATTGCCGATTTTATTGGGATAAAGATCTTCATCTCCATTGCAGGGATGGCCCGGGAGGGGAAGGTCCCTTTGAAAAATGGCCGCATCCAGGCGGACTTGAAAAGCATCTTGCCGGCGCTGCCGTCCGGTGGTTGGACCGATTTCACATGACTCCACCATGTTTTCCAGATTCACTGAATTAATATCTTTAATTTGGTGGTTAATATCTATTATTTTTTCGCTCATTTGGATCACTCCCTGATAATTATGTTAATACATTATATGCAAAAATTGGTTAATGTTTCCTGGGGCAAAAAAGTGTATTCACCAGACCGCGGAAGAGTTCTCTCCTCCAGAGTAAAAACTATCCCCACTTATTGCCCGGGCAGAGAAAGTGTCAGGAGAACCGTTTCCCTGACACCTTTGATTATTCTTTACTATACCGGAATGTGCTGCTAAAATTAGCAACGTGGAAATAATTATAAGTCTTTCAGTAATATATGAGGAATCCAGTTTAATAGGTTCTATTATTACTTTTCTTAACGGTCATGCAATATTTTTATTGTGAATTTATACGCACGGAGATTCTGCCACATAATAGGACAAAAGGCTTCTTGTCCGCTTTATATCATTTCGCTGCCTACGGAGGAAAAATGCAGAAGAGTAAATGGCATTTTATGGAGATTGGGGAGTTGTGCCGGGAGTTGGGTATAAATCCAGGTTCGGGGCTTACTAAAGAAGAAGCGGCCGGTCATTTAAAGGAATACGGACCCAATGTGCTTCAGGAAAAACCTGCCCGCAGCTTGCTGTCAATTTTTATCGCCCAGATGAAGGAAATACTGGTATTGATCCTCATCGTGGCTGCCGTTATATCAGGTATCCTTGGGGAATGGGCGGACTCCTTTGTCATCCTTATTATTGTTGTACTTAATGCTGCCATTGGTGTTTTTCAGGAGAACAAGGCCGAAAACGCTCTTAAGGCTTTAAAAGACATGACAAAGCCATCGGCAAAGGTGTTGAGGGAGGGAAAGGTTCTTCAGATCAATGCGGAGGAAGTGGTTCCCGGTGATCTAATCCTGCTGGATGCCGGTGATTCGGTTCCGGCTGACGCCAGGCTTATTGAGTCGGCTTCCCTGCGTACCAACGAGTCGGCTCTGACCGGGGAGTCAGCACCCGTGGAAAAAGATCCCGCTGTAATAAAGGCCCTCGAGGTTCCAATTGGCGACCAGAAAAACATGCTTTTTATGGGCACTACCATAACTGCCGGACGGGGAAAAGCCATTGTGGTGGAAACGGGGATGAAGACCCAGCTGGGTCGCATAGCCGGCATGCTGGAAGAGGATATACCGGAAACCACGCCCCTGCAGAAGCGCCTGGGAAAACTGGGCCGGGTACTTGGGATAGCTGCCGGAATCATCGTCATTGCTGTTTTTCTGATTGGCTTATGGCGCGGTCTAGACTTGCTTGAAATATTCATGATTTCCATCAGCCTCGCTGTGGCAGCCGTACCCGAAGGACTGCCTGCAGTGGTGACTATTGTGCTGGCCCTGGGTGTGACCAGGATGAGTCGCCGCAAAGCGATTATCAGGAAACTGCCCGCGGTTGAGACGCTGGGTACAGCCACTGTAATCTGTTCTGATAAAACGGGAACTCTTACCAAAAATGAAATGACTGTTACC
>DBRJ01000033.1 GCA_002305915.1 Pelotomaculum sp. UBA1371 | reverse complement strand
ACACGTGTCCCCGGGGCCACCTACCGGCTCCAGTTCAACCGGGAGTTTACCTTCGCTGACGCCCAAAAACTGGCGCCCTACCTGAAGGATCTGGGGATTACCGATCTCTACGCCTCTCCCCTGCTGGAAGCCCGGCGGGGCAGTCCCCACGGCTACGACGTCATCAACCCCGAACGGCTCAACCCCGAACTGGGGGACATGGCAGCCTTTGAGTCCCTTTCCGGGGAGCTGGACCGGCACAAGCTGGGGCTCCTGCTGGACATCGTGCCCAACCACATGGCCGCAGACGGCGAAAACCCCTGGTGGCGGGACGTCCTGCGCCGGGGCCGGGATTCCTCTTACGCACCCTTTTTCGACATTGACTGGCAGCCCGCCCGGCCGGGGCTCTCCGGCAAAGTCCTACTCCCGGTCCTGGGCTCCCCTTACGGAAAGATGCTGGAGAGCGGGGAACTGAAACTCACCGTAGCCGAAGACGGCCTCCGGGTCTCCCTCCAGGGGGGCAGCTACCCCTTGAGCCCTGCCTCCGCCGGCAGGCTGCTCAGGGAATGGTCCGGCAGCCCAACCGCCGCTGGCAGCGCAGGTGCAGCGCCCGGGGAACCGCCCAGGGACAACCTGGCAAGAGTGTTGCAGGAGCTGCCGCCGCTAAACAGCCCGGAGTACGGCGCCGGCTTCCAGCGGGCCTGGGACCTTTTCCGGCATTTTTACAACAGCCACACCGGCTTCAAGGACTTCGTCGACGGGCAGCTGCAGGCCTTGAACGGACGCAGGGGAGATCCGGCCAGCTTCGGGCGCCTGGACCGGATTCTGGAAGAGCAGGCCTACCGGCTGGCCTTCTGGAGGACGGCGCTGGAAGAAATCAATTACCGGCGTTTCTTTGACGTAACCGGCCTGGTGTCCCTGCGCATGGAAGACGAAGGGGTTTTTGACGCGGTACACGGGCTGGTCTTCAAACTGGTCCGGGCAGGCCGGGTGACAGGCCTGCGGATTGACCATATCGACGGCCTGCAGGACCCCCGGACCTACCTCTGCCGCCTCCAGGAGCGCCTGTCCGGCGGGGGCCGGAACTTTTACATAATCGCCGAAAAAATCCTGGCGGAGGACGAGGAACTGCCAGCGGACTGGCCTGTTTGCGGAACCACCGGCTACGACTATCTGAACCTGCTCAACGGGCTCTTCGTCGACGGGGAAGGTAGCGCCGGCCTGGACAGGGCCTATGCCCAACTCAGCGAAACAGAAGGGGACTTCAGTGATGTAGTTTACAGGCAAAAGAAGCGGGTCCTGACGTCGCTCTTCAGCGGAGAGATGCGCAGCCTGGCGCGGCACCTGGGCCGGCTGGCGGAGCAGGACCGGCACGGGCGCGACATCAGCCTGAGCGGTCTGGAGCAGGCCCTGGTAGAGGTCACCGCCTGCCTCCCCGTTTACCGGACCTATATCCGCGACCTCGCGGTGCCGGAGCGGGAACGCCGGATTATTGAAGGGGCCGTGGCAGAAGCCAAAAGACGCCTCCCTGCCGCCGCCTTTGCCTGCGACTTTCTGCGCCGGGTAATGCTTCTGGAATTTCCACCCGGCCTTCCGGAGGTACAGCAGCAAAACTGGCTGGATTTCGTCAGGCGCTGGCAGCAGTACACCGGCCCGGCCATGGCCAAGGGATTTGAGGATACCACCCTCTACATTTACAACCGGCTCATCTCACTCAATGAAGTGGGGGGCAACCCAGCCGGCAGGGGTATCTCCGTGGCGGAATTCCACCGGCGCAATGTGGAAAGGCAGAAGCGCATTTCCCATACCATGAATGCAACCTCAACCCACGACACCAAGCGCGGTGAAGACGTCCGGGCTAGGATCAACGTGCTCTCGGAGCTTCCCGGCGCCTGGTCCATGCTGGTGAAGCGCTGGAGCAACTGGAACAGCCCCCGTAAGCCCGTGCTGGACGGCTTGCCTGCCCCCGGCGCAGCCGGGGAAATGCTGATCTACCAGACCCTGGCAGGCGCCTGGCCCCTTCGTGAGGAAGATGTCCCGTCCTTCCGGGAACGGCTGAAGGCCTATGTAGTCAAAGCAGCCCGGGAGGCAAAGCTCCGCACCAACTGGCTCGACCCCTGCGAAGCTTACGAAGGCGCCCTGGAGGAATTTGTCACGGCTATCCTGGAGCCGTCGCCGGAAAACCGGTTTTTACAGGATTTCCTGGAATTCCAGAAGACGCTCGCCTATTTTGGCGCCCTGAACGCCCTTTCCCAGGTACTCCTGAAAATCGCCTCCCCCGGCGTGCCTGACTTTTACCAGGGAACGGAGCTCTGGACCTTCAGCCTGGTGGACCCCGACAACCGGCGGCCGGTGGATTTCGGGGAGCGGGCCGCGCTCCTGGCGGCACTCCGGGAAGAGGAAGAGGCCGGCGGCCGGGCAGCCCTGGCCAAAAAACTCCTGGGCGGCTGGGAGGACGGCCGGGTCAAGCTCTACCTGATCTACAAAGCCCTGCACCTGCGCAGATCCTCAAGGAAGCTGTTCGAAAACGGGGAATACATCCCCGTGGAGGCCGTGGGAGCACGGCGCAGGCACGTCTGCGCCTTTATCCGGCGCCTGGAAAACAGCTGGGTCCTGGTTGCGGCGCCCCGCCTGGCGGCCCGGCTCTACGCGGCCGGCCTGGGACTGGTCTCTGAAGAAGCGAAAGAACCGTCCCCTTACTTTTACCACCCTGCTGACCCCTGTCCAGGCCTGAGTCAACCTTCGGAAGCTAGAGAACCGTCTCCTTGCTTCCCTCCGCTGCCGGACAGCCTCCTCCTACCGGCAGAGCTCTGGGAAGACACCGCCCTCCTGCTGCCCGAAGGGGCTCCGGAGCACTGGCGCAATATCTTCACAGACGAAGAAATCAGCGCTGCCCCGGAGGGTCCGGAGGCAGCCCCCGCAGGCCGCAAAACTCTGCCCCTGGCCCGTTTGTTTGCCGGCTTCCCGGCCGCCCTGCTGACCCCGGACCGTACGTGAGTCTGCCTTCGTAAGGGAAGCAGGGGGACGGTTCTCTTGCTTCCCTCTTCTTACTCAAAAAAGGCCTGCATATCATGCAGGCCTAAAATCTCTTGCAAAAAAACTTATAATACCATGTAAACTCAAGCTTTAGCTTCAGGTATCCGGAAATAGCAATTGTCCTTACATTCGGATCCATGTTTCGTCTTGACTATCCCCTTGCCGCCCCGGGGACATTTAACAACAGAATCTTTGTGGTGAGGACATCTTACCCAGTCAGGAGCTTCCAGGTTATAACCTTTGCATTTGGAACAGCGAATTCCTTCATTTGTCGCTTCCAGCTCGGAACTGAACCTTATTCTTTTACAGTCTGAACAATAACAGTACTCCCATTCTTTAATTTTGGCAAGAAAATGTTCAACTCCATGTCCTTTTTGCATAACAATTACCTCCAAAACCTTTAATATTTAATATTACAGGATTATTTAATCTAATCCCAAATCCCAAAATCCTGGGGCTGGTCATAGTCGGGTTTATAAAAAAACCCCCGGCTAAAGCCGTGGGGTCTGTGACTAATCGAAGATGTCCTCCAGCATCCCGAATATGCCGCGCTTCTTTTTTTTATGCTTATAGTAGTCTTTATCATATTTCCTGTCATCTCTTCCGTAATAATCACGGTCGCGGTCCCGGGACCTGTCGTCGTAATCATATTCCTCATCCCGGTACGTCTTGATGTTCTCTAAAAGCCTGGTTAGTTCTCCGCGGTCAAGCCAGACTCCTTTACAACTCGGGCAAACATCAATGAGTACTCCTGATTTTTTTACTTCATCCATAGGGATAGAACATACAGGACAGCTTTTCATATCAACACCCCCAAGTATCTTACAACATATTTTGCCACAATATATTATAAAACGGCGGCACAAAATTACCAAAAAAATCTTATAACAACATTTTACTACAAATGTTACAAATTTACAAATTGGCTATGTCGAAAAGTAAACGTCCCCTGTAACATTTTTCTCTAAGGTGACAGGGGAACTGTCCTCCTTCATCCCTGCCACCTGACAGGGAATACACCCGATGATACTCCACAATTAACTTGTCCAACTCCTGGCTGACCTTCAACACCTCCGAATACGTAAAACCGTCATCAATAAGATTATGCAATCTTAAGCGGAGGTTTTCAATACTCACAAGCAATTCTGAATATGACAACTCAATCACCCACCCGTAGAATGTATCTATCTTACAAAAATTAACATAAAATATATCTGAAATAAAATATATCTAAAAATTGTTATTCTTGAAGAACAATGTTTTTTCCTGCCAAAATAGTAATATTTATAAAATATTTTAAAACAGTTGAAAAAAGCCCCGCATCAACTCTACGGGCGAAATACCCTGTTTTACTTTCAGCCCCAACAAATTATTACATATGCTTAATTGACTGTCAGTTAACTTTATTTCTAATATATCCCATTTTGAGGCGTAGAATTGAGCCAGGTAGTGTAGATACACCACGTGCCCATACTAAAATGCTAAATGAGCCCGACCTACCGGGTAATCCGGACAGGTTGAAATGGCGTAAGCATCTCCTTGAAAAAACATGCTGTTATTATCTGCATCCCGCAAAGGGCCGCCTGCATTACAGCAGGCGGCCCTTCTATTATCCACCCATCCTTATTATCGGCTTTTCCTTATAATCCACCCATACTGATATCGACTTATCCATTATCCACCCTTCTCAATTATCTACCTTATTTAATATCCACCTTTTTAATTACCAACCCTTCTATATATCAATTAACCCTTCCTTAATTAGGAATAAAACCTTCTCTTTCATATTTCATCCCTGACATTCCCGGTGATTGTTAACAAACAGCCCGGGCGCCCGCAGATGCTGTTGAACCTGTCTATCCCTTCTGCTTCCTGCTTATTCCGGTTCCACCCATTTCTGCGCGTCCGCTTTAATGAGGCTGTAGGACTGCTGCCTGCCGTCGTAGAGAAGGCCGATCAGTTTTCCTTTGTTAGTGGGCCCCAGAAGGTTGAAGACTCCTTTCTGCACTTCGTAGCTGATTGAATCCCGGAACACCTCAAAAAAAGTGAAACCGTCCAGGGTGGCGATGACCAACCCGGGCAGCTGCCCGCTGGAGACCTTGACGATATAGGGAAAGAAGGCGGGTGCGCCCGGCTGCCTGCTCTGGAAGGCCAGTTTGGCATTATAGGTCAGGCGGGGCGAATCGTCGATCCGGTAGGCGACCTCAATAACCGGCGGGTTGGACTTGCCTGCCCGGTTGTAGCGCAGGATACCGTTGGGTGAACTGTCGGTGCCGAAGAGCACGCAGTCCGGCAGCGGAAAGAT
>DBRJ01000068.1 GCA_002305915.1 Pelotomaculum sp. UBA1371 | reverse complement strand
AAATTCCTTTCTGTTAATTTGCTTTTCTTTCTCTATATTTTGCCTATATAATTCTGCACTCAAACGGTAATTCCTGTTCGGCGGCTGCCGGATCCGCACCTGTTCAAAAGAGAATAAGATTTTACAGGCAAGATCAAGCTAAGGTTTGGAGGTGTTCAAATTGCCGGACCAGACTCCAAAACCCAAAAAAGCCAGTAAGATTCAAGAGCCGCCCAGTTCCTTCTACCCGCCTCCCTTTAAAGTAGGTGAACCGGTTCTCCAGAACTATGCACCGGATTATTACGGGCATGGGGCAGCATATGTACAAAATGAAGACAAAGGCCCGGACAACCGGAAAGAACCTCATTCTTAAGAACCTTGCGGACATAGGCGTTCATTTTTTTCCGGGAACAAAAAAACCGCCTTCCCAATTGCCGGGAGGCGGTTCAAATTTAGAGGCCGTGCACCTGCCTTCGAATATTAACTTCCGGGCGGTACACCTGCAGGTAGCTCAGACCAGGCACCCTCGCGGCACCCGGGGTTTTTCCCTTAGTGCTGCTTCCGTCAGGACCTGACACGGTTCGAGAAGCCCCGTCGCACGAGACCCGATCCTCAACGCCCCTTACAGGCTCCGGACCCCACAAGCTAAACCCTCGGGCGGGAATTCAACCCCGCTACAGCGGTTTGCGGGTACAGGGCACCGCTACCTCCCCGTCTAGCACGGCCAAAGTATTTCTTCAAAAGCAATTAAATTTTTCTTGAAAAACAATTCCTGATAATAAAATGGCGGAGAGAGTGAGATTCGAACTCACGAGACGGTTACCCGTCCACACGCTCTCCAGGCGTGCGCCTTCATCCACTCGGCCATCTCTCCGTGCACTACTCAATGTTACAGACACAGCACAGGGCGTTGCTGCCTGTTCATGCGCCCGTCCAGTTTTTCTAAAGGATTGTAAAGCTTTAAAAACCGTGCGTAGATCATTATACATGGTCTTACGGTGAAATGCAAGCACTTTACCCGGCAGGGCAACTCCACGGCCGCACCTTCACCGGAGCAAAGCGTTCCACTTTGCCCGGCGGCGGCAAGAACACAACAGTTAAATCAGACTAAAGAGAGGATTCCGTCCCCCAAAGGCGTTTTCCCGTTTTCCTGCCGTCCGGACTAACCCTTGAAGCTTACACGGGGAAATGTGCCGGGGGAGCCCTGCCCCTACCGGCAGGCTTGACCGCCGGCCTGCCGGATCTGCTCAATACGGCTCACCGCAGGCGGGTGACTGTAGCTGAACCACCGGATAAAGGGGGCGGGCGCGACATCGGACAGGTTTTTAACAGCCAGATCCTCCTGCAGGCGAACAGCGCCCTCCACATCCCCGGTGAGCATTACCGCAACCCGGTCGGCCTCACGTTCCATTCCCCGGGAAAAATAATTTTGCAGCGGTGTCCCGGCAAAGGAAACCAGGAGGAAAAACAGCAGGATCACCGCCCAGGCGCCGGGCGGATAACGGCCGCACACCAGCGGGACAGTAGAGCGCAGGGTTAAGAACAGAAGGCCCCAGAGAGCGAAACTGCCCAGGGCGCCCAGGGCCAGTCCCCTCACAATGTGTCCCTTACTCCAGTGGGCCATTTCGTGGGCCACAACCGCCCGCACCTGGTCCGGGGGGTAATCCCGCAACAGCGTATCATACAGCACGATTCGCCGGGTCCCTCCCAGGCCGGCAAAGTAGGCGTTGGCCCGGTTGGTGCGACGGCTGGCGTCCATGACCAGCACCTGGTCCACCGGCAGCCCGGCTTTTTGGGAAAGCTCCTGGACCATCGAGATCACTGCGGGATCCGCAGCCGGCTCAAAACGGTTAAAAAGGGGGGAAACCAGAACCGGCCAGAGGTAGCTTTGAATGACCAGCCAGGCCGAAAAAAGCGCTGCCCCGGCCAGCCACCAGGCGCCGGGCCAGCGGCCCATAACCCGGAAAAGAATGACCGCTCCTGCAGCGGCAAGGACCAGCCCGAGCCCGGCGCTTCTGACATAATCAGACCACCAGGAGGCAAGACTCTGGGTTGAGAACCCCCACTGGTGCTGCCAGACATAGCTGCTGAAAAAGTTGAAGGGCAGTTCCAGCACAAGCAGCGCCAGCCAGAGGACCAGAAAAAACAGCAGCAGGCTTGCTGTATAGTTGCCTCCCGCAGCCTGTTCCGACCAGCGGGACAGTGCCGCCGCCCGGCCGGTGAATACCAGCCACAGTAAAAAGGCCGCCTGGCTAAAAAAACTGCCGATAAACATCAAACGCAGAATCTTATTGTATTGCCGTCCCAGATCCACCTGGCCGGCGCTAAAATACTGCCAGGTTTCCGGTGCCACCCGCCCCGGAAACAGGGAAAACCATAAATAAAGCAGACTCAAGGTGCCGGCAAGCAGAACCAGGACCGGCCAGATACCATTTAGACGCAACAGCTTGACCCCTCCGTTTTTCCAAGGCTCCAGGCCTGTCTCCAATCTAAACTATTCCATCCGGAAAAAAATATACAGCTATTTTTTAGCAGGCCGCCATGTGCAGCGCCATACAAAGGGAGAAGGCCTTAAGCCTTCTCCCTGAATAAAGCAACCATCCCTACAGTTTAGCTGTTCCCCAATGAGTGATTTGTTCATAACTCTTGCTGACGAACCTGTTCAAAACCAGCTTCCAGCTGGAAACACTGTAAAAGGCTACTTCTA
This sequence comes from Pelotomaculum sp. UBA1371, assembly GCA_002305915.1. GTDB lineage: Bacteria > Bacillota > Desulfotomaculia > Desulfotomaculales > Pelotomaculaceae > DTU098. The sequence goes on along the minus strand of DBRJ01000068.1, from coordinate 9,803 downwards.
ATCCTCCTTGATCCGAACAAGAAACCCTTTTCATTTACTTCAAACCAGAATGCGAAAACACAACTTGAATTGAACCGGAGACTAAAAAACACTACCCTGAAGACTGGTTACTGCTTGCATCTAAATCGAAATACACGTTCGATGACCCTGCAATACATAAAACCCAAGTCACTGTAAGGATGGTGCTTACCTGTAGTTTATCACTGTTTAATCTCATTTACAAGACCCTTCTTAAAAGAAGTATTAACCAAATCTTACCTTTCGGCCGCCTTATTCCAGGCGTCTTTCAGGAGCAGCTGAATTCTGGCGTTTTGTGCGTCTATTATTTCAGCGGCAGGAATACCTGCTACCTCATTTTCCCTGGTAACCGGTTCAAAAGCAGGTTATCTTAAAGCCCCGGCTTTTCATGGCGGCCAGCAGCGGGGAGGCATTTGATGTTTCTATGCGCAGCTTGATCCGGGCTTCTTCATTGTCCTTGACAAAATAAATAACACCTTTAACCGGAGCGTTGAATTCATTCAGCAACTGGGTTATTTCAGCAAGCAGTCCAGACCGGTCCTTTGACTCAATGACCAGCCTGAGCCCGGACTTGCCGTAGCCGAAATATTTGATCAGGGCGTCAAAGATGTCGGTAACGGTGATAATCCCTACCAGTTTTTCCCCTACCACAACCGGGGCGCTGCCGATCTTATGTTCCCTCATATACAAGGCGGCCTCTTCTATAGTCGTATCCGGTGTAACCGTAAGCGGAAACTTGACCATAACCTCGGAAACCTTTATATTGGCCAGAAAGTAGTTCCTTTCAAATACGCCCAGGGATGTTGCGGGGGATGGAGATACTTTAAGCAGTTGCTTTTCTGTAACCAGACCCGCCAGCTTTTCACCTTCTACCACCGGCAGTTGGCGGATTTGATGTTTCTGGAGGATCTCCAAAGCTGTAGATATGGGCGTCTCCTTGTTAACTGTCAGAAGCGATTTTTTCATGTAATCGCATACAAACAAGGTCGTACCCTCCCTTTTCTTAATTCAAGAAACAAACGGGCTGTTTCCGGCGTGCAGCAACAAGACCTTCATTTTAAGCAAAGTATGTTTTGCAACAATATACTGCTCCCCACCCCGGCAACGCTCCCAGGGTGTGAATGTAAAATCTTTCCACCCTGTTTCTGGTTCCATATTCTAAATGACGCCTGTTGTTCAGAGGTACTCAATGGTAACCCTTTTGCCCATGCCCATCAGCGTTTCGGCAATATCCCGGACCGTCTGGTTCTTCAGGACACAGGAAACCGGAAACCCCGGGTAATTCAAGGTCTGGTTCAGGGCCAGGCCAACGATGAAGTGGATTTCGTCCGCCTTGAGCAGTTCAGAGGTAAGCTGACCTGCGCCATCCCGGATCCCTTCAAGATGCCTTAGCTTGATCCCCTTTTTCAGATATTGCAGGGTATAGTAAATGGTTATGGCGCCCTCGGTCACAAGATCTATCCCTTCAATCTGCCCGGTGGGCGGAATTGTTTCGGACTCACTGCCGAGGTTGACGGATACCTCCCTGTTGAGGACCCGGCTCACCAGATTGCTGGTGGTGCCCCCGCAAACTACTTTCACGCCCTCCGGGGCTATGAGTTTTTCCACAGCCAGGCGGTCGTTGACGGGGTCGCGGGGCGGCCCGATCAGGGCGGTGAGCTTCCGTTTCTGCCGGATTTTCACAACAACAACGCTGACATCATCCCCGGGCTGGTGGTAGTACAGCTGCCTGCACTTCTCGGTGATTTCCTCCGCCCAGTCCGTGGCATCGAAAACCGGCCCCTTCGCGGCCAGCCTTTTGATGAATTTGCCGACCTCTTCCTTTCCCCAGCCGAGGTTCCAGGCACCTCCAATGCCGGCATGGAGAACACCGTCCGTAACAAGAACAAGCCAGTTGCCGTCCCGGAGACTTAAATGGGCTTCCCGGATTTTTTTATCCCCTGCGCTGCGCTCCGTCCTTTTTAAAAACAACAAAGACTCTTTATAACCAAGGTAGGACGGGGGGTTATCAAATTCAGCCAGGTAGGCCTGTCCGTCATTAAACACCTGCAGGATTGAAAAGGTGCTGTAAGCCAGGTTCCTCACCTTGTCAACCGGCAGGGTCTCGGCCATGGTCTCGATCACCTCGTCGATATGACAGCCCATCTTGAGCATTGTAGCAGCGGTTTTGGCAGTAATCCTGGACAGGATATTTGCTTTGACCCCGCTGGCCAGGCCGTCCGCCAGAACAACAATGGAAGAATCACCGCTTTCCAGGACTTCAATAGAATCGCCGCAAAGCTCTTCCCCCTTTTTATTCAGCTGTGAGTACCCAATATCCAGATGCAAGGACATGCTCCCCGCCCCTTCGTTATTCCTGCTTTAAGCTTTAATCAGTCAGTTATTCCTGCATTACTTTAATCAGCTTGCTTAAAAGAGCCTTGGTTTCCGCGGTGGTTTCCCCCAGAAGGCCGGCAATTACCTGGGCCACCGTCATTTGCTTCTTAATTACTTCCCTGGCCCGGTTAATGGTCTGGGTTTTGACCAGCTCCAGTTCTTCCCGCTGCTTGAGCTCGTTGGTGATATCGATAAAGATACCTACAACCCTGTTGTCCAGGGGGAAAATAAGATGTCTTGTAATAAGCGGGTTTCTCAAATAACAGGCCTCAGTTTTAACCATTCTTTTTTCCCGGATTACCCGCTGAAATTCAGCCGGATCCATCAAACTATCCAGATTTTCGCCAGTAACTTTCCCCTTACAGGCAAACATTTTCCGGGCTGCAGGATTAATCTCAATAATATTTAAATCTTCGTCCGTGATAATTACCCCGTCCGGCATTGCCCGTAAAACCATGTTCGAGATGGATTCCGCGCGCTTGCGCATATAAGGTATGCACATTTGAGGCTCGGCGTTGCCCTGGAAGACTGCCACCGCCTTTTCCTGGCAGGAGCTGAAACCGCAAGCCCCGCAGTTCAGTTCATCCTCCGGTAAAAACTTATCGGTGAGAGCCAGGATCTTCTTGATTTGTTCCGGTGTAGGCACCGGCAGGTCCTGTTTGCGGTTCTTAAAGGTGCGGTACAGTTCAGCCGCAGGAAGCGAGGGTCGCCTTGAAGGCTGGTCAGCGGGCCCGGAACTGGTGTAAAAATCCAGGAGCCTCTGTTTCTTTAAAAAAACATCCTCTTCCGTAACATGATAAGGTCCGCCCAGGCAACCGCCGTCGCAGGCCAGTAATTCCATAAATCTAGGCCTTTTATGATCAGAACCGCAGGTTAAGTTCTTCAGCAGTTCAAGGCAGTTGGACAGGCCCGAGATGGTTATGACGCTTTCATCCATGATGTCCGTGCTGAGGGAGGAAGCCAGCAACTGGCCCCCCTCTGCTGGAAACAGGCGGGCCGGCCCCGGGTTATAACCGTCAAATCCCGTGTCGGGGATTTTCTCCAAATCAATTCCTTCCTGGAAAGCCCAGTCCCAGAGTTCCTTAAAGCCCAGCACATAATCCACCGACCCCTGGACCGCGTCGGATTGCGCCTCTCCTTTTTTCCCGATGCAGGGTCCGATGAAAACCACCACACTTTGGGGAAACTGTTTTTTCAGGAGCCGGCCGTGGGCGATCATGGGGGAAACAAGCCTGGACAAATAAGGAACTAAGTGCGGGTAGTGACGCTCCACCAGGTTTACAACCACCGGACAGGCGCTGGAGATAGTTGGACCCGCTGGATTGTCCCGCAGATATTCCAGGCTGATTAACTCCGCTCCTACAGCCGTTTGGCCTACATAGGAAAAGCCCAGCTGCCTGAGCAGTCCCGGAATCTTTCCGGTTAAGTCCTGTGGAATGTGCGCCGCGAAAGAAGGCGCGATACTGGCAGCTACAAAAATGGACGGGTCGGCTAAAATTCTTTTCACGTCCTCCAGGCAGCTCTTGACAACCTTTGCTTTTTGCGGGCAAATCACGGTGCACATGCCGTCCTGGATGCAGCTTTCTTCAATCACCCGGGCGTGCATCTGGTTCTGGCACCCGGATTGAATAGAGATGGCCTTGACCTGGCACGTCCGGACGCACTTATAGCAATCACGACACTTTGCTTCGTTTGTGGTGATTAAATTCATCTACTTCACCCCGTATACTGCCGGAATTACTTCATTATCAAAAAGGTCGCTGACGTCTTCGCAACGGATCCCCGTAAAAATCTTGTCGCCAATTCTGACAGTGGCACCTTCATTACAGCGTTCCAGACAAAAATTACCCTTGAGGACCACCAGATCATCCATTTTATAATGAGCAATAAGGTTTTCAAATTCTGTTATGACGTTCATGGCCCCGCGCAAAAAACAGGAACTCCCGACGCAAACCTGGATGGTTAGCATAAAAATCCCTCCAAAAAATAGCCCTGCCTGATGTATTTCCTCACACCTGATAATTTTACTTACTATGGTAGATTTAAGGCCCTTGGATTTAGATTTATAACATCATTTAAGATTGTTTAGCATCATTTAGCTGCTATTAATAAAAATACAGCCCATTTATACTCCCGCAGTGAGCTTGTGAAAAAAAGCATAAACAAAAACCTTAACTTCTCTATTTTACAACTGTTTCGTCACAAAATAAAGAATCCCTTTTAATCGAAATTAAAGGGCAATATTAGATTTAAATGCTGTTTAGGATGACTAATCTGCACATATGGTGTATTGGAATTAGATGTTAATTAATGTTCAAGACTAAGGCAAAAAATGCACTTAAATCAAAGGACGCCGCGAAAAACGGCGCCCTTATTCTGGCAGCAAAACCTTTGGGGGAGGAGGCTGTTCCTGCAACAGTTTTTAGTTCAGCGCATTGACAGGAAAACAGTTTCAAATATTTGGCCGTTTATAACCCCTCCTTCTTCCGGGAGGACCTATTTTTCCTCCCTGAACTCCTTTTCCTTTTGCATGACAGGTTTTTTAAGATTGCTGAAGCTTTTATAGAAAAACCAAATCATACCCGCGAGCAGAACCAAAACTATGACGTAACTAACGGGACGGAAATATGGTTCGATTAAGCGCCAGTTCTCACCAAGCTTGTAGCCCAAAAGGGTCAGCGCCAGATTCCAGGGGATACAGCCCACAAAAGTATAAACAAAAAATTTTGCAAAATTCATCCTGGCCAGGCCGGCAGGCAGTGAAATAAAAGTCCGGATCACCGGCAGGTTGCGAGCAAAGAAAACTGTCCATTCTCCGTAGCGGGAAAACCAACGATCGGCTTTATCCAGGTGCCCGGGGTTAATTAAAAGGTACTTGCCGTACTTCTGCAAAAGGGAACGCCCGCCGTTGGCCCCAATCCAGTAGGTAAGCACGGAACCGGCAACGTTTCCCAGTACGCCCGCCGCAGCCACGAACCAGAAGTTAAAAGTGCCCGCTGCCGCCAGGAAGCCGCCAAAAAGCATAATCACCTCGCTGGGCAAGGGGATACAGGCGCTTTCGATTGTCATTCCGATAAGTATGCCCCAATAACCAAGGGTTTCGATCAAGCTGACGGCTGCCTGGGCAAGCTGCTCAACCAGAGTATGCAACATCCGCAACCCTCTCTTTTATCATTATCTATATTGTCTATCATTCATTATCGTTCAGCAGGCCCGGTTGCCGGCGGGGAATCCTCTCTCCCGGCGCTTGTTTTCTGATTTAGAAAGCTGGAAAGAGGAGCCAGACTTGCCGCAATTCCAGCTCCGGGCGGGAGGGAATTTCAGTCCTTTACGTTGGTGCCGCATAAGCGGCATGGTAGTCTAATAAGATTTTACCTATCCGCATAATTAACCTGATTTTTCCATTTGGACCTGCCCAAAGGCCCCTTGATTGAAATTGAGGCTGTAGCGCTGGTTAAGAGGTGAATTTTGTTTTTAAGCATCAACGCTCAAGAACCGCCGGTTCTGCAAAACCGGCGGTTCTTGCTGAAAACCCGGTATTATTTGTTTGCCTTCTGAATTTTAGCCCAGGTGTCCTTCAAAGGGACTATCCGGTTGAAAACAAGCCTGGTTTTTGTTGAATCAACGGTATCTACACAGAAATAACCGTTCCGCATAAACTGAAAGCGGCTGCCGGGTTCCGCTCCGGCAAGGCTCCGCTCCAGGAGGCAGGAAGTCAGCCTTGTTAACGAGTTCGGGTTGAGGCAGGACTTGAAGTCCTTCTCTTCGTCCGGGTTCTCTTTTAAAAAAAGGTGTTCGTATAAACGCACTTCCGCCGGGACGGCGTGACTTGCCGAAACCCAGTGCAGGGTTCCCTTGACCTTGCGGGAACTGGCTGCGCTGCCGCTGCGGGTTTCCGGATCGTAAGAGCAGTGCACCTCAAGCACCTCGCCGGTTTTTTCGTCCTTGACCACCCCCTGGCAGCGGATAATGTAGGCGTTCTTTAAGCGGACCTCCTGCCCGGGTGAGAGCCGGAAATATTTTTTGGGCGGATTTTCGCAGAAATCCTCCTGTTCAATATAGAGATCCCTGGAAAAGGGCAGCTTGCGGGAGCCCAGAGCCGGGTTTTCCGGGTTATACTCCGCCTCCAGTTCCTCCACCTGTCCTTCCGGGTAATTGTCGATAATCAGCTTCAGGGGCCTTAAAACAGCCATCACCCGGGGTACACGCAGGTTCAGATCGTCCCGGATACAGTACTCCAGCATGGCGATATCAACCATGCTGTTGCTTTTGGCCACCCCGATCCGCTCACAGAAATCGCGGATGGCTTCCGGGGTGTAGCCCCTCCTGCGCAAGCCCGAGATGGTGGGCATGCGGGGGTCGTCCCAGCCGCTGACGATGCCCTCTTCCACCAGCATCCGCAGCTTGCGTTTGCTCATCACCGTGTAAGTAAGGTTTAAGCGGGCAAACTCAATTTGTTGGGAGTGGTAAATACCCAGAGTATCAAGGAACCAGTCATAGAGGGGTCGGTGATCTTCAAATTCCAGGGTGCAAATGGAGTGAGTTATCCTCTCCAGTGAATCAGAAACGGGGTGGGCATAATCGTACATTGGATAGATGAGCCACCTGTCACCCGTCCGGTGGTGGGACGCCCGAAGAATCCGGTAGATCACCGGGTCCCGCATATTCAGGTTGGGGGAGGACATATCAATTTTAGCCCGGAGGACGCATTTACCATCAGGGAACTCCCCATTCTTCATCCGCTCAAAAAGGTCCAGGTTTTCCTCCACGGACCTGTTGCGGTAAGGACTTTCCCTGCCTGGCTCCGTCAGGGTACCCCGGTAATCTTTGATTTCCTCCGCGCTCAAGTCGCAAACATAGGCTTTGCCTTTCTTAATCAGCTCTACGGCAAAAGCGTAGAGTTGGTCGAAGTAGTCTGAGGCGTAGTACAACCGGTCATCCCAGTCGAAACCCAGCCAGTGGACGTCCTCCTTGATGGAATCGACGTATTCGACCTCCTCCTTGATGGGGTTGGTATCATCAAAGCGCAGGTTGCAGTGGCCTCCGTTTCTGGCAGCAAGGCCGAAGTTCAAGCAAATGGATTTGGCGTGGCCAATATGAAGATAGCCGTTGGGCTCAGGGGGAAAACGGGTGTGGACCCGCCTGTTAAATTTATTGGTTTTGAAATCTTCGTTAATAATATTCTGGATAAAGTTCGCCTCCAGCGCGGAGGGTTCCGCTGCTGTTTCCCTGGCCCGCCCGCTCTCTTTTTTCTTAATACCGCCTGTCTCTATTTTTGGCGTTCCCATATACATTACATCTCTTCCCTTTCCTGTTGATTAACCGGCAACCCTTTTGGTTCATATTTTCCACAGATTAACCAAAAATCCTTTTCTTTATGCTTTATAACATATTTTTGCCGGTTTTCTCAAGCAGTAAAACCGCTTATAAAACAATAGTCAGGCTCACCGGTAATTCATACCGGATCACCTGCGAAATCTAAACCAAACCATCAGCGTTAAAAATGTCATCTGTGTTATCTATATAGTCAAGGGACATTGTTTTTAACCCGGCTGCATGGAATGAAAGGGGCTATATATTTGGACGGAATGATTGCCTATTCTTACCCCGGTTTAAAACTTAGATTTGAACCTCCGTTTGAGCCGCAACCAAGCTTTTCGCGCCGTATTTTTCCCTTAACCGCGGTTTTTCAATCTTGCCGGTTGGATTGCGGGGAACTTGATCAAAAATAATCTTTCGCGGGCGCTTGTAACGGGGCAGGGGAATGCAGAATTTTATTATTTCTTCTTCCGTGCACCGGCCGCCGGGTTTTAGTTCGATAATGGCAGCCGCAATTTCACCCAGCCGGCTATCGGGCAGCCCGATGACAGCAACGTCTTTTATGGCCTCATGGGCACGCAGGAAGTCTTCTATTTGCACCGGATAAATATTCTCTCCACCGCTGATGATCACGTCTTTTTTCCGGTCCACCAGGTAAATAAAACCTTCATCATCCATCATGGCCATATCCCCGGTAAGCAGCCAGCCGTCCTTGATTACAGCCGCGGTGGCTTCCGGGTCGTTGTAGTAGCATTTCATCACACCCGGCCCCCTGACGGCCAATTCCCCAACCTGCCCCTGTGGTACAGGGCTCCCGTTCTCGTCCACAATCTTGGCTTCCCAATTGTGACCCGGTATTCCGATGGCGCCCACTTTATGAATATTTTCGATGCCCAGGTGCACACAGCCGGGACCGATGGATTCGCTCAGACCGTAGTTGGTATCATAAAGATGGTTGGGGAAATATTTTTTCCAGCGATGAATTAAGCTGGGCGGGACCGGCTGGGCGCCGATGTGCATCAACCTCCACTGGGAAAGCTCATAATCCTCCAGCTTTACATCTCCCCTTTCAATGGCGTCAAGTATGTCCTGAGCCCAGGGAACCAGGAGCCAGACGATGGTGATTTTTTCCTCGGACACTGTTTTTAAAATCCACTCCGGTCTAACTCCCCGCAGCAGAACGGCTTTACTCCCCGTCAGCAGACTGCCGAACCAGTGCATCTTGGCGCCGGTATGATAAAGGGGTGGAATGCATAAAAAATTGTCTTCATGCCTCTGCCCGTGGTGTTTATATTCTGTATAACAGGCCGACATCAGGCTTCTGTGCGTGTGCAGAATCGCTTTGGGAAAGCCTGTGGTACCCGAAGAAAAATATACCGCCGCATCATCTTCATCGTCAATTTTGATCTGAGGGTCCGTAGAGGAACAATTGGCAGTAAGGCGGTCATAGTTTTCCGCAAAGGAAGGACGGTTTTCTCCAGCGAAAAAAATCGTCTTCACTTTAGGTATAATTTGATCGTAAATTGTTTCCACCCGGCCGATAAATTCAGGGCCGAAAATCAAGGCGATGGTATCGGACAACTCCAAACAGTATTTTATCTCCTCAGCCGAGTAGCGGAAGTTTAACGGTACCGCCACAGCACCGGTTTTTAATATACCAAAATAAATAGGCAGCCACTCCAGGCAATTCATTAAGAGAATGGCCACCTTATCCCCTTTTTTAATCCCTCTCTTCAGCAGCAGGTTGGCCAGGCGGTTTGCCTTTTCGTTAAAAACATGCCAGGTCATATCCCGCCGGTATTCACCTGCCGGATTGTTTTCAATGAGTTCGTACTCCCGCCAGGTGACATTATGCCTCTCCTGGAGATCCAGGTTAATTTCAGTCAGGCAGATCTCCTCGCCATAAAGCCTGGCATTGCGCACTAGAATTTCCGTAATGGGCATTTTTTCTTTCCTCCTGTTCTACCACACAACAAAAATATTGTGTACTTAAAAAATAAAAAAGACCGTACTTCGGTAAAACCTCAATATACTACTCTAAATTATAAATCTATACAAGCAGTTAAGCAACATCTTCCTGATGCCCTTGT
>DBRJ01000050.1 GCA_002305915.1 Pelotomaculum sp. UBA1371 | reverse complement strand
AGCCCCCAGGCAAACATCTGCCAGGGTGTCCACGGTCCTTGCCCGAGAAAAAAATTGGAAGCAAGCGCGGCTACCGAACCGGTCATGAATCCTGCCCGGGCACCAAAGACATAACCCGAAAGGATAATCAGGAAGGTAGCAGGTTGGATATTCGGCAGGGCCGCTGTCGACACCCGCCCGACGGCGGCCATTGCTCCCAGCACGGCAATAACTGCAATCTCCCGGGAAGATACAGAGCTCTGCTCAAAATTAAGATATAAAAGAATAATGGCCGTGCCCATGATCAGCGCTGTGATCAACCCCCAGCTTTGCCCGGCAGAGGTTTTTCCGGCAGTTACGGAGAAGGCCAGCAGCCCGCTCACGGACACAAGGAAAAGGGTGAATCTCCGCTTCCAGATATAACCTAACAATATTCTTCATCCCCCTCTTTTTCCTCATTAAACCAAGCTATCATCACAATCCCCCGGGTAAATCTTCCGTATTCCCATAAATTCCAGCGCTTCCCTCAAAGTAAGCACGCCGCTGCGGACATCCCTGAACAACCTGCTCAGCTGCGGCGCGTAAAACATCGAACTGCACAGCACCTCATGCTTTGGACCGTCACAGGCAATCCTGCCGTCAAAAAGCATCACAATGCGGTCGGCATATTCCGCTGCAAATTCCACATCGTGGGTTACCATTAATACAGCTGTTCCCTCCGCCGCCACCTTGCGCAGCAAGCTGCCCAGACCGGCTTTAAGACCGTAGTCGACACCCCGGGTGGGTTCATCAAGCAATAAGAGTTGCGGACCTTGCACCATCACTGAAGCAAGGGCCACCCGCTGCCTTTCGCCGCTGCTCAAATCCCTGGGATTAAATCCCTGGCAGCAGGTCAATTTCATTTTCTCAAGCATTCCTTCAACCCTTCCGTTGCCGGGGAGACCCAGGTTGGACAGGGTAAAGCCCAGCTCTTCTTCCACCGTATCTTGAAAAAGATAGTCGCCGGGATTCTGGGAGAGATAGCCTACGACCCGGGCCAGTTGCCGTGGCTTAACCTTCAGGGGATCAAGACCAGCTACCAGAACCTTTCCCCGCCATGGCTTTAAAAGCCCGGCAAGATGCTTGAGCAGGGTGGTCTTGCCGGCTGCGTTTTCACCCATCAGGGCAACGAATTCCCCGGGGGCGATGTGCAGGTTAATATCGCGCAGTGTCTCCCGGCCGTTGGGATAACTAAACCATAACCCTTTCACCTCAACGGCCGGCGCACCTCTCCCTCCGGGCGCTTTCCCTGCTGTCCCCGCTGGAATTACCTTTTGCTTGCCCTCCTGCTCCGGGAATAGCTTGTATTTATTTAACAGTCTCCGCCCTTCCTTTACAGTGAGGGGCACAACAGGCGCCTTCAGGCAGGCAAAAAAAGCTGCCACGGGCGGGATATAGGAAAAATTGTTTGCTACTTGCCAGGCAGCCGAATCCCCCGGAGGACTTACATTGACAATTTGTCCCTGCTCCATGATCACCACCCGGTCGGCCAGATGAAAGCAGCGTTCCAGACGCTGTTCCACCAGGACGATGGTATAATTCATCTCTTCGTTCAATTGTCTGACCAGGTTGAAGAATTCCTCGGCGGCTGCCGGATCCAATTGAGAAGTAGGTTCGTCCAGGATCAGTACCCGCGGCTGCATGGCCAGAACCGAGGCCAGGGCCAGTTTTTGCTTCTGCCCGCCGGACAGGCTGGCGGTAAACTCTGTCTTGTGCCGGGCGAGGCCGAAAAAGCCCAGGATTTCGGCCACCCGGCGAAACATTTCGGCCTGAGGCAAGCTCAAGTTTTCCAGGCCAAAGGCAATTTCCCCCTCGACGCCGGTCATAACAAGCTGTTTTTCAGGATCCTGAAAAACAATACCAACTTCCCCGGCCAGGCTACGCCTGTCCACATGCCGGATGTCCTGCCCTTTAAAAAGGACCCTGCCGCCAATCCTGCCCCCGTAAAAATCAGGGATCAACCCCGCCAGTAAACGGGCCAGGGAGGACTTTCCCGAGCCGGAGCCGCCCACAACAAGCAAAAACTCCCCTTCTTCAATAACCAGATTGATGTTTTGGAGGGCCGGCCGGGGAGCGTCAGGGTAGTAATAAGTCAGATTTTCAATTTTAAATAACGGCACCGGTTCCACCCCCAACTCAGTAAAGCCGGCAGGGTCAACCCGCTCAGTACAGCCCCCAGGGCGGGCAAGGAGGCAGCATTGCTGAAAAGGCTGCCCAGCTGAGGAAAAAAGGTATAGCTTCCCAGATCGTTAATTATGCAGTAAACAGCAGCGCCCAGGGAAAAAATGCTCCCGGCCAGGCAAAGACCGTCCCGGGGACGGAACAGGTCGCGCCGGTAAATGGAACGGGGACCGCTGCCGAAAGCACGCGCCTGCATTGCCTCAGCTATTTGCAGCGAATCTTCAAGCGAGGAAATCATTAAAACGTTAAGCATGGCTGTGTACCTGCCCACCCGCTTTTTCAGGCTCCCATCACTGAAATCCACCCCTCTCAACTGCTGGGCCTCCCGGATGTTGTTAAGTGAAGCAGCCAGTACCGGCAATAACCTGGTGGATAGGGAAATGACCAGTGCAGGCTTGTGGGCAAAACGGGAAATCATGTTTAAGATCCTGTCCGGATGAACAATGAGGTTGTACAAACAAAAAATTACCACTATGTTCAAAAGGCGAAGGCCCATGGCCGCTCCGTACAAAACTGCTTCCAGGGTAACAGACAGCCGGCCGGCCAGGGGCAAGTGCGGACTCTGCCAGAGCACTGTATTTCCACTTTGATTCACCAGGGGGTTAATGGCCAGGACCAATAAAACCACCCACAGGGCGAACTTCAGGTAATTCTTCAGGGCTTTTAAACCGTCCGCCGCCCAAATTGTCAGGAGAATCACCACAAAGCTCCCGGCCAGGTAAAGCGGATGGGAAAATACCAGGACCTGCAGGAGAAAAACAAGGATTAAGGTAACTGCTGCCCCGGGGTGCAGGCTCTGCAAAAAAAGTCCCTTTTCCTTGTAATAAAAACTGTCCAAAAGCAAGTTCAAAACCCCTTTTTTTAAACAAGAACACATATCCAGGCTCAAGAAGCAAAACAATTGTTTATTTACCGGCTGAGTGCAGGTGCGGGATGCACCGGTACAGACCTGCCCCAATACAAGTTATACCCGGTCTTCCCCCTGCCAACCAGGGTAACGGATTCCAGTTATGAAACTCGTCGCCTTGCGGACCGGTTCACCTGGAAATGACCACAGCCTGTTCCTGCTCATCCCAATTTACCAGGTACCCGAAGGCCTCTGCCACATAGCGGGCCGGCAGGTAAACACGGCCGGGGGGCAGTAAAAGCGGCTCAACATCCATCTTTACAGGCCGGCCGCCGTTATCCAAGATATTTGAACCTACGGTCAAGGAAACTGTGCCGGAATAATTGGCCAGGGTTACTTTTTGGCTTGCGGGCGACCAGTTGATGTTTCCTTCCGGGACACCCAGGGCCAGGGCCAGGTAGCGAACGGGGACAAAAGTCCGGCCGTCCCTCAGGAAGGGCACGGCATCGGCCTCCAGAAACTGTTTTTGCCCCCGGATGCCGACCACATACCCGGCCTCTCCAGGTTTAAACCGGATCTCCCGCTCCGGAAAACTGTCTTTGGAAGAACCGGTTGCGGCCTTTTTCAGAAGGTCAACCGGGTTATGCCCGGAATGGAGGGCAGACAGGGCCAACAGCGCCTGTTCCGTGGCCATTAAATTACTGCCCATACCCTTGATGTGCTCGAAGGAACCGTCCGGCAGCTGGTAGCTGAGCATGGCCTCGACGGGGTTACCGCCCGGCCTGGTCCATTCCTTTTCCCCGGGATCAACTTCCACCGCCAGCAGCCCCAGAATAACCATGGCGCAGGATTCAGGATTTGCTGCACCCCAGGAAGAAAAACCACCATCATTCTCCTGGGCGCTTTGCAGGTATTCCAGCGCCTTCCGGACAACAGGGCTTTCCCTGGTTTCACCCAGAACGCCGAGGGCCATCAGCGCAGCTCCGGTGGAGTCCACGTCCGGCTTTTGGTCCGCCAGGTTCCAGTTGAAGCTGCCGTTTGGATGCTGGGTTTCCACAAGCCACTGTCCGGCCTTCGGGGCGTCCGGGATCCCGGACCCGGCCGCATGCAAGGCCAGCAGCGCCCAGATGTGAGCGTTGGCCAGGAGCTGCTCTCCCCTGTCGCCAAACCCGCTGCGGTCAATAGAGTCTGCAAATTTTCCGCTGGGAAGCTGGGAGTCCCTGATCATTTGCACTAGATTACGGCCCTGGTAATTATAGGGATTTTCCCCGGCAGCCAGCAGGGTCAATACCAGAATGCAGTAATCATTCAAATCACCTGATTCCAATGTTTCCAACTCCTCAACGCACAATTGCAGAACCTTCGTACCCGCCAGGTCCTTACCGGCACAGGCCAGGGCCACATAGCTCCAGGGTGACAAAGGAGTCCCCTGCGCTTTTTCCAGGGCCAGCAGATAATCGGCAGTCCTGTCCAGCTCCGTCTGCACATCTGTTGCCGCTGCGGCGCCGGTGGCCGTAGTAAGAAACAGCAAGACCAGAAAGACTGCTGCCGCCGCCAAAATACTTTGGGCATTTTTTCTTCCAAACAACTCAATACACCTCCAGGACTTTGATTATTGTCACTGGGCCCAAACAGATTAACACCTGCCCCTGTTGTTCCATGCTCCTGGCACAAAGACCGTGCCAGTCCCGTAACCAATCCGGATTAATCCCTTCGACAACGGAACAGCAGCGATGGTATTATTGTTCAGTTGATTTTACAAACTGCTCCCAGACGGGAGCAGGGTTATTGATGCTCCTGCTGTACCACCAGATAACCCTGTCGCCGGCCGCCAGTTGCTTTTTTCCAGCAGCAACCAGCGGAACTTCTTCATTGACCTTGTACAGCCATCCTGCCTGTCCCTTATTGCGCTGTCCGGCGATAGTTTCAACGAAATCCGGCCACCTTTTGGAAACCTCGTAAGACACTCCTGTTGCCTCAAGGGCTCCCAGGGCGGTTACTCCCCAGCCTTCCTTCTCTTTCAGTTTGACGCTGGATGGTCCGAAAAGCACTTCGCCGTCACTTCCCACCACCACAATATTCACCTCAACCGCATCGCTGTCCGGGACCGCCGGGGCTATGGGGGCAGCTCCGGCAGATTGAACCGGTGCAGCAGGAGCTGCCGGTTCAGCTTCATTCTCCCCGGCAGCAAATCCCGGAGAAGTGCTCCGGCCGGGCGGGCTTTCTGCAGGGATGGCGGATTGACTGCTTCCGGCAGGGACAGAACCTCCATCTACTTCGCTCCCCGGCGTACTGTTCCCTGACTGGTTCGTGACAATTCCACAGCCAAACAAAGTTAACAACGCTAATATTATAAGGAAACAAATGCATATAGCTTTTTTACCCACACCGAACTTCCTTTCTTTGGCTTGCCCCTACCCTGTTTCCTGCCCGGGAGAGCCCTTCTTCAGCGATGGCAACCCCAAGGGGCTAAAGACCTGACCTGTAAAATGCTGCATGTTATTCCCCGGGAAACAGGGCCCGGTAAACCAGCACCGCGCATTCCGCTCTGGTAACGGTTCTCCCGGGCCGGAAGGTGTTGTCGGGGTAACCCCTGACCAGGCCGGCGGAAACTGCTGCGGCCACGCTGTCTGTCGCCCAGGGGGAAATCTCAGAGGCGTCAGCAAATTCCGGCATTTCCCCGGAAGGTTCGGGCAGGCCAAGTCCCCGCGCCAGGATCGTGACCGCTTCCTCCCTGGTAACGGCCCTTTCCGGGCGGAAGGTATGGTCTTCGTACCCTCTGACCAGCCCCGCCTCAACTGCTGCGGCAATGTAGCCGGAAAACGCATCCTGTCCGGTGATGTCTTTAAAGGACATAGCAGCACCGGCTGCCTCCTGAATGCCCAGGCCCTTAACCAGGACTTTAGTCAGTTCTGCCCTTGTGATCGGCCGGTGCGGCTCGAAACACCCTTCAAAGCCCTCCACCACGCCGGCTCCGGCCAGCAACTCCACTGGTTCCTTGGCCCAGCCGCAATCCGTACCATTTACATCTTCAAAGCCCCTTCTCTCCTGCCCGGCCAGAACGGCAAACTCTGTAAAGCGATCTATTCTGCCTAAAATTACTGCATGCTCAACATCTACCACTGCAGGAACAGCGAGCCAGATCTTATTTTCCCGGTCACACCGGGCTAAAACAATTTTATCCGGCCTGACTGGCGGCGGTATGGCTAATCTCACAGCCAGTGTCGCCGGCTTAATAAACCCGGCATCCTCCGGTCCCAGACTGTACACTGACGTTAGCTGACAGTAACCCGCAGGTGCAGGCGGCGGTCCGCTGTTTTCCGCACCGTCCTCCGGCGACCCGGCAACCGCCTTTTTAATTGTGACCGTCAAATCCTTGCTGAATGCTCCCTCTGGAATTAACAGACCTATTTCACCCAGTTCGTCCGCTATTAGAGTAGTCCTGGAGGCATCTATTTCCACGGCCAGGTCCACAGGATTTCCGGCCAGCTCATTCTTAATTTGTAAAAACCCGGGTCTATCTGCAGCTTTTCCTGTACCCACAACAACTACAGCCACGGCCGCCTCTCCAAGAGGTCCCATCTCTGTTGTCCCCTGCTCTAAACCCAGCAGACCGGCCAGATTTCCTAAAGCCTCCAGAGCCTCCTCTGAGCCATACAATTCCGGGGGCAAGTCCAGGTCTTCAATAAGTTTGTTTTTCAGCACTTCCGCAACGGAGCCGGAGCCGGCATCCGTACTTCCGTTCCCGCCGCCGAAGTCCGGACCTGTGGATCCCATGTCCGTGCTGTACCACCAGACCACCTCGTCTCCTTTGCTCAACAGCTTGTCCTTCGCCGGCACCATGGGCACAGCGCCGTTCACTTTGTACATCCAGCCGTTCATGCCGCTATTGG
>DBRJ01000053.1 GCA_002305915.1 Pelotomaculum sp. UBA1371 | reverse complement strand
GGGCAGAGGACGGCCCAGGGGGGGACCGTCGTTATCGGCACAGTAGAGGGCGATATCCACGACATCGGCAAGAATATCGTTTCAGCCCTGCTGGAAAATCACGGCTTTCGCGTGCTGGATCTGGGTAAAAGCGTGCCGGCCCGGGCTTTTCTGGAGGCAGCCCGGCGGGAAAAGGCGGATGTGGTGGCTTTGAGCGCATTAATGACTACAACTATGGTGGAAATGCCCCGGGTGATTGAACTGCTCAGGCAGGAGTTGCCCGGTGTCAAGGTGATTGTCGGCGGGGCGGTGGTCACAGCTGAATATGCCCGGGAAATCGGAGCGGACGGTTACGGCGCCGACGCGGTGGAAGCGGTGCAGGTGGTGCGGGGATTTTCCCCGGCGCCTAAATCATGAAAGTACAAATTCTTAACCTGCCCCTCCTGCTGACCAGGGAAGAAATATATCCCTTTCTCAATCTCGGCCTGGCGCCCGGTCCCCTCCCCGCCAATCTAGATAAATTAGTGGACACTTACCTGCGGCACGTCACCCGGCTGGCCAAGCCCCAGGGCCTGATCCGGGTCTGCTCTATCCGCTCCCTAACCCCGGATCGGGTTGAGCTGGCTGACGCCAACCTGGTCATCGCCGGAAGCCGCGTGGTTGCTTATTTTACTGCCTGTGAGAAGGTAACCCTGCTGGCGGCCACGCTGGGACCCGGCATAGACCGGTTCCTGGCCGGGCTGCAACAAACCTCCGGTGCTGCTGATGCCTTTATCTTCAATGGTATTGCCTCGGCAGCAGCCGAACATACTACGGAAATCCTGGACGAGCTAGCGGTCCGGGAGATCAGGCGCAGCTCTTATTTCCCGACGGCGCGTTTCAGCCCGGGTTACGGGGGCTGGCCCCTGGAGAGCCAGCAGCAATTTATAGAAAGCATAAGTGGAGAGAAGATCGGCCTGGCCGTGACCTCTCATCACCTACTTCAGCCGGTTAAATCAGTAACGGCGGTTATAGGCTGGAGCAGGGTGCCGCTGGAGCGGAGCTATGAGCAGCCCCAGGAAAAACCCTGCCAGGGCACCCTTACTTGCCGGGACTGTCCCCTAAAAGAAAAATGCCTGTCCAAACCAGGCGCCGGTTAGGCTTAAAGGAAGGGATATTACAGCCCTGAAGCCGCGCAAAAGGCAGCCTGGTTTCTTTGCTGAAAAAACTGTTCTTCATCCGGACACATTTTGTTTCAATTTCTGTGGCTGCTTGACGGCATTAATCCAATTTCTGCCGAAGCCACTGGTTCGCGGCAAACCTGGCCAGGATCATGACGGATAGGCCTGCAGCGATAATAAAAAGAATGGTTTTGACATCCCGGGCTTGAAATAAAGCCAGGCCCAAACCGGTGTATAAAACCGCGGTTGGTATCTTGCCTAGAGCTGATGCCAGCAAAAAGGTTGGAAAAGAGACCCTGCCCAGGGCCGCGCCCATATTGATCAAGGGCGTAGGCACAACGGGAATAATGCGGAAAATGGTAATGGTCCAGAAAGCTGCCCCGGGACTAAGTTTACGTGGGTCATAGCCGGAACGCAGATAGTACTTGTTCAGGAAATTGCCGATACCAAACCACCGGCATAACCAGTAAGCCAAAGAAGCTCCGGTAAGGGCACCGGACCAGGATAATAGAACCCCCTGCTGAAAACCGAACAAAAAACCTCCCGCAGCAGCCAGGAGCACATAAGGAAATACCGGCAGCATCGCCTGGGCTACAAATAGTAAAAAGAATACCAGCGGAGCAAAGGCGCCGAACTGGTTTACATAGGCTATCACATAAGCATAGTTGTTGAAATCCATTCTTAAATTGCCCTCATCAAAACATACCCAACAATCAATATATGCGAAAAAGGACTATTTTAATTATTACATAATTTCAGTAATAATCTGTTTATATTTTTAACTTTAGACTTTAGCAGGTCACTGTTGATATTTACCCGGAAGCCGGGATCATCCCAATAAAAAGGATCCCCGGCATTATACGCAACACCGGGGATCCGTTATGTTTTTGTGCACTAAAGAAGGAAAGGCTATTCCTCAAGCTTGCCTTTAAACTCTTCTAAACCAATCCGCTCGATAAACTTGCCCAGCCGCTCATGCTTTTTGGCGCCTTCGGCATAGACCTTAATAATCTTATCAATTTTTTCCATGACTTGTCCTTCATCCAGCCCATCATAAAGAGTCTGGGCAATACGTGGCGTAACGCCGCCGTTTCCGCCTGCCATCAATCTAAATCCCTTCGGCGTACCCATTACGCCCACATCACGGAAATGGTTTTCCCCGCAGGAATTGGCACAGCCGCTTACACCCATCTTGAATTTACTGGGCAGCTCAAGGCCGTGGTAACGTTCATCCAGTTTCAATCCCAGGCNNTGTTGTCCCCGTTTGCAAAAAGTAGTTCCCGGGCAGAACTTGATGCTGCGTACGCATAGCCCAATGGCGGCGCTGGGCTTCATGCCCAGATCCTGCCAGACATTATCCAAATCTTCTTCCTTTAAGCCCACAAGCGCCAAACGTTGAGCAGAGGTAAGCTTTAGTGCCTGGGCATTATATTTTTCTGCAACATCTGCTATTTTTCTCAAAGCGGCCGGGGTTACCAGCCCGCCGGGCATATGAGGAACCACGGCGTATGTTTCCTTATCGCGCTGCAGTACTGCGCCCTTTTCTAATAAATCCTTTGCAGCCATTACTGATCATCCTCCTTTGATATATTCTTAAGTTGCGGGTAATGTAATCTATAAATAACGCTTGGATTTAAATCCGCACAGTCACTGTGTCGGCGACCTTTGAATATGTAATTAATCCCAACGTGGAAACTAATGATATATTATCTTTTAATTTTTAAATAGTCAACTTTGATCTGCCGCTAATGCCACCCCATATTTTGTTGTTTATATCCTTCCCTGACATTTATAAAATATAATTAAGAAATTGGACTACAGGTGTTCCTGTAGTCCTCTGTTTTCCTTTAATATATACGGAACTGTTTAACAATGCCCTCGGCCATTACGTCAGCCATTGCTAAAATATGGATTTCATTTTCATCATAGGCCGCGATGCTTATTTCATACTGTCCCGTTAGCATGTTAACTGCTTGTGCTTTTGGATTGTTCAGCAGGGGATTGTCCGGCTTAAGCCCTTATCATTGGTGTCCCATGGTTTATACATAAAATATGTTTTAAATTAAATTAACATATTGACATTTTTCGATTTGAAGTATATTGTTAATTCATCGAGAAACTTAGATGTGAGGTGCGCCTATGAATAAAATTTATCTAGAAGGGTCTAAGGTATTTAAAGCGTTAGGGGACCCCAAAAGGGCGATGATTGTTGATATGCTTTCTTGCGGAGAATTGTGTGCATGTAAGATCTTGGAGAAGTTTGAAATGGCCCAATCCACCCTCTCACATCATATGAAAATATTATGCGAGTGTGGTTTGGTTGTGGGACGAAACGAGGGAAAATGGACACATTATTCTCTCAGTACCGATGGTATTGCCAAAACAAAGAAATTCTTTGATTATATCACTTCCGACAAGGAAAATTGTATTTGTAAAGAAGTGAACCCTGGCAGGTGCTGTAATGCAGGTGATTAAATGAAAAATTTGAGGTGGCTGCATCGTGTTTATATTTCAGTGGCTTAACTATCAATTGCTCAAGATGCAATGGCTGTCTGATCTGGCCCAAAAGTTTGTAGAGCAGGTTATGGGGCTTAGTGTCCAGGATAGACTTGGCGGCAGTATTCATTTTTTCTTATACGATGTTGCAAAAATATTTATATTGCTGTCTGTGCTTATTTTTACAATATCCTACGTCCAAAGCTTCTTTCCCCCTGAGCGAACGAAAAAAATATTAGGCGGATACAAGGGGATAACAGGGAACATTATAGGGGCTTTGCTGGGTACCGTAACACCCTTCTGTTCCTGCTCGTCGATACCGTTGTTTATTGGATTCACCAGCGCCGGCCTGCCCTTGGGGATTACGTTCTCATTTTTAATTTCATCTCCGCTGGTTGACCTGGCCTCCATCCTTCTTCTCGCCAGTATATTTAACTGGAAGATAGCCTTCGCTTATGTTGTTGCCGGGCTTATTCTTGCCGTAATTGGCGGAACCTTCATCGGCAAAGCTAAACTGGAAAAATATGTAGAATCTTTTGTTTACAGTAATACAATGATTGATATAGAGCAATACGAGTTGACCGTACGGGATCGACTTGATTATGCCAAAGAACAGGTGTTTAATATTGTCAAAAGAGTATGGCTCTATATTTTAATTGGTGTCGGCATTGGCGCTGTCATTCATAACTGGATACCGGAAAATGTCATATCTGCGGTGCTGGGGCGGGATAAGTGGTATTCCGTGCTTGTTGTATCGTTAGTAGGCGTTCCAATGTATGCGGATATCTTTGGCACTTTGCCCGTAGCTGAAGCATTGGTTTATAAGGGGGTGGGTATTGGAACCGCACTTTCCTTCATGATGGCGGTGACCGCACTTTCCCTTCCTTCTTTGATCATGCTCAAAACTGCAGTAAAGATTAGACTTCTCGCCATCTTTTTTGCGGTTGTCACTATAGGCATCATTATCCTCGGCTATGCCTTCAATGCCTTTGGGTATTTGCTAATGTAATTTAATATATTAAACATAGTAAAGGGGTAAGGGGCAAATGATTATTAAAATTTTAGGAACAGGCTGCGCAAACTGTAACAAGTTAGAACAGAATACCCGAAGGGCTGTGGAAGAACTGGGGCTTGCCGCGACTATTGAGAAAGTGCAGGATATGAAAGCGATTGCCAGGTATGGTGTCATGAGGATTCCGGCTTTAGTAATTGATGAGGAAGTAAAAGTTGTGGGAAAGGTATTAAAGGTTGACGAAATAAAAACGTTATTAAAATAGGCTCTTTTTGAACTTGATCATATAAAGTCAAAGTAAGTATTAGGAGTATAAAAAGGAGGATGTTTTATGAGAATGTTGGCAGAATTTTTCCCGGAATTCACACAAAAGCTGGATGAGATCGATCAGCTTTATCAAGAAAAAAGAATGATTGACGAAAAAACATATCAATTTATCTGCTTTGCTCTATCCATTAAAGCCCGTTCCAAGCCTTGTGTACTCAAGCATTTCAAAGGCGCCTTAGAAGCCGGAGCTACTGTTAAGGAATTAGCTTATATCTTTGCCTTGACCATGCGTGAAGCGGCAGGCGCGGATGACTGTTGGACACACGATGTTCTCGGTGATTGGAAAGAGATTGTAGCTGGAAATATAAGCTGCGATTGTAAGAAATAAATAGCTAAATCGTTTGGGGCGCTGAACGGGATATCTTTTTTGAGATTTTGAGGGGTAGCGGGCCACCGCTTAAAGGCTGAAGGGATGTTGTCCAGAAAAAAGCGAAAGGAATGGCTAATAATGAGTAAGCGATTCACATGTCTGAGGTTGAACGTATATCCGGTCATGCTTGTGGCAGCGTTGCTCTGTGTAGCGCTTGCCGGCTGTTCAGCGACGCCGGTCACTCAAACTGCTCCCGGTGATTTGGGGAAGATGTTCTATATCAGGTATCTACACTGGGCGCCCTGATGCAGGGAGTTTATGACGGGGAAATAGAAGTTGGCCAGTTGGTGCAGGAAGGTGACCTGGGCATCGGTACTTTTGAGGCCCTTGACGGGGAAATGGTGGTTTTAGACGGCAGGGTCTACCAGGTGCGGGGGGGGCGGCAAAGTGGTTGAAGCGGAAGATAGGGTAAAAACTCCCTTTGCAGTTGTGACCTGGTTTAAGCCGGAGCAGCAGGTTCAGCTAACCGGTATTGAGAGCTATGCCCGGTTACAGGACGAGTTGGATAAACTGCGCCCCAGTCCCAATCTGTTTTACGCTTTCAAAGTTGAAGGGACCTTTGAGTATGTGCAAACGCGCAGTGTCCCCCCGCAAAGCAAACCCTACCCGCCTCTGGTAGAGGTAACGGATATACAGCCCACCTTTGAGTTTCACGACGTAGAGGGTACGCTGGCCGGTTTTTGGTGCCCCTCTTATGCCGGGGGTGCAAATATGCCCGGTTATCATCTTCACTTTCTGAGGGAAGACTGCACAGGCGGAGGTCATTTGCTGGAGTGCAAACTGGCCGAAGGCAGTGCCGCGGTAGACATCACGACCGAATTTCACATGTACCTGCCGGAAAATGACCATTTCACCCACGTGGACCTGGGAAGTGTTGAAAAAGTGGATATTGAGCGGGCTGAGCAGCAAATTAACATTTATAACGGGGCAGAAGCGTGGCGGTTTTAGCGTTTGAAAGTTAACCAAGTGCGAGTGAGAGCAGATAGATGAATAGAAACAAGATGGAAAAATGAGCTTGGGCTCGTAAACTCATAGCCTTCTTCTTCGATCAAAACTACATACAATTTTTTTGCTATAACTGGAGCCGTGATATTATTTAACATTTAACCCAAGCAATAAACATCGTACTTTCGGAACGGTGCTTATTTGCTGCGCGTAAGAACAACAGAAAAATAACAAAAGTTAAAGAGTGTGTTCGAAAAGTAAATATACAGTTTACACATGACCAAATTGATCAAAAATAGGAAAATGCACCAACGCCGGCTAAGTAAAAATGTACCAATAGAACTACCAAAACCAGCGAGGCATAACATTTTGGCGGGTATACAAATTGACTTGCTCCCTATGGCTTATCCACAACACACTGGCTCTGATAGGGAATTAATAGATTACATTGAGTTTTTCTCTGTTGAGGTGATTTGAGATGTGGAGGCAATATTGTGAGCAATCAGGTTAAAATACAATATGCTGTTGACGAAAAAATGCCGGTATCACTGGCTATACTGCAAGCCTTGCAGCATGTGATAGCTTTGTTCAGCAGTGTGGTGGTTGTACCGGTTATAGTCGCCAATGCCACCGATGTGCCCCGTGAACAGCTGGAATATATTATCTTTGCTACCATTATCGTTACCGCTGTTTCCACCTTAATTCAAGCGGTCCGCATTGGTAAAATCGGTTCCGGTTATATCCTTTTTACCGGGACCAGCGCCACGTTTCTTTCCTGCAGCCTTGTAGCTGCCGATATCGGCGGCTTTGCACTGGTAGCCACCATGTCCGTCCTGGCAGCACCCCTGGAATTTCTAATTGCTTATTTTCTGGGAAAACTGCGTAAAGTTGTAACCCCTCTGGCAGGGGGGGTGGTAATCATGCTTGTAGCCATTACTTTGATTCCCCTATCCCTGGAAATGTGGGTCGGGCAACCGGGAACAGAAAACTATCATTCACCGGAGAATCTGCTGGTGGGGCTGGTTACTTTTCTGATCATTGCCGGTTTCTATGTTTTCGGCCGGCCGGCCTGGCGCCTGTGGGGCCCGGCAGTCGGCATCCTGGGGGGTTATATTTCCGCTTATTTTATGGGCATGGTCGATCTGTCAGCCTTAAAAGGGGCATCCTTTATCGGGTTCCCTCCCCTGAAGTGGCCCGGTTTTTATATCGATTTTTCCCCGGAAATCTTGCCCCTGCTGGTAGCCTTTGCCGTTGTCACAGTGGTAGGTGCCATTGAGACAGTAGGTGATGCCATGGTAATTCAGCGCGTGTCGCGGCGGGATTTTAAAAAAGTAGATTACGACAGCGTCCAGGGCGCTCTTTATTCCGACGGTGTGGGTAATATACTGGCCGGGTTGGCCGGTACC
>DBRJ01000016.1 GCA_002305915.1 Pelotomaculum sp. UBA1371 | reverse complement strand
ATGCAGGCCCTGCCTGGCCAGCAAACCGGCACCGAAGCCAAGCCTGTCCGGGCTGTCATGGTTGCCGGCAATTAATATTACGGGTACTTTGTAATCCAGAAGGATGCGGGTAAGCACCTCGTCCAGAAGTTTAATGGCTTCCGTGGGCGGGACGGACCGGTCATAAATATCCCCAGTAACTAAAATCACATCTGGCCTGCTGTCAGCTACCAACTGGATAAATTGCTCAAGGACGTAGGCCTGGTCGTTGGTGAGGTAGACGCCGTGGAAAATCCGCCCCAGGTGCCAGTCCGAGGTATGCAGGATGCGCATGTTCTTGCCTCCCTGAAAATCATCCGTCGTGCTTCTACTTCTATAGGAAATATATCATCAAGGCACGATAAGGACTTGTCAGCAGGTTAATTTTTTTAGATAAATTTTCTGCTGACTCCATATTTCGCTTGATTTCCCGGGCAATCCTGCCTTGCTCCCCGGCAGGAGCGGCTTCGGCCGCACAAAATTGTCCGGCTGAATCCGGACCTGCAGTGCCGTTTCCCGGCCCTTTAAGTGAACATGGTAGTAAAGTGCAGAGACAGTAGCTGGGGCTGAGCTTTTAGGGGGCTCTTAAGCCCTTTTGTGGAATTTCTGTGGAATTATTGGAAAATTACCGTAAAATTATAATAAGAAACCGCTTCACTTTTATGTGAAACGGCTTCAAAATGGCGGAGAGAGTGGGATTCGAACCCACGAGACCGCTCATCACGGCCTACTCGATTTCGAGTCGAGCGCCTTCGACCAGCTCGGCCATCTCTCCATTTGCTTTTTTCCCTCTTAAGGCCCGAAAGAAGCGCTGGATAATCTGCCGGCACTCCTCTTCCAGTACCCCGGCCACCACTTCCACCTGGTGGTTGAAGCGCGGCTGCCTGACTACGTCTATGACTGAATCCACAGCGCCCGCCTTCGGGTCGGCTGCTCCGTAAACCAGCGTCTTCACCCTGAACTGCACCAGCGCCCCGGCACACATGGGACAGGGCTCGATGGTAGAATACAGTGTTGCTCCATTTAACCGCCAATCGCCGATTTTTCCGGCAGCCTCCCTGAGGGCCAGGATTTCAGCATGGGCGGTGCTGTCCTTCAGGACTTCGCGCAGGTTGTGTCCCCTCCCGATAATTTCACCGTCAAGCACCACAACGGCGCCGATGGGAACCTCGCCCAGGGCATAGGCTTTTTCAGCTTCCGCCAAGGCCTGGCGCATATATCCGGCGTGGTCCACGTACCGCTCCTTTAAATCTAATTTTTGTTTTTCTTAAAAGGCTTAAAAGGTTTGGAAAAGACCGGGCCGGGGCTTTACAGCCCCTTTAATAAACGGCGCCCCAAAACTTTCATTTAGCATTATACGCGACAACCCCACAAGTGTCAAGCACGGCCCGGGCGCCGCCGGAGAGTCTGCCACTTCTCCGGAGTAAGAGCCGGATAGCACATTTCACCCCCCCTTTCCACTCCTTTAATTGCCGGAGGGCCCCGTTGCCTGCTTTGCGCCATCCCGGGGCCGCAACGAACAACAGTATAATTGGATCAGGGTTGGCATCCATCCTGGATAAATTATCTTTTCAGGATGTTTAAATAGGTTACCGTCTGCAGATACTATTAGCGAGGTGAGGAGTCTGTGGACGAACCGACACTGTTTGAGCCATTCGAGTCATTTGAGTCTTCCCCCGTTGAGTACACAATTCTTCCAGGGTTTGAAGTCCCCTATTACCCTCCGGAATGGATCTTTCCCAGGTACACCGGAGGGGCTGTCCGCAACCCGGGAGACACTTGAGAACTACCCGGGACCGGTCAGGCTACGGGTCACTTCCGGCTTGCTTCGGTAACTTAAAGAAGGCATCCGCAGTCATAGCAGCCTGTTCTAATGCAGCACACAATACTACTTCCGGTCACTGAAAGAAGGCATCCGCAGGGCAGCTTACCCGCCGGATGCCTTCTTTCCTTCTCTGAAATAGGACGAAAAACTAATTGTCACAAAAAATTCTAACCGCATTAAGCGAACCTGCCGTGCCATTAACCGCATATCCCCCGGTTGTTCAGGAAAAAATAGCTTTATAAACCCAGAGACGGGAGGAATCAACCATGAACTGGTGGTCCAGCAGCTCGTTTTTTGATCAAATCATGGGACTGGTGGCTATAACCCTGTTTTTATTAAGCGCAGCCGTGTTTTCCATAATGTATTTTTGTTTCAGGGACAAGCCGGTCCGGTACAAATAAAGGCGGGTTTAAAGACCTGCCTTTATCATTTCCGTAGCCCATTATTCCCTCTTACCGGACGTGGTGCAGATGGAGTAACCTCTAACCAGGGTGATTTCCGTGGCCCCGTTATTCCTATATCCTGAAAATAGACTTTTTCAACCTCTGCAGGTGCCGCGTCAGCGGCATGGATGTCTAACCCGCAAGTTTATTCCTTGCCGGGCAACAGATCCCGTAGTTCCATGGGCAGCGGGAAAAGCACGGTTGTGTTGGGTGAGTTTGAGACTTCCGACAGGGAGCGGAGCATCCTCAAGGTCAGCCCGCCCTTTGTTCCGGTGAGGATT
>DBRJ01000025.1 GCA_002305915.1 Pelotomaculum sp. UBA1371 | reverse complement strand
TGCCCATTGTTGCCAGGATCTTTTCCAGCTCGACCCCGGTATGGACCGGAAATACTCTTTTTACGGTACGCCTGTCTTTTACCCGCAGGCGTGGTGACAAAATGCGCCCAAAAGCCTCGGCAGTACTGCACAGATAACTGTCGGCCATCCAGCGGGCCAGTTCCAGCATCTCGGATGTGAGAATCCGGGTGTCCAGAACTCCGATAATACTTCTGATTTTTACCTCGCTCCGGGGAACCCCGAAACCTACTACGTAACCTGCCAGCTGCCTGTTGCCGAAGGGAACGAGCACCCTGCTTCCCACTGAAACCTGCTTCTCAAATTCTGACGGTATAAAATAGTGAAAAACCCGGTCGGTTTTTCTGATACTCAAATCAACAATAATTTCGGCATAGGGGCCGTTATTCTTCATTATACCCTCCCGGCGGATACTTTACAAATTTGTGCGGCCATATAAAAATGGCCCGGCCGGAATCCAACCAGGCACGGGTGTTCCCCGGCATCTGCCCGCAGCTTTACCCGTTTTTTATACGACCGTTTCCTGTCAGGGACAACCCTTGGGCAACCGGAGGATATCCGGCTTGTTGACACACAATTGGGGAGGCACTGCTACTGCCCGTTACTTCTCAGTTTTAACACCTCGTCAAGAATACGGTGGGCCAGGGCGGTTTTATCCATAATGGGCAGCGGTAAAACGTATTGACCGGGATATACCAGCTTAACTATATTTGTATCTGCTTCAAATCCTGCCCCGGGGAGAGTAACGTCGTTTGCCACCAGGAGATCGAGATTTTTATTCCTCACCTTTTGATGAGCGTTGTCTTCCAAATTGCTGGTTTCGGCAGCAAAACCCACCAGGGTCTGATGTGCCTTTCTCCGGCCAAGCTCTGCCAGAATATCGGGGTTTTTATCACACTCGATGACAAGATTTGCCCCTGTTTTTTTAATCTTCTGTCCGGACACTTCCCTGGGTTTGTAATCCGCCACGGCAGCAGCTTTAATAACGATGTCCACACGGGGAAAATATTCCATTACCTCATTGAACATCTCTGCTGCTGTTTCCACATATCTCATTTCAACCCCGTGAGGCACCTGTAAATTGGTGGGACCGCTGATCAGGATGACCGAAGCCCCCCTCTTGGCGGCAGCTCCGGCCAGAGCATAGCCCATTTTGCCCGAGCTACGGTTGGTCAGGTAGCGTACGGGGTCGATTGGCTCCCGGGTGGGACCGGCAGTTACCAGAATGCTCAGGCCCCTAAGATCCCCCTTTGAGGGAAGAAGCGCCTGAATCTTTTCCATAATAACATCCAGCTCAGCCAGCCTCCCCGGCCCCTCCGCCCCGCAAGCCAGGCGACCCTTCCCCGGACCTGCAAAATGATAGCCCAGGTCTTTAAGCACGGTCAGATTGCGTTGGACCACCGGGTTTTGATACATATGCACATTCATAGCCGGACAGAACAATACCGGGCAGGTGGTTGCCATAATCACAGTTGACAGCAGATCGTCTGCAATCCCTCCCGCCACTTTGCCCAGGATATTGGCCGTGGCCGGTACAACAACAAGCAAATCGGAAATGGCAGCCAGTTCAATATGCTGTACTTTCCATTCCATAACCGGCTCGAAAAGTTCGCTGTAAACACGGTTGCCGCTCAGTGTTTGAAAGGTCAGTGGGCTTACAAAGGCACTGGCCGAACGGGTCATAATTACACGGACATCTGCACCGCCGGCCTTCAGGTTGCTTGTCAGTTGGGCAGCTTTATAAACAGCTATACCGCCGGTTATACCCAGTGTTATATTTTTTCCCGCCAGCATTTTAAAGCCCCCTCCCTTCAAAAGGAATTGTCCCGGATAAATCTGCAAATTAAAAAATGAAGGTGTTTTCAAAACATAAAACCAATTTCCTTCACCGTTTACTGTCCATAAAAATTGAATCTTTTTGTGCTGATGAAGGATAACAGGCTACTTGATACTAACCCGTGTTCTCAAATATCCTATTTTATTCTGAGCGATCTCAGTAAGAGCAGCGGTTACAGGCTTGAGAGCAACCCCGTCGACCTTGGCTCTTCCCCTCTCGGTGAGTACCCTGGCCCGTTTAGCAGCGACAACAACCAGGGTATACCGACTGTCAACCTTTTCCATCAGCTCATCGAGAGTTGGTTGGTTCATATTATCCTCCACTTTCCATTGGGTCTACCAAGCAAATTAGCGTAATAAATCCCGTACTAAACACTGGCTACGCTGAGGCCGTGCTTTTTCTGCGGTGATGATTGCCCGGACGGTATCCAACGTCCGGGTCAATTGATCATTTATCACAATATAATCATAACGCCAGGCCATCTTAATTTCGCGTTCTGTACAGCGCAAGCGCTTCTCAATTTCCTCACGGGTATCGGTACCCCTGGCTCGCAACCTGGACTCCAGCGCAAGTCTGGAGGGGGGAACGACAAAAATAAGCACAGCCATGGGAAACCGATCTTTTACCTGCAGGGCGCCCTGAATATCGATTTCCAGAATCACATCGTTGCCCCGGTCAAGGGCTTCCTGCAAAAACCTGCGGGGGGTACCGTAAAAGTGGCCGTAGACTTCCGCCCACTCCAGCAGTTCGTCTTCCTCAATCATTTTTTTAAAGGAATTGTTATCCAGGAAATAATAATCTACTCCATGCACTTCACCGCTCCTGGGCAAACGGGTCGTAGCCGAGACCGATAAGTGGATGGTTGGATTCTCCTTTATAAGAGCTCTACAAATTGAGCCTTTGCCCACACCTGAAGGACCGGAAAAAACCAGTAAAATACCTTGCCTTCCCACGACTGCGACTCCATTATTCAGAAGGCTCTTCGGCCTGCGGCGACTCCTTCGACACCAGACGGTGAGCTACGGTTTCAGGTTGTACGGCAGAAAGGATGACATGATCGCTGTCTGTAATAATAACCGCCCTGGTACGGCGCCCGTAAGTTGCATCAATCAACATGCCCCTGTCCCGGGCTTCGGTAATAATCCTTTTTATGGGGGCTGATTCCGGACTAACTATAGCAATAATCCGGTTGGCCGAGACAATGTTTCCAAAACCAATGTTGATTAGCTTGATTTCCACAGTGTTTCCCCCTTCAAAAATTAACCTAAAATCATTCTATATTTTGGACCTGTTCCCTTAATTTTTCAAGTTCACTTTTGACCTCAACAACGAGGCGGCTAATTTCCAGATCACTGGCTTTGGAGGCAATGGTGTTTATTTCACGATTCATTTCCTGAATCAGAAAGTCAAGTTTCCTTCCCACTGATTCCCCCGTCAAAAGACAATTGCGAACCTGATTCAGGTGACTTTCCAGCCGCACTGTTTCTTCGGTTATGTTGGAACGCTCAGCAAAAAGGACGACTTCACCCGTCAACCGTTCCATGTCAAGGGAACCATCCTTCAGGAAGTCGCTCAAACGGTTTTGCAGCCTTTCTCTGTAATCCTCCACAACGACAGGTGACCGGTCCCTGATTGTATTATTGAGCCGGGCAAGGTGTTCAACCCTGTTCAAGAGATCTTTGGCAAGCTCTTCTCCTTCGAAAGCTCTCATCTGGACCAGGCTTGCCACAGCCCCTTCTGCAGCTTCCTGAATGGCAGGCCACAAAAGGTCTAGATCTTCGGCCGGCTCTTCTACAATAAGCACACCGGGTAGTGTCACCAGCTGTTTCAATTTTATTTTTCCCTCAATACCAACACTTTCCTGAAGTTCTTTCATTGCCTTATAATACGCTGAGGCAAGTGCTTTGTCAACTTTAACGGAAGCAGTTTTTTCGCCGCACTCTTCCAAACTCAGATATCCGTCAATCCGCCCCCGGGCCACCCGGGCTGAGATAATCCGCCTGATCCGGTCCTCAAGGGGAACAAGGGAGCGGGGCAAACGTAAAACAACCTCGTTATAGCGATGATTGACTGCTCTCAATTCCAGGGTGAATTTCTTATTACACGTACTGCCCTCGCCCCGGCCATAACCGGTCATGCTTTTAATCAATAATTCACACCACCTGTAATCTATCTGAATATAGTATTGACTTTTACCATAAAAATATTTTTTCTACCTGGAAGAAGAAAATCCTTCGATTTATGCTAAAATATGCGATATTTTAATTTTTTAATAGAAAAGAAAAGCCGGCACTTAAAATGCCGGGCATTGATCGTGGGTAATGTAATTCAAAAATCAGTTGATTTTTTTCAGTAATTCTTCAATCCGGTCCAGTCCTTCTTTGATGTTCTCCATGGAACAAGCGTATGAAAGCCGAAAATAATTATCATTACCAAAGGCAATGCCGGGTACCACAGCTACCTTTGCTTCCTTGAGGAGAAGAGCGGCAAGATCGGTTGCACTATTGACGGGGCTATTCTGGTATTTTTTACCAAAACAGCCTTTGACATTTGGATAAAGATAGAAAGCTCCATTTGGGCGCGTACAGGTTATACCCTTTATAGCGTTCAGCCGCTCATACATATAGTTTCTCCTGCGGAGAAACTCGGCCTTCATTTGCTCCGTATGGGACTGGTCGCCCGTAAGGGCGGCCACACCTGCATACTGGGCAATAGAAGTGGGGTTCGATGTGGAATGACTCTGCAAATCACCCATGGCTTTCGCTATCGGCCGGGCGGAAATAGTGTAGCCAATCCGCCAGCCGGTCATGGCATAAGCCTTGGAAACGCCGTTGACAACTATGGTCTGCTCCTTCAAAGCGGAAGAAAAAGAAGCGATGCTGACATGCTTAACTCCGTTATAAATAAGTTTTTCATAAATCTCATCTGAAATGACCATAATACCGTGTTTTTCAATAACCTCTGCCAAAGCACCCAGTTCTTCCACTGTAAAAACTGAACCGGTAGGATTATTGGGGCTGTTCAGGATGAAAAGACGAGTCCGGGGTCCTATGGCCGACTCCAGTTCAGCAGGGACAAGCTTAAAACCGTTTTCCTCCCGTGTTTCTATAATCCGGGGTGTTGCTCCGGCCAGCTTAATTTGCTCCAGATAGCTTACCCAGTAAGGAGCGGCAAGGATCACTTCATCTCCCGGCTGGAGCAACACCTGCATTGCGTTGTAAAGGGAATGCTTGGCGCCTGCGGAGACTACCACCTGTTCCGGCTTGTATTCGAGACCTTGCTCAAGGCGGTATTTTTCGCAAATCGCCTGTTTTAGAGCCTTTATTCCTGTAACAGGAGTGTACTTAGTCTTTCCGGCCCGGATCGCGGCAATTGCCGCCTCTTTGATGTGGTCCGGGGTGTCGTAGTCCGGTTCTCCTGCCCCAAAGCTAACTACTTTATGCCCGTTTAAGGCCATTTCTTTAGCTTTTGCGTCTATTGATAGAGTGGGGGATGGACTGATATTTAACGCCCGGTCGGCTAATTTCATTAAAGAACGAACCTCCTTTTTGATGAAAGGCCAGTTGTGCACCGTTGCACATGTGGAAGCCGCCGGTCTTCATCATTGCAGTCAAGTATTAATTGATTCTGTCGTTCAATCCAGGCGCTTCAGGTAGAATATGAAAGCGTCTTGACAGGCACTGGCAGAACAGGTTCAGCAATCACCGTTACTGGTGGTCCTGTTGCTACCAAAGGGCATAACTGTTTTCCTAAAAAATAAGTTTAAAAGGTTACTTTACCAATTGTATTCTTAATTCTTTCCAGAGCTTCTTGAATTCGCTCCTTTTCAATGGTCAGCGCCATTCTGAAGTACCCTGAACCATTTTGGCCATATCCAGTGCCTGGTGTAATAACAACACCGGCCTTATCCAGCACCAGTTCAGTGAAGGAGTCGGATGTGTACCCCCGGGGTACCGGCGCCCAGACATAAAATGTAGCCTTTGGTTTTTCCAGGTTCCAGCCCAGGCTGTTCAGCCCTTCAATCAAGATATCCCGTCGCTCCTGGTACACTGCATTTTGTTCAGTTACAATTTCCTGGGGTCCCGTCAGTCCGGCAGCGGCAGCATACTGGATTGCCTGAAAAACACCAGAATCGATATTTGATTTTAACCGGCCCAGGGCTTCAACTGCTTCGGCATTACCAGCAGCCCAACCGACCCGCCACCCGGTCATGTTATAGGTCTTGGAAACCGAGTGAAACTCGATCCCCACTTCTTTTGCCCCTGGAAACTGCAGAAAACTGGGTGGCTTATAACCATCAAAGGATACGTCGGAATAAGCAGCGTCATGACATACAAAAATTTCGTACTCCCTGGCAAACTCGATTACTTCCCGGTAAAAGGCTTCGCCGGCCACGGCACCGGTCGGGTTGTTCGGATAATTTATGAAGAGGATTTTTGCCCGCTTCGCTAAATCCCGGGGGATAGACTTAAAATCAATTAGATAGCCTTTTTCAGGCTCCAAGGGCAAATAATAGGGTTCGGCACCTGCTAAAATAGCCCCGCCTGAATATACAGGGTAACCGGGATCCGGAACAAGAACCGTATCACCGGGATTCAGGTAACACCAGGAGATGTGGGCGATGCCCTCTTTGGAGCCCAGCAGGGATACTACTTCGGTTTCCGGATCGAGTTCAATCCCGAAGCGGTTTTGATACCACCGGGCCACTGCCTGACGGTAGGTCAGCATGCCCACCGAGGAGGGATACTGGTGATTGGCCGGATTATTCGCCTCCCTTACCAACGTCTCAATAATATGAACCGGCGTCGGCCGGTCCGGGTCACCGATACCAAGACTGATTACATCAACGCCTGCCTCTTTTTTCGCGGCGATAAGCTTTTCAATCCGCGCAAAAAGATAGGGCGGTAAATTACGGATACGCTGGGCTTCTACAAATTTCAATACGCTTATTTCCTCCCTCTCTATATAATGGGTTTCCCTTAATGCTCAACGCTTTTCTCTATACCTTTATATTTTATCATTGGACTTAAAAGTTGCAAGATATTATAAAATGTATACATTATAATTCAAAAAAGGCGGCATGACAAGCCAATCATGGAATTATATAACAGAATGATGCCTGCTGAAAGCTCCTTTCCTGTCAGCTCATCCAGATTCAAACGTCGGGGACAGGAATAAAAAAAGGGCCAAAGCAAAAGCTATGCCCTTACTACATCTTTATTACCCTTGAAAAAAGCTTAATTCTCTTTCACGGGATAATCACCGCTAAATACTTCCTCGGCCGGACCGGTCATATACAAATGGTTGTCTTCAGCCCATTCGATATTGAGGTCCCCGGCTGTTAAGTGAACGGTAACTTTACGTCCGGTGTAGCCGTTTAAAAAACCGGCCACTACCGCGGCGCAGGCCCCGGTACCACAGGCCAGGGTCAGCCCCGCACCTCTTTCCCAGACTTTCATTTTTATTTCATCCCGGGATAACACCTGAACAAATTCGACATTGGTCTTATGGGGAAAGGCTTCATGAGTCTCCACACGGGGACCGAGCGCATTCAGCAATACTTTTTCAAGGTCGGGGACAAAGAGGATGCAGTGGGGGTTTCCCATTGACACTGCGGTTATGCGATACTCAATACCGTCGATTACCAGGGGCTCATCCACCACCTGCCCCGCCGGTCCGGCCATGGGTATCTCCAGGCGTTCCAGGCGCGGCTCACCCATATCCACCCTGACTGCACGAACCTGTCCAGCATCTAAAAGCAGTTCAGGCACCCGGATTCCAGCCGGGGTATCCACCTCGATTTTTTCCTTTCTGACCAGGCCCTTTTCAAATAAATATTTAGCCACGCAACGGATTGCGTTCCCGCACATTTCCGCCTCACTGCCGTCGGAATTGATTATGCGCATGTAAAGATCCGCTTTGTCCGAGGGCAGCAGCAAAACCAGGCCGTCAGCCCCCACACCAAAGTGACGGTTGCACATTTCCACAGCCAGTCCGGAAAAATTAATAGTCCTCAATTCCTCCTCCAGACCGTTAATCAGAATAAAGTCATTACCAAGCCCCTGTACCTTCGTAAACCTCAATTCTATTCCCCCCACGCAGTTTTACATCTTTATTCTATCACCATTGCTCATAAATACTTATACTTTAAGATACATTATTTTTTGACGGACCCGTTCCACCAGGCAGCGGGACAGGATTCCAACGACTGTAGGCGCCGAAGCGATGCTCAGGATCAACACCCAGTGCTCTCCCCTTAAGGGTACAGTATGAAAAACGGGCTGCAGAAAAGGCACGTAGACAACCAGAAGCTGCAGGGCGGTGGAAATAAGTACAGCACCAACCAGATAGGGGTTGGTCAGCAGCCCCACCTCCACGATTGAATGAAACTCCGAGCGGCAGGCAAAAACGAAAAACAACTGAAAGAACACCAGTGTATTAAAGGCTATGGTGCGGGCCAGATCCAAATCACCCAGGTTAAGGCCCAGCCTGAAGGAAAGCAGGGTGCCCATACCGATTAAAGCGCCGCTGATGCCGATCCGCCAGGTCATCCCGTGGGAAAAAACGCTTTCCCTGGGGTGGCGGGGCGGGCGCGTCATTATGTCGTTGTCATAGGGATCAACCCCCAGGGCCATGGCCGGAAGGCCGTCGGTAACAAGGTTCATCCACAAAATCTGGATGGGGAGCAGGGGGAGAGGCAGACCTCCCAGCACAGCCAGAAACATGACCAACACTTCACCCACATTACAGGAGAGCAGGTAACGGATAAACTTGCGGATATTGTCGTAAATACCCCTGCCCTCTTCCACGGCGGCAACAATGTTGCTGAAATTGTCATCGGTCAAAACCATAGCTGAGGCCTCCTTAGTGACATCGGTGCCGGTACTTCCCATAGCTATGCCGATATCGGCCTCTTTCACGGCGGGTGCATCGTTGACTCCGTCACCGGTCATGGCCACAACATGACCGGACTGTTTTAAAGCCCGGACGATTTGCAGTTTATGCCGGGGCGAAACCCGGGCATAAACACTAACCCGTTTCGCAAGTTCCTGGAGCCTGCTTCCGGACAGCTGCTCCAATTCACGGCCGGTGAGAATTTCGCCGTCTTTGGTCAAAATGCCCAGCTCCCGGGCCACAGCCCGGGCAGTCAACGGGTGGTCTCCGGTGATCATGGCAACCTTGATCCCGGCCCTGTGGCAGGTTTGAACTGCCTTCAGGGCGGTTGGCCGGGGGGGGTCGATCATCCCGGCCAGGCCGAGAAAAACCAGTTTCTGCTCAACAATATTTTCCGTGATTTGTTCGCTGGAAGGGGGTAACTCCCGGTAGGCAAAGGCTAGTACACGCAGGGCTTCTTCAGCCATCAGGGCGTTTTGTCTCAAAATATAATCCCGGTCCCGGGCCGATATGGGTACCGCCAGGCCGTCCCTGTAGATGTGCGTGCACAATTCCAGAATACCGTCCGGGGCTCCTTTAACATAAGCAGTCAAGGCCCCGCCGGTCTGCCGGCAGACAACGGACATGCGCTTGCGGTCAGAATCAAAGGGCAGTTCGGCAATCCGGGGCTCCCGGGCCTCAATCCGCTCCCGCCAGTGCCCTGCCTTGGCGGCCATGACCAGGAGCGCTCCCTCTGTAGGGTCTCCCAAAATCGACCAGCCGGGCGCCGGACGCCCCTTGACCAGTCCCCGGAAAAGCCCGCCGACACTGATTCCGCCACGCTCAAGCACGGCGTTGTTACATAGGGCTGCAGCCTTCATCAACAGGTTGAAGGCCGGCCCCTGGACAGAGCCCGGGCCTTCAAACGCGCCTTTGGGATCATAGCCTTCCCCGGTAACCTCAAAGACCTGCTCCCCCGCAATTACCCTTCGCACAGTCATTTGATTCTGGGTGAGGGTACCGGTCTTGTCCGAGCAGATGACAGTAGCGCACCCCAGGGCTTCAACCGCAGGGAGTTTCCGGATAATAACATGACGGCGGATCATGCGTTGAACACCGATAGCCAGAGCAACAGTCACAATAGCGGGTAAACCCTCCGGGATGGCAGCTACAGCGAGGCTGACACCGGCAAAAAACATCTGGTAGGCATCTTCTCCGCGCCAAATTCCCAAAACAACCACGGCGGCACAGACAATAAAGCAAAAGGCGACAATACCCTTACCCAGTTGGGCCAGCCGGCGTTGCAGGGGTGTTTCATCCTGCCCGGCGGCCTGAATCATACCGGCAATATGTCCCATCTCCGTGGCCATACCGGTGTGCACCACAAGGCCGCGCCCCCGTCCGCGGGTAACCGAGGTGCCCAGGTAGACCATGTTGCGGGTATCACCCGGGGCTAAATTCTCACCGCTCAGGGTTTTTTCGCTCTTTTTGACAGGTACGGACTCACCTGTCAGGGAGGACTCTTCAACCTCGAGATTAATGGCGCTTAAGAGACGCAGGTCGGCGGGGACCCTGTCGCCTTCTTCAATGAGGACAAGGTCTCCGGGTACGAGTCCGGCGGCGGAAATCCTGCGTTCCTGGCCGCTCCGGATGACTCTGGCCTCCGGGGCCGCAAGCTGTCTAAGGGCTTCCATGGAGCGTTCCGCCCGGTATTCCTGGATAAAGCCCAGGATGGCGTTGACCACGACGATGATCAGGATCGCCACTGCATCGGCGTATTCACCAAGCAAACCTGACACAGCGGTAGCAGCCAGCAGCACCAGAACCATGAAGTCTTTAAACTGGTTTAAGAAAAGCTGCCACAAAGAAACCCCGGGTGCTCCGGCCAGTTGGTTGGGGCCGTACCGCTCCAGCCTTTCTTTAACCTCCTTCTCAGGCAGACCCTTTTTACTGTCGCTTTTGAGCCGCTCAACGGTTTCCTGCAGGGTCAGAGCATACCAGCGCCCGGCCATAAGCATCAACCCCCTCGTCCTGGATTACCTAATTATTGCCAAATATATTCCAGGGGGGTTGAAAAAATGACTGCTCGCCGGACAAGCCGGGTACTTTAACTAAACAACCCTTTATCTGTCCTGATATGGATGATGATCTTTAAGGCAGTTCAGCCATTTTAATTGACTTCATAGAATATATCGATAAAATAGTAAACAGACCGTTCAGGCAGGATCACTACAGGAGGAAGAAAATGATTACAGTTACGCTTCCGGGAGAAAAACCCTTTCTCTTCAGGCACCTGGTTCTGGATTATAACGGCACACTGGCCTGCGACGGGGCCTTAATCGCCGGCGTGGAAAGCAAGCTCAACCAGCTTGCAGAACTTTTGGATGTGCATATAATAACAGCGGATACCTTTGGAAAATGTAAAACATCCTGCCGGGGAATTAAAGGCAGGATCTACGTTCTTGCTGAAGGGGAAGGCATGCTGGAGAAAGATAGATTTGTCAAGGCACTGGGGCCGGAATCTGTCATTGCAATGGGCAACGGCGCCAATGACGCCCTGATGCTGGAGCGTTCCGCCCTGGGCATCGCAGTTGTGGGACCCGAGGGCGCATCTTTAACGGCACTGCAAAAAGCAAGGCTTGTCGTTGGCGATATTAATAGCGGGCTGGACTTGCTTCTAAACACAAAGAGGCTGGTAGCAACTCTGAGGAAATAGGAGAAAGAGCCCTTATAAAAAGGCAATGTTTAAACCAGTTACACAAGGTCCCACTTGTTACAGCGGGAACCCCAGCGGCCGATAACCTTGTCGCCTTCGAAAATTTCCACCACCTCGCACACGTTGGAGCAGCCGTCGCATTCAAAGCTGCTGGTCCGGTAGGGAAGACCTGTGATTTGAAAGCCTTTAAAGGATGTTGTTTTTTTTCTGGCAATTTCTTCTTTGGCTAACTGCGCTGCTCCGATAGCTCCCATTATATTGAAATGCTTTGGTATGTGCACGGGCACCCCAAGAGCTCTTTCAAAAGCAGCTATAATGCCCACATTGGCGGCAACACCCCCCTGGAACGCAACCGGTGGCAGTATTTCCTTGCCCTTGCCGACGTTGTTCAGGTAGTTCCGCACCAGAGCATCGCAGAGACCCCTGATTATGTCAGGAATGCTATGGCCCATTTGCTGCTTGTGAATCATATCGGACTCTGCGAAAACCGTACACCTCCCGGCAATCCGCACCGGTGTATCAGATTGCAAAGCCAATCTGCCGAACTCTGTAATGGGAATATTAAGACGCGCAGCCTGCTGGTCAAGAAAGGAACCTGTACCCGCTGCGCAAACTGTATTCATGGCAAAGTCTGTAACGATACCATTTCTGAGGATAATAATTTTTGAATCCTGGCCGCCAATTTCAAAAACCGTCTGGACATCGGGAACCAGCATGGAAGCAGCTACTGCATGGGCAGTAATTTCATTCTTAATCACATCAGACCCTATAATAACCCCCGCCAGGTAGCGACCACTTCCCGTGGTTCCGGCGCCGGCGATTTCCACGCCTCGCCCAAGGGATTCCTGCGCTATCTTCATCCCTTCCTGGATAACGGCTATAGGCCTGCCTTTTGTTTGAAGGTATTGGCCGGTCAGCACTTCGCCGGCTTCATCGATAACAACTATATTTACGCTAACCGAACCAACGTCAAGACCCATATAAGCTTTCATGACAAATCCTTTCCTAAGATTCAGTAATCAATTAATAATCTTTTTTATCAACCGGTTCTTAATTAGAAATTTCGTTACGACCACTTTGCGAACATTTTAATCATAGCATTGAATAGATTTGTTGTAAATATTACCTAAAGCAGGAGACTATTTATGTGAGTCTACTGAAAATTCAACTGAATTAATACTTTTTCAACTTTTTCATAAAAAAAACTGGGCAAAAACTACCCAGATTTATAATTGCTAAAAGAATTTGTTAAACATATCCCAGTTTGCTCTTTAAGCAGCGGGTTTAGTTTTTAATCGCTTCTTTAAAGGGAACTAAAGGGGCCGTATAATCATCACACACTCGACCCGTGTTTAGCTTTTATACAGCTTTTTCCAGGGGGCTTTGGCCATCATCTGATAATCCTTCAAGGCCTGATTCAGAGTATGGGCAGCCAGAACGGCACAGTGGACATGATCCTCCGGCAGTCCGCCAAGCTCATCCAGGATATCCTCGGGTTTAATCTTCAAAGCTTCCTCTACTGTTCGATTGGTGGCAATCTCGGTGACCATGCTGCCGCAGGCGATAGATGACCCGCATCCATCCGTCCAGAAGGTTGCCTTATCAATCCGGTTATCCTTGACACTTAACCAGATTGCGAGAGTATCTCCGCACTCCCCCACTTCCTGGGCAAAGCCGTCGGCTTTGGGGATATTCCCAACGTTCCGGGGATTTCGGGCGTGATCAATAACAGTCTCGCTGTATTTACCAATCATGTCCAAAACATACTTTTTTTCTACTTGTTCATCCATATGCATTAACCACCTTCAACTAACAGAGTAATTTAGCAAGTCTTTTATTGCACAAGCACTGTTACACCAGCTTCAAGCCGGTTACTGGACAGCTTTATTCAGGTAATTACGGGTTAACTGATAATCCTTCAATGCTTCCCTAAGGGTATGAACCGCCAGATTAGCAACGTGCAAATGACCGTCCGGCAATCCTTCAAGCGCGTTTATTAGGTCTTGGGGTTCAATCCTGGAGGCTTCCTCTATGGTTTGACTTTTAGCTAATTCGGTGAGCATGCTGCCGCAAGCAATATATGCTCCACATCCATCCGTCCAGAAAGTTGCCCTGTCAATCCGGCTATCCTTGACGTTTACCCAGATTGCCATTGAATCTCCTTCTTCACCAACTTCCTGACTGAAACCGTCAGCGTTAGGTGTATTCCCAAGATTTCGAGGATTCTCGGCGTGTTCAACTGCAATATTGTTTAGGACATGTTTTTTTCCGACTTGTTCATCCATATAATTTACCACCCTCGCTCTTTATGTCGTTTAGCCCAAACTTAATTATAACAAATTAAAAGTCCGGATCAAGTCCAAAAAAGGGTTTTGTATGCCCCGCCGGGTTAGCCCTTCTTAACAATCCTGTCTAATACACATTATTATAGACTATATTGTATAAACAAGTACACCGGTTACAAAGAAGGGTCCTTTCTCTGTAACCGGTGTACTTATTTTGCTTAAATAATGCAATTATTTCCCTGATAAAGCCCTGTAGAGTATTACTGGAGATGGGTATCCGGATTCATGGGGCGATCACCGGCCCGGTCATCCCTCTTATCCATGAGATGGTCCATGCCCCGTACCAGAGTATCGTCCTCAAGGACACTGTAAAGATGATAACCAAGATCCTCCCGTTCCCGCAAAACTTCCTCCAGCACCTCTACCGTTCCAAAATCTTTCAGTTCGTGCGCCCGTGAGATTGTCCTCCGCAACATTTCCTGTATTTTTAACTCGTGTTCCAGGTCGTTCCGCAAAAAATCCCTGATACTGTAGCGGCCTTCAACCTCATGCTTAATGTAGGAAAGCTCGTGCTGGGTCACGGGATGGGCAGTGGGCACACCGCCCAGACGGGCCACCCGCTCGCCGACAGCGTCAATATGCTTTTGGGTTTTAGCAATGTGCTCTTCAAGTAGTTCGTGCAGGCTGATAAAACCCTCCGCTCCCTCGGACATCCAGTGATGCTTGTTGTACTGGTGCAGAGCCACGGACAGGGCGCACTGGTGATCATCCAGCATCAGCGCCATCTCGCGCCGGACCTCCACCGGCAGGCCGATACCTGCGCCGATAGTTTTAACAGTACGGGGCTGCTGGCGGGTAATCATCTGATGGTAGGTAACATGACCCGGCATCTTGGGATCAAACCCGGATTTATCCAGATTGAAGTTACCCTGGAAATTACGATAATTGGTCATAACTGTAGAGATTGTTTGTTGCGGTGATTCCATATTGTTATCCTCTCCTTGTGATATGTTTGTCATTTAGTTTGCGCCCTTAGATGCCGGTTATACACTTGTTTCCTCATAAATTTTTTGCCGAACAGGTGGTTCCCCACCTGCTTTGATTCTGTGTTCATAATTATATCTAGATTCGATATGAACTTATCACAGGCGGGTTTGCTAGAACCTGCCTTGCTTTGGCCAAACTTATTAATTTATCGTACCCTTTCAGCTCATCGTATAATAATTTTTCACAGAGTTCTATCAAATCCTCTCTATAAACTATAGTAAAGGCCCGAACGTGCAATTCCACTGCCGCCTGAAAAGCTACGGTCAATATACTCAGCAGTTCATCATCACTTGTTCTAATCTTGCTGACCTGTCCCGGAGAGTATTGGAACTGCCGTACCGGGGGCCGGGAGGGAATGGTGATACCCTCATTTTTAAGGACATTTTCCAGCAGTTCCATATGAGGCACTACGATCTCTTTCAGGCCCCATTTGAGCAGGTTAATAAGATCCTTATCTATTGTACTGGCAAGATAAATTTCCATGTT
Organism: Pelotomaculum sp. UBA1371; assembly: GCA_002305915.1. GTDB lineage: Bacteria > Bacillota > Desulfotomaculia > Desulfotomaculales > Pelotomaculaceae > DTU098. Next base: position 366 of record DBRJ01000025.1, on the reverse strand, counting down.
TACCTTGCTCAGGTACCTGGCATTGAGTTCATCCCAGATTATCCCAACCTCTTCCATATTTAAACTGTTTCTTCTGGCGCTAGCCGGTGGGGGTGGCACAAGTAGATTTCTTTTTTTCCCGAAACCGATTAAATACTTGTAAACTTTTATATAATCCCCCATCAAATCAAGAAAGATATTGCGGATTGATTCTCTGGTACAAGCCATAACGGCACGACTATAAAACATTATATAGACCTGCCCGAAACCTACTATGTTTTTGATTATTTCCTTATCGGTCAACTTAACCTCCTGTCCTGTTCCCGGTCCTCCCTGCAGGGTTTTGGAGGAGGGGCGCGGCGGAACCGTAAAACCCTCGCTTTTAAG
>DBRJ01000005.1 GCA_002305915.1 Pelotomaculum sp. UBA1371 | reverse complement strand
TCATCCTCCAGGGAAGCGGCAAGGAACTGCTCAATGATGAGCACATCAAGGAAGCATACCTGGGGATCTAGGATAGCTTGATAATGATTGAAGATTATGTTTATGCACCCGTAACCGCGCCTGTGAACAGGCGCCTTTTTTTTGCCGGTGTGCCGTCCGGAGGCCCGGGGCGGCACACCGCTTCAGCCTTGATTATTAATTATTGGTGTGGAATAAAACCATGGTATTAGAGCCCGGGTGTCCGGCGCGCTCCTGCGCTTTGATTACAAATTGTCAAGGGGACCGGGATAGGCTTGCCCTACCTTACAATCAGTACGGGGCAGTTGGCATGGCGGCAGACCCTGTTGCTCACGCTTCCCATCAGGTACCCCTTAATCTGGCCGAGGCCGCGGCTGCCCATAACAAGAAGGTCAAATCCGCCGGCTTCGACCTTTTTACAGATTTCTTCGGCAGGGTGTCCCACAGTGATGCCGGTGGAGACGTTCAGGCCGTACCCGGCCAGCTTTTCTTCCGTAAGGCTCAAAATTTCCCGGCCTTGCTTGATGAATTCGTTGACGATGTCCTGGTGGATGTTTCCCACACGGTCGGGGGACATGTTGTCGAAGGACGGCAGGGGGGGGACCACATGGAAGAGGGTGAGTCCGGCCCCCAGTTTTGAAGCCAGCTCTGCGCCGTGCTGGGCGGCTTTAGTCGATAGTTCGGAACCGTCGACGGCAATTAGAATGTTTTTGTACATAGAGAACAACCACTCCTTTGATGAACAGGGCTATTTCGCACATTATTTCCTGGTTCATTTCTTTAATTACCACGTTATTTCCTTTTAATACAATTTAAATTTTTGGGTTTTTTACATTGATACCGGTTAAAGCTGGTCTTATTTTCTTGCAAATGCCTGCTTTTGAGCAGGGGCAGGGAGGGAATACAATAAAAAAGAAGAAATATTCTTACCAGGAAAGAAGCTTATAAAGGAAGAAAAGGAATTCCGTAGAGGCTTAAAAGACTGTTAAAGGCGCAATCATAAAAACACGCCCAACGGGCGGTTAAGAAAATCAGCAGTGAGGGCAACCGGCAATTAATTAAACCGGTAGGCAGGACGACAGTAATAAGCGCAGCCGGTTGGCCTGCTGAACCGTTTAAAAAACAAGCTTAAACCGGAGAAAAACAAAATAAGCGGGGTGGTATCCTGTGAAATTTCCCACGAATTCCCTGAAGCTGAAAAACAGCCTGATCATGATCGCGGTAATGGTGCCGCTGATTGTGGGTTTCCTGGCCTATGATCTGAACAGGCAGACCAGCTCCATGCGCAGGGCCATAACCGAAAGGGGTATTATCCTTGCCCTGACCGGGGCCGAAATGACCGGTAAGATTTTATCCGATGCCCTGGAGAAGGGGCAGTTGACCGAGGACCAGTTGTTTGATACGAATTACCAGCCCATTCCCAATACCAGCCCCCAGAAATACCACACCGCTTATGACGCCTATACGGACGAACATTTGAAGCATATTCAGGATGCCTACCTGAAGGATGAGATTATTGTCTATGCCGTGGCTCTGGACCAGAACGGCTACATCCCCACCCACAATACCATATCTAAAATCGGCTACGGCGAAAACTCCAGCCGCTCCAAGCGAATTTTCAACGATCCCGTGGGGCTGGCCGCAGTCCGGAACCAGGAACTCTACTTATTCCAGGAATACAGGAGGGACACCGGTGAGTTAATCTGGGACATCTCCTCGCCCATTTATGTAAACGGCAGGCACTGGGGGGGCTTTAGGGTGGGGTTTTCCATTGAAGACACCTATGCTCAGATAGCTTCCCTCCGCAACCAGATTATTGCCGGGGGAGCCGTGCTCATTGCCGCCATGATCCTGCTGATCCTGTATATTTCGAGCCTTGTTGCCGATCCCGTGAAGCGGTTGGAGTTGGTGGCCAGGCGCATTGCCCAGGGGGATCTGACCGGCGTGGACGTCTGTGAGCTGAAAATGTCCAGGGATGAGGTGGGCAGTTTGACCCGCACCTTCTGTAACATGGTGGGCAAACTCCGGGAGCTGGCGGAGAAGTCCCTCAACTCTGCTGCTGTTGTTGCCGGTTACACCCGGGAACTGCAGGACAGCATCCGTAAGGCGGTGGACAAATCCGGCCAGGCTGCTGCCAGGATGAGCGGGCTGGCGGAGGCTATGAAAAAAATGGAGGAAGGTGCCGGAGCGGTTGTAAGCGCCTCGGATAAGACCATGACCAGCCTGGCCAGGGCCGGGGCGGCCTCCGACAAGTTCCTGGAACAGATGGATACAAGCAGCGCGGTGATGACCCGGGCCGGCGAATCGGTAAAAGAGCTGGAGTCCTACGTGGATAAAGTTGGGGAGATTCTCCTGTTTATCTCCCTGATTGCCGATCAGGCCAGCTTATTGGCCCAGAAGGCTGTTACTGAGGCAGCAGCCGGCAATAATGCCGGGGGAGATAATTTTTCCGCCCTGGCAGGCGAGATCCAGAACCGGGCCCGGGATGCGGCCGCGGCTACCCGGGGCATTACCAGCCTTTTTGAAAAAGCACGTAAACATGCCGCCCAGGCCACCGTCACTCTGGAAAAGGACCGGCAGGTTGTTTTGGAAGGGTATAACGCTGCCAGGGAGGCTTCCCAATTCCTTTCGGACATTATTGCAGACCTGAAGGAACTAATTAATACGGTAACTGAAGTCACGGCCTGCACGCAGCTGGTAACAGAAGGGATCGCCGGCGTGAATACGGCTGCAGAGGAACAGACGGAACTGGTGGAGGGTTTTACCGAAGCTGCCAGGATGCTGGAGCAGGGTATCAGCGAGATGCAGGAGGCTTTGACCTCACTAAAAATTTGAGCCGGCTGATGATTAATGGGCGGCATTACTAATAGGGGGAGAGAACCAGATCACCGCAGATCCTCTCTGGATTACAATTAAAGACAGGCGTATTCCGGGCGGAATTGTCCGGCGCTTAACGGATATTTTAAACCTGGAGATAAAAAGACTGGATTTTGAGAAAAATAAGGGATGGATTCTACTTGGAACTGCTTGCGATTTTTACAACGGCTTTTGTTGTAGGTTTTTCGGGGGCTATGATGCCCGGGCCCCTGCTTACGGTCACCATCGGAGAAAGCGCCAGGCGGGGGTTCAGCGCCGGACCGCTTCTGGTTTTGGGACACGCCGTCCTTGAGCTGGTCCTGATCCTGGCTCTCGTTGGCGGGCTTTCCATTTATTTGACCCGGACCGCTGTTACCCATACTATCGCAATTTTCGGCGGCGCCTTTTTAATTTATATGGGCTACGGCATGGCCCGGGACGCCCGGGCCGGCAGGGTGGCGCTGGACCTCGAAGAGGCGGGTGGGAGTGATGGAACGTTTGCCTCCAAAGAGCCGCCGGCGGAAGGCGCGGGCAAAGGAAGAAGCAGAATGCATCCGGTTGTAGCCGGGGTTCTGACCAGTGTTTCCAATCCGTACTGGACCCTGTGGTGGGCCACCATCGGCCTGGGTTATATTACCATGTCCCTGAAAAGCGGCTTTAGCGGCTTGGCTTCTTTCTTTACGGGTCACATCCTGGCCGACCTCACCTGGTACAGCCTGATTGCCGCGGCGGTGGCGGGAGGCCGCAAATTCATGAGCGAAAGAGCGTACAGGGGGATCCTGATCCTGTGCGGGGTTTTTCTGGTGGCGCTGGGTGGATATTTTCTCTATTTTGGACTGACGCCTGAAGGTTAAAAAAAGTTTAGGGAAGGGGTGAACTTATCTTGTCAGTTGTTTTTTGTGGAATCTGTCCGCATCCTCCTGTGGCGGTGCCGGAGGTGGGCCGCAGGGAGTCGGAAGAGGTGCAAAAGACCCGGGAGGCCCTTCTGGAACTGGGCCGCAGGTTGAAGAAAAGCAGCGCCGAAACAGTTGTAATCATTTCTCCCCACGCCCCGATCTTCCACGGTTTGATCGGCTTGAACGGGGAACCTGTATTAAGCGGAGATTTGGCCAGTTTTGGAGCCTGCGAGGTCAAGTTCCAGGTGGACAACGATCCGGCACTTGTCCGGGAAATCAAGAACCAGGCGGCGGCCCTGGGACTGAGCGCCATGGAGCTGACCGGGGAACTGGCCGGGCAGTATGACTTTAGTCTGCGCCTGGACCATGGTGTTACTGTGCCCCTTTATTTCCTTCAGCAGGCCGGCGTGAACCTGCCCCTGGTCCATGTATCCATGGCCCTGGATGTTGCCGAAAGGCTCTATCTTTTCGGTCTGGCCGTCAGGAAGGCAGCAGAACTGACGGGGCGCAGGGCGGCCCTTCTGGCCAGCGGCGACCTCTCCCACTGCCTGACCCGGCTTGCCCCGGCCGGTTATAACCCCAAGGGGGCGGAATTTGACAGGAAGCTGGCCAGGCTGCTGGCGGTTCCGGATGTGCAGGGCATTATGCAAATGGATGATTTCCTGGTTCAAGAGGCGGCGGAATGCGGTTACCGCTCCATTCTGATGATGCTGGGAGCTCTGGACGGACTTGAAGTCGAAGCGGAAGTCCTTTCCTACGAGGGGCCCTTCGGGGTCGGTTACCTGGTGGCCTCTTTTATACCCGGCCCTGCAAACCCGGAGAGGTCCCTTTTAAAAAAAATCGAGGCCGGCAGGCAGGCCAGGCTGGAGCGCCGCAGGGCAGCTGAAAGCTTTTTGGTGAGGGTTGCCAGGGAAACTGTGGAGGAGCAGCTTAATCTCCGGCCGCAGTCCAAAGACAGGTTTGTACCCGAAGAGTTTGATAAAAAGGCCGGCGTCTTCGTTTCCATAAAAAAGCACGGGAGTTTGCGGGGCTGTATCGGAACCATCGAGCCGGCAGGGCGGAATATTGTTGAGGAAGTAGTCAAAAACGCCGTCAGCGCCGCTTTTCATGACCCGCGCTTTAAACCTGTGCGCAGGGAGGAACTGGAGGACCTGGAATTTTCCGTGGATGTTCTGCAGCCGCCGGAGCCCGTCAGCGGCTTGAACGAACTGGACCCCCAAAAGTATGGTGTGATTGTCCGGTCCGGCAGGAGGAGCGGCCTGCTCCTGCCCAACCTGGAGGGTATAGACAGCGCCGGGGAACAGGTTGAGATAGCCCGCCGGAAGGCGGGGATTGGGCCGGAAGAGCCGGTTGCACTGGAGCGGTTTGAGGTTGTCAGGTATTATTGAGGCCTCTTGGACAGGAGGAGTGGATATGCGGGAAGTTATTCATTATGAGCGAAGGGAGCAAAACCTGACCGCCTGCCGCCTCTGCCCCAAGCTCTGCAGTATCCGGGAAGGTAAATACGGCTTCTGCGGGGTCAGGCAGAACCGCGGGGGGACCCTTTTCGCCACCAATTACGGCAAGGTGTCCTCCTGCGCCCTGGATCCCATTGAAAAGAAGCCGCTGTACCATTTTTACCCCGGTTCCTGCATCTTATCCTTCGGTTCTGCAGGCTGCAACCTGCGCTGCGGTTTTTGCCAGAACTGGAGTATTGCCCAGGGCGACCCGCCCACAAGGGAGGTATCCCCGGCGGAAGCGGTGGAACTGGCCCGGCTGCAGCGGGAGCGGGGTTATCCCAATACCGGAATTGCCTACACCTACAACGAGCCCCTGATGTGGTATGAGTATGTCCTGGATACAGCCGTTCTGGCCTGGGAGGCCGGGCTGAAAAACGTGCTGGTCACAAACGGCTACATCAACGAGACTCCGCTGTTGGAGCTCCTGCCCTATATTGACGCCATGAATATTGACGTCAAGGGTTTTACGGATAAATACTACCGGGAAAGCTGCAAAGGCAGCCTGGAGCCGGTGCTGCGGACGGTGGAGATTGCCCGCACCCGGTGCCATGTGGAATTGACCACGCTTCTGGTAACCGGCCTGAATGACTCTGAGGAGGAAATCAGCAGGCTGGTGGAATGGGTTGCTTCCCTGGACCCGGAGATACCCCTGCATTTCTCCCGCTATTTCCCGAACTATAACGTGGACCTCCCGGCCACACCCCTGGAAACGCTGCAGAAAGCCCGGGAGATCGCCCTGTCCAGGCTGGCCTACGTCTATATCGGAAACGCCCCGCAGTTGGACGCCGGCGACACTATCTGCCCCCGCTGCGGCGAAACCTTAATTGTCAGAATGGGTTATACAACCCGGGCGGCAGGGCTGGAAAGGAAAAAATGCCGGGCTTGCGGAAGGGAGATCCGGCTTGCCGGGGAGGTCCGGGAGAGCTGAGGGCTTTAAAATATTTCAAGGGGGCAGGATTTTAGTTTTCCGGGACGAATACTGTCTGAATGGCATCGATCGTGCTCTCAAAGCAGTGTCAATAAAACAATAATAATTTTCTCCGAGTCCGGTGATCTTATCTCTGCAGGGGATGGTTGCCGGTCCGACAGGGTAGACAGGGTACACAAGGAAACACGTGTGCCTCCCACTGTGGAAAGGAGTATTGGCTTTATACCGAAAAAGCTCTGTTCTGTTGCTTGTGGGTGGAGCTATTATATTTAAATATACATAAACGCTCTCCGAGCCGGACAGCCTACAGCCGAAGGGCCAGGGCCGCCGGCCGCCAGGGTTTGCCGGGAAACCGGCACTCCTTCCGCTAAGAAAAGGAGAACGGTACGGCTGTTGCACCGGGCCGCTTTGCTTTTCAACAAAGGGCCCGGCATTTGTTTATTGGAGGTGAGGTCAAAAAACATAACTCTTTGGAAGGCGCGCAGGCATTTTGTAAAGGTTTCGGCTACCGTTGGCAGATTGGGTTCCTGAGATAAATCGGAGGTGACTATCTTGGAGAATAAAAAGATTGGCCGATACTTAATATCTGCTTTGATGCTTGTGCTTGTTTTAGCCCTCGGCGCCGGGTGCTCGGGCGGTAAGGAGCCGGCGGCGCCTGCGGCAAAAGTTGAAAATCAAATTCTGCTGGCATCAACCATTGGACCCATTGACGCGGGGATAGTTTCCCTACTGGAGGATTCCTTTGAAAAGAAAACCGGTATCCGGGTCAGACACGTGGGAGCCGGCACCGGGGCCACCCTGAAAATGGCTGAGAGCGGCAAGTTTGACCTGGTGATGGTCCATGCCAGGGAGCTGGAGGAAAAATTTGTCGCGGACGGTTTCGGTACAGAGCGGATTGACCTGATGTACAATGACTTTGTTATTGTCGGACCCGAAGCGGATCCCGCCAAAATAAAAGGGTTAACCACTTCCGCCGAGGCTTTGAAGAAGATTATGGACAGCAAATCACTCTTCATATCCCGGGGAGATAACTCCGGCACACACGTGGCAGAAAAGGGCCTGTGGGAAAAAGCCGGGCTGGAACCTGCAGGCGAGTGGTACAGGGTTTACGAAAAGGGCGCTGAAGGCAACGTCAAAACATTGAAGTATACAGATGAACAGCAAGCCTATACCATCATCGACAGGGCTACCTACCTGACCCTGAAGGATCAGATTAGCTTAAAAGTGCTGGTGGAAAAGGACGAGGCCATGCTGAATTTTATAACTATGATTCCGGTCAATCCCCAGAAGTTCCCTGAGGTAAAGCATGATCAGGCCATGCAGTTTATTGAGTACTGCACCTCGACAGAGGGCCAGACAATGATCCGGGATTTTGGCAAAGATAAGTACGGTGAACCTTTATTTTTCCCCAATTCCACCGAGGGGAAAAAGTTAACACAGTAAGCGAGAAAGGGGAGGTATTTTATGTTTAAGAAGAGGTTTTACATGCCGTTTCTCATTATGATCCTGGTTTTGGCCCTGGCGGCGGTTCAGGGCTGCGGCCAGCAGGCCCAGACCCCTCAGGCTCCTCAGGAACCGGCGGTGAAGGATGTAATCCTGGCCACCACCACAAGCACCCAGGACAGCGGCCTGCTGGACGTGCTGGTGCCCAAGTTTGAGGAAGAAACCGGCTACAAGGTGAAAACCATCGCTGTGGGCACCGGAGCTGCCCTGGCCATGGGTGAAAAGGGCGAAGCCGATGTGCTGCTTTGCCACGCTTATCAAGATGAAGCAAAACTTATTGAAAGCGGTGCCGGCATCAACCACCAGCTTGTTATGCACAATGACTTTATCATTGTCGGACCCCCTGAAGACCCGGCGGGAATCAAGGGAAGCAAGGTTGTGGACGCCTTCAAGCAAATTGCAGAGAAACGGGAAGTCTTTGTCTCCCGGGGCGACAACTCGGGTACCCATAAGATGGAACTGAAGCTCTGGGATGCGGCCGGTATTACGCCTGAAGGGGAATGGTACCAGCAGAGCGGGACAGGCATGGGGGCTACCCTGAACATCGCCAATGAAAAACGCGGCCATACCCTTTCGGACCGGGCCACCTACCTGGCCCAGAAGAAAAACGTCAAGCTGGACATTCTGGTGGAGGGAGAGGCAAGCCTGCTGAATATTTACCATGTCATGCAGGTCAACCCGGAGAAGTTCGACAAGGTTAACGCGGAGGGCGGTAAAGCTTTTGTCGAGTTCATGGTTGCTCCGGAAACCCAGAAGATAATAGAGGATTTTGGTAAGGATAAATACGGTGAGCCCCTTTTCTTCCCGGATGCCGGCAAGAAAATGGAAGAACTGGGCAAATAATTCGTGTGTGGCAAGGGGCTGTATTTATCAAAAGTACAGCCCCTTTGCCCGGCACGATCAATCAGTGACCCGTTACATTAAAGTTTTAAAACAAAGGTGCGTTGTTTATGAAAGAACCCTGTTTCGAAGCGGATTTCGACGTTATTATGGAAAATTTTGTCCGGAGTTACCATTATCTGAATTTGTTTGTTTATGACAAGAAACAGAAGTTTTACATCAGAGAGATGGATTTTTTGGCACGGCTGGGCGAGTCCCTGGGATATTTTACCTTTTTCCGCGACAGGGGCATGGATCCCCGCTATCAAAGGGAGGAACCTATGGACCTGGCCTGGTATGCCAAAGGCCGGGATAATGACCATTATAGAATTGTCCTCCGGGTCGAAACGGGAAAGCTTTTTCTGAAGTTGCACGATGAACTGACCAAAAAAATTTTAACTGCCGGCAAATCCGGTCATATGCCGCCGAATCTTTTGGCAATTATCCATACGGACCAGGATAATACAGCCCTGGAGTTCGTTAAGCTATTAAACCACAATTATAGAATGCCGGCAAAATCTTTAATTATATTTAAAATTTTTAATTTCGACAAAAAAATTTTTCACAAGATGGTCTGCTGGCAGCTTCCCTTAAAAAAATCAACACCTTCAAGGACGGTCCTTGTTGATACGGGAATTAACGGTTTAATCAGCCTTCATTTTAAAGACCAGTCGGGTTATTATAAGCTGAACGGGGACCTGTACACCAAGGCTCAATATGGGTAGAAAGTATTTGAAGGCTCCGGATGGCTAAATCGCCTGAGGAGCCGGGGTTGATTACGGGTCCTGGATTTGACGGAGCCCTTCACCGTTTTACGGATGAAGGGCTTATTTTTTTAAGCGAAAGATGAATTACAAAAGCTCAAAAATAAATATATATTAGGATATAGAGGAATTTTTTCGAACAAGGTAGAACTTTCTATAGAATTTTGGAGGTGCCTATGTTCCCTTTTCGCTTTGTGTCAGTAACCCCGAAACTTCCGGAGCAAATCTGCAGGCTCAAAGAGCTGGCTTATAACTTCTGGTTCACCTGGAAGCCGGGCGGTGTTGAGTTCTTCAGGACAATCAAGCCGGAGCTCTGGCGGGAAGCAGGGCATAACCCCGTCCGCTTTCTCATGCAGATTCGCGAGGAAGACCTGGTGGCCGCCTCCCGGGACGAAGATTACCTGGCTCTTTATAACCGGGTCTTTGAACAATACGATCGTTACCTGACGGAGGAAAAATGGTTTGAGCAGCATTATTCGGAGCACAAGGACCATGTAATCGCTTATTTTTCTGCAGAATTCGGCCTGCATGAGTCCCATCCCATTTATTCCGGAGGACTGGGGCTCCTGGCGGGAGACCACTGCAAGTCGGCCAGCGATCTCGGCCTTCCCTTTGTAGGGGTGGGGCTGTTGTATAAACACGGTTATTTCACCCAGAAAATTAATGGAGAAGGAAGGCAGGAAGCCGAGTATCCCTTTCTGAATTTCTTTGAACTGCCCATTACACCGGTTAACGATTCTGCCGGCAACAGGTTGCTCGTTCCGGTGGAACTGCCCGGCCGTACCATTTATATTCAGGTCTGGAAAGCCAGGGTGGGAAGGGTGTGCATCTACCTGCTGGATGCCGATATCCCCAGAAACACTCCGGAGGACCGGGGTTTGACCGGTTCTCTCTATGGTGGTGACAGGGAGTGCCGGATTTCCCAGGAGATCATTCTGGGCATCGGGGGAGTTAAAGCCCTGCGCGCCATGGGGATTAACCCCAGGGCCTGGCATATCAACGAGGGGCACCCCGCCTTTTTGGTTATTCAACGAATCAGGGAGTTGGTAAGAAAGGGGGTTTCCCTGGAGACAGCCAGGGAAGTGATCCGCTCGTCAACCATCTTTACCACCCATACTCCCGTTCCGGCGGGACATGACCTTTTCAGTGGGAAGATGATCGAACTGTTCTTTACCAAAATAGCATCAGAACTTGGCCTGGATTTGAGCGGGTTTCTGGAACTGGCCTGGGATGCGGGGAGAGACAGTTTTAATATGACTCTTCTGGCCTTGAACCATTCTTACCTGACCAACGGGGTCAGCTGGCTGCACGGTAAAGTTGCCCGGGATATGTTCCGCGCCCGCTACAACCGGCTACATCCCGAGGAGATCCCAATCACGTCCATTACCAATGGGGTGCATACAGGCAGCTGGCTGGCCGGGGAGTTGCGGGATCTCTTCGCCCGCTACCTCGGCAAGGGTTTTATGGATCATGTTAATCAGCGGCAGGCCTGGGAGAAAATAGACAACATTCCTGATGAAGAACTCTGGAGGGTTCACCGCTGCTTAAAAGAAAAGATGATTGGCTTTGTGCGGAACAGCATAAAAAAACAGCGCAGGCGAAACTACGAGCTTACCAGCAGGATCTTGGAAGTGGATGAATACTTGAATCCCGAGGTCCTTACCATCGGTTTTGCCAGGCGCTTTGCCACATACAAAAGGGCCACCCTCCTCTTCCGGGACAGGGAAAGGTTAAGCCGCCTGGTTAATGACCCCTACCGCCCGGTTCGCTTCATTTTTGCCGGGAAAGCCCACCCTGCGGATCAGGCAGGCCAGGAATTTATTAAACAAATTTATGATTTTTCCAATGAGTCCGATTTGAGGGGCAAAGTCCTGCTTCTGGAAAACTATGATATCCACATGGCCCGCCATCTGATTCAAGGAGTTGATGTCTGGCTCAATACCCCGCGCCGGCTGATGGAGGCCAGCGGTACCAGCGGCCAAAAGGCCGCCCTCAACGGAGTAGTCAACGTCAGCACCCTGGACGGATGGTGGCCCGAGGCTTATGACGGAAAGAACGGTTTTGCCGTGGGCACGGAGCGGGAATACCGGGACGAAGAAATTCAGGACCTGGATGATTGTTATTCTTTATACGAAATCCTGGAAGAAAAACTAATCCCCATGTTTTACCGGAAACAATCCGGGCTGCCCCTGGAGTGGATCCGGATGATGAAAAACTCCATCAAGACCATCGCTCCGGTATTCAATACAGGCCGGATGGTTGCCGAATATACCGAACGGTTTTACGTGCCGGCCATCAACCGGGGTCTCCATTTTGTCCACAATAACTACGAAGTCGCCGGCAGGGTCAGTGCTTTCAAGAGGTTTATCAGGGAGCGCTGGGATGGGGTTGTTTTTGTTTCTGTGGATTCCAACGCCCGGCCCAAGATGGCCGTGGGGGAAAAGTTGATGGTCAGCGCGGTTGTCAGACTGGGGGAGATTGCCCCTGAACATGTTGCTGTGGAGGTTTTGTACGGGGAGGCCGGAGACAGCGGTCTCAGTAATATTACGGTTGTAGGCATTTCCTGTGAGGGGGAAACGGAACCCGGTACCTACCGCTTTGCCGGCAATCTTTCGCTCCCCCAGGGAGCCCTTGGGTACACCTTGAGAGTGAGGCCGGAGAACAGGGATTTCCCCTATACGGAACTTCCCTTGATCACATGGGCGCCGGGATTATAAATTGTCCGGCCGGACAGCTTCTGCTTATAGGCACGGCAGATTTGACACTTTCCGGTAATACCGGCATAATAGCGGCAGAAGACCGACAGGGCCGGGCGGCTTTTAAAGAGCGCCCGGCCTTTTGAAGGGGTTCCTTAATTCCGGCCGGCGTGCTTTAAGAATCGCCGGCCGGTTTTTTTAAACATCTCCAGACAAAGACACAGCCGCCAATGGTGATCAAAACGTCTCCGATACTGAAAACCCTGGTAATAAAAATCCAGTGGGGCATCAGGAAGATGTCCGACAGGTAGTAAAAAGCTGTGTCCGGTCCAGTGGCGATATAGTTGTAAGCCGGCAGGCCCTGGTTAATTAATTCCAGTTCCTCCGGAGTGGCGATCATTTCAAAATACTCCCTCTTCAGCGGCATGTAGCCGGAATTGGCGTAAATCACCAAGAGGTTGCTGAGCAGGCCCAGGCCGACCAGGGCCAGACCGCGCAGATGCAGGTTTAAAAGGACAAAAACGGCAACCAGTGCCAGGGAAACCATGTACAGTTTCGGCGCCAGGGGGTCCGGCAGGCCCAGGGTATGCCGGAAACCCGAGTTGGTCACCAGTTTAATGATTACAGCAGCCAGGACCAGCCAGGAGTGCCTGAACCGGATGTTTTTCAGGTTGTTGATGCTGCCGCCGGTGAGCAGGGCAGCCGCACCGCAGATTAAAACAATGATAGCGAAAGCCATAAGTTACTCCTTCCGGGTATCATTATTTAACGCGTTTTCTCTCTGGAGAATGTTTACAAAAACTTGAACAATGTCGGGATCAAACTGCGTTCCGGCGTTGTCCATTAATTCTTTAATGGCATGTTCACGGGACAGGGCTTTACGGTAGATGCGATCGGAAGTCATAGCGTCAAAACTGTCGGCCACTGCCAAAATCCTGGCTCCCAGGGGGATGTTTTTGCCCTTCAATCCTTTCGGGTAGCCTTTACCATCGTACCGTTCGTGGTGGTAATAGACATATAAAGCACTGTGCTTGTAGAACCTCAGGTTGCTTAGAATCTTGAAGCCCACCTGGGCGTGTCCGGCCATTATGGCCTGCTCTTCAAGGGTCAAATGTCCTGCTTTTAACAGAATACTGTCCGGTACGGAAACCTTGCCGAGATCGTGGACCCTGGCTGTGGTTATCATATTCTCGTAGTTATTGCCCAATAGCCCCAGTTCGTCTGCAATCTTGCTGCAGTAGCGGGCTACCCGCTGGGAGTGCTCGGATGTATAGCTGTCCCGCTGGTCGATGATGTCTGCCAGCGCTTCAATGGTATTCCTGGTTTCCGTCCTTAAGTTCATGTAGTTTTCGAAACTAAAGTGGGCCATGGCCAGCGGCAGGAGCAGGATGATAATGGACAGGGGCTCGTAATCATAAAGGATTACAATCAACAGGCTGACTGGAACAAGGGAAGCGAAGTGAATCAGTTCCAGCATTATGTCGGAGGTCAACTGCCTGACCAGCCTGGTGCCCTGGCTCAAAGAAATAACCGTGGACACCAGGAAAAAATTAACAGTAACATAAATAAGGCAGCTAAAAATCATGGCAGGGGCATCTGTTTTTAAATGCAGCGGTCCGGTATTCCATTTAAAAATATCATAAACAAGCCAGGCTAAATGAATGGTAATAGCATACTGGCTGATATTGAACAACATCTTTTTCAGGCCGCGTTTTCCGATTGTGTCCGTAATAATGTTGGCCACTGTGGAGATTAAAATCGCTGTTGGGGCGCCGAAAAGAATGAGTGCGGAAATGTGAACTGCGAAAGAAATGGTCAATTGGTCATTGTTCGGCATCGTGATGGGCTTCATTTCAGTAAATGTGCTGAATAAGGCCCAAAAAATGTATACCCAGAGCATTTCTGCCTGAAATTGAAACGTCATAACAGCTTGAAAAATTAGAAAAAAGCCGATACAATCGATAACTAACTGATAGGCTAAGGCAGGTTTAACAGTCATCCTATATTTGTTCTTTTGGGAACCTGCTGGAAGCTGATCTGTTTTTCTGTTAGCTGTTTTACCCATAATGATTGATTCTTAAAAGTACCAAAAAAACCTTCTAATTGGGACAATATTTTGCATATTAATTTTCGAGTAAGGAAGGGAAATTCGCAAAATAAAGAGAATAATCCATAAAAAACCGATAAGCAGGGGGTAATTTTTGTGAAATTTAACAACAAAGTATTATTTTTTATCTTATGTATATTTGCCCTGGTTTTTATTGCCGGTGGTTGCTCCCCCTCTTCTTCCCAACCGGCTGCCGCTGAGCAGGTAATCAGATACAATATAGGCGCGGAGCCTGCAACCCTGGATCCCGCCCTGTCTACCGGGATGACGGAGCAGACTGTGGCAAACGCCCTTTTGGAAGGACTGGTGAGGCTGGACAAAGATGGTTTGCCGTCGCCGGGCGTAGCTGAAAGTTGGGAAACCTCACCGGACTGCAGGACCTACACCTTTAATTTAAGGGAGTGTTACTGGTCAAACGGTGAGCTCCTGACTGCGGATGATTTTGTTTATTCCTGGCTCCGGTTGTTGTCTCCTGAAACTGCTTCTCCTTACGCCTATCAGCTTTTTTATCTAGTCAACGGCCAGGAGTACAATTCCGGCGAGGTCAAAGATCCGGCATCCGTAGGTGTGCGCGCTGAAGGAAAGGACAGGCTGGTGGTTACCTTGAAGGATCCTGTGCCGTATTTTCTTTCGCTGACGGCTTTCCCGGCGCTGTTTCCGGTGCCGGAGAGCGCGGTTTCCGAAGATCCCGACGGCTGGACCCTGACTCCCGCCGGTTTTACCGGCAACGGTCCCTTCAAGCTGGCGTCCTGGGAGCACAACAAGCAAATTGTTCTGGAGAAGAACGACCGTTACTGGGACAGGGAAAATGTAAAGCTGGAAAAACTGGTGATTACCCTGGTGGCTGATTCGAATACCGAATTGGCCATGTTTGAAAACGGTCAAATTGACATTGCCGAAACTCCGCCCTACCGTGAGATGGAAAGGCTGGCAGAAAGCGGGGAGCTCAAGGTGAGCCCCGATTTATCAAACGAATACTATATGTTCAACACGAAGGTAAAACCCTTTGACCAGGTTCTGGTCAGAAGGGCGCTTTCTCTGGCCATCGACCGGGAGTCGCTGGTAACCAACTTGACGAAGAGCGGCGAAAGGGCGGCTTATGCCTTCGTCCCCCCGGGGGTTGAAGGACCTGCTCCCGATCAGGATTTCAGAAGCCTCGGTGAAAGGCTTACCGGCGGTTTCAACCCGGGGGAGGCAAGGAAACTGCTGGCGGAGGCCGGTTTTCCGGAAGGCAGGGGTTTCCCGGTGATCCAGCTGCTCCTGGACGACAACCAGAACCATAAGGCTGTAGCTGAGGCCATAACCGGCATGTGGCAGGAGCACCTGGGTATTCAAAGCAAAATTATCGAGCAGGAATACAGAGTTTACCTGAGCACAATGTTTGCCAAGGATTACCAGGTGGCAAGGGTGGGCTGGATTGCCGACTACAACGATCCCATGACCTTTCTGGACATGTGGGTGACGGGTAATGACAACAACCTGGCGGATTGGGAAAATGCGGAGTACGATCGGCTGATCGGCGCGGCTGCGGGCGAGGTGGACAGGGCGGTCCGGAACGGATTAATGTTTGAAGCGGAGAGGATCCTGATGGACCAACTGCCGGTTGTGCCCGTTTATTACTATACCAATCCATACCTGGAAAGGGATACGGTTAAGGGAGTAATTCACCCGAGCTTTGCCATTTTTGCAGAATTCAAGTGGGCCTACGTGGAATAACGATGCTGACCTATATTTTAAAAAGGGCCGGTTTTAACCTGGGAGTCATGGTAGTTGTAGTGACTCTCACCTTTTTCTTAATGCGCCTGCTGCCCGGCGACCCCTTCATGTCCCAGAGGCTGAATCCTGAGATAAAAGAAAATCTTTATGCAAAATACGGTTTGGACCAGCCCGTTTCCAAACAATATCTGGATTACCTGGCCGCCCTGGCGCGCTTTGACCTGGGGGAGTCCCTGAAATACCCGGGGCGCACGGTCAATGAGATCATCGCCGAATCATTTCCCGTTTCTGCCGCAGTGGGCTTTTTGGCCCTGGTNNCTGGTCCTGGGAGTGGCCCTGGGGGTCCTGGCCGGCGTATGGCAAAGCAGGTGGCCGGACCGGCTGATCCTGGCCTGCTCCACACTGGGCCTGTCCATCCCCAATTTTGCCCTTGGGGCGGGGCTGGTTTATGTATTTGCTTTAAAGCTTAAAATATTACCGGTGGCCATGCTGGAGAGGCCCGTCGACCTTGTGCTCCCGGTTCTGACCCTTGCGGCCTGGCCTGCTGCGGTTATTACCAGGCTGATCCGGACGGAAATGATTGAGGTCTTGAAAAAGGACTATATTATTGCAGCCATGGTGAGGGGCCTGGGACCGGCCAGCGTGGTCCTGCGCCATGCCCTGCCCAATGCCCTGCCTGCGGTCATTCACTATAGCGGCCCCCTGGCCGCAACGCTGCTGACCGGCAGCTTCATTGTGGAGAAAATTTTCGCGCTGCCGGGCCTGGGGCAATACTACATCACGTCCATAGGCAACCGTGACTACAACCTGGTTGCCGGAATCACCATATTTTATACATTTGTTCTGCTGATTTCAACATTTTTGACGGATCTACTGGCTTTCTCCATGAATCCCCAGTGCCGTTACAGAAATGAGTCGTAATATGTTTTACTCGAGAATTGTGCAAAACCGGTTTGTTTTAGCCTGCCTGTTCTTAATCCTGCTCTACATCTTGATTTCCTTCGGGGGTACGTTCCTTTTGCCGCACCACCCCAACGCCCAGAGTCTCACGGAGGCCAATAGGGGTCCCTCTTTCGCCCACTGGCTGGGGACCGACTATCTGGGGCGGGATTTGCTGGCCAGAATTCTGGCCGGAGTCAGGGTATCCCTAATTATAGCCTTTTTTGCCACGCTGATTAATATTTCGGTGGGGTTTTTGGTGGGGAGCGCCGCGGGCCTCATAGGGGGTGTTGTGGACCGTTTCCTGACGGGGTTGATCGACCTCTTCTGGTGCGTCCCCCCCTTCCTGGTTGTAGTGATGCTGACGGTTGTCCTGGAGCCGGGCCTAAAAAACATTTTTATCGCCCTGGGAGCGGTCTTCTGGGTGCCCACCGCCCGGATTATCCGGGGCGAGGCCTACCAGCTCAGAAACGCGCCCTTTATCAGGCTGGCCCGGCTGCAAGGCGCCGGCTACAGCCGGATTATCCTTCTGCATATCCTGCCCGGCTGCTTTCCCGTCCTGCTCACAACCGCCATCTTCTCCATCCCGGATGCGATCCTGGCCGAAGCATTTCTGAGTATTGTGGGACTTGGAGTAACGGCTCCCGATGCAAGCCTGGGGGTTTTAATCTCCGACGGCCTCCAGTCTTTTAGAGTTTACCCCTGGCAGTGGTTTTTTCCAGTCCTGACCCTGACCATGTTTGTGCTCTGCTTTAATCTCCTCGGTGACATGATCCACAGGTCTTTCAGGGACCGTACCAAAGGAATTCTGGAATATGACTAAAGTCGAAGGCTTAAGTATCAGCATCAAAAAGAAGAACAGGACATATAGCCTGGTCCGGGATGTTTGTTTTAAAATTGAACAGGGCCAAATACTGGGTATTGTCGGTGAATCAGGGAGCGGAAAGAGCTTGATTACTTCCGCTATCCTGGGGATGCTGAACCACCTGGAGGGTCTGGAGGGATCCGTCGAGGTGTCCGGCCGGAATATTCTGAAGGCTTCGCCGCAGGAGCTGCGGAGCCTGAGGCGGGACCTGATCGGATATATCCCCCAGAATCCCCGGGAGTCCTTAACCCCGACGCTCAAAGTGGGAAGCCAGCTGGTGGAGGTGATTGCGGCAAAGACGGGCAGGAACGGCCGGGAATGCCGGCCTGTTGCCGGGGAGCTGCTGCAGTCCCTGGGTTTTTCCGCGCCGGAAAAAATCCTGCAAATGTACCCGCACCAGTTGAGCGGGGGTATGTGCCAGAGGGTAGCCATAGCTATGGCCGTGGTCAGCCGTCCCGCTCTTGTTGTTGCCGATGAACCGACATCCTCCCTGGATCTTTTAATCAAGCATGAAATAATGAAGGTCATTAGAAGCATTCAGGCTAAACAGGGTTTCGCGCTGATTCTGGTTACCCACGACCTGGACCTTGCTTTCAGCAGCAGTGACCAAATTGCCGTTGTTTATGGTGGAAGGCTGGTTGAAATGGGAACGGCGGAGGAGCTTATGCTGAGACCCGGGCATCCCTACACAAGGGACCTGGTCCGTTGTTTCACCCGGTCCGGCGCGGAAAACTGCGGCAGTTACTATATACCCGGGGAGCCCCTCAGCATCTACACCCGGTTTACAGGTTGCCGTTATTTCAACCGCTGCCGGCTGCGTCTGGAAATATGCGAAACAAAAGAGCCGGCCTGCGTCCGCCTGGACAACGGCCGGGTAGCCTGCTGGCTTTTCTGAAAGGGGTGAACGCAGGTGAAAAGCAGGCCAATTATATCTGTATCAGACCTTTTCTTTCGCTACCCCGGTTCCAGAGAAAAGAAAAACGCTCTGGAAAGAATCAATCTGGATATCTTTAGAGGTGAAAGGGTAGGTATTCTGGGTGAAAGCGGATCAGGAAAAACGACCCTTTCCTTAATTCTGGCAGGCTTGGAGAAGCCCTCTTCCGGTCTTTTTTTTTATCGGGGGATGCGTCTTCAAGGGAGAAAAGCATACCGTGACTACAGTACCAGGATTCAATACCTGTTTCAAAATCCCGCAGGTGCGGTTAACCGGTACAGAAGAATCATTGATCTTGTATCCGAGCCCTTAATTTATCGTAATTATAGCAAAGAGACAGTTGAGTTCGTTGCTTCTGAGATGCTGCAGAAGGTGGGAATCGACCCTTTACGCTGGTATGACTATCCGGATCAACTGAGCCTGGGACAGATTCAAAGAGTGTGTCTGGCCCGGGCTATGACAACCTGTCCGGAAATATTGATCTGTGATGAGCCCTTTTCTGCCCTGGATGTTTCAAATCGCGGCAAAATGGAAGAGATATTATTGCAATTGAACGAAAATCATGGGGTAACATTGATTATTATTAGTCATAAACCGGATTCAATATTTTATTTGTGTCAGAAGATATTGGTTTTGCGTGAAGGCAAAAAAGTTGACTTAATTGACGTAACCCAGGGTGAATATGCGATATGCGAGTATACAAGCAAATTACTCAACAAAAAGTTGATGTAACTCAGTATTAAAATTTTGGAAATCATTAGCTTCGGAGGGCTTGCATGGGGGAATCTTGATTATAAGTGCGGAAACCCTGTTAATTTTTGTAGGATTTGTTAATATTGAATAATTAATCGCATAATGTTGAAATATGTAGCAAATAAGTTATGGACAAGCGGGAAATGTTAGTATATAATGAATATAGTAAGAAGATGGTATTATATATCTGCATTTGCATATTAAGCTGCGTAAATTGTATAATATTGAATTTGTCGACTGGAAAGGAGGTAGGAAAAATGCGTT
>DBRJ01000063.1 GCA_002305915.1 Pelotomaculum sp. UBA1371 | reverse complement strand
TCCACTTGATGTCCTTCTCTCAATCTTGAATCCCTTCTCATTATCCGAACGGTCTGTCCAGCTCAGGTCAATCCGGGTTGAAGTGACAGCCTTCGCTGTTAAGCTGCCGGGCGCATCGGGCACAGCTCCCCCTGTAATCGCGTTGGCTTCGTTNNGAAACAGCCTCCAGATCCTCCGGCGCATTAGGCACGGCTTTCCCTGTAATCGCGTTGGCTTCGTTGGAATAAGCTGAACTCCCGGCATCGTTGTAGGCGCAGACCCGGTAGTAATACCTGGTACCGGGCTCCAACCCGCTGCTGGTATAACTGGTGGCGTTTGCTCCCACTGCTGCAATCTGGCTGTAGCTTCCACTTGATGTCCTTCTCTCAATTTTAAATCCTTTTTCATTATAGGACCGGTCCGTCCAGGTCAGGTCGATCCGGGTTGAAGTAACTGCCGTGGCCTTAAGATTGCCGGGCTCATCGGGTACGGCTTCCCCTGTAGACAGGCTCACCACGTTGGAGTAAGCGGACTCACCCTCGTCATTATAAGCCTTAACCCTGTAAGAATAAGTAACGCCGGAGAGCAGACCCGTATCGGCAAAGGCCGTAGTGTCCGGCTCAAGGGAGGCAATTTCGGCATAGCTCCCGGATGAGATTCTGCGTTCGATGATAAATCCTTTCTCATTGTCTGATCTGTCAGTCCAGTTTAAATTGATTTGGGAGTCAGAAACAGCGGTTGCCTTAAGATTTGAAGGCGCATCAATTTCGGCTCCTTCCGCTCCCGTCCACCCCGCTGCGGCCAAAATAAGGCAGCAAAACAAAATTGAGAACAAAAAACGATTCACTTTTTTCACATAAGCACCTCCATCAGAACAAAAAGTAATTTTTTTTAAGATAGACTCCAATCACCCCTCTTTAACTTTTTTTAAGTAATTGGTTGACCAGGTAATTCCGGAAAAAGCCTGGTAAAGTCTCCCCTTTTTTATAATACACCGGCAACCTGGCCTGAAGACCTCTTTCATCCTGGTAATCCCATTAATGATTGCGCTCCTGCGGGCATGGCTGTCTATAACAGAAAACTGCCCGGTGATTCCAAGATCATGATTTAGAACCAACGGTATCAATATCTATGGCCTTACATTATTAGACGAGTAAATGGGTGTTTTAGTTTTCCAGCAGGGTCCTTTTTATAAAAATTAGAAGAAAGAGCAGTATGCTAAAATGGGTCAAATACTCCTTTTACCTGGTATTCCCATTGTATATGGGAGATTGAGAGGCGTTAAAAAATGAGGTATGGTGGACGGTTTGCCGGTAAAAAGCTTCCTGCGGCGAAAGCCGGCAAACCGTACAAAGAGGCGGGGTGCAGATATTTCCGGAATTTGTCCGGGCCTTGTACTCTACAGTTCTTATTAGAAGAACCTTAGCCGGAACACTTAACCCGGGATTTTAATTAGTTTTAAAATATTTTTATAAAACAGCTTTTCCTTTTGTTCCTGGCTTAAAGAATCCGAATTCTTGATTAAATCGACATACTTTTTCTGTTCCCGCCAGGGGCTGTCCGTACCAAAGAAGAAATAATCTTCATTTTGCTTAAAAAACTGCCGGGCATGTTTGTCCAGCATCATTTTTTCCAGGACAAAAGAAAGATCATAATAACATTTTCTGGCGCCGTATAATTCCAATATTTTTTCCCATTCGCCGTCGCCTCCCCCATGGGCCAGAACTATTTTTGAGCCTTGAAAGTCTCTTAAAATGTTTGAAAATCTTTCAATGGTCGCAAAATCGGAATCCGGCAGGCTCAGATCAGGACCGGCGTGGAAATAGAGGATCAGATCATTGTTCAGGGCTTCTTCATAAATCCTGTAAGCCTCCCTTGAATCACCGGGAAACCCCTGGTAATCAGGATGAAATTTGAACCCCTGGATTCCCGATTCCTTTGTTTCTTTGATCAGATCCTTATACCCGGGATCATAAGGATGAACCGAGCTGAAAAAGATCATCCGGCTGGAACGAGCTTGTAGCTGCTTGACCCATTCTAAAATACCCCTTCCCTGTCCCGGATTGGTAGCGACAGGTAAAACTACTGAAAAGTCAACACCGGCATAATCCATAGAAGCCAGCAGATTATCATAAGTCCCGTCGGTATGGGCATCCACCAGGCCCCTTGCATTTTTTAAAATGGTACTGATTGCCCTTTTCGCTACTGCGTCAGGATAAATATGAGTGTGAGCATCAATAATCATGTCATTTCCTTTTCCTATAAGATAATAATTCTTTATCTATTAATTATTTCACTTCAACCGGGCTGATTTCCTTCAGTATTTCCCGGATAGCTTTTACCGGATCCGGCGCTGCCGTGACCGGCCTGCCCACCACCAGATAGGTAGCTCCCAGCTTTATAGCTTCAGCGGGGGTCATGGTCCGCTTCTGATCATTTGCCGCTGAACCGGCCGGGCGCACGCCCGGTGTGATAATGACAAAGTCCCGGCCGCAGGCCTTTCTGATTGCCGTGATCTCCTGCGGCGAGGCCACTACCCCGTCCAGGCCGGACTCCCTGGCCAGCCGGGCCCAGGCAGTGACCCGCTCCTGTAGTAAGCCCGGGATCCCCACCTCGTTGCTGAACGTTTCCTGGTCAATACTGGTCAGGACGGTTACAGCCGTAACCAGGGGGCGCTCCGTCCCGTTAACTGCCGCTTCTTTCCGGACAGCCTCCGCCGCCGCCCGCATCATGGAGCTTCCCCCCGCCGCATGTACGTTCAGGATGGAAGCCCCGTAACGTGTCAGCACCTTTGCCGCTGCAGCAACAGTGTTGGGAATATCATGCAGCTTTAAGTCCACAAATACAGGAATATTTTTTTGCTTAAGCCATTTTAGTACTTGCGGTCCCGCGCTGTTGTAAAGCTGCAGGCCAACTTTAAAAGCGCCGGCGTATGGATAAAGCCTGTTTACCAGGTTCCCGGCTTCTTCCATGGTGTCGACGTCCAGGGCGATAATAAGAGGGTTTTTTAAAACAAGCACTTTATAAATCACTCTCCCTGGCAGTTCTGCAAATATGTTTCCTTGAAAAATTTTCTTGGAACAGGGCAGAGTCTGCCAACCTGATTTTAATTTGTCCGCTGCAGTCCCTTTCAGGTACCCGATTTAATCTATGTCCGGTGAGCCGCACCCACCAGTTCCCCGATCTCCCCGATTTGGTGTTCAGTCAGGTATTGTTCAATTCCCTCCAATACTTCCAAAGCCGCCCGGGGATTGATGAAGTTGGCGGTGCCCACAGCCACGGCCGTAGCCCCGGCCAGGATGAATTCAAGGGCGTCTTCAGCCGTAACAATGCCACCCATGCCGATGATGGGCAGGTCCACCTCCCGGTAGACCTGCCAGACCGCCCGCACCGCCACCGGCCTGACGGCCGGGCCGGAGAGCCCGCCCATGATGTTGCCCAGCAGGGGGCGCCTGCGCCTGATGTCAATGGCCATACCCAGGAGTGTATTGATCATGGATAGGGCATCCGCCCCGGCAGCCGCTACCTCCACAGCCACCCCGACGATGCTGGTAACATTGGGCGAGAGCTTGACAATCACGGGCTTATCCGTATTTCCCCGCACGGCCCGGGTTACTTCGGCCGCCATGTACGGATCGCTGCCAAACTGCATCCCGCCTTTTTTGACATTGGGGCAGGAAATGTTGACCTCAAGAGCGGCCACCCCTGCTGCACGTTCCAGTTTTCCCGCCAGTTCGGCGTAATCCTCCACGGTATCGCCGGAAATATTAACGATAACCGGCAGGTCATACTGCGCCAGATAGGGCAGGTATTCCCCGATTAAGCAGTCCACGCCCGGGTTCTGGAGTCCGATGGAGTTGAGGATGCCGGCAGGTGTCTCCACCAGCCTGGGGGTGGGATTACCGGGCCGGGGCTGCAATGTCGTCCCCTTGACCACGATGGCGCCGAGCCGGTTCAGGTCCAGGTAGGGGGCGTATTCCGGCCCGAAGCCGAAGGTTCCCGAGGCCGTGGTGACCGGGTTTTTCATCCGGAGTTTACCTATGTTAACAGACAGGTCAGGTTTTTTCCCTGCTGTCCTGCCCGAATAAATCTCAGTCAATCCCAAAGCACCTCCCCGGCGGGAAAGACCGGTCCCTCCAGGCAGACCCTGCTGTAGCGAAAACCGTCCTTTTCCTCATCCCTGGTTTTGCAGGCGCAGGAAAGGCAGGCGCCCACGCCGCAGCCCATCCTCTCTTCCAGGGAGATTTCCCCGGGAATTTTATGTGTCCCAATAATCCTGCAGAGCTCTTTCAGCATCACCCCGGGGCCGCAACCGTAAACCCGTGCAAAGGTTTCGGACTCTGGGTTTTGATTGAAATTCAACATTGCTCCGGGGCTGCAGCTGCAAACAGCGCCGGCCTCCCCATCCGTCTTAATTAGACCGCTGGTTGTTACAGCCTCCCGGTAACGGGAGAGAATCTCCTCCCTGCCGCTGGGGTTGTTCAGGTATCGTTCAAATAAATCCGTGACTGTGCCGTGAAAGCCCGCCGAACCGTCGTCGGTAGCCAGGATGATTTGGTGTCCCTGAGCGCATATTTCCTGGACAATTGACGGGTACTTTCCTCCGGTCCCGTCAGCATTCCAGAATGGCTCTGCCGGAGAGAAAAACTGTTCTTTGGTTGAGGCTCCCCAAAAGACGAGAGCGGATTGACCCCTGGCGCCGGTTTCCTGCAGCAGAAAATACAGGGGAGCGATACCGATGCCGCCGGCTACCACAGCAAATCTTTCAGGGGCCGACGGCATGGTATATCCCCTGCCCAGGGGACCCAGGATGTTGATGGTGTCGCCCCTTTTCTTTTTTGCCAGCAGGGCCGTACCCCGGCCCGCCACCCGGTACAAATGGGCCAACTCTCCCCTTTCCCGGTTCACTGCATGAATACTCAGGGGCCTGCGCAGAAGCGGCTCCAGGGTTTCCCCGCACCGGACATGCAGAAATTGACCCGGCCCGGCCGCCCGGGTCGTTGCCGGGGCAGCAAGGATCAAGCGGTAGTAGTGCGGCGCAAGTTTGATCTGTTTTACGACCTTCGCATCAGTCAGCAGTGACAAACAGGCTGCCCCCTCGCTTAATGTTTTTGTTTGGCAGTTAGACATCCATGCCGCCGGCGCGGCACCGGCAGAGGTTGGAAAATGTCTGTTTTCAGGGTAGTTGTCCATGCCGCAGGCGGCATTGTATTCTGAATAGATTGTGCTGCGCCTCTAACGCAGGCATCATTGTGGCCCGGCTGATCCGGAAGCCGTCCCGCTCCGGGGCTTTGTCCCCGGTGCAGGTGTTGATAACCAAGTT
Organism: Pelotomaculum sp. UBA1371; assembly: GCA_002305915.1. Classification (GTDB taxonomy): domain Bacteria; phylum Bacillota; class Desulfotomaculia; order Desulfotomaculales; family Pelotomaculaceae; genus DTU098. The sequence goes on along the minus strand of DBRJ01000063.1, from coordinate 117,716 downwards.
TATCTTATTTCCCCGGATTAAGTCAACAAGGCGGCGAGCCCCCATGGTCATCCTTTACATGACCCCCGAGCATCCGGACCCAGCCGCCGGTTACTGTGGCATAAGCCTGGCCTTTAAGCTTCATTCCCTGAAAGGGGGTGTTCCTGCCCTTGCTTTCAAACAGGCCGGCGTCCACCGTCCAGCTCAAATCCGGGTCAATTACCGTAATGTCGGCAATAACTCCCGGTTCCAGGGTACCCCGGGGAATATTGAGAATTTTGGCCGGGTTCAGGGTCATTTTAGTAACAGCCTGGAGCGGCGTCAGCACACCGGTCTCCACCAGTACGGTCCAGACCAGGCCCACCGCTGTCTCCAGACCCACCAGGCCAAAGGGCGCCCGTTCGTATTCCACATCCTTTTCTTCCACCGTGTGGGGAGCATGGTCTGTGGCAATAACGTCAATAGTTCCGTCAGCCAGCCCCTCCTTGACCGCTGCCACGTCGGCGGCGGTTCGCAAGGGCGGGTTCACCTTGGTTGAGGTGTTATAGCCCGTAACGGCCTCATCGGTGAGGGTAAAATGGTGGGGCGTAACCTCCGCAGTTACCGCAATCCCCCTGGATTTGGCCTCCCGCACCAGGCGGACCGAACCTGCGGTGCTTACATGGGCGATGTGCACCCGGCAGCCCGTTTCCTCCGCCAGAAGGATCTCCCGGGCCACCATGACCTCCTCGGCTGAGGCAGGAATTCCCTTTAAGCCCAGTACTGTAGACATATATCCCTCGTGCATGGAACCGCCGGAGGAAAGCTCCCGGTCTTCACAGTGGGAGATGAGGGGCAGACCCAGCATCCGGGCGTACTGCATGCCCCTGCGCATCAGGGCGGCGTTGGCCACGGGCATTCCGTCGTCGGAAAAGGCCACTGCCCCGGCCTTCCTCATATCGCCCATCTCGGCCAGCTCCTTGCCCTTGCTCCCCCGGGTAATGGAACCCACAGGGAAGACATGGGCCGCGCCCTGTTCCCGGGCCGTATCCAAAATGTACCGGATCAGGGCCGCCGTATCTGCAACGGGACTGGTATTGGGCATGCAGGCTACAGCAGTGAAACCGCCCCGCGCCGCAGCCCGGGTACCGGTCCGGATGGTTTCCTTGGCCTCGTAACCTGGTTCCCGCAGGTGGACATGCATATCAATCAGCCCGGGGACAACCAGTTTGCCCGAAGCATCCAGCACCTCAACGGCACTGCCGGGAACCAAATCCCTTCCCGTCCCGGCAATTCTGCCTCCGGATACCAGAATGTCTTTTCCGGTTATTTCCCCGGCCACCGGATCCAGCACGGTACCGCCTTTAATGAGCAACTCCACTTGCTCCACCCCCTCCGATTAAGAGATACAAAAGGGCCATCCGCACCGCCACACCGTTTGTAACCTGTTCGTTGATCACCGACTGAAGCCCGTCGGCAATGTCGGTGGTGATTTCGATCCCCCGGTTCAGGGGGCCCGGGTGCATCAACAGGGCGTCCCGGGCAGCCAGCTTAAGCCGCTCCCGGTTAATTCCGAAAAGATTTGCATACTCCCGCAGGCCCGGGAACAGGCCCTCCTGCTGCCTTTCCAGCTGGATCCTGAGGACGATTACCACATCTGCGCCTGCCAGCGCCTCCTCCGGAGTTTCGCAAACAACCGCCCCCAGTTTCTCAATACCCGGCGGCATCAACGTGGCCGGTCCCGCCAGCCTCACCTCGGCCCCCATCCTGGTAAAGCCCCAGATATCCGAGCGGGCCACCCGGCTGTGCAGGATATCGCCGATAATGGCAATTTTCAGCCCTTCCAGCCTGCCTTTTTTTTCTCTCACCGTATACAGGTCCAGCAAAGCCTGGGTGGGGTGCTCGTGGGCGCCGTCCCCGGCGTTGATGACCGCAGCCTTGACGGTCTTTCCCAGCAGCTCCGCAGCCCCTGCCATGGGGTGCCGGAGTACCACCAGATCGACTCCCATGGCGGCTATGGTCCGGGCTGTATCCTTCAGGCTCTCCCCCTTGCTGATACTGCTTGTGGCTGCCGCAATACCCACCGTATCGGCGCTCAAGTACTTGGCGGCCAGTTCAAAGGAGGCCCGGGTGCGTGTGCTGGCTTCGTAAAAAACCGTGACCACAGTCCTCCCCCGCAAAATCGGCACCTTCTTAATCTGCCTCTGGATGATTTCCTTCATTGGCTCCGCCGTGTCCAGAATCAGTCTGATTTCTTCCGCCGGAACGTCGCGGAGGCCGATAACGTCTTTGTTGCCAAGGCCCATTTACTTCCCTCCCAAGCTTAATAGAAGAGCGGATCATGCGCTTCAGGGGTTAACTTAAAGTGGTTCGCCTTTGCATCTGCAGTTGCTCCAAGAAATAGTTTCGCCCTTAAAGATTTGTTTTTATTGTAAAGGGCTCCCGGGCACATAAAATGTGCCGGCCGGGAGAATAATAAAGCCCCGCCCGGTTTGCCGGGCTGAGGCCTGAAAGGGAAAAACGAACAGCGGCCCTCCCTTTCCGGCCTCTCAGGACCGTTCTTAAAGGTGGAACCCCATCCGAAAGTGGGCCGTCAACGGCCCCCGGCCGGGTCTAAAAACTGTCTTCCGGTGTAAACCCGGCTGGTGTCTTTCCGGGTATTCTCTTGTACAGGCACAGCAGCGCCTTTTACTCCGGCAATTCAAGGATGAGCACCCTTTCCTCACTGTCGATTTCCTGGAGGCGCACCGAAACCACTTCTTTACTGGAAGTGGGGACATTTTTCCCGACGTAGTCAGCCCTGATTGGAAGCTCCCGGTGCCCCCTGTCGATGAGAGCCGCCAGTTGAATAACCCTGGGCCGGCCCAGATCCATGACCGCGTCCAGAGCAGCCCGGACGGTACGGCCGGTATAAATGACATCGTCCACCAGGACCACGGTCCGTCCCGAGACCTGGAAAGGAATACTGGTGGAACGCACCAGGGGCTGGTAGGCCAGGGTTGTGAGATCATCGCGGTAAAGGGTGATATCCAGAATGCCCACCGGTACGGAACGTCCTTCGATTTCCTTGATTTTCCGGGCCAGGCGTTCGGCCAGGGGCACCCCTCTGCGGCGGATGCCGATCAGGACAAGGTTTTCGATACCCTTGTTGCGCTCGATAATTTCGTGGGCAATCCTGGTCAGGGAGCGGCGGATCCCGTCCTTGTCCAAAATTTGTGCTTTTTCCCTGGTCATATGTCCTCCCGTACATAACAAAACGCCTGCATACCACCGGTAAGCAGGCATAGTTGGCCTTTTGATAAAGCTTTCTATGATTCCTTACCGGCCTCACGGGGCCGATTTAAAGGTTTATGTCCTTGTAATTTTACAAAATAATCTAGCAAGTGTCAATCAAAAAGGGGAGTCTCTTTTTGTCCTAAAACTATTTTACTACGAGCTTTTCCCTGGTATATTGTGTTCATTCTTATTTGTTGATATCTGTTGATTTTATTTTATCAGTTAAGGGAATACTCACTAAAAAAGGCCCGGGATTTCCTTTATAAAACAGCAGAAATTCCTGGAACTATTGAAAGCAGCGGGCAGGGAGAAGAGGGCTTATCCGAAAAAATTCAAAGTTTGTTTATCCCGGAAAAGATCAGGGCAACTCCCAGAATAATGGATAACATACCGCTGAAGGAAACCTTACCGGCCAGCCCCACCAGGCCGAGGGTGGTGACAGTCAGAAAAACCGTGGGGCCCACCAGGGCCAGGAGCGAGTTAATCTTAAAAGCAGTTTCCACCCTGCCGAACTTGAGCATCAACATGGCGGCAGTAAACTCGATGGTAGCTGAAAGAATCCGGATCCCCGCCATACCAGCGACAATTTTATCGGTTATAAAAAACATAATTTTCTCCTCCCAACCAGACTCTTTAAAACTCATATGCCTGGAAACGAAGAGAAATGACTACCCTGCCCCGGCTCCGGAAAAAAGAGCCCGTAGGCTCTTTTTTTGACTTACATCGTAACAATATAGGTTTCCTGTTCATTTTAAAAAATTATCACAGACTACATGCCGCTGTAGCTGCGCCACCCAAAGGACCGAAAAACTTAGAGTCATTTTGATCAGGATTAATCCTGTCAATTGCCGCCCGGTAGCTGCCCTGCCTGGGGGATTTGTTTGAGCATTTCACTCATATCCATGACCTCGACGCCTGCCGGAAGCTCGAAGGTCCCGGAAGGCTGGGGTCCCAGCTTTAAGTTCTTATATTCAAGAACCATTTTTTCTCCATCAGGAACGGAGGTCTCCACGCGGACAGGGATCCCGTAGTCCTCGCGCACCCACATCTTGACCTGTTCCTGCCCGTCCGCGCCGGTGACCTCAACAATTTTGCACTTCACACCATCATAAACGACACTATCGACAATTTTATACTGGTCGGGCCTGGTATCTACATCTTCAATAAAATCGGAAGGTGTTTCCGTCTGCCCGGCCTGATCCAGATCCATCATGAAGGCGGTGTTTTCATCCGGATGATAAGTATAGGCAGCATCTCCGTCAACAATGGTGATCACCTTTTGACCCTGCATCACAGCTTCGGCTTTGATCTTCTCACCCTGCATCCAGACCTTACCGTTTATTGAGATGTCCCCTGACGTCATAGTGTAATCGTAAGACATCCCCTCGACATTTTTACCTTTCCCCAAAAGATCTGCAACGGAGTCGGCACCGTCCTGCGTGGCGGTTTCCGTACCTGTCTGCTGTGTCTCTCCAGCAGGCGGACTGCCGGTATCCTTCTGGCCGCCGCACCCGGCAAGAACAAAACTGCTCATAAAAAGTAAAAGGACCACAAAAACCAACACAGATTTTCTCATCATCCATCCCCCCTGACTTTAATTAAAAACAAATTCGCCCGGAATGATTGTAATTCCTTTATAATTATTCTCTTTGCAATTATTATCTTTATTTCCTTTTAGTCCTGAGGCGGAGTAATTAACTCTGCTCCCCCGGATGGAGAATTAATTTTCCACGGCCCGGGAAAAAGCAATTTAAAACGCAGGGCTTTTCTTTTTACTTCAATCATCCCCCCGGTTAAAGCATGCTATTGAGGAGAAAGCGGGTGTTACCGCCGGCAACCTTTTGTTCGCAACTGAATACCTTAAAATGAAGTCCGCCTTTTCCCGGAAATCTACAAGAGACGGAGGTGCGGATCATTCACCTTAAATGGTGGAGCAACCGGGAAAGGAGTGTTATTATGAGTGGACAAGTTAATACCAATATTTGGCTGGAGATGCTGCGCTTCCCCCTCCAGGGACGCAGCCAAAAACCCAGGCAGCAGGGTCTGACCATGGTTATCGACAAGGGACTGGGCCTGGGAGGACTGAAGGATCTGTTGATGACGGCCGGGGATTACATTGATTTCATCAAGCTGGGCTTCGGCACTCCGGCACTTTACAGCGGTACTTTGTTGGAGGAAAAAATCAGCCTGACCAAAAGCTTTGGAGTGGATATCTACCCGGGGGGAACATTTCTGGAGATTGCCGTGCTCCAGAACAAGCTTTTGGAATACATCCGCACTGCCGGGCGGATTGGCTTCACCGCCATTGAAGTTTCCGACGGCACCATTGAGATGTCCCCAGAGGTGAGAGCAAGCGCCATCTCAGAGGCACGGAATCTTGGCCTGAAGGTCCTGACCGAGGTAGGCAAAAAGATACCCGGTAACAAAGTATCTGTTGCCGGCTATATTGAACAGATCAAGCAAGACCTGGCTCAGGGCGCCTGCCAGGTGATCGTGGAGGGCAGGGAATCCGGAAAAAATGCCGGGATTTATGACAGCGAGGGCAAATTCATTCAAAATGAAATGGAGGAGTTGCTGGAGGCCGTGGATTGCAGCCGGCTGCTCTGGGAGGCGCCCCTGAAGAACCAGCAGCAGGAGTTAATTTTGAGTTTTGGACCAAACGTCAATCTTGGAAACATTCCACCCCCGGAGGTCCTGGCCCTGGAAGCCCTGCGGGTGGGTCTGAGGGGAGACACCCTGTACCCTGTCTATAAAAGTCAAAGCAGCAGCTGAGCTGCCCTGTCCGGCCATTTTTGAAGCTGGCGTGCCCGGAATAAGTTTGGCCCGGACATTCTAAAAAAAAGCTCTGTCAACCTCATGCGCCGCCCGGCAGGCTTTTGGTAATATAACCGGCGGGTTTTCGCATATTTATTAGCACAGCACTGGAAAGAAGAGGGAAAATTATGTCCGGGGTTAATATGCTGGTGGCACTGCTGCTCATTGGAATTATGGCCCGCTCCAACCTCATAGCTACGGCAGCCTGCCTGTTGTTAATCGCTAAATTTACCAACCTTAAATTTGTCTTCTCTCTCCTGGAACGGCGCGGGTTGGAAATGGGTATTCTTTTCCTGATGCTTTCCATCCTGGTACCCCTGGCCAACGGCAAAATAACCGAACAGGACATCATCTACAACCTGACTTCGCTTCCCGGTATTCTTTCTATCGCCGGGGGAGCCCTGGCTACCTGTCTCAACACTCAAGGTTTGAAACTATTAAAAATAGATCCGGAGATCGTCTTTGGGCTGGTTATCGGCTCGATTCTGGGCATCGTCTTTTTACACGGCGTGCCCGTGGGTCCCCTGATGGCAGCGGCTGTTGCAGCTCTATTCACCCGGGGGCTCCGTATCTTCAGGCGTTAATTTCTGTAAAACAGCGGCCAGTTCCCCGGGCAGGGGCGCCTCAAGTTCAATCCGGGTTCCCTTCCGGGGATGGCTGAAACCCAGCACCGCCGCGTGCAGGAATTGTCCGTTTAAATTGAAATGGGACCGTGCGGGACCGTACTTCTGGTCGCCCACCAGGGGATGACCGATAAAAGACAGATGCACTCTAATCTGATGAGTACGGCCGGTTTCAAGTTTTAACTCCAGCCAGGTATAGTCCTGAAAACGGCGGAGCACGCGGTACCCTGTTACGGCGTGCTTTCCGTTTTTCATTACAACTGCCATTTTTTGCCTGTCCCGCGGGTCTCTCCCAATGGGGGCATCCACGGCGCCGCTCTGCTCCTTGACCCGGCCATGCACCAGGGCCAAATAACGCCGGGTAATGAGCCTGTCCTTAAATTGCCGGGCCAGGTCCAGGTGGGCAAAATCGTTTTTGGCTGCCACAATCAGGCCGGAGGTATCTTTATCCAGCCGGTGTACGATCCCCGGGCGTGTTATTCCGTTGATCCCCGATAGATCTTTGCAGTGAGCCAGCAGGGCGTGAACCAGCGTGCCGGAATAATTGCCTTCCGCAGGATGGACCACCATGCCCCGGGGCTTGTTCACTACAATGACATCGCTGTCTTCATAATAAACATCCAGGGGTATGGGTTCGCCCTCCAATTTCAGTCCCTCCGGCTCAGGCACCTGCAGTTCTACCAGATCCCGGGGCTTGACCCTGTAACTGGCCCGGGCCGGCGCCCGGTTGACGGATGCCAGTCCACCAGCAATTAGTTTCTGGATGAAAGAACGGGTAAACTCCTCAATTTCCTCAGAGAGAAAAACATCCAGCCTCTTCCCGGCATCATCCTCGGCCACTTCAAAGGGATAAACTTCCGGCACTGTTACTCACTTTCCTTATCCTGTTTTTGAACCGAATCCTTTAAAAAATCCAGAGTCAACAGGCAGACGCCGATCACAATGGCCGAATCAGCCAGGTTAAAGACCGGCCACACCCGAAAATCCAGAAAATCAACGACCTTGCCGAAACGCAGGCGGTCCACCAGGTTGCCCAGAGCCCCCCCCACAACCAGGGCCAGGCCGTAGCGCATGAAAACCCTCTCCAGGGGCAGGCTCCGGTAAAACAGCAGCACCCCCAGGACCAGGCCCACCGTAACGATAATGAAGAGGTTCGTCTGGTGGGCCAGGAAGCCGAAGGCCGCCCCCGGATTAAGGATGTAGGTGAGGTGAAAAACCTGCTTGATAATGGGTATGGATTCGCCCTGATACATCCACATCTGCACAGCCGCCTTGGAGCCCTGATCAAGCAATAAGACAATTGCAATAATTAAAAAGAACATTTCCCATCACCGTTACTAATTTTACCATAATTGATTCCCCTTGCAGCATAATTAAATGAAAGTAAGGCGAATAATTCTACACTCTGTTACGAACAGGAGGCTAATCTTTAAAAATATTAACCTGCTTTAAGTCTGTCCGAAAAGGTTCCTGCCAAATCCTCCAATCAAAAAGACCAGGATTTTTTTGGAAAGGACTATTATTTTACTAGAATCATTGGAGAAAAAAGCAAAAAAATTGTATAAAATTACCATGTAAATTTGTTAATAAAGCCTGCTCTTTTGGGCACAATACTATCACAAGGGTTCGTAATGGCCGAGCCAAGACTGTTACAGGGTCAACAAGGCTCTGTAATAGTCGGCCAAAGGTCAATACCGGGTCAAAATGGTTCGGTATTGGCCGGAGGGCAGACTGATGGGTGTTCCGGCAGGCTTTGCAGCAGTCCGAACGATTGCTGCAGGGTCACAAGGGATGTCCATTGGTCGAGCTAAGACTATCATGGGTTTCGGATGCTATGACTCTACTTTTAAGCCTGGGGTCTATAGCAGTCGAAAGATTGTTATAGGCTCCCTAGATATCCATGATAGTCGAGCAAAGGTCATTACGGGTGCCGTAATGGTTCATGGCAGTCGAAAGATTGTCATGGGCTGCGAAGGTATGCGTAATGGCTGGAGCGTAGGTCATTACGGGCTCTTAACATAGAAACCTTCCTCAATTCTATGAGGAAGGTTTCTTGTCTTGGGAACAATCTTTTTAGCATTAACCGGGCCGGTGGAGCAGCACACAATGTTTTTGACCGCTTTAAGGTCAGGGCATAATTACAATATTTGTAACTACCGGCCGCTGTTTTCCGTCGGAAGGGCGGTTTAAGACTTCACCCTTGAAAATAAAGGTACTGGAGCCGCCGCCGTCAAGATTGTAGCCTTCTTTGACACCCAGCTCCGCCAGTTTAACCTGCAGCCTTTCCAGGGTTACACCGCTGCTCCAGTCTGCTTGACGCCCGTCCACAACAATCAGGATCAGATCCCCGTTGGCGTACTCACCGATAATGGTTCGCGGCTGGCGGGTGGTTTTCCATTCTTCCGGAATGGATGCGGGTTGCCCCTGCCTGATCAGGACCGGCAGAAAACTTACACCCTGCCAGGGATCGAGTTTGAGCAGGTCTTCTTTTTTGGTGAAAACCCCGCCGATAAAGGAGCCGCTTTTTCCTGTACCGGCAAAAAAAACATCATCTGCGGGGGTAAAACCTCCAACCAGTTTGCCGTCGATTACCGTATTGCCGATGGGAAGCGACTTGCCGCCGGCATTGTAAAAACCGCCCCCGTTAATACCCAGGATGGCCCCGGTGCGCTTTACTGCATTTGCAGTTGTTTCCAGATTGCCGGGTTTGTCCCCGGCCAGGACAACTTTCAAGGCCCCGGGATCAAAAAGTTTAATTTTGGCAATATACCCCCGGTAGCCAAGCTCGTCCAGTTTAAAGACCTTGATTTCCACCCGCCCGGACCTGTGGGTACCCACGGGAGGCCCCAGCATGGCCAGGATGCGCTCCTCATAGATCCCGTCCGAGAGCTGCCTGTGCTCCTGGCTTTTGCCGGCAAGGGATTCCAGGATATTACTCTGTTCCTGGTAAAGGCGCTCCTGTTCCAGCACAGTTTCACTCAATATGCCCGTATCCCGCCTGATCTCCAACAACTGGCCTTCTATTACACCCGTGCCCTCATGCAGGCTTTTCAACGGCATTTCCAGGGCCTGCAGGCTTTTGGGAAGGCCGGTGAAAAAAAGCAACAAGCCGATAAAAGGAGCCAGAGAAAAAACCAGAAATAAATTGACATGCCGCATCAGGGGGCCTCCCTTAAAATATTTAAACTCTTTTCCAATTCTTTGAGCTGACTGTCCAACTCTTCAATTTTCTTGTTTAACTCCTTCTGGATGGAGTCAGAGCTGGACAGGGTGCGCCCCGCTGAATTCAGATCTTTTTTTATTTCACCAACATCTGCGGCCAAGCTCTCCAAACGGGCTTCCAGGGTCTGCACATTCATAGCGTTGGTCTGCTGAACAGTCTGAATAGCCTGATCAAAGTAATACTTGGCCAGAAAAAATCCGCCGCAGACCACTCCAAGCCAGAGCATAAAGGCAAGAAACCTGTGAGCGGGGCTGAGGCCGCCCCCCTTTTTTTTACTTTCAAACACCTTCCTGTCGCCTTCTTCCCTGAATTCCCCGGCTTTATTCTGATTCAATTCAGCTCACACCTTTCAGCCCGGGCAGCAATCCATGACTGCCGTCCTTTGGCTTTTCTTTAAAGGTTTGGACACGCACCCGCAAATTTCCCCCCGATCTTTGAAATTTTTAGACAAAAAAAGGCGGCTTTTACACCGCCATGAAATATTTCTGGAACAGGGCGAACCAGCCCTGCCCGGAATTAAGCATAAAGAATTCCCCCGGCTTATTGTGTTATAACCCCTACGCAGCGGGGACAGAGGGCGGGGTGTCCGGAATCAGCACCCACGCCTTCGTGGTACATCCAGCAGCGTTCACATTTACGGCCGCCGGCGGTCCGCACGGTCACCGCCAGCCCCGGAAGTTGCTCTGATTCCCTTACGCCTCCAGGGATCTCTTCCAGAGGTTTCAGAGTGGCGCCGGATACGATAAAGATAGCGGCCAGTTCTTTAGCCATGGGCTTTAAAAAGTTGTACAGGTCTTCTCCGGCGTACAGTTCAACGGCGGCTTCCAGGGAGTTACCGATAACCTTATCCCGCCGGGCGGCTTCCAGGGCCCTGGTCACTTCACCCCGTACTTCCAGGAGGCGCTCCCACTTCTGGTCCAGTTCTTCATCAAGGTACTCTTCCACAACTTCGGGCATGGAGGTAAGCTGCACGCTGATGGCCCCTTCCCTGTCGCCGGGAATGTAGCGCCAGATTTCTTCCGAGGTAAAGGCCAGCACCGGGGCCAACAGCCGCGCCAGGGCACTTAGAGCATGGTAAAGGACAGTTTGGGCGGACCGCCGCTCCGGAGAACGGGTCGGAGCGGTGTAAAGGCGGTCTTTAATTATATCCAGGTAAAGGGCGCTCAGATCAACGGTGCAAAAACCGTGGATAGCGTGATAAACAACATGAAACTCGTAATCACGGTAGCCGCAGGTAACTTTCCGGATCAATTTTTGCAGCTTCAACAGGGCCCAGCGGTCGATTTCCAGCATTTCGTGATAACTGATTGCGTCTTTAGCAGGGTCAAAATCATAGAGGTTGCCCAGCAGGAAACGGCAGGTGTTCCTGATTTTCCGGTAGGCCTCCGTCATCTGCTTGAGGATGCCCGGGGAGGCTGCCAGGTCGCCCCGGTAGTCGGCCGAACTGACCCACAGCCTTAAAATATCCGCGCCCATTTGTTGGATAACTTTAGCGGGGTCCACCACATTGCCCAGGGACTTCGACATCTTCCGGCCCTGCTCATCCACAACAAAACCGTGGGTTAAGACCGCCCGGTAGGGCGCCTCTCCGGTTACGGCCACAGAAGTGGACAGGGATGAATTAAACCAGCCGCGGTGCTGATCGCTCCCCTCCAGGTACAGATCGGCAGGCCAGCGCAAATCCGGCCAGTCGGGATTCTGGTCCAGAACGCCCAGGTGGCTGGTGCCGGAATCAAACCAGACGTCCATGATGTCTTTTTCCTTGCTGAATTCCCCGCTGCTGCAGTGCGGGCATTTTATTCCGGGCGGCAGCAGTTCGCCTGCCTCCCTGGCAAACCAGACATCGGAGCCGTGTTCCCGGAACAGTTCCTGGAGGTGGCTGATGGTTTGATCATTAATGAGCTCTTTGCCGCACTCTTTGCAGTAAAAAATAGGGATGGGCACTCCCCAGCTGCGCTGGCGGGAAATGCACCAGTCGCCCCGGTTGGCAACCATGCTGTAGATGCGCTCCTCGCCCCAGGCCGGGATCCAGCGCACCTTGCGGATTGCCTCCAGGGTCGCCTGGCGGAATCCGTCAATGGAGGCAAACCACTGCTCCGTGGCGCGGAAAAAGACCGGTTTTTTGCAGCGCCAGCAGTGCGGATACTGGTGCTGGACTGTGGCTTGATGCAGCAGATGCCCCCGGCGCTGCAGTTCTTCCAGGACTGCTTTGTTGGCGTCCAGGTAAAACTGGCCGGCAAAGATGCCCCCTTCCCCGGTAAAACGCCCCCTGGCGTCCACCGGCGAGAGCACCGGCAGACCGTACTCCCTGCCTACAATGAAGTCCTCCATGCCGTGGCCCGGTGCGGTGTGCACACAACCGGTGCCCTGCTCCAGGGTAACGTGCCCGCCCAGGATTACCAGGGAAACTCTGTCTACAAAGGGGTGGCCGCATTCCACCCGCTCCAGCTCCGACCCTTTAAAATCTGCTGTCACTTCGGCGTTGGAGGCGCCGATAAGCTCCAGAAAACTATCTTTTAATTCTTCGGCAACCAGATATTGTTCCCGGTCTGTCCGGACCAGGACATAGCGGTAGTCGGGGTGCAGGCAAATAGCCAGGTTGGCGGGCAGCGTCCAGGGTGTGGTGGTCCAGATGACCACATAGGTATCCTTTTCAGGCAGGACCCCCCTGCCGTTGCAAACCGGGAAACGCACATAAATCGAAGCCGAGCGTTTATCGTCGTACTCCACTTCGGCCTCGGCCAGGGCGGTTTCGCAGGAGGCACACCAGTAGACCGGCTTCAGACCCTTATAAATATAGCCCTTTTTGGCCATTTCACCGAAGGCGCCAATCTGGCGGGCCTCGAAATAGGGCTTCAGGGTCAGGTAAGGATTGTCCCACTCACCCCGCACGCCCAGGCGCTTGAATTCTTCCCGCTGGATCTCTACGTATTTCAGGGCAAATTCCTTGCACTTTTGCCGGAATTCCACCGGGGGGATTTGATGACGGTTCAGACCGAAGGCTTTGATGGCCTGCTGCTCAATGGGCAGGCCGTGGGTATCCCAGCCCGGTACATAAGGCGCGTCATAACCGGACATGGAGTGGTACTTTATGACAATATCCTTTAATACCTTGTTTAAAACGTGACCCAGGTGAATATGCCCGTTGGCGTAAGGGGGCCCGTCATGCAGGATGAACTTCCGGCGTCCCCGGTTTTTTTGCTGGACCATTTCATAAATATTAATTTCTTCCCAGAATTTTAAAATCTCCGGCTCCCGCTGAGGCAGATTCCCCCGCATGGGAAAGTCGGTTTTAGGCAGGTTTAATGTCTTGCTGTAGTCCAATGCTTTAGACACCTCGCTTATTAATGATTTAATGAATAATGAATCCGGCCGGCTAATTACGAACAAATCACCTTGCCGGTGTTCGGGCGGGTTAATAATTTCTAATGCAAAAATCCCGTCCCCCAAGGGACGGGATTGAAGACCCGCGGTACCACCCTAACTGCTGGTCTTTAAGGCAAAGGCTTGAGATACGCTCTCTGTCAAAAACCAGCCGCTTCGCGCCCGATAACGGTGGCAAGCCGGCCCTTCTTAATCCCACAGCAAGGTTTCAGACGGCGCCTCCCGGGTGATTTTCGACGGTTCTCCGTACCCGGCTCGCACCTTGTCCAGGCTCTCTTAAACGGACCACCCCGTCTACTCCCCCCGTTCACAGGCAGGTGGGAATATGCTCTAACAGGCAATATTATATAGAAAGATACCGGTTCAGTCAACTTGGAGACCCTTAAAAACACCCGGCTCCGAACCAAGAACGCCCGTACCTTTATAAGCCCAAAGCCTTTAAAACCTGTTCTATGTTCAGACCCTCCACACGGACCAGTTTATTACGGCTGCTTTGACCCGCTGCGATTTCCACCCGCAAGCGGGGCACCGCCAGTACTTTGGCCAAAAAAGCACAGCAGGCCTCATTGGCCTCTCCCTCCACCGGGGGGGCGGTTAAACGAACCTTTAGCGAGTCATCAAACAAACCTGCGATCTGGTTTTTAGAAGAACGCGGTTGCACCCTTACCTTGAAAACAACACCGTTTTTATCTTCCCGGATATTGAGCATGTTTTTTCAACTCCCGCTACCGTTAAACCTATGGTAGTCCTGCTTCAAGTTTCCTTACCCCGGCGTCAATCAGTTCAAACAGCAGCTCCGTTCCTGATTCTGCTCATGGCTGCCGCGCCGGCACTTCCGGACAGCAAATGTTAACCAGGTTGTATAAAATCCTTGCCGTCATACCCCAGATAAAACGCCCGCCGTATTCATAAAAATACACGGTAAAGCTTCCCTGCCGGGCACCTTCTTTTTGGTAGGACTCCGGTACTTTATGAAAGGGGAAGTCCGGCGCATAGCGTGTTACTACCTCCAGACTGCTTTTAGAGGGTGGATTGAGCATGAAGTACTCCAAAGGGGCCAGAAAAATTTCCTCAACTTCTGCCGGGTTGGGAGTAACGTCCTGATAATCCTCAATTACACCCAGGTACGGATAAATCAGAGTCCCGTGGGGGTTGACCAGGTAGTCCAGGGGTCCGATTAAGACCACCTGTTCCTGCCGGATGCCCAGTTCTTCGACTGTTTCCCGGACAGCCGCAGTATGGGGCCGGGCCATCTCCCAGAGCTCCACCCTGCCGCCCGGGAAACAGATTTCCCCGGGCTGCCGCCTTAAATTGCCGGCTCTGACTTCAAATAATATGTAAAGCTGATCCTGTTTTTGAATAAGCGGAAGGAGCACAGCAAAAACCTGATACTCATATTCATTTTGAATCCTGGGTCGCCGCCCCGCAAGCTTATTGAAAATGTTCTTCAAACCCTGCCCCCCTCCGGCCGGCCTGCTGTTTTTGTCCATTCCGCGAAAAAGCAGGTTTTAATCCAGGCTTTCCTCTTCTTCTGCCGGCTCCTCTCTTTCAAAAGGAGTCTCTTCGTGCTCACCCTCCAAAATTTTCAACTGGGTTTCCAGAAAAGAACGGAACCGCATTTTAAAAATCTGAGCCTGACTTTCCAGACGGTGATATTCTTCAAATATGACCGAAACTTTACGTTCCGCCTCCGCAATCAAATCGCCGGCACGCCGCTCTGCCTCCTGCAAAATTGCGGCTGCTTCCTGCTCGGACTCCCTGGTTATACGGTCCGCCTCGATCCTGGCCTTATCTATCAGCAATTGTGCTTCCTTTTCCGTATTCTGCCTGATATCCTCGGCGTTTTTCTGAGCAAGAATCATGGTGTTTTTAAGCACTTCCTCAATTTCCTGATAGTGGGCTACATTTTTGTTGACCTGCTCCAGCTGATCCTTCAAATCCTGATTCTCCCGGAAAAGCTTTTCATAATCCTGGGTAATCTGATCCATAAAGATATCTACTTCCTCATCACTATAACCACGGAATTTGCGACTGAATTCCTTTTTTTGAATATCTATCGGTGTTAACACGCTTTTCACCTCGTTAATACCTGTCCAATCTAACCACTATGGGAATAGGCTTGTCTTCATTTTAATCATTATATAAATTTCAGAAAAACGCTAAACGTATTTATTTATGACAACACCCATGCGTCCGCTTTTGAGCGGACCTTTAACACCGGCTACCACTGCCCGTCCACGACCGCGGGCAGAAATAGTATCTCCCTCGCCGACCGGCGTTGCAGGATCAGAACAGACTTGCCAGTTTACACTCAATTGTTCAGCCTCAATATCCCGGACAATTTTGCTGCGGGAAGTAGAAAAACAAGCCGCAGCGACAGAATCCAGGCGAAGGGAGGAAACAGTTGCCTTGATTTCCTTGAAGGGATGCTCCGGTGGCCGTAAACCCTCACAAGTTGTGATCTCCACCACTACCCTAACCCGGCCGACCTTGTTCAGGTTCGCAGCCACATAGGGCGCAACATCCCCCGTAGTGACGACTTGCGCCTCCCCATCTGAAAGCCGGATATCCCCAAACTTCTCCCGCTTCAAGCCCAGTCCCATAAGTGCTCCCTGAACATCGCGGTATTTGACTCCAGCTCTTTCAAAGTTACCTTTTATCGCGATTAAAGCGAAGTCATAATCTGTCCAGAGGGGTTCAACACCAACGGGATGAAGAGCCAGGCACACCCTTTCAGCGCCCTTATAACCGCCCGCCGGCGTGGCGGCCAGCCCTGGAAGCGCCTTGCTCAGGGAAATGATAAGACCCGCGCGATACGGGTCGTAAAAACCGGTTAACTGGGTCACTCCGCTGGTCAACACGGCTTCTCCCAGATCCAAGGCCCTGTTAAACAAAGCTCTTTCCTCTCCGTTCCGGGCACGTTCCAGCAACTTCTTGCGATCCGGCTTCACAGAATCCTCCAGAGAATTCCAACGATAACCTGCCTGATTAACTGCAGGACGAAAAAAGCAATAATCGGGGAGAAATCAACAGCTCCGATAGGAGGAATAACCCGCCTGAAAAGCACAAGAAAGGGCTCCGTGATTTCATAGATAAACCGGATCACCGGGTGATACGGATTAAGGCGGGGAAACCAGGAAAGAAGGATTCGAATGATTAACAGCCAGGTATAAACCTGAAAAGCAACATCTATCGCTGTAACAACAATACCCATAATCCACCCCACAATTAGACTCCCGGGCCCTGATGACCGGCCCGGTTATTTCCCGGAAAGCTCCCGCGAGCGGCGGGAGGCATCGGCGACTGCTTTCATCAGCAGCGCTCTTAAAGATCCTTCTTCCAGGGCATACAACCCGGCTATGGTAGTTCCCCCCGGTGTAGTCACCATATCCTTTAACCTGGCAGGGTGCTCCCCGGTATCAAGGACCATTTTAGCGGAGCCCAGCATTGTTTGAGTAATTAAAAGCCTGGCCACATCCCTTGGCAAGCCCTGCCTCACTGCTCCGTCAATCAACCCCTCCAGGATCAGATACATATAACCCGGACCGCTGCCGCTCAAGCCTGTTACACAATCAAGGAGTGCTTCGGGAACTTCCACTGCTTTTCCCACCGCTGTAAAAATAGCCAGCGCCCTGTTGACGCTCTCCCTGGAGGCTTTGCTGCCGGCACTGACTGCGCTGGCCCCTTCTCCAACAAGGCAGGGCGTATTGGGCATTACCCGTACCACCTGTACCGGTCTTTCCAGGCATGATTCGATTGTTCCGGTGGTGATACCCGCTGCAATTGAAATCAGGGTTTGACCCGAACCCCAGGCCCGGGCAGTTTCTTTTAACAGCGGCACGACGACAGGTGGCTTGACGGCAAGGATAACCAGATCCGCCTGTTTAATCAGCTCCTGGTTAGCAACCGTTGTTTCAATCAGATATTTTCCTTTGAGGAGCTCCAGCCGCCCGGTGTTGACATCGCAGGCAATAAGCCCGGCAGGCGATACCAGACCAGCTTTAAGCAGGCCGGAGATTAAGGCTTCCGCCATGACCCCAGCGCCCAGAAAACCAATTTTCTGACCCTTTAGGGGCACAGTACCACCTCCTTATGACATTATGTACGCATCCAGGAAAACATCCCTTTTTCCCTGCCCTGTTCCTTTAGTTCGCTGGATATATCCATATTGCTCGGGACGAAAAGAAATATTCCGCTGCCTACTTTTTGCTGACTCCCGTTCAACGCATAGGACGCCCCCATCACAAAATCTACCACCCGTCTGGCCAGTTCCGGAGTAGCCTGTTCCAGATTAACAATAACCGGGCGCCTGTTTTTGAGATTTTCGGCAATATCCTTAACTTCGTCAAACACCTTGGGCTCCACTACCACAACCCGCACCTGGCGCTGGACCGGGAGGCTTACAACAGAGCCCGTCTCCTTTTCCTTTTCCCTGAACCTGTCCCTTTTCCGGCGCCAGGGCTGCTCTTCCGGTTCTTCTTCCCGGTTGAATTTAGTGTCTTCCTCCACAGCCTCTTCTTCAAATCCCATGAAGCTGAGTACTTTATCAACAAGCTTCACGGCCATAGGCTCGTCCCTCCTTGTATTTATGCTCTACATGCCTTTAATGGAAAGTCTCTTTTTAAGGAGAATCCAGACCTTCTTCACCAAGGTTTTCTTAAACCCGCCGGCCAAAAATTGCCGTTCCGATCCGCAGGACGTTGGCGCCTTCTTCCAGGGCTACTTCATAGTCACCGCTCATGCCCATGGACAGGCAGTCCATTCTGGCTTTCAGATTGTGCTGTAGCCGCAGGCTCAAGTCCCTCACCTGCCTGAAGACCGGGCGTACATCCTCCGGGTTTTCAGTCCAGGGCGCAATGGTCATCAAGCCGCATATTTCCAAACCCGGCAGGCGGCTTGCCTCAGTCACAAACTCCTCCACTTCCTGAAGGTGTAAGCCGGATTTTGTCTTTTCACCTGATGCGTTAACCTGCACCAGGACCCGGGCAGTCAGGCCCTTTTCGCAGGCCGCCCGGCTAATTTCCAGAGCCAGGGACCAGCGGTCCAGGGAATGGATTAAGCTGACTTTATCAATTATTTTTTTGACTTTATTAGTTTGCAGGCGACCAATAAAATGCCACTCCACACCAGGGGGCAACTCCTTGTACTTGGACAGCAATTCCTGCGCCCTGTTCTCCCCCAGGCTATCCAAACCCAGGGTGAGCATCTCCCTGATGATTTCCACCGGAACTGTTTTGGTAACCGCTACCAGCTTCACCTGAGCCGGGTCGCGGCCTGCACGCAGGGCGGTTGCAGCGATTTGCCGGCGCACCCGGTTAAGGTTGTCCAGGACATTCAATCTACCTCGCCCCTTTATTCCACCAGGCTCCCATCCCGGACCAGCAAGGGGTTGCTCACATACCGGGTGTCCTCACCCAATCCCCTGCCGGAAATAGCCACCTTTCCCTGTAACTCACCCTCAACCTTGACAGGAACCCACTGGGCTCTTTTCTTAACAGCCAGATATATACCGGGCGTTTCGTCCCGGTAAACAACAGCATACTGCGGTACCAGGAATCCTGCAAGCCGGACTGAAATGATCTTCAAACTTACCTGCCGGTTGTGAACCAGTTCGTCCGGAAAACCGGACAATTGAAACAACCCTTCCCACCTGTCCCCTTTCTCTACAATACTATAAGTCTTAACCATCAGGGGAAGGTCATTCCATGTTGCTTTAAACCAATTGGACCCTTCCTTTAGTTGAACCGGAAAGTCCGTCTTTGAAGTCTCCGTGTATAAATATGTGGCAGAAAGATTATCAATTAATTTAAATACAGGCTGCCCCTTTTCCACTCGCTCTCCTTCTAATACTTGCTTGCGACTTATTCTTTCAAGGCTGGAAAAATCCAATACATCAAGATTAGCAGGAGAAAGAACATTCTCAAGACCGTCCAGGTGGGTACAAAACATACCCGCAGAAGGTGTAATCAATCTATACGAAGCCCCACCGCCCTCTACAGCCACCACTTCTGCTGCCGGCGCCCCCATTTCGAGACGGTTTCCATCAGTTGCCTTAAAATGAACTTTTCCTGTGACCGGGGACCGGATTACTATTTCTTCCTTAACGAGGATGCCCTCCAGCAGGACGGTCTGGCAAATCTCCTGCTGGGTAAGAAACTGTACTCCAGATAATAATACAGCAAGGCGTCCCCAGGCAATAAAGGCCCCGCAGATTAACAGGACCGCCAGAGCAAGGTAAGGCAGGCAGGAGTCAGGAGTTCTGCGTTTTCTCCTTCTCGAAATGGGAATAGTGGTTTCTTTTCTCATTCACTCCCCCAAATATTAACTTCAAATGTAGAATCTTATTTCGACGGCCGGAAAGCTAATTCCTGCGTGATCATGGCCTGCGCTCAATTTAAAAAAATCCAAGTTTTTAAGACCTTTTGAAAATTACAACATATACTGAAGTGTTTTGCTGCTGCCCGTTTTGTGTAAAGGCAGAACAAAGGAAAACGTGCTGCCCACACCGACCTTGCTTTCTACCTGAACACTTCCATGGTGGGCATCAATTATATGTTTGACGATGGAAAGTCCCAGGCCGGTACCCCCCTGCTCCCGGGAGCGCGCCTTATCCACCCTGTAGAACCTTTCAAAAACCCGGGAGAGGCTTTCCGGCGGTATACCGATACCGTTGTCCTGCACATCCACCTTTAATTCATCTTCCCAGGCTGCAGCGTGGATCTGAATTTTACCTCCCGGCTGGGTATAGCTGACCGAATTATCGATGAGGTTGATTAAAACCTGGCTCAGCATATCGGGATCACCAGGAACCTGAGGAAGATTATCAGGCAAACTAATACTTATCTCAATATTTTTTTCCTGAGCCCGGGATTTCAGGATGGCAACCGTCCTCTGGATTAAATCTTCAATTTTTAACAGCTGCAGGCTCGGTACGGTCTTACGGTCTTCAATCTTGGAAAGGTTTAGTAGTTCATCGATTAACCTTGACAGACGCTCGGTTTCTGTGTTCATAATCTCCAAGAACTGCCTGGCCAGTTTCGGTTCATCAATGGCCCCGTCCAGCAGCGTCTCCGCAAAACCCCGGATGGAAGTCAGGGGTGTTCTCAGCTCATGGGAAACATTGGCAACAAAATCGCTGCGCATCTCTTCCACTCTTTTTCTTTCTGTGACGTCCTTGAGTACAGCCACAGCCCCCCCGTGTTCCACCCCGATATTCTTTAAGGGGGTCACATGGACACGGAAAACCAGCGGCTCCGGCGTTAAAATTTCAATTTGCTTTTCTACAGGACATCCGGTTTCCAGAGCCTTGCTCAGCATTTTTTCCAGTTCATAATTGCGAATCACCCTAAGGATGTTTTTTCCTTTACTATAGGCCATGTCTATACCAAACAATTCTTCCACCACAGGGTTAATCAGAATAACCCTCCCCCAGTTGTCCACGGCGATCACACCGTCGGCTATACTGGACAAAATGGCCTGAATCCGGTTTTTTTCCGAAATAACACTTTCAATATTGCTCTTCAGCTGCCTCGCCATATAGTTTATGGAACGGGCCAGGTCGCCTATTTCGTCCTGGGCGAAATTCCGGATCTCCTGATCCAAATTTCCCCTGGCCATCTCCTGGGCGATTTCAGCCATTTCACCCAGGGGATTGATTAAACGCTTATACATAATCAAAGCAAGGATAGCGGAACAGATAAAGGCAGTAGCCGCCGCCCCCCAGAGACTTACCCTTTCATCGGAAGTAAGCTGCGTCAAGGCAAAAAACACCAGAAAGAGAAAAAAGTAGCTGGCAATCGGCCTCCAGCCAAATCTCCAGAAAGTACCCAGTTTGATTAGCAACGCCAGCCCTCCTTAAAGCGATAACCTACCCCTCGCACAGTTTCTATGACCTGTTCTCCTTCCGGTAGATTTTCCAGTTTATGCCGGATATGCCGGATATGAACGTCTACAGTACGGGAATCCCCAGCATAATCATAACCCCAAACCTGCTCTAATAGCTGATCCCTGGAAAATACCTTGCCGGGGTGCCTGGCCAGGAAGCGGATCAGTTCAAATTCTTTGGGTGTAAATTCCTGCTTTTCGCCATCTACATAAACAGCGAACCGGTCCTCGTCTATGACCATCCGCCCGTAATCAAGACGCGATTCCGAAGCTTCTTCAGCTCCTGTTGCTCCCCTGCGTGACCGCCTCAGCCTTGCTTTAATCCTGGCCACCAACTCCCGGGGACTGAAAGGCTTGGTCACGTAATCATCGGCACCCATTTCCAATCCCAGGACCCGGTCCAGTTCATCGGCTCTGGCGCTGAGCATAATAATGGGTATCTTCTTTGTTGCGGGATCCAGGTGCAGTTCCCGGCAAACCTCCAGGCCGCTAATCTCAGGGAGCATCACATCAAGCACAATTAAATCCGGATTTTCGCTGCGGGCCAATTCGAGACCCCGGGCGCCGTCCAGGGAAGTTAATACCTCATATCCTTCCCGTTCCAGATTAAAGCGGACCAGTTCCAGAATATTTTTCTCATCGTCCACCACCAGTATTTTTGGCATCCCCATCACCTTTCGAATTTCCTCGGACTCTATCTCTTTTGTTACCCTAAAAGTGATTGCCTAAAATAAACAGATCCTTTTAAGCCTGCCTGTTAAACTTATTTTAACATAATCAAAGCCGTCATCCGGCCTGTATTTCCCCCTTGAGCCCTGTAGGAATAAAAATGTTGCTGGTGGCAGGAGGTGCAGATCCGGGAAGAGACAATGTTTTCAGCCTTGAGACCGGCATCCAGAAGGGTACGGCGGTTTGCTTCCCACAAATTCAGCCGCCACCGGCCGGACGGAGTTGGAACAGCCAAATCCCGGATTCCCGGAAAACTCTTTTGAAAAGGGCTTATAACCCTTTCATCCACCTCGTAACAGCAGGGTCCCACAGAGGGACCGATCCCGGCCAGGCAATCCCGCGGAGCAACGCCGAAAGAATCCCTCATCTTTTTCAGGGTTTTTTCTGCGATTCTTAAGGCTGTGCCCTTCCATCCGGCATGGGCGATGGCAATGACTCCTTTAACGGGATCGAGCAGGAAAACCGGCACACAATCAGCATAGTAGCTGGACAGGGGGACCCCAGTAATTCCAGTTACCAGTGCGTCCGTGCCGGGAAGGGAACTGTTGTCGGAGATTGCGCCTCTACCCCTGTCTTCCAGGCCGACCACTTCAATCCGGTCCCCATGAACCTGCCTGCCGGCAACTAAATCCGCGGGGTTGAGTCCGAGGGCTGCACAGGCCATCTGACGGTTGGTCCGGACGTCAGCCTCGTCATCCCCAACGTGAAAGGCAGTATTTAAAGAGCTATAGGGCGCTCGGCTAACACCGCCGTTACGGGTTGTAAAACCGTGAATAACCTTGCCGGAATTCTCAAAGTGGGGAAATATATAAAATTGCAGGCCGCCCTTAAAAGTAAGTGATTGCATTTTGAAACCCTTTCTTCAAACTCCGGAGGTTTTAACCGTCCTTTCCTCAATGAAAGCTTCCAGTTCAGCCAGGCGGTTGAGTATTTCCTCCCGGTGCAAAGGATTGACCCCGGCGGAAAGGAGATTGCCGATTTTACCGCTCAGCGAACGGTAGGCCTGTTTGACGGCAGCATCGGGTTCAGTAGCGAGCGGGTCCAGTTCCACAATCTGCTGCCAGGCCGGAATTGTAACTTTTTGGCCAGTTTCCACCCGGATCAGGTCTGCCAGGGATTCTGAGGCGTCAGGCTCACCGTGAACCAGGAAAACCTCCCGGGGAGGGCTGGAAAATTTTTTTATCCAACTCAAAAGCCCCGCCTGGTCGGCATGGGAAGAGTAGCATTCAATATTTCGAATATCAGCCTTGACAGTTATTTCGTCACCAAATATGCGCACGCTCTTTTGCCCGTCCAGGATTAGCCGCCCCAGGGTGCCTTCAGCCTGGTAGCCGATAAACAGCACTGTGCTTTCCGGCCGCCAGAGATTGTATTTAAGATGATGCCTGATCCGTCCGGCCTCGCACATGCCGCTGGCGGAGATAATAATGGCCCCGCTGATCTGGTTCAAGGATTTTGACTCCTCCGCCGAAAGCGTAAACTTCAGGGACGGATGGATGACGGGACACCCCCCCCTTTGAACAAGCTCTCTGGCTTCCTGGTCATAGCAATCGCGGTGCCTTTGAAAAACGTTGGTTGCAGCCGTGGCCAGGGGACTGTCGATATAAACCTGCATGGGGGGCATCCTTTGTTCTTCCATTAATAAAATCAGGTGGTAAAGCAGGTCCTGGGTCCGCTCCACCGCAAAGGCGGGAATAATCAGGTTGCCTCCTTTTTTATAAGTATCCCAGATTATCTCGTGCAATAATTCGATTTCTTTATCGCAATGCTGCTGGTGCAGACGGTTGCCGTAAGTAGATTCCATAATGACGTAGTCTGCTTCCGCAATTGTTGAAGGGTCATTAACAATAGGACGATTATGATTTCCAATATCCCCGGAAAAGACGAGTTTTATTTCCGAAGAACCCTCCTGTACCCAGACCTCGATCATGGCCGAACCAAGTATATGTCCCGCATCCACAAAACGTACCCGGACATCGGGGGAAATCCGGATTATCTGATTATACCCGGCAGGTTGAAAAAAAGGAAGGCTCTTGTAGGCCTCATCAACGTTGTAAACCGGTTCAATCATCGGCCGTCCAGCCCGGCGGTTCTTGCGGTTTTTACGTTCAACCTCCATTTCCTGAATGTAGCCGCTGTCGGGAAGGAGTACCTCGCATAGTTCTATGGTTGCAGGAGTGGCATAAATTTTTCCTTTAAAACCGTGTTTAACAAGTTTCGGTATCAGACCGCTGTGGTCAATGTGGGCATGGGTAAGCAAAACATATTGAATGCTGCGAGGCGGTACGTAAAAGCTGCTGTAATTCCGTTCCCGGACTTCTTTGGAGCCCTGAAACATTCCGCAATCAATCAAGATCCTTGATTGAGAGGTATCCAGGAGAAAACATGAACCTGTCACTGTGCCGGCAGCCCCTAAAAACTGAATCCGCATAATTTCCTCCTTGTTTATTGTTTAACTAAAAACTGAATCTGCCTAATCTCCTCCTTTTTGTTGTTTAAACAGATGTAATTACTCACCGGCGTCCGGAAATCCTTTTTTTTTACAACAAAAAGCCTCACCGGCCTTGACATTGATGTTTGTCACGATTAATCTAAAGAGTGTCAATTACCGCTCATTAGAATAAATGACAGAACTAAAAGGAAGGAGTGCATCTTCCAGTGCCCATTTACGAATTCCGGTGTGACGGGTGTGGCAAACGTTTTGAGAAACTCTGCCCCGTTGGCGAAACCGGAGCAGATTTGAAGTGTCCTGAATGCGGCAAACAAGCTCCTGCGCGGGTTATGTCAGCCTTCAAGGCCTGCGGCACAGGTAGTGGGAAGGGCGCCGGCTCCGGTTGCGGGTCCTGCAGTTCCAATAATTGCGGGAGTTGCGGTCATTAGAACAGAGCCACCCCTGGCTTTTTTCCCGCCAGGGGAATGACTTACGACAGTTCTCACCTTCTTGTATCCCTGTGTCGACGAGTCAGGGTAAGAGCATCTGCGTGAAAATATGCTTCAGTTATGCTCCCTCTACTGCGCCTCAACAGCACCGGTTAAGGCTATTTTGCCGAAGCTTCTCTAATATTTAACTTATGAAGGGAGGCAAATTTACTGCCTCCCTTCTTGCGTAAAACCATTAAAACTGCATTCAGTCCAACATTCCCGTCCCGTCAGGGACAACAAACCGGTCCGGCAAACCCGCTGAAATATTAAAAACGACAGCGCAGCTCAACATTATCTATTAACACAGAACTGGTGTTGGCAGCAGCCGGTTCAAAGGTAAAACGGACATCGGCAATTCTTGCGCCCGCAGGAACACGCCCCGTGGACAGGCTGTACCGCTGATAGCGGTCGTTGGGCACACTATCCTGGGAGTAGCGAGGCTCGGTTCTGCCCACAAAATTATTGTTCCTGTCATAATAAAAGATCTCCACAAAGAGCGTGAACCTGGCAACTCCAGGACGGACCCGCTCCCTTGCACTCCAGTTCAACTCGTAAATCCTGCCCGCTTCAATATCAACTCTCTGGGACAACACAGCCCTGGAACCGGGTCTGGCGCCCATCTCCGCAGCATAGGCACCTGTTACGGACAGTAAACTGCGGGCCAGGTTGCTGCCCGTCCAGCCGGTAGGAGGCACTGAGGGGTTGGGCCATCTTTCGAATCCCGGGTTGGTCAGGACGTTTCCAGGCGGGCAGGGCGTGGGTGTAGGTCTGGGCGTGGGTGTAGGTCTGGGTGTGGGCGTAGGTCTAACTGCACTAATACTAATCCTTGTAGCAATGGACTCACCTTCAAAGCCCTGGGCCAGGTTAGTCCCTTCGATTACGAAGTTGCCCGCAACAACCTGCACCCCCTGGTTGTTTCTCTGGTTCCAGGTTTCACGGAACACCTGGCTCTGCCCCGGCCTCAAGGTAACAGTCCCTGTCACCTGGGCGAAGAACCGGCCCGCAGACCAGCGCCAGACTTCCCTCAAACCCGGCAAGCGCCTTGCTACAAGCTCAAACCGCTGAGCGGTCCGGTAGCGGAGGACGATGGTCCGGTTGCTGACATTTGTTTTGGAAAAGGTAATACGAACCGGTTCACCCTGCCGGTAAGTACTCCTGTCTGTGGAAATACGGTATAACAACCCCCTGACCTGCCTGGTCTGATTAACTCCGCCAACACTATCACCCGGCTCTACTGTCCCCCCGCCAGCTCCAGTTTCCGGAATGGTAAGTACCTGCCCCACTCTGATGAGATCCGGGTTTGTAATATTATTAGCCTCCACCAATGCTTCAACTGTAGTGCCGAATCTGCTTGCTATTGAGAACAAGGTGTCTCCTGTCTGCACAGTATAGGTGGCCATTCTCCTCCTCCTTTCAATTGTCATAGACACATTTTTTTTATCTTATGCCTTCTCTGTTTTAAGGGTGAGTACAAACAAGATAGCGGCAGAATATTCCTCAGGTATTCTTGACAGGAATTTCGCTTTATTTTATCCTTGATCGTCGTCAGCAAGCGAATAAGCGGCTTTCCTGGCAAACTCTTCAAAATCACACCTATTGCGGGACCTGTTCGGAGCAGTATTCTTTTTCTCCTTCGGCACGGCTATAGATTACAGAACTTTTCGGATGTGGTGGTCATATCCGGCACTGCTGTTCTGATTACAGTTATCGGCAACATTATCAACGGGTTTATTGCTTCCTGGCTAGCGGGGTATAAAAAAAGAAGAGCAACCAATGT
The DNA here is from genome assembly GCA_002305915.1 of Pelotomaculum sp. UBA1371. Taxonomy (GTDB): domain Bacteria; phylum Bacillota; class Desulfotomaculia; order Desulfotomaculales; family Pelotomaculaceae; genus DTU098. Next base: position 91,126 of record DBRJ01000063.1, on the reverse strand, counting down.
TGCCTTCACAATTATGACCAGAGGCGAGTTTTCAATTATAATTGCAGGCCTTGCTGCAACTGCCGGCTTGAATCCGCAACTCCCGGCCTTTGCCGCGTTATACGTGCTTATGCTGGCCTTGATCAGCCCTGTCCTGGCTAAAAACACCGGGTATTTCTATAATCTGCCCGGTAAATCCGTCTAAGAACTCTCAGAGCAGGAACGACTCCCTGAATGCCGCCCATATGTGCGCTGCGTGCGTATTTAGCTGAGAGCGTTCAATTTTACCCAAGAAGCGGGATATCCTGATGATAATTACGCTTCTTGCCTTTAGTATCTTTGTATTATTCCCCGGAAACTTTTAAACGGCTAATGTTCTCTATAGATTCGCCCCGCAATGCCCGCTGGGGATTACTGACCAGCAGGCGACGCCGCTCTCCATCACCGAATAGCTGCAGCATTTCCTTTGCTGCAATCTCGAACTGAAGCAGTTGGCCGCTTCTATTATGCGCGTCGGAAGCTATGAAGTGAACCCAGCCCTGCTCCAAAAAAGCCCGGGCAGCGGCAGTAACCTCGGTATAATAGTAACCTGTCAGGCTGCCGGCTGTCAGCTGGACCAGGGAACCATCTGCGACCAGTTCGTAAAGGCGGGAATAATCACTCATAAAAACGTAGTTCCGCTCCGGATGGGCGATGACGGGTGTTACACCTTCCACCTGGAGTTCCTTTAAAACAGTGGCCGTATAATCGGGAACAGACGACGGAGGCAGTTCCACCAGCAGGTAGCGACCTGTGTCGTTAATGGTCAGGACTTCACCCCTGGCCAACCGCCCGGGCAGTTCAGGTTCCAGATTGTATTCCCCTCCGGGCATGACAACCAGGGGAATATCATTTTTTTTCAGCTCCTTTTGCAGCTTAGCCAGCACGCTCAGGATTAATTCCCTGCTGGGATAGGTTCTTGATTTCACGTGGGGTGTGGCCACCATCTGCTTGATCCCTCCCGTGACAGCGCAGCGGGCCATGGCAATAGATTCTTCCATACTGGCTGCCCCGTCGTCCAGACCAGGCAGGATATGGCTGTGAATATCGATCATCCGAGCAACACCTCTCTACATATAAAGCCTGCCTGTTGCGCTTACGCGACAGGCAGGCCGTAATTTGATATCTATATCTATCATCCCGGCCCAGCAAAATAAAGCAAGTAAAAAATAAAACACCCGGGATTACCGGCAATTAATTATTCAGGTGGATATATTTTACATCTTGCTGATCTGCTGACTGCCTGTATATCCAATAATATATTGATTTTTATATATTGACTGTAGAGGTAGCTAAAGATAAGAGATTTGGAACTACAATGTTAATTATAACACCAGGGTGAATCCTTTGCAAACAAGATAAGCATTCGTGGGCAGTGTAAAGAACTAAACTAATTAAGATAGGCAAACCTAGATGGCTGTATACACCATATATGTTTGATACTGCGATGCTGCAATTGCCATTATTTTGCACTTGGATTTTCGGTGCAACGCTAATGTTTTTTTAAAACAAAAAAAACCGGTGCGGCCCTATAACCGCCCGGATAGTTTAGTATGTCTTGAAAAGGTTAAACCAGTGTCGATGAGCTCACTGACAAACTAGTATTTTATACGTTGCTCGTGCCTGGGGTCGGTAAAAGTGCTGACTTCCACTAAAATGACGTCCGCCCCAATTTTTCTAATTTTTTCCCAGGGCACCACAATTTCCTCGTCCTTTGCGAAAAAACCGAGGAATCTGCCGCCACCGTCACCGGGCAAAATTATTGCGGTAATTTTTCCTTCTTCCATATCAACTTCTATATCCTTGATCAGGCCAAGTCTTCGCCCGTCCACAACATTGACAACTTCCCGCGCCCTCAAGTCCGATATCTTCACCACACAAAACACCCCCTATATTTATATGTGCAGGGGAGCGGCGGCTGAACCAAAATTTTTAAGCGGCAATACTATTGCCGCTTAAGCACTGTAAAACATACAAATATTTTACACATATTTTCGCATGTGGTTGAGAGCTGCTTTTTCCAGCCTGGAAACCTGCGCCTGGGAGATGCCGATTTCTTCCGCCACTTCCATTTGAGTTTTCCCCTCGTAAAAACGGAGTGTTAAAATCAACTTCTCCCGGTCGTTCAGTTTTCGAAGAGCGTCCCGGATGGCGATGCCCTCCAGCCAGTTCAGGTCCTGATTCTTCTCGTCGCTGATCTGGTCCATGACAAAGATGGGATCACCACCGTCATGGTAAATGGGTTCGAACAGGGAAATAGGCTCCTGGATGGCGTCCAGGGCGAAAACTATATCTTCCCTGGGCATTTTTAATTCTCCGGCAATTTCATTAATGGAGGGTTCCCGGGAATATTTGTTGACAAGGGCGTCTCTCACCTGCAGGGCTTTATAAGCTACGTCACGAAGGGAGCGACTGACCCGGATGGGGTTGTTGTCCCTGAGATAACGGCGTATTTCTCCGATAATCATGGGTACTGCATACGTGGAGAACTTAACATTCTGGGAAAGATCAAAGTTGTCAATGGCTTTCATCAGGCCGATGCAGCCCACCTGGAAGAGATCGTCTACATATTCGCCCCTGTTTGTAAAACGCTGGATTACACTTAGGACAAGCCTGAGATTGCCGTTAACCAACTGGGTTCGGGCGGAGGTATCTCCCTTATGCATGGCCTCAAACAGGGTCCGCATCTGGCTGCCTGTCAGTACAGGGAGTTTAGATGTATTGACACCACAGATCTCCACCTTGTTCACCAGCATAGAAGGCCCCCCATCTTTTATCCGGCGTCGTATTTGTTTTTCTTTTTCAATTTCATTATTGCCAAGCCCAAATTGATTTATACACGTCTTAAAAAGGGCACAAAAAAGCGTCCTCTCCAGTACAACGAGACGACAGGCAGGCGTGTATCTTGGATTACATATTTAATGAATCTTCTTTACTCCATGCGGTGAATCTCCTTTTTCAACCTTTTAATTATTCTTTTCTCCAGCCTTGAAATATAAGATTGAGATATTCCCAGAAGGTCGGCAACCTCCTTTTGAGTTTTTTCCATTCCGTTGTTCAGGCCGAAACGCAGTTCCATAATTTTGCGTTCCCGGCCGGAGAGCTTTTGCAGCGCCAGGTGAAGCAGTTTTTTATCCACCTCGTCCTCTATATATTTGTAGATGACATCGTTTTCCGTACCCAGGACATCCGACAGCAGCAGCTCATTTCCGTCCCAGTCGATATTCAGCGGTTCATCAAAGGAGACTTCCGCCCGGGTCTTGTTATTTCGCCGCAGGTACATGAGGATCTCATTCTCAATACAGCGGGAAGCATAGGTAGCCAGTTTGATTTTCTTGGCCGGATCAAAGGTATTGACCGCTTTAATCAGCCCGATGGTACCTATGGATACCAGATCCTCAATTCCCACCCCTGTATTCTCAAATTTCCGGGCGATATAAACCACCAAACGCAGGTTTCTTTCAATTAAGATGCTCCTAACCGCCCCGTCCCCGGATTCCAGGCGGTCGATTAAAAAGGTTTCCTCATCGGTACTCAAAGGCGGGGGTAAAGCTTCGCTGCTGCCGACATAATAAATACGCGGACGGTAACCCAACCAAATCAGCAGGCGCAACAATGCCAGGCGACCCCTCCACCGGGCACGCCGGAATATCTTAGAAAACACACACTTGTCCTCCCTCCGCTGGGGCACTATAACTGCCTGAACTAAATCAGAGGTACAGATTAAACAAAACAGGATCATTCTCTTGATCTTGTCAGATCTGTCCGTCCTGCAGGGGCCTGGCTGCGACGGCACAATTAAGTAATCTTAACCGGAGACTGGCCTGTTGCCTGGACCGGAGCAGGTGGGGTCAGGCTACGAGGCCGGATCAAGCAAGTTGGGACCTAACAGCGCCTGACAGGACCCGCCGGGAAACAGACTTTTCCGGTAAATGGCCAAAACTGCCTTTACGGCGCAGGGCTTTCGGCCATGCTGTTCCAACAGTATTTCATCGGGACGGTAACCAAGAAGCAGCCCCTTTGTCTTACCCAGGGACTGAAAGGGAATGGCACTAAAGCGTGAAGCAGCGCCGCACCCGCTCAGGGAGCTTAAAATCTCCCAGATGTCGGCATCCCCGTCTGCTTCAAAAAAAGGGTGTAACCGCATAGGCAAAAGAGGTTTTAGAAGGCTGTATTCAACAACGATCACTGGGTGTCCGGTCATGGGGTCTTCTAACTGATTACCGGTATCGAGAAGCGCATCCACTTTCACCTGTTTACTGTCTGTGCGAATTAAAACAGGAATTTTAAAAATGTTTTCCAGCAATCCCTTCTTTTGAAGTGCGTTAAAACCTTTTACAGCTGCCCAAAAGGCCGCCAGCCCCAGAAGAATACCCGTCCACAGGTGCTGGTTGATGATCACGCCTACACCACTTAGACTGGTTATGACGCCGGCATGAAAAAAGAAGATGACTCCGAACACCAGCCCGCCCAGCACAAAAGATGTTAAATAAAAACAACCAAGACAGGTGATAAACTTCCGAAGTGGAACAGGAAAGAATGTTGCGGCTGTGATTATGATGGAAGCGGCAGTTTTAAAACCTATTGTTAAGAGAAGGCTGCAGCCGGGTAATAAAGCAACCACTGCATAGCCGGCTCCCAGCGCTGCTCCTGCGGCAAGCCTGGTTTTTCCAACCGGAACGCGGCTTATCTTTGCAGCAGCCCATAGGATGATGTAATTCATGACCATGTTGCCCAGGAAAACCTGGTCGAGATAGACGGTAAATGCCGTCATAGATTTATTCTCCTGCTCCTGGAGCAAACTTTCCAGAAAATATTATAATAACTCTATTACCATTTTATCGTAAGCTTTCTTGCTTTATGACAGATAGGTTAAATAATAACAACACTGGCCTTATTATACATTGTCCGGGCTTGAGAATTTGTCGTGTTTTGAACACAACTGTTATTTTTTCCCTGACATTTTACTGCAAAAAACACAGTTACAGTTCAAAAATATTGCTGCCGGCTGCTTTTTAGTCGCCTGGATCCTTTCTGCCGGAACACCTGCTTTATAAACACCAACGGGCAGCCGGATTAATATAAATATAATATCTATGAAAAAAGGTGTGATTGCATTGCCCGACCTGGAAAATGTTCAACATGATCTATTACTGATTATCGCAACAAGTCTTGCCATTCTTTTTGCTACAGGACTTGCAGGGTCACCAAGCAGAGCCGGGGTGCCGGTCATTTTTCCCTAAAACCGGTCTTTGAATGCTTTTTCGTCCTAAAAAGGGGGGAATCCCTTGTCTCCTTCTAATGACCTGCTTTCTTTATTCGAACAGGCCTTAGCCCAGTTCACTCAGGGAAAAGGGTATCCCGCACAAAACATTCCAAAAACAAAAGACGCCGGCTGCACCAGCGTCAAAAAAAAAATTACCATTACTTACACCCCAAAAAATCCTGGTCATCCTGGGGCTCCTGGCAGGCGTCCTGGAAGTCAGTTCGATAGCGGTAGACAAAGATCAGGTCATTGAAATTCTCCTGGAAGGCTCGCTAAGACGAAGGACCAAACTGGACCAGTTGCTTGATGAAATTGGGGAAATGCCTTTCGACGAAGTTTTGAATTCTATCATCAGGAGGGGTTGACAGGTTTATTTTAAACGTTTCAGTCTTCAATTTTTATCAATGGCTTTTCATTATCTATTATTTCACCAATCTGTGCTCCCGTTACACCTTCAACTTCCAGTGCTTCCAGGACAGCTGCCGCTTTATCCCCCGGGACGGCCATCAGGAGCCCCCCCGAAGTCTGGGGGTCGGCCAGGATCAGTTTGTCCGTTTCATCAATGGAACTGCTCCACTGCAGCTTTTCCTCAAGATAGTTCAGGTTCCGGTAAGCTCCAGCCGGGATCAACCCAATGGAGGCAAGCTCACGGACCTGTTCCAGGACGGGTATTTGTGACAAATAGATGCGGGCTCCCACGCTGCCGGCTGCCGCCATTTCGTAAAGATGGCCCAGCAATCCGAATCCTGTGATGTCCGTGCAGGCATGCGCCCCGGCTTCAATCATGACCCGGGAAGCCCGATCGTTCAGCGCCTCCATCAGCTTTACAGCACTGTTGTACGTCCGGTCGTCAGCCAGATCACCTTTAACGGCAGTAACTATAATGCCGCTCCCCAAAGGCTTGGTTAGAATCAGGGCATCCCCCGGAAGCGCCCCGGCATTTTTAACCACCCTGTCCGGATGTACCAGGCCGGTGACGGCAAGCCCGTATTTAGGCTCTTTATCCTCAATGGTGTGGCCGCCCACCACCAGGGCTCCGGCTTCTTTAACCTTGTCAGCGCCGCCCCGCAGAATTTCCACCAGCACTTCCAGGGACAGTTCCTTGCAGGGAAAACCGATAATATTTAGGGCCAGGAGCGGTTTTGCCCCCATCGCGTAAATATCGCTCAAAGCATTTGCCGCAGTTATGGACCCAAAGGTATAGGGATCGTCCACCACCGGTGTAAAATAATCGACAGTCTGGACAATGGCAGTGTCATCATTCAGGCGGAAAACCGCCGCGTCGTCGCAGGTGGAGGAACCTACCAGCAAATTCGGGTCCTCCACCGGAGCCAACCGGCACAGTACCTGCGCCAGGTCCTGAGGACTCAGCTTCGCTGCTCACCCGGCGCTACCTGCAAGCGTGGTCAGCCGCGGGTTTTTATTCTTAGTCATTGTTCCTCCCCTTTTCCGTAAAGTATTTATTTTATTTATTTTAGGGACCCCGCTCCGGGTCAATTACTTTTTGAGTTCCCCGGATCCGGTTCAATTCTTCCTTGCGATTTTTCCTGATTTCAATCTTAACAGGGTTCTTTTTCCGCCCGGCCACATACCGTCCCCCTTCCGCTATAATATCTCATAGCTTTGGTGGAGCGGGTTTTATTTATACTCCTTTCACAAAAAACCCCATGTCCGGCAGGGGGGTGTATTTTTATCGTCTGCGCAAAAAAGCCGGAATATCCAGATCATCATGGGTAGACAATGGTTTAATTTCCAGTTCATCAACGGTTCGTCCCTTTTTCGGTGCCCTCTGATCAAATCCCGTGGCAATAACGGTTACCCGGACATCATCTTCCATCCGCTCGTCGATAACCGCTCCAAAAATAATGTTGGCCTCAGGATCGGCGGCCTGGGCAATAATCTCCGCCGCCTCGTTTACCTCAAACAGACCCAGGGAAGCACCACCTGTAATATTCAATAAAACTCCCCTGGCCCCCTCAATGGAGGTTTCCAGCAGCGGGCTGGAAATGGATGCCCGGGCGGCCTCCGTAGCCCTGTTATCCCCGCCTGCGGTGCCGATACCCATCAAAGCGGAACCAGTTTCCTTCATAATGGTCTTTACATCGGCAAAATCAAGGTTGATTAGGCCGGGTACGGCAATTAAGTCGGAAATGCCCTGAACACCCTGGCGCAACACATCATCTGCAATCCGGAAAGCCTCAACAATAGATGTTTGCTTTTCAATGACCTGTAATAACCTGTCGTTGGGAATGGTAATCAGTGTGTCAACCTTTTCCTTCAGAGTCTCAATTCCGGCATCCGCCTGGGCAGCTCTCTTACGCCCTTCGAATGTAAACGGCTTGGTTACAACACCCACGGTCAGGGCTCCCAGTTCCTTGGCAACCTCAGCCACAATGGGAGCAGCTCCGGTGCCTGTTCCCCCGCCCATGCCGGCTGTAACAAATACCATGTCAGAACCCTTCAAGGCCTGCAGGATCTCATCGCGGCTTTCTTCGGCGGCCTTTTGGCCGATTTCGGGGTTGCCGCCGGAGCCCAGGCCTTTAGTCAGTTTGGTGCCGATTTGAATTTTGTGGTTGGACTGAGCCAAATAAAGCGCCTGGGCGTCGGTGTTTACCGCGATAAACTCAACTCCTTTGAGACCCGCGTGAATCATCCTGTTTACCGCGTTATTGCCACCTCCCCCGACCCCAATAACCTTTATATTGGCGAACTGGTCAAGGTCGAGTTCAAAGTCAAGCATGCCTATAGTCCCCCTCTATTATTACTATCGCTTGGATTATTTCCTAAACCGCCGCATCCAGTATTTCATGAGCGTGCCGGTTGGTGTCTCAGGTCATCTCTTGTTTCGATCCTCTAACCAGTTGAAAACCCTGCCCACAAAACCCTCTTTTTGTTCCTGGCGGTTTCTTGAAACTTTCTTTTCACCCGGCAGGCGCGAAAAACGGTATTTAACAAGTCCCAGGGCATTAGCAAAAGCAGGTTTCAAAGCAGGCCCCGGGTTTTGAAGCTGGCCAATCCGGACAGGAATCTGCAATATTTTTTCAGCTACACAAGATAGTCCGCTTAACTGGGATACGCCTCCATGGATCACGACTCCCCCGGGCAGGAGACCAGGGTAATCAAAACCCCTGATTACTTCGCCGGCGAGAGTAAAAATCTCCGTGAGCCTGGCCTCAATGATAGAACGAACCAGATCCCGGGTATTCTTGCTTTTTACAGCAACACATACACCGTTTCCAGCGCCGTCATCATTTCCCCCCGGGGCTTCCTCATCTTCGGGCTTATATTCCCTTAGTATTTCCACGGCCCGGGTCAGGGACATGCTAAGTCCTATAGCAAGATCACCGACCAGGTGCTCTCCCCCCAGGGGGAGCACGGCTGTTTCCCTGAGCAAACCCCTGTTGAAAATACTAACGGAGGTAATCCCCGACCCAATATCTATCAGAATAGTTCCCAATTCTTTTTCAGCAGGCGTTAGCAACGCGTATGAACTGGCCAGGGGGCTGTAGACCACTTCCTGAACGGCAAGGCCGGCCAGGCGCGCGCACTCAATTAAATTTGCAATATCTTCTGAGGGCGCTGTTACAATCCGGTCACAGTTCTGTTCCAGTCCGGGAACTGTTCGTGTTAAAGGTGCCGGTAGTCGCTTAATGATCCTCCGGCCCGGGGGCACTGCAGCCAGCGCCGGATCAACTGCAGGGCGTTCTTTCCCGGAGCGGGAGCCTAATTGCCCGGTCAGCGTCAGGCCGCCCGGAGAATTAAGAACTTCTATATTTGCACTGCAATAACTGACAGAAACCCTGCCTACCCTGATCCCTGCCATCTTTTCAGCTTTTTCCAGTGCTTGTTTAACAGACTTTGCCGTGAGAGCAGGATTGTCTATTACACCCTTATGGATACCTACACTGGGGGATTCTCCCACTCCTACCAGTTCAAGGGATCCTTTGTAAACAAGGGCAATGACCACAGCGTTCTTCGAAGTACCAGGATCAAGGCCCATTAATACAACGGGTAGATCTTTAGCCAACCAGGGCGCCTCCCGACCAAACTTTGGCTGTTTTGTTAGGATTCCACGCAAATGGCGATTTCCCTTTTAAAAATTTATTTTTTTAGCAGGTGACGGCGGATAATAGCAAGGTTCTGGAATAACCTGACACCAAAGGCCACCACTGCAGCCAGATAAAGGTCGATTCCAAGACGTTCTCCAACAAAGGCCAGCCCCGCGGCCAGCAGGGCGTTGCTGAAAAAACCGGTAATAAAAATAGTGTTATCAAAGTGTTCTTCCATAGCAGCGCGCAAACCGCCAAAAACCGAGTCCAGGGCCGCCAGGGCCGCCACGGATAAATACTTGGCATAAGCATGGGGCAGGACTACGGGCATGTTGAGCCCGATGAGAACACCCGCTGCAATTCCGATAACAGTCAACCAAAGCCCCAACCACATTGTTAGCCATCACCTTCGTCTATCTAGTATTTATGTAAAATTTTCAAAACCGGAGCTTATTTCTGGGTTGGTCCGGCATATTCCAGACGCAGGGAACCGTCATAAGCAGGCACCCGGATTTGTTCCTTGGTCTCCACGTTCACAAGCGCCCCTTGCTCGCTCAAGTACTCTGCCAGCCCGCCTTTTAACTCCAGACTGCTTTTCAGCGTGCCGGGATTGCCGATGGCAATAATCTTGTAGGGAGGTGAAAGCCGGGTGAGGTTTACATTAATATGATTTCCCGCCAGGCGGACCTCGCTGGTGGCCAGAATCCTCTGGCCATTTACCGCTATAGCCTCCGCTCCGGCGCCCCGCAGGTCGTTTAAAACTCTTAACAAATCTTCATCTTTAATAGTATAACCGGCATTCTCACCGTATCTTAAGCCGGCGCCGGACGGGTTATCCAGCGTCACTTCCACTCCCGGACCAACCACCGGCAGAAGTCCGGCATACAGCTTGATTTTATACAGCTCACTTTCCAACGCTCCAGCAGCCCCGGCGTGACTTATCATGGCCTCCTCCAGCTTTGCTTCCAGGTCTGAAGCCTCTTCTTGAAGCTGATTTACGTCTTTTTCCAGCTGTTTTTTTTCAATGGTTAATTCCTGAAGCCTGTCAAAGGGAACCGGAAGATCATCACTGCTGGCTGTGCGAAACTGCATGGCCAGCATTGAACCCACTACGACGGCAAAAATTGTTATATATAAATATGTTGACTTATTCACAAGCTAATCCCCTAACTCTCTGCCTCGGCATACTCAAACCTGATTCCGCCACTGTAGGCCGGTACGATTACCTCAGGCAATTTTTTAACCGCGACCTGGATCCCCCAAAACTGGAGAGTTTCCGCCACTCCGCCTTTCATTTTAAGCGAACTCTCCAGGATATCCGGATTGCCGATGGCCGTAATCACATAGGGAGGCGCCAGGCGCTTATTCTTATTCAGGAGAATGGTCGGACCGGTACAGCGAACTTCGGTGGTAGCCAAAAGTCTCTGTCCGTTAATGGAGAGAGCTTCCGCGCCGGCCGCCCTCAACTCGTTCAGGACCCGCAAGATATCTTCATCATGCAGGACATAAAGGTTCGGATTTTGACCCGGCTTAAGGGCTACACTGCTGTCGTTCAAGGTAACCTCTACGCCGGGACCGCTTACCTCGCTTACACCAGCCTCAATTCTGGCATGTTCCAGCGCTTCTTTTATTTCGGAGACCTGGGGACCTGCAGTTACTTCATCCAATTGAGAACGCAGTTCATCCACCTGTTTTTGGAAGCTATCCCGGTCAATTTTTAGTTTTTCAATCTGTGTGGAAAGCTCCTGCGCTCTCTGGACAACTTCGTTGGCCTGAATCTCCCTGGTAACGCGGTACTGTGCGGCCAGCATAATGCCCAGGACCAAACCAACCAGGATAATGGCCCACTTGTAGCTTCTCAAAATCATCGCCCCCGCTATTTAACTTTGTAAAGGACAACCGGCTGGCCGGCACATGAAAGATCAATATAATTAATCTTATCCTTCTGTTTGCTTAATTGCTGCAAAAGCTGTTCCAGAATAGCCCCTTTTTCCGGTATCTCCATGGCCAGTCCTAAACGGCACTGGATCCCCTCCAGGGTGTAAAGGATTATTTGACCATCCTCACCGGTATGGACCTCCGAAAGACTGGCCACAACTGAAGCAGGCAATCCCGTGATTACCTCCAGGGCATCTCTCAGCCTTTCCGATTGGACAGCCTGCCCGGGATTGGGCAGTTCATATTCGATGCCCGTCAACACGGGCAGTCCTGGGGTACCGGCCTTCGCTTCCTGCAAATAAATAGCTTCTTCATCCACCTTGATAAAGCCTTCCCGGGCGGGCAAAAGGCCCAGGGGCTTACGTTCCAGCACATTTATTACCACAGACGATGGAAACGACCTGTCTAACCGGACTTCTTTGACCATTGAGATTAATTTCAGGTTGGCTTTAGCGGTATTCAAATCAACCTTAAAAATGTTTTCACCAATACCGATATTAGCAGCGGAAATTATTTGCTCCTCGCTTATATACTCATTGCCCCGCACCAGTACCCGGTGGACTTCAAAAATTGGCGACTGCAGCAGGACATATCCGCTTACAATGACTATTAAAACAAAAAAAATGCTTTCCAAGACATTCCATTTTTTCTTCCCGTTGCCTCTTTTATAGTAACCGGTCAAGAATTTCACTCCGGTCCGACTCAATTAGTTTTCCCCATATGTAATTATACCAACCAAGTAAGACTTGTCCATAAAAATCTTTAAAAGAAAATATTGTCTGATCCTGGATGACGGCAAGGAGAGATGGAGCCGGACTTTAGATTTCTATTAGATTAAACAAAATAATTTGTTAGATTTTACCTGATTCTGTGACAACTCGAGGTTTAAAATCATAAAATACTGTAAAGCAGCGGAAGGGAGGAATTTGGCGGGATTAATGTTAAAGCCGACAGGCATTTTCTAACGTGCCAATAATGCTCCACGGCCTTTTCATGATTTAAAACAAAAGAGTTCCCTAAATATTTTTATTATTAATCAACACATAAAGGAGGAATTATAATGGCATTCGGTACAGGCGGAACCGGAGGCACCTGTGGCGGAGTTGGGACAGGCGGATTGGGCAACTGGGCCTTCATCCTTTTCCTGATTCTCATACTTCTGGTGGTCGGATTTGGTCTTTGCTTTATTTAAAAACCTGACTGATTGTTGAAAGCATCGCAAATTCCAGAAGAGTTATGGTCTAAATCTGTAATGTCCGGAGAGTTGTAATCCCAAAAGGAGGAATTTAAAATGGCATTTGGTGTAGCCGGAGGCACAGCCAGTGGCGCTACGGGAGGGGCATTTGACGGAGCGGGTTCCTGCGGAGGAAGCAATTGGGCTTTTATCCTTTTCCTGATCCTGATTCTGCTGGTCATCGGTTTTGGTTTTTTCTTCATCTAGAATAAAACAAATATCATAGATTTACCTTACCGGAGAATATAAAACGGCTGGTCCGGCAAATCCCCCCGGTTTACTAAAAACCCCGGCCCTGCCTGCAAACTTCCGGGGAAGGATAAAATAGCATTAAATTAAGAAACCCTAAAGGAATCCGCTTATTGCGGTTTTCCTCTTTTTATAGCAAGCCGGTTACCTTGTCCATTAAACAACTAAAAAAAGAGCCACTAGTTGTGAACTCTAATCATTCTTGCTCCAAGGGAGTTATACTTTACTTCCAGTCTCTCGTAACCGCGGTCGATATGGTGTACGTTTTCCAGGACGGTACCGTCTTCGGCGGCCAGGGCTGCCAGCACCAGCGACGCCCCGGCCCTCAGGTCACTGGCCTCCAGGTAGGCCCCGCTGAGCTTCTCAACCCCCTTGATGATGGCCGACTGACCCTCTACCTTAATGTCAGCCCCCATTCTGCGCAGTTCGGCCACATGCTTAAACCGGTTTTCAAAGATGGTCTCGGTAACAACGCTGGTGCCCTCTGCCAGGCTTAAAAGCGCCATCATCTGGGGCTGCATGTCGGTGGGGAACCCCGGATAGTGCATGGTTTTGATATCGACGGCCCTAACCCGCCCGTTCCCCTGCACTTTGACATAATCGTCTCCTACGGCTATGCTTACGCCGGCTTCCCTAAGCTTGGCAATCAAGGGCTCCAGGTGTTCCGGAATAACATTGGTTACCGTCACTTCCCCCCCTGTAATAGCTGCCGCCACCATGTGCGTCCCCGCCTCAATCCGGTCGGGGATTACAGTATGCACGGCGGGGATTAATTCTCCGGGCCGCACACCCTCGATTTTGATTGTATCGGTCCCGGCTCCCTTGACCCTGGCTCCCATCTTGTTTAAAAAGTTTTGCAGGTCGACGATTTCCGGCTCTTTAGCTGCATTCCGGATAACCGTAACGCCCTCCGCCAGGATTGCCGTCATGATAATATTTTCAGTGGCCCCAACGCTGGGCAGGTCCAGGTGAATATCAGTGCCCCGGAGCCTTTCCGCTTCTGCCGTAATGTAACCGAACTTTTCCTGAATGGTTGCGCCCAGAGCCTGCAAGCCTTTTAGATGAAGGTTCATGGGACGGCTGCCGATCTGGCAGCCGCCCGGGTAGGATATCTTGACCCGGCCGAACCTCCCCAGCAGAGAACCCAGAACAAGGTTTGAAGCGCGCATGCGGCGCATCAGTTCTTCGGTTATTTCAACTGATTGAATGGTTGAACTGTCAATTTCAATTGTACTTCGGTCACTGACGATTTTTGCCCCAAGGTAACTAAGCACATCTTTCATCACTGAAACGTCCCTTAACTGGGGCGCCTCATAAATGGTGCTCTTACCGGCGTTGAGGATACTCGCCGCCAGAATCGGCAAAGTTGCATTCTTCGAGCCGCTGGCCCGAATGGTACCTTTAAGGCGGTTGCCACCTACGATCACAAACTTTTGCACACTGCCACCTCCGCCTAATCATTACCGATAACCTTTATTTCCAGCTGCAATTCAACCCCAAAGCAGCCAAGCACCTTTTCCCTGGCTAGTTCGACCAATTTAAGGATATCCCGGGCCGTGGCTGAACCCAGGTTGATGATAAAGTTAGCGTGAACGGTGGATATTTGAGCGTCCCCAATCCTCAAGCCCTTCAGGCCTGCCGCCTCAATTAAACGCCCGGCGGAATCCCCCGGCGGGTTTTTGAACACACTACCGGCATTGGGGTAACCCAGAGGCTGGGTTTGCCTGCGCCTGTTGAGATGCCTCTCCATTTCTGCGGTGATTTCTTTTTTATCCTTAAAATGACAGAAAAATTCAGCCTCCACCACAATGGCAGGCTCACTTTGCAGAATACTGGTGCGGTAACCGAAGGAAATATCTTTATTTGCTTTCTGATAAAACTCCCCTTCCAGACTGAGCAGCAATACCTTGTGGACCAGGGAACAAATGCTGGAGCCGTTGGCCCCCGCGTTCATAACCACCGCTCCACCAACGGTTCCGGGTATTCCCGCTGAGAATTCAAAGCCCCCCAGGCCTTTATCCCGGGCAACTGCCGCGACTCCGGCCAGTTTTGCCCCTGCCTCCGCGGTGATCCTCAGGTCCCTGGTTGTAATCCTCCCCAGGTCGCTGCCGATTTTGACAACAATACCCCGGATTCCTCCTTCAGTAACCAGCAGATTGGAGCCATTACCAATTACCATAAGGGGAACCTGCCGCCGGTAAGCGTGGGACACCACAAGCTGTAATTCTTCACGGCCGGCTGGTTCAACAAAAATCTCAGATGGACCACCGATACGCCAACTGGTATGATTTTTCATCGGCTCCCCGGTACGCACCCTGCCGGGCAAAAGCTCCTGCAGCTCACGGCATATAGCTGAATCAGCCAATTTTATAACGCTCCTTTAATTTGCTGACCAGTTCTACTCCAGCACACCAGATATCCCCCGCTCCCATGGTCACAATCATATCTCCTGGGCGGGCCGTTTGAACCAGGTAATCCACAATTTCCTGACGGGTCGGCAGGTAGACGACCTTTCGGCCTTCGTGCTTTTCGATGGCTGATACTATTGTACTGGCAGAAACCCCTTTGATGGGCCTTTCTCCGGCGCTGTAAATATCGCTGATAATGATTATATCCGCGTCGCTGAAAGCATCCCCGAAGCGTTCGCCCAGCAGCGAAGTCCGGGTATAGCGGTGCGGCTGGAAAACACCCACCACCCGTCCGGTTTTGACCTGCCCTGCCGCTTTCAGGGTCGCTTTAATCTCAGAAGGATGGTGGGCATAATCATCGATCACCTTAATCCCGTCGACCTCACCTCGAAGCTGAAACCTGCGCCCGGCCCCCCTGAATGTTTTGAGTGACTCGGAGATTCCCTCAAAGGGCAGGCCGATAAAACGTCCCACCGCCACTGCGGCCAGGGCGTTGGACAGGTTGTGAATTCCCGGTACGCTCAATTCCAGGATTCCCAGCAGTTCCCCCCGCTCGTAAACATCGCCTGCTGTGGCCTGTCCGTTGAAGCGGAGATTGCGCAAGGTGTAGTCGGCTTCCAGGTGGTCCACGGCATAAGTCAGGCAGGGACGCTTATACCCCTTCAAAAGTCCTCTGATAACCGGATTGTCATAGCAAACCACGGCTACTCCCGCATCGGGCACCTTGGCCATAAAATCGCGGAACGCCGCTACAATGTTGTCAAAACTTTTGTAATAATCAAGATGATCGTCCTCAATATTGGTAACGACCTCAATAAAAGGGTTCAGTTTTAAAAAAGAGCCGTCGCTCTCATCCGCTTCTGCGACCAGATAGTCCCCTCCACCAAGTTTGGCGTTTCCGCCGATTTCTGTCAAGTCACCTCCAATTAGAATGGTGGGGTCCAGCTTATTCTTCTCCAGAATAAGAGCAATCATGGATGTTGTGGTTGTTTTTCCGTGAGCCCCTGCAATAGCGATGCCTTTTTGACGCCGCATCAGCCAGGCCAGCATCTCGCCGCGGTGCATAATTCTAAGTCCCTTTTCCCGGGCCTTGAGCAGTTCAACGTTTGCCGGGGGAATGGCAGTTGAGGCGACAACAAGATCGGCTCCCTCCAGGTTTTCTTCAGCATGCCCCAGGCTGCAAATTGCCCCAAGGGCTTCCAGCCTTTCGCTCGCAGCCGAGGTCTTCAGGTCCGACCCGGTCACATGGTAACCCAGTTCGAGCATGATCCTGGCAATGGCACTCATACCGGAGCCGCCAATCCCAATAAAATGAACATGCTGCTTTTTCTGCACAAATTACATCTCCTTCCTGGCCGGGTTTAACCTTGAATTAAAATAAATTCTTTAAAATATAGAATATACTATGCATATCTCCATCAAGGTGTTACATTCGTTCATTTTTAAGCCTGTCCTCTTCTTGTTTATAGTCATATTAACATAAAATAACATTTTATCTATTAACTTTTATGAGATTGTCTACACAATCTATTAGATCTTGCAAAGCCTTTCTCTTACCCATTCTCTTACTTGCTTCTGCCATTTGCGCCAGCAATTCCCTCTTATTCAACAACTCTTCTATCTTCAGGCAGAGTGCCTCTCCCTTCAGATGCCTGTCCAACACAACCTGAGCAGCGCCCTCTTTCCCTAGGGCACGGGCGTTGAACTCCTGGTGGTTCTCTGCCGCATAGGGGTACGGGATCAAGATCGATGGAAGGCCGAGAGCTGTTAATTCTGCCAGAGTAGCCGCACCGGCCCTGCTTATAACCAGGTCGGCCGCCGCCAGGGCATCCTGCATATTATAAAGATATGAACTAACTGTAACATTCCCAATATTAGCCAGGTCCATACCCTCTCTTGAGCAGGCCTCAAGAAAATCCTCGTAACCCGACTTGCCGGTTACATGCAGGATATTTAGCCTGGGATCACCGGCATATTTTTTAAGCACGGGCAGCATTGCCTGATTGATGGACCTTGCTCCCCGGCTTCCGCCAAAGGACAGCAACAGGAAACGGTCAGCTTCAAAGTTAAGTTTTTTGAGCCCCTCTTCCCTGTCTGCCTGTAAAATTTCCGGGCGTACAGGCAGCCCGGTAAGAACTGTTTTTTCCCTTTGCGGGAAATAACTCAGCGAATCGGCGAAGGTCACGGCAACCCTGGAGGCAAACCGTGCAAGAATCCGGTTCGTGACCCCCGGCAGCGCATTCTGCTCATGAATCAAAGTGGGGATTCCTTTAAGGGCTGCTGCCAGAACCACCGGGCCGCATACATAACCACCGGTCCCGATCACTGCCCCGGGACGAAAGCGCCTGATAATGCCGGCAGCTTGCCACAAACCGTGCCCGGCCTGCCAAACAACCCCCAGGTTCTTAAGCGACAGTTTCCGTTTCAGTCCGGCAGACGGGATTCCCTGGAAAGGCAATCCTTCCCTGGGGACAATCTCCGCCTCCATTCCGCCCCTGGTCCCGACATAAAGGATTTCTGCTCCGGGATACCTGTCCAGAAGCCCCCGGGCAATGGCCAGAGCGGGGTAAATATGACCGCCTGTCCCCCCTCCCGAGACAATAAAACGCAAGGGTTCCACCTCTCTTTTTACCGGGTCTTGCAGAACTTCGAAATATTGAGCAGGATCCCCACCCCGACCATGGTTATCAACAGGGAGGTCCCGCCATAGCTGATAAAGGGCAGGGGAATGCCGGTAACCGGAAGGGACCCGGTTACAACACCGATATTGATAATCGCCTGTACTCCCACCCAGGCGGTGATCCCGGTTGCCAGCAGGCTGGCAAAGGGGTCCTGGGAAGTTACTGCAATCTTGAGCCCCCTCCAGACAAACAAGATGAAGAGCATAATGACCAGGGAAGCCCCGATAAAGCCCAGTTCTTCAGCTGTAATGGCAAAAATGAAGTCGGTGTGATTCTCGGGGAGATACAGGAATTTCTGTTTGCTCTGGCCCAGGCCCAAACCGAACAGCCCGCCGGAACCAATGGCGTAGAGGCCCTGGATAATATGGAAACCGGTGTCCTGGGGATCGGCCCAGGGATCCAGAAAGGCCAGGAAGCGCCGCATCCGGTACGGCTCCAGGTAAATAGCCAGCCCCACGGCAATAAGGCCGGCCAGGCAGAGGCTTCCCAGATGTGACAACCTGGCTCCCGCGGCAAAAATCATCACAACAATGATTCCGGCTAGGGATACGGCTGTTCCCAGGTCCGGCTGGCAGAGAATTAAGGCCGAAGAGAGAATAAGAATTAACAAATAGGGCAAAACTCCCCTGGAAAACTGTTTAACCCTTTCTTTTTGTCTGGCCAGACCGTAAGCTGTAAAGATTATGACGGACAACTTGACCAGTTCAGCGGGTGCGAAAGGTATCGGGCCGATGCCGATCCAGCGCCGGGCTTCGTGTACTTCCCGACCGATGCCGGGGATTAAAACCAATATCAGGGAAATAAAGCCGGC
Source organism: Pelotomaculum sp. UBA1371 (assembly GCA_002305915.1). Lineage (GTDB taxonomy): Bacteria > Bacillota > Desulfotomaculia > Desulfotomaculales > Pelotomaculaceae > DTU098. Next base: position 72,472 of record DBRJ01000063.1, on the reverse strand, counting down.
AAATAAAAATGGCAGGGCGTATTGCTTTAGCCGCCAGTAGTCATAGTTCATGGCGATGAACATGGCCCCCAGGCCCATTAATGCCCAGACCACCTGCCGTTTGAAGTAGTAAAAACTATCATTGTAATGGATTAAAGTACTGTATTCACTGGCGCTGAATACCATGACCACACCGATGCTCAAAAGACTCAGCACAGTTAAAAAAAGAACGAAATCCGGAGCATTCCTTTTAACCCGCATGGTCAATCACCCCCGTGTCGCCGGACGCCGGCTCTGCCGGTCTCAGACGCTAATTTCCTGCCGGAGATTCTAATCCTTAAAACCTTTTACAATTTCTTTAAACAGGTCCCCGCGCTCTTCATAACTTTTAAACATATCCCAGCTGGCACAGGCTGGAGACAGGAGTACAATGTCACCCGGCCGGGCCGAGCGGCGGGCCAACTGGACAGCCTCCCGGAAATCGCCTGCGTAATAAATGTTTTCAAAGCCCTTGTCCCGGGCGGCAGCAGCGATAAGCCGGGCGCTTTGCCCCAGAACCACCAGCGCCCTGGCCTTTTCCTTCACCTTCCCGGCAAAGTGACTAAAATCACTACCCTTGTTCTTACCGCCGGCAATGAGTACAACCGGTTCCTCATAGGCTTCCAGCGCTTTAATGGAAGCATCCGGGTTGGTGCCCTTGGAGTCGTTGATATAACGCACTCCGTTGATTTCGGCCACAAATTCCAGCCGGTGGCTGACTCCTTTAAATTTCCGCAGAGTATCAGCCAGTACACCGCTCTCCACTCCCATCACCTTCGCGGCGGCAACAGCAGCCAGAGCGTTCTCTAAATTATGCGCCCCGGGAATACCCAGTTCATTGACCCTGCAAATGATTTCTTCGAGCCGGCCAAACCCGGCAATTATTTTCCCTTCCCGGACAAATACACCCTCCGCCAGGGCAGCCTGCCGGCTAAAATAGAAAACCTTGCCCCTGAGTCCTTTTCCAAGAGCGGCCGTGGCGGCGTCATCGTAATTCAGGACGGCATAATCACCCGGCTCCTGCCCTGCAACTATTTTTAATTTGGCCGCAGTGTAGTTTTCCATGGTGCCGTGCCGGTCCAGGTGGTCCGGGGTAATATTCAGGATGACACCTACTTTGGGCTTAAAAGTAGTCGCAGTTTCCAGTTGAAAGCTGGATACTTCGGCCACAATCAGGTCACCGGTTCCAAACCGCTCCACTTCGGTCACCAGGGGCCTTCCGATATTGCCCCCCACCAGCACATTTTTGCCGGCGTTCTTGAATATTTCGCCAATCAGCGTGGTGGTGGTGGTTTTTCCGTTCGTTCCCGTAACGGCAACAATCGGCGCCCTGGCGAAACGATAAGCAAGTTCAAGCTCACCTGTAACAGGTATGCCGTGTTTTAGTGCATCTCTGGCGGGCTTTTCGGTCAGGGGTACGCCGGGACTCAGCACAACCAGATCAAAGCTGCCGCGCTCCACCCCGGGATAACCTCCGGACAGTATCTGAACTCCGGCAGCAGACAGCTGTTCCAGTTCACCACGGGGATCCCCGGGACGGCCGGCGTCAGCAAGAACTACTGCAGCACCTTTGCCGCAAAGGAAACGGGAAACAGCCACACCGCTTTTTCCGGCACCGATGACCAAAACCTTCTTACCTTTGAGGTTCATCAAGCTACACCTTTCCGAAAAGGACACGCCTTCTCATTATTTATTCAATAACCCATACAAAAAGACTAGCATATTTTGAAGTGCAAAGGGCTAATCCTGCCGCATAACGCACACCCAGTAAGTCCGGCCGCCGGTAAAGGGAGCTGATTAGTCCTGCGCAAAGATTTCGGGCTTATTAAGACCGTCTAAAAGAAAAATGCGCCTTATAAACCGTACAACCCGGCCAGGCCAAGGGCGGCCAGGAGTAGGGTGACAGCCCAGAAAGTAAGGACAACCCGGTTTTCTTCCCAGCCGCCCAGTTCAAAGTGGTGGTGCAGGGGGCTCATCCGGAACACCCGGCGGCCCGTGGTCTGGAAAGAGATTACCTGGATTATTACGGACAGAGCCTCGATTACAAAGATCCCTCCGATGATTACCAGAACCAGCTCCCTTCCGGTAATCACGGCGGCAGCCCCCAGCCCCCCTCCGAGGGCCAGGGAGCCCGTATCACCCATAAACACCCGGGCGGGGTGACGGTTATAAAACAAAAAACCCGTGCAGGCGCCGCACAACGCCGCCATGCTTACCGCCACGCCGGTTTTGTCCACAGCCAGGGCCACCGGGATCATAGCCAGGGCAGCCAGTATGCTGACACCTGCCGCCAATCCGTCCAGTCCGTCTGTCAGGTTGACAGCATTGCTGAAGCCCACGACAACAAGAACTGTGAAGATTAGAAAAGGCCACCAGCCCAGATCCAGTTGAATCCCCCCCGGCGTTAGAAAGCCGGAAAAAGGCAAGGTCAGGGCGGTGCCCCGGTCTGCAGTAAATACAGCCCAAAAAGCCAGTCCGGCTGCTAGAAGGACCTGTCCCAGCAGTTTCTCCCGGGCTCTCAGACCCAGGGAACGCTTCAGGACAACTTTAATATAGTCATCCAAAAAACCGATAAATCCAAATCCCACAACTATGATCAGCACAACCAGCAGGTCGGGCTGGCCCCGGCCGGTGAGCAATCCGGCCGCCAGGATCCCCGTCAAAAAGATAAGCCCGCCCATGGTAGGTGTGCCGGCCTTCTGCAGGTGTCTGGACGGACCGTCCGAACGGACATTCTGTCCGAATTTCAGCCTTTTGAGCCAGGGAATAACCAGCGGACCCAGCAGCAGGGACACAGCAAGGGCTATGACAAAAGCCTGCCATAAAGAATTACTTACAGCTCCGGTGTGTGAAAGAAACAGAAGTCCGCCCGCAACTAAAAAAATAAACAGGACGGCCATTGATGCCTTCCCCCAGTTGTTCATGGCTGCCTCCAGATCTTTATTTATGGATGAAAAACGGTCTTACTGCCTTCAAACTTCAAGAGTTCTTGGACGATTGTTTCCATTTTCATCCCCCTGGAACCCTTGATCAGGACCACGTCCCCACTCAACAGCAGACCTTTGAGAATTTTTAAAGCCACAGCATGTTCCGTACAGGGGAAGACCCTATCCCAGGTCATCCCGGCCTGCACTGCGCCCTCTGCCGCAGCGGCGGCCAGATTACCAACAGTAATCAAATAATCCAGACCCGGTCCCACTGCCTTCTTTCCTATTTCTCTGTGAATTTCTACAGCACGGGGACCTAGTTCCAGCATGTTGCCCAGTACGGCAATGGCACGCCGCCGGCCGCCGGATATGTCTTTCAGTACCTCGAGAGCAGCCCTTGTTGAGGCAGGGCTGGCGTTATAGGCGTCATTAATAATTGTCAGCCCTCCGGCTTCAAGGATTTCCAGACGCATGCCGGTCAGGGATACCGCTGCCAGCCCCGCAGCAATTTCCTCCATGGTCAGGCCCAGTTCCCACCCGACACCGATTGCCGCCAGGGCGTTCAAAACATTATGCCGGCCGGGCACCGGCAGGTAAAACGCATGACGCTCCCCCTCCAAAACTGCGTTGAAGCTGAAGCCTTCGCGCTCCGGCCGGAGATCCTGAGCCATCAGTCCGGCAGGCTTATTCATACCGTAAAAAATGACTTTACCCAGGCAGCGTTTCGCCTCACGTTTGATAAAGGGGCTCTCCACGTTCAAGAGCGCGAATCCTCCCGGCAAAATGTGTTCCAGTAATTCACCCTTTGCTGCCGCAATTTCGCTCACTGTCCCCAGCCGTTCGAGGTGGGTCTCGTTAATACTGGTAATAACGGCCCCCTCCGGCCTGGCAATCCGGCTTAAGGCAGCAATTTCCCCGGGACCCCGCATGGCCATTTCCACCACGGCAGCCTCAACACTGTCGTCCAGGGCCAGCAGGGTCAGCGGAAGACCAATTTCGTTATTGAGATTGCCTTCAGTTTTCAGAGTGCGCAGGCGCACACCCAGGACTGACGCCACCATATCCTTGGTGGTGGTTTTCCCGGTACTGCCGGTAATACCCACCACAGGACCCTTAAAACAGTCCCGGTTATAAGCGGCCAGGGCCTGCAGCGCCGCCAGGGTATCATCTACCAGAAGAACCGGGATTCCGGCAGGCAGGGAAACCAGGCGGCTGATCACCAGCCCGCCGGAACCGGCTGCAGCAGCCTCGGCCAGATAATCATGGGCATCGTAGTGCTCCCCGGACAAAGCAAAAAAAAGGTCGCCTTTCTTAATTCTACGGGTATCGGTTGATACCGAACGCAAGGTTATGCCGGGATCCCCCTGGATAATCAGCCCGCCGGTAACCTCTGCTATTTTACCGATGGCAACTGCTTTCATAACAACCTCCGTTTCAAGCCCGGCCGCACCAAAGGGGCCGGAAAACACCCCTCTTAAAGGTTAGCCCGCTGACGCAGTTCTAATCCCCGGGGCTTAACTTTTATGATCAGGATTCTCTTTTCTTCAGCGCCTCTGCTGCTTCCAGGCGATCGTCAAAGGGGAATCTCTGCGTTCCGACAATCTGGTAATCCTCGTGCCCCTTGCCCGCTATGACGACGACATCCCCTGTCCCGGCCATTCCGATGGCCAGGTGGATCGCCTGCCGTCTGTCCGGCTCCACGCAGTATTTTTCCCCGGATGGGCCGAACTTCAACCCCTGTTCAATATCCCGGATGATCGCCAGGGGCTCCTCCGTACGTGGATTATCCGAGGTAATCACTGCAAAATCACTGTAACGGGCAGCAATGGCGCCCATTTGCGGCCGCTTGGTGCGATCACGGTCACCCCCGCAGCCGAACACGGTGATTAAACGCCCCCCGGCTATCTCCCGGGCAGTTTTTAAAATATTCTCCAGACCGTCGGGAGTGTGGGCATAGTCTACAACAACGGCAAAATCCTGGCCTGCGTCAACCAGTTCAAATCGCCCCGGCACCCCCATGGCCGCCTCCAACGCAGTTTTAATTACAGCTGCGGGAACTCCCAGAGCTGCCGCCGCGGTAAATGCGGCCAGGGCGTTGTAAACATTGAAAAGACCGGTCATCTTTAAATTAAGCTGACAGCGGCCCCACCTGCCTGTAACAGTAAAAGAGGCGCCCCTGGCAGTCACCTGGATGTCCTGCGCCCTCACGTCCGCCTCACATTTTATCCCGTAGGTAAAAACCTTGCCCCCGGCGCCCTCAACAAGATGCATGGCACTGGGATCATCGGCGTTCAGGACGGCATATTTTTGAGTTTTCACAACGGACCGCGAGAGGCTGCTGAAGAGCCTCTTCTTAACATCCCGGTATTCTTCCATATCCCTGTGAAAGTCCAGATGGTCCTGGGTAAGATTTGTAAATACAGCCAGATCAAATTCGCACCCGTCCACCCGGTGCAAGGCCAGGGCATGGGATGAAACCTCCATAATGCAGGCGTCTACGCCTTCCGCGGCCATCTCCTTCAGCAGGGCCTGCAGATCAGTTGACTCCGGAGTTGTATGCTTAACCGGTAAAATCCTGTCCCCAATTCTGTTGTGGATGGTGCCGATCAGGCCAACCTTCAAACCGGCATAATTTAAGATGGACGCTATTAAGTTTGTAGTGGTGGTTTTACCGTTGGTCCCGGTGACCCCGATCATTTTCAGCCTGGCTGAAGGGTCGCCGAAAAAGCGGGCGGAAAGAAGCGCCAGAGCCTGCCTGGTATCAGGCACCACAGCCCAGGACACACCCGGCAAAAACCCGACCCTGCGCTCCACCACCACTGCAGCAGCCCCCAGGGCCAGGGACTCTTGAATATAGTCGTGCCCGTCAGACTTAAAGCCCTTTACCGCAACAAATAAAAAACCCGGTTGAACCTGGCGCGAATCGTATGTAATTCCCGTTATGGCTACGTTCGGATCCCCCCCTGTGGAGAGGACTTCCACAGCCTCCAGAAGCTCTCGAAAAATCACTCCTGAAAAACCTCCCGTTTACATAGAACCATCTGGTCCGGATCTGCCTGAACAAACGGCATGCCCAAATGACGCCTTTATTTTGTACTGGAACCTGGATATTGTCAAAAATAAATGAATGCCCATGGCACTTACTATTATTTCCATTAAACGAGTTAAATTATTCCAAAACGCCTTTCGGTAACAGGAATCAATTCTCCTGCTACATTCAGTGTTAGTAATAAGATGTGAGCACTGCTTTCTCCGCATTAAGAAGAAAGAAACCTTACCCGGGTCTGTTCTGAAACACATTGTGATCCCCCATGGCCGGTGAAAAGATTTTCATCCTTCCTTGTAACACAAAACGCTACCACTTGCGGGAAACATTGAGCTAGTCATGCAGCACCTGGATATCGGGTGGTTCGAACTCCACAGTAATAGTTGTATCCTTCGCAACTTTTGAACCCGGCGCCACCTCCTGCCTGACAGCAAGGCCGGTGCCCACAGGGCTCAGGTGTAGTCCCAGTTTCTCCAGAATAGTTCCGGCTTCTTTGATGGTCAGCCCCTTCAAATCAGGAACAGTGACCTCTCCTTGTTCACCGGTTCCCGGCGGTTGATTCAAATCGAGAATTACTGTGGTGCCTCTGGACACCTCGGCGCCTCCCTTGGGAACCTGCTCGTAAACAATATTTCCCTGCCCCCTGATTTGTACAATCAGCCCGTTGTTCACCAGAACGCTCCTGGCATCCTCCACTGGATAATTGACTATATTGGGTACAACCAGCTTGACTTCCGGTTCGTCATATACAAAGGGATACTTCGGTTTTTCCAGATTGGGTCTTTCCGGTACTTTCAGATAACGCAAAGTGTCCTGGGCAACGGCTTTGAAGACCGGCGCCGCAACCTGACTGCCAAAATAACTCGAGCCGGTGGGTTCCGCTACCATCACGAGCACTGAGATCCGGGGGTCATCCGCCGGGGCGTAACCCATAAAGGAGGCGACATATTTTCCCTCCGCGTATCCTCCGGATCCCACTACCTGGGCCGTGCCTGTCTTGCCTGCCGCTCCGTAACCATCCACAAAGGCGTTTCTGCCGGTACCTTTCTGCACTACACTTGTCAAGAGTTCCATCAGGGTCTGAGCGGTATTTTGAGAAATGACCTGGCGAACAGTCTCAGGTCTAAACTCCTGGAGTACTTTTCCGTCTTCACTGGTTATGGCTTTAACCAGTGACGGCCTTAATAAGAGTCCACCGTTAGCCACCGCTGAGGCAGCCGTAATCAGCTGAATCGGGGTGACGGCAATGGACTGCCCGATGGACATGGTGGCGATGTCTAAATCAGTTGCCTCTTTCTGAGGAATAAGAATGCCCACTTCTTCGCCCGGCAGGCAGATGCCTGACTTGTGACCGAAGCCGAAAGCGTTGATATACTTATAAAACTTTTCCGTGCCCAGTCTCAGCCCTACGGTGATAAAGCCCGGGTTGCAGGAGTTCTGAGCGACTTCAACAAAGGTCTGGGAGCCGTGTCCTCCCCCTTGCCAGCACCGGATCGTCCGGTCGGCCACCTTGATGTAGCCGGGATCATAAAAGGTGTCGTTAAGCCTCACCGCACCTTCTTCCAGGGCTGAGGCAGCTGTGATTATTTTAAATGTCGAACCCGGTTCGTAATTATACCAGATGCCCGGGTTGTGGTCCCAGACCTGCTGGGGATACTGCCGCCAGTCCTCAGGCTTAAAAGTGGGACGGTTGCCCATGGCCAGTATTTCACCGGTTTTAGGATCCATAACAATAATAACAGCCAGTTTCGGATTGTGAGCCTCAATAATCTTGTCCAGTTCCCTTTCTACAAAATACTGAATGGTCTGGTCGATTGTCAGTACGAGATTATTACCCGGGACCGGCGGTATGAATTTGTGCAGGGCTTCGGGGATGTCCCGTCCCACTGCGTCTTTTTCAATTACGATCCGGCCGGGGCTGCCCCTTAACTCTTTGTCGTAAACGCTTTCAATGCCAATCAAGCCCTGATTGTCATCCCCCGCAAAGCCAAGCACATGGGCCGCCAGGCTCCCCTGACTATAGAACCGTTTATTTTCTTCTACCAGTTCCACACCGTTTAGCTTCAGGGCTTTAAGCTTCTGGGCAGACTCATAATCAATCCTCCTCTTGAGCCAGACAAAGCCCACGTTTTGGGTGAGCTTTTGATAAACATCCTCCTTATCCATCCCCAGGGCTTCGGCAATACGGGCAGCGGCTTCCTCCTTATTCTCAACCTGGGGGGGGAAAGCATAGGCCGAGTCGACACTTATACTGGTAACCAGTTCGTTTCCGTTGCGGTCATACACATTTCCCCGCCTGGCATCCACAGGAACATCCCGCATCCTGACTTCCTGGGCTTCCTCGCGAAGCTTATCCCCTTGAACCAGCTGGATCCAGGCCAGACGGAATACCAGACCTACCAGCGCCAGGGTCGCCAACAGAAAAAGACCGGTTATTCTTTTCCTGATTACGATATTCGTCGTCTGCATGAGTTCCCCCCGTGGAACCTGCCCTTCCACCCAAACCGAGCCAGGTTTTGTTCTCCAACCTGTTAACCATTTCAGTAAAAGCTCTGATCAAACGATTCTGTTTTTCTTCCCCGGTGGAGGAAAGAGCAACAGCATTCCCTTGCTCCGGAATGTCTACGGATTCCTTGACGTTTTTCCCCGCCAGTTCTACAATTAGGACGTTGTCGCTATCCGGCTTCACCATGCCAAGTCTTTCAACGGCAATGCGTTCTATCCTGTCCAGTGACGCCAGGCGCTGCACTTCTCCTTCCAGGTCGTGGTTTTCCACCCGCAGCAGGGCCAGTTCCTTCTCCAGACGGCTGATCTGATAGCCCAGGTTGGATACCTGTGAATGGCTATAGATAATCAGCACGCTGAGCAGAAAGCCTGCCAGCACCATCCCGGTCAGCGCAATTCTTCGCCCTCTAGTTAAATCTTTAAGCCTGATGGCCCTTTTACGACCTGGCTTTTCCATGGACATGCCGTAATAGCCTGTCTTCTCCTGAGCTAATATCAATACTATTCGACCTCCAGGAGGAATAGAACATAAATCCTAGGTAGAAAATACCAGTTGACTTGCCGGCGTACATCACTGTTTCGCCCCCCACCGCCCGGAAAACACCCGGGACTTTAAAAAAAGGGTTAAGCGGTATTTAATACCTGTCCTTTAATAAATCAGATACTATAATCAGCTTATCCATTGCTCTCATCACTTTTTAACAGAGCAGGCAACCCGGCTAAAAGAATGCTTATTTCACAAATCCCTGCTAGAGCTTCTCTGCAATCCTGAGCTTGGCACTCCTGGCCCTTGGGTTATCCTCCAGTTCCTCCGGTGAAGGAAGCACCGGCCTGGGGGTAACAACCCGGATTTCTTTTTTGCCTCCACAAACACAAACTGGAAAATCCCTGGGACAGGTACAGGGTGAGGCCAGTTCCCGAAAGAGATCCTTCACAATTCTATCCTCAAGTGAATGAAAGGTTAGCACACAAATCCTTCCTCCGGGTTTGAGATACTGTACAGCCGAGCGAATAGACGGGCCCAGAGTCTCAATTTCCCGGTTGACCGCTATCCGCAGGGCCTGAAAGGTTCGTTTGGCCGGGTGCGGTCCCTCCCGCCTGGCGCCGGCCGGTATTGCCTTCTTGATAATTTCAACCAGGCGTCCTGTTGTTTCAATGGAACAGTTTTTTCTTTCCTCCCCAATAAATTTTGCTATCCTGGAGGCCCAGCGCTCTTCGCCATACTTCCTGATAATTTCCGCCAGCTCTTCCACCGGAAGATTGTTTACAAGTGTCCCGGCAGTCAAAGCCTGCTCCTGATCCATCCTCATGTCCAGAGGCGCGTCGTGCTGGTAGCTGAACCCCCTGTCAGGGTTGTCCAACTGGTAGGAAGATACCCCCAGATCAAACAGAATTCCATCTACTTTCTCAATCTCCAGTTGTTCCAGGACATCTTTCAGATCCCTGAAGTTAGCCCGGGCCAGGTTTACTCCGGCACTGAAAGGGGCCAGCCTTTCCTTCGCTGCGGCCAACGCCTCCAGATCCCGGTCCAGGCCCACCAGGCGTCCCTCTTCGCCAATCTCACGGAGTATCGCGGCACTGTGCCCTGCACCGCCCAGGGTGCAATCAACATAGACGCCACCCGGTTTTAGCTTAAGTCCTTTCAGGACTTCACAGACCATAACCGGCTTATGCAAAAAATCCATTGACCTTCTCACTACCCTTATAAATTACCAGGATTTTTCCGCTCTAGCGAGAAAATGAGAGAATTTATAGTATTTGTCGTTGCTGCTCAAATAGTCAGATCGAAGTCCACAATCTTCTCGGCAATTTCCTCATAGGTTGAAGCAGCCCGGGCACTGTACTGTTCCCACAGGTCCCTGGCCCAGATTTCCACCCTGGATGAAACACCAATAACCACAACTTCTTTTTCCAGGTGTGCGTAAGCTCTCAAATTACCTGGAATTAAGATCCTTCCCTGTTTATCCACTTCGCATTCAGAGGCCCCGGAGAAAAAAAACCGAACAAAGGCCCGGGCATCGCTCTTTGTAAAGGGCAAGGACTTCAGCTTTTGCTCCAGAGCCGCCCATTCGGAGCGCGGATAGGCAAAGAGACATCCATCAAGACCTTTTGTAAGGACGAAAAGGTCCCCCAGACCTTGTCGGAAGCGGGCAGGTATAAAAAGTCTTCCTTTCGGGTCGATGTTATGCTGATACTCTCCCATAAACATGGTGGTCTGCTCGTTTTCAGGCATGCTGTTACACCACTTCTAACCACTTTCCACCACTTATTCTATATATAAGCACAAATAACCTTCTAGAAAAGCAAAATCATTTTAAAAATAATTGTATTCATTTACGACCTTCTTTTCCAATTTTCGCTCCCGGCAGTTTAAAAGTTATGCTTTAAGACCTGGTCCCGGGCCGCTTGCCTGCCGTTCGCGTCAGCGAGTTGACAGGATGAGCCGGGCTTTTTTTACAAAAGAAAACTGGCCTGTAACTTGATAGTTAAGGCCGGCGCATATAAAACAGCGAGCCGCTTTTCCCTTTGAGAACAGCGGCTCCTTGTTTAGCTTCAGTCCTGTTTACCATCCCCGGCAATTTCCCGAAAACATTTTTTCCTTGCGCTGAACAGGGCAATTTCTTGATAGCCGGCTTCCCTGAGCAGCCGGAGGGCCTCCGGCAGCCCGGCCCCAACCTGCTCCGGGCGGTGGGCGTCCGAACCCAGTGTTACAGGAACATTATGTTTATAAAGACACTTGAGAAAACTGAATGACGGATAAATCTCCCCGGCGGGATACCGGAGTCCTGCGGAATTTACCTCGGCACAGACTCCTGCCTTTTGAAAGGCTCTGGCTGTTTCCTCGTAAAGGGGACTTAAATCCCGCGCAGGCCGGAAGGCGAACTTTTTAATTAGATCCGGGTGGGCGATAATGTCGAAAAGCCCGCTTAGAGCTGCCTGCTGGACCAGGGCAAAGTACTCCTCGTAGACCCGGTCAAGATCTCTCCTGCCGTATTCCTCCATTTCTGCGGGGTTGTCAAACCCCCAGCCGTCCAGAAAATGCACCGAACCTATTACATAGTCAAAAGGATAGCGGGAAAGAAGACCGGCGAGGGCTTTTTCGCAACCGGGAACATAGTCGGCCTCTATTCCCAGGCTGACCCTGACCGGGGACTTCCGGGCACAGTTTTGCACCATCTCCACATACAGGGGAAGCTCTTCCTCCCCCATGGCGTAACCGGGAATGGTTTTTCCGGGAGGTAAAAAATAAAGAGGCAAGTGGTCGGAAAACCCCACTTCCCTGATTCCCTGTCTGACCGCCTGCTCCAGATATTCCTCCGGTTCCCCCGAGGCGTGACCGCAGAGTTTGGTGTGAAGATGATAGTCTGCCGGGATCAAGTCGCTGCCGCACCTTTCTCCCGCAACTTCTTGGAAACAGCGGCAGCAAGGCGGTAAACCCGGTCCGGCAGGTCCCGGTCCAGCAGGCCGGTACCGCAAGCAGGGGTCTTGACAATCTGATCCCGCAGTTGCTCATTGTAATAAGCAAAGCGGCCCCGCTCGTCCTTGAGCTGAAAGGCCACCGTAAGGGGCCCCACAACCTGTCCCTTGAGCAAGGCTGCGCTGCCTGTCCCCCCGGCCGGTTCAGCCAGTAAAGCGTAAAATCCCTCTGCTGCACCCTCCGGAAAGGAGAATTCATCCAGGACAGCGCTTTCTCCCTCTTCACAGGCCAGGTAAAGGGAGTAAAACCCGGTCAGCCGGTCTGACCAGTTCAGAAGGGTTGTATCGAAAAATATTCTTTCGCCGTCATCCGTAAGCAGGCCTGTTTTAACCAGGGGTTTTAAGAACTGGTTGACAAAGTGCTGCTGCCTGCCCCGCAGGGGAAGCTGGGGCCAGTAAGGAATTTCCGGCGGGCATTCTTTAATCAGGGCCAGGGCCTCCGCCGTCTCCTGGAAGGGCGTGCTGCCGATTCCCGTGGCCAGCCCCCTTGGTTCAAATCCCATTGTCAAATCTCCCTTCAATTGAGCTTTTCAATCCGGGGCTCCCACCCGATCCGGTACAGGAGGGCCGGATAAAGCTCCGGGTCTGTCACGCCAGGCTGATCCAGCAGGGCCACGCAAATGGCCTCCAGCACATTGGAGCCGAAAGAGCGGCCTGAAAAAGAAGGCCCCGGCGTCACCAGCCAGCGCACCCCCCTCTTTTTCAACTCCTGGACGTCCCCGGCAGTAATGGTGCTGGTGATAATATCCTTGCCGGAGAGATCGGAGGGTAAATGGTAACGGATAAAATGAAAATCCCCGGCAATGATTTCCGCCCGCCTGTAAAAACGCTCAAACCGGGGCCGCACCTGTTCCTGTTTCTCACCCAGCGGGTAGAGAAACCCGATGGGAAGCCGGCACAGGAAGGGAAGGGTGGCATAGGCCGCAGCCCGGAACAAGGCCAGGGAATAAAAAGGCGCCGGCAGCCCCAGGGCAAAGAGGGCGTCTCCAATAATCAGCCGGCAGCCTGCAAGTTCCAAAGCCTCTGCCAGCCCATAGCGGTCCAGGGCGGATACCATTAAAACAACCTGACCCCGCCGGGGCCAGCCCAACTTTTCCTGCAAGTATAAGACAAGATCTCTCTCCACCGTATCCTTGAAGCCGCTGCCGTCAACCAGTGGTGTCGCCCGGACCTGCGCCGCCAGCCGGACGCCGTCCCGCAGCAGGTAGCGTCGCCGTCCGGCCCGCAGGGTGAGGTTGATCCCGCCCAGTCCAAGGGCGTCCACTTTTCCATCCAGGTCCTTTAAAATTTGAGCCATATATTCCAGGTTTCCTCCGGCGCCAACCCGTTGGACCATAAGACGCGAGCCGGACACCTCCAGCTCAAGGTCCTGGTTTCGCCGGGGAGAGCCCAGGCTGACACTGACAACGCGCTTCAAAGCTACATCTCCCATCAGGCCGTAAGCAGCGAAAATCAGCCGGCCGTTTTTTCGCCGGTACCGGCCACGGCCATGGCCTCCCGGTATACTTCAATGGTGCCCGTGGCGATATTCTGCCAGTCGTATACCGTCAGGACTTTTTTCCAGGCCTGCCTGGTCAAATCCCTGGCCAGCCCCGGGTTGACCAGCACCTCCCGGATATAATAAGACAGGATGTCAGGCCTTCCCGGGGGAACCTTATATCCATCTATTCCGTGGGCTATCACCTCGCTCAGGCCGCCCGTATCTGAAACAAGCACAGGAATCTGGGTGGCCATGGCCTCCAGCGCCACAATGCCGAAGGGTTCGTAGAGGCTGGGGAAGACAGCCACATCGGCCATTTTAAAGTATTCATTGCGTCTTTTTTCATCCAGGTAACCCAGGAAAACAACCCGCCCGGCCAGTCCCAGTTCTCCGGCCTTCGTCCTCAGGGCTCCTTCATAGGGGCCAATACCCCCCACCATCAGCTTCAGGTCCTGGATTTCCGGGATAAGCCGGGAGAAGGCTTCCAGGAGCACCTGCACACCCTTTTCGGGTACCAGGCGGCCGATGAAAAAGACCACTTTACCCTCTGGCTTTTGTTCGCCCCGGCCGGGCACCAGTTTTCTGGGTATACCCAGATTGGCAGGGTCAACACCGTTGGGCAGAACGCGAATCTTTTCCCCGGGTATTTTAAACAACTCTTTAACTTCAGCAGCCATAAAGTCGCTGCAACAGATCACCTTCGTGGCCCCGGCGGCAAAACGCGCGTCCAATTCGTGGATGCGGCGTTGAAGTTCATTGTGAATACCCCGGTTCCTTCCGTACTCCGTGGCATGGATTGTCGCCACCAGGGGCAGCCGGTACTGATTCCGCAATACTACGGCAGCGTCCCCCACAAGCCAGTCATGCGCATGAACCAGATCAAAGGGCCCGGATAAGACCAGTTCCCCGGCCAGTTCAACCATAGCGTTATTTAACTGCTGTACCCACTCCATAAACTCCCTGGAAGTAAGCCGGGACTGCTCCACCCTGTGAACGTGTACACCTTCCACGAACTGGTAACGGGGCGTGCCCTGAGCCGGACAGGTAATTACATGAACGCTGGCGCCCAGACGGGCCAGAGCCCGGGAAAGATCATGCACGTGGCGGGCCAGGCCGCCTACAGTGCGGGGTGGAAACTCCCAGGAAAGCATTAGAATCTTCAACGCCCGGCCCTCTTCCCCGGCTCCGCTGCGGCGTTTCATCCGGTAATGGCGGCTGTAGATGCTGTAATCCATTTCCGGGAAAATGTTGTCCTCCTTTTCGAAGCCGGTCAACTCCCCTTCATCCAGCCGCCCTTCATTGATGCTGTCGGCCAGGGTGTTAAACCGTCCGATATGCTCACTTATTCTTTGAACGGCGTATTGTACCGCAGTATCGGTTTTAATGATGAAGGCCCAGTCGCTGCTTTGCGCCAGGAGCAACTCCCGGGCAGCCTGGTTCAAAGCGCGCCGGACGATCCCTGTGGCGCCGGGATAGAGATCCGCCAGATCCACCATTGCTGTTTCAGCGCGGTGTAGATGCCGGTAAATCCAGTCATTGCTTGGATTTAACCAGACCTGATTGTAGCCTCCCTCCCCCCAGCTGGAGGCAGCCAGGTCGGCAACCTGGTTATCCTCATATTCTCCCAGATAGCTGGTTGGCGTGGTCATTTTTATTCCGTCCCGGCCGCTGGCGCAGATACGGCACAGATTCTCCAGCCATTGCGGTCCTTCGTACCACCAGTGGCCGAACAGCTCAGCGTCGTATGGAGCCACTACAATGGGTTTCCGGTCCAGCCGGGCAGCCAGCTGTTTTACCTGAAGCCCCCGGTTGGAAGCAAAATTCTCGGCATCCCGGACAGTCCTTGCCCCGGCGAGATCTGGAAGGTACAACTCTTTATCGGGACCGGGGCCTGTGATCCGGTAGTATTTCAATCCCGTATCGCACCGGATCCTCCCTCCGGGAAGGCAGTGCGCCAGGTAGTCCAGGTCCAGGTCGTAGCCGATATCACGATAGAACTCCCTGTAATAAGGATCCCCCGGGTAACCGGTTTCCCGGTCCCAGACCTGGCGCGAACTCTCCGGGTCCCGGCCGAAGGCCGCTACTCCGGAACGGCAGGCAAGGGGGGCATAAACTCCGCGGCGCGGGGGAGGACTTGCATTAAGGATGCCGTGGGTTTCCACAAAAAAGTAACGCACACCGAATTCTTTAAGAATCCCGTCCACGCCCGGCACATAGCCGCATTCCGGAAGCCACAACCCGGTTAAAGGCCTTCCAAAGAGCCTGCCGTATTGTTCCACGGCAAGCTGAACCTGGGCCCTCCTGGCCTCCCGGGTCAGCATCAGGGGCAAATAACCATGCGTGGCGCATGTGGTTATTACTTCCAGGACCCCCAGGGCCTGCAGACTTTGCAACGGCAGGAGCAAATTACCCCCGTAATCGTCTTCAAAGGACCGGCGAACATCATTTAACCGGTAATAATACATTGATGCCAGGTCCCGGACGGCAGGGCAGTCCCTGTTTCGATCTATTTCAGCCTCTGCAAGGCGGATCAGGCCCTCAAGGTAGCGCAGGTAGCGCGCCTGCAAAAGATGATCGTTAAGCATGGAAATCAGCGGCGGAGACAGAGAGAAGGTAAGGCTGAAGTCTACTCCCTCTTTAACCAGTTTTTCAAAGGACCAGAGCAGGGGAACATAACATTCTGTGATGGCCTCAAAGAGCCAACGTTCCTCCATGATCCCCGGCTCTTCAGGGTGACGGATATAGGGCAGGTGCGCGTGCAGGACCAGCGCAAGATAGCCTGCGGGCATAAAACATACCCCCTAAAAGAAAAATCCATACTAAGCAGTAGCATGGTTGAAATGACAGTTAAAAAAACACAATACCGTTGTGCTTTATAAGCTGTTTTTGCATTTCTTGCAAATGCCGAAAATCTTAAGCTGGTGATCCTTAACAGTAAAGTCATACTGTTTATTGACGCGATTTTCCAGCTCCTCCAGCAAGTCTTCATTCATCTCGATGATGCTGCCGCACTCTGTGCAGATCAGGTGGTGGTGGTGATGACACTTCTGGCCTTCTTTCCAGCCGAACTCATAACGCTTCCTGCCGTCTCCAAAATCCATGGCGTGAATAATGTTAAAATCATGAAATAGCTCCAGGGTCCTGTACACCGTAGCCAGTCCCGTGTCCGGCGCTTTTTTCTTGACCAGGTTGTAGACTTCTTCAGCACTCAAATGTTTGTCACTATTTTCCAGCAACACTTTCAAGATCAGTTCCCGGCGTGTAGTAAGCTTATACTCATTTTCCTTCAGCTTATCCCCAATATCGGATATGAGCTTTTTCATTGTTGTAACACCAGCTTTACCCTTTTTGTTAGTATAATGAATAGCCCTAATTATGTCAATGCGGGAAATGAGAGCCAATATAATAACGGGTGACTCATTTCCAAGGCCCGGCTGGGGTTTTAATAAAAGCAGGGTTATCTCTTCCCTAAAAACTCCTCTTCATAAAATTTATTTTTTGCTGCTTATATCTTTGCCACCGCCTGCGACGGGCAAGGTTATGCAAATGAATTATTATAAGCAGAATCACCAACCCCATAGACAATAACAGGTAAGGCCACCATCTGGCCATTATTTTTCGTTCAATATCTTTCTGAGCCAGCAGGTCAACTCTTCCCAGTTCCAGGTCCCCGGCACAAAAGACCAGCTCGCCAACTTTTGAACCGGCTTTGACCGGAGCAACAAGGGGGCTGTCCAGAAGAATCTCCTGCTCGATTTTCTCCCGGCTGTTTACGGGTATGTTATAGGTCAGCGAAAATCCTGTCTGGACAGGTACCGTTTCTGTTACTCCGTATTGAACAGGAACTTCCGCAACATACTTACCGGCATCGATCAGACTAATGTTTGTAAATTCATTGAACCCGTAGTCCAGCAATGTCCTGGAATCGCTCCAAATATTATTTCCTTCACTCTTAAAAACCACAGCAATCATTTCCCGGTCCTGCCTGGCGGCAGCAGAAACAAGACACTGCCGGGCATCATTGGTATATCCGGTTTTAATCCCGATAGTGCCGTCATAATTCCAGAGAAGTTTGTTGGAATTCTCCAGATAAATCTGGGCATCCGGAACACCCCGCTGGATCGTCGCGCTCCGGGTAGAGACAATTTTTCTGAATTCCGGGTTTTGCATGGCGTAATGGGCTATGAGAGCCATATCGCGGGCTGTGGTATAATGGTCCGGGTCGGGCAGTCCGTTTGGATTCTTAAAATTTGAGTTTTCCGCACCTATCCTTACAGCCAGCTCATTCATCATCCTGGCGAATTCTTCCACAGAACCCCCAATGTGGCAGGCGATAGCCACAGCCGTATCATTGCCTGAATTTAACATTAAAGCATAAAGCAAGTCTTCCAGAGTGATTTTTTCTTCTTCCTGCAACCCGATTGCAGAGCCCTCTATATTACAGGCTACCCTGGGGATGCTGACAATATCCTCCAGGTTGCCCCTTTCCAGGGCGATAATCGCTGTAAGGATTTTAGTAGTACTGGCCGGATACATTCTCTTGTTTGAGTTTTTCTCAAAAAGCAATTGCTCGTTTCTGCTATCAATAAGCGCCGCTGCTTCTCCCACCAGTTCCGGTTCTGCGTGGACGGGGAGGGGACACAAGACCAAAGTACAAAATAGTAGCATTAAAAAAGTCCGGGGCCAATACCCTTGTCTAAAGAACATTCTATTCCACCCGTATAAATCTGCTTAATTGTAGATTAGTAGATTAATTAGAGAGAAAATATTCTAAAAAAAGCTAAAATGTATTATATCACGGCAAGTGGGCTTTTGTCCCGCTAACAGGCGAAAAAAAAGAAATCATAATTGCAGTCCTTACCTGTCCGGCATTATTATGCCCCGTTAAGACACCCCGGTTAAAATAGTTAGGGGTGTTCATCCTGTTAATAATAGAACCTGTACGGGCAAGTATCCAGCTTCTTCCTAATTTATTGCCCTTAATCAGGCGGCACAATGAATAACAGCATATCAACATCCCGGGGCGCCACTTTTTTACAGGGCCTTCCCGGGAGGAGAAAACCTGGCCAGGGCAATGGTTGCAGCTAGAGCTAAAATCATTACACCGAACAAAAGTGGATTCTGCAGGGAGCCCGAGCTGCTGAAGAATTCCAGCAACCGTGTAACCAATCCGCCGATTAGAAAGGCCAGCGCTAAAACAACAAACCAGAGCAGCAACCCTTCACGCCAGCCGCGCTCCTTAAGAATGATCATAGTTGAGGCAATACAGGGGACTGTAAGGGAAAGGGTAATCATGACCACCAGTTTCTGAAGGGGCAGCATCTGCAGAACCAGGATATTGGCAGCGCCAAATTCCTTCCGGATCAGTCCCATGATAAAAACATCGGCAGTCTCGGCAGGTAAGTGCAGCCAGGCTACGGTTATAGGCACAAAAAATTCTCTGAGACCCTGCAATAATCCCGTCACTTCCAGGATGCCCAGGAGTAGAGCGCCGCCTGCAAATAAAGGAAACGCTTCCTTCATGAACTGGTAAGACTTGCTCCAGGCCTTTTTCCAGACGTTTTGAGGTCCGGGAAGGCGCAAGGGGGGAAGCTCAATCAGCAATGGCGATGCCCTACCGGGCAAAAAGCGCCCTAAAAGCGTGCCGGTGGCAACCAGGACACAAAACATAAAACAGAGGTAGAAGAGCAAATAAAACCCGCCCTGTGCGGCAAGAACCGCCATAATCATAGCCATCTGCGCCGAACAGGGAACACCCAGCGCCAGAAGAAAGATGGCTATTCGCCGCTCCCGGTCTGTCCTCAGCATCCTGGTGGAAATGATCGACATTGTAACACATCCGAAGCCCAGGATCAGGGGAATAATCGCCTGTCCGTTCAAGCCCATAAAACTCATGGCACGGTCAACCAGGGTTGCTATCCGGGGAAGGTACCCAGAGTCCTCCAGGACGGACAGCACCAGGAAAATTCCCAGCACCAGCGGCAGAAGAAGGCCGGCCATATAGGTTACGGTAAAAGTTAAAAGCCCGAAACGGCCGGTTAACAGGTTATTGATCACCGAATCCCGGGGCAGAAAGGTATCCAGCAGGGAACCTATTGCAGGCTCATAGTATTCAATCATAAACTCCTCTGTCACCGGTACAATAACCTGTGCCAAAAAAACGCCCACCAGTTCATAGATTACCCACAGGGTCAGAAGCAGGAGGGGAAATCCCGTCGAAGGCCGGAGCATCAGGCGGCCCAGCCTGGAGACAAAATCCTTGCCGCTGTCTGTTTCCTGAACAACCAGATTGACAATCCGGCTTACCCGGTCCAGGCGGTTACGGTAAATTTGCTCCCGCCCCGTTCCCGGTTTGACACCGCAACGCTCGCTGACAACAGGATCTCCCTCCAACACAAGGAGCGCCTCAGCCCTGCTAACAGAAGTACCCATGTTTTCTATTTTTTTTAGAAGCTGGGCTTCGGGTTGGCCGGGCCTGGCGAAGTAGAGCTTTTCCTTCAATTCCTCAATGCCGACGTTGTGTACCACTGCGGTGGAAACAACCGGAACGCCCAGAAGTTTTTCCAGAAGGACAGCATTAATTTTGAGTCCTTCCCGGGCGGCTTCATCCACCATGTTCAGGGCTACAACCATGGGAATACCCATATCGATAACCTGCAGGGTCAGAAAAAGATCCCGCTCCAGGTGTACCGCATCGATAACATTTATAACCAGATCTGCCGCCAGGATAATGTCCCGGGTTATCCCCTCTTCTTCACTAAATGAGGATACGCCATATACCCCGGGTGTATCGATCACAACGTCACCGTTATACCGGCCGCATGCCATATCGAGAGTGGTCCCGGGGTAATTTGAAACATCCACGTATAAACCTGTCAGAGCATTAAAAAATACTGATTTACCAACATTAGGATTTCCAACCAGAACGATTTTTTTACCACCGGCTGGAATTTTAGTCTCAGTTTTGCTGTTTTCCAAAATGTACCCGCTTTCAATTAGAGTTTAAAAGCTATGTCGGCTTGATAAATATTTGAAGGAAAATGGAGTTATCTTACATCTGTTCAGCAAAGCTCCACCTGGATATTCCTGGCCAAACTCCGGCCGATTGCTATCTCCTGCTTGTGCCTGGAAATCACCACCGGACCTGCAGGTACAATTTCCCGGCAGACAACAACCTCTCCTTCCGACAGGCCAAAACGGATTGCCTGAACCCGGATCAACTCATTAGCGATACTTTTTATTTTGATAACTTGTCCTTTTCTTGCCTTATCCAGGGTCATGTTCAGCCCTCCAGGCAGGTTAACTCAGTATTTTCAATATCCTTCGATAAAGAGAACCGTTCTCACCTTAACTATAGTATAGAACCACCTGCACGGAAAATCAACATGATTTTTCAATTAAAAGGACAAAATAAAGAACAAAGGGGGGTGGATAGATGGAGAGTATTGATACCAGGGGCATGAAAGCAGCAGAGCTCACCGAAGAACAGTTTCTGCAGCTTCGCCGGATGGAGCAGGATTTAAACGATGCAGCCGGCAATAAAGGGGAAATATATCTTCTGGCCGTAACCAGACCTTAGAGCTGAGAAGCGGAAAACAGGCATTTTACGCTCGCACTTTTCGAGTATTCTTAGGATTTAAGCAGGGGCCATGGTGGGCGGAGCAGAGAGGAAATGCAGGTGCTCCCCCATCATTTCCATTTGGATGAGTGAATGAGCAGATGGGGGTAAACATATTTAACACCCGGATTGTTTGCTGGTTGTATCCAAAAAAATTACCTCTATAATTCTCTGACGAGATATCGGACAAAATGCGTTGTTGTTGATATTGTAAAACAAGGTTTATTCTTCCTTCAATACTGTAATTATATCATTAGAACGGGTGTTTATGAATGGTTATGCCGCCTTAACAGGCGACGCCCCTTTCACCCTACAGGATAAATCCGGGGGACGATAGGGGCGAAGTTCTATAAATAACTAATTAAACCGGGGTTACTTAGAAAACTTTTCCGCTACTGTCTGCCAGAAGCTGTAGTCCTCAAACCCGAGACGCCAGACGGCAATACCGGCAAGATCATATCTGTTCGCCAGGTCCAGTTTTAAGGCGAGGCTGAACCGGTTTTCAAACCAGACTTCATGCCGGTAGCCCCTCTGGTCGTAATAAATCAGGTAAGGAGCCGAGTACTGGTCACTCCAGCGGGCGCCTCCGTTTCTGGAAGCCAGGGCATCAGCCTTGTTCCAGAGTACTGTGCTGCACCCTCCAGCAGAAGACCAGTTATAACCATAGGCTGCGACTCCCATCAGAATCTTTCCCCTGGGTATAGACTTTACCGCATAGTCCAGCACCTGCTGAACCCAGGACAGGGAAGCAACGGGCCCGGGATAACCGCCGGCCCAGTGCTCGTCATAAGTCATCAGCGTGACCATGTCCGCGTATTCTCCTATCGCAGCGTAATCATAGGCGCCGTTCCAGTTATCCAGCGGGTTGTCCCGGGTTTTGGCAGGAATAGAAACGGTTAAAAGGTAACCGGCGGGTTTAAGCATTGCCTTCAATTCTTTTAGCAATGTGCTGTAATTGGAACGGTCGACGGCCGGTACGCCTTCCAGGTCGATATTGACCCCGTCAAAACCATGTTCTTCAATCAACGAGAGAATGTTCTTTTCGAAATTCAACCGGTTTTCCCGCACCGACAGGAGGGTGTGGGCAGCATCACTGTCAATGGCGTCGTTGATGTTGTGAACCAGCATCAGCGATTTTACCTTTTTATTTTTGGCCAGTTCCACACCATTGGTAATAGGTGTGCCTGTCAAGTTGCCCCGGCCGTCTGTCAAATAGCTGAATGTAGCAATGGAGTCAATGCTGGCGTGGTTGGCTGACAGAGAATTGTAGGATAGGTTGTCCCCCGGGTAATACTCGGTGTAATAACCAAGAACCGTTCTCTTTAATTTGGACTGGCTGAAGCCCGGTTGAGCGTCTTCGCTTCCGGACTGTTCTGGACCCGCTCCGGAAACACTCTCCCCTCCTTCTGGAGAGCCTTTAGACATAAGCAACTGCCGTTCAATATCTCCGATGACACCGTCGGCAGGCAAACCTGAAGCTTTTTCAAAGGCCAGAACAGCAGTTAAAGTCGTCAGGCCAAAATATTCTGATGGCGCATCCTCCGGGTAATAACCGGCGCCGGCAAGGCTTTTCTGAATCATTCCAACTTCTTCGCCACGGCTTCCCAGGCTCAGTTCATTGCCTGGTTCTGCAGCCAGGGATTCTTCACCGGAACATAAAATTAGGCCTCCTAAAAGGGCCAGTAGAATCAGGGAGAATGAGATTACAGTAAGGCGTTGTTTCTTCATGCTATCCTCCTACCAGGTAATAAATACTAATAAGGGTATCTCCAGGCAAAGCTTGTTAACTATAACAGCCGCCCAAAAGGATCAACTATATCATTTGACGAGATTTGCAGACGATTGTTCCCGTTCCCGCCTTGGTGTATAATAGCAATTAATCAAGAGGAGGAGTGCCTGAACATTTGCATAATCTAAAACGCGTTTTGTCTTCAAGAAAAGATTTCAGCCTATTGCTGATTCTTTTTCTAATGGAATTCACCCGCGGCGCTTTTTTTCTGACCTTCCTCCCGCTTTACGCAGTCAAGTATCTGGGCCTGTCCGTCGCTGCTTCCGGTTTGGCTATCTCAGCTCATTATTTCGTTGAAACACTCTTCAAGGGAGCAGCAGGCTGGCAGTTGGATCGCCGGGGACACCGGATTCTGAACATCAGTTTCAGCCTGGGAATGGCAACTTTGTTGTTAATGAAAATATATCCCACAGCAACAGTTCTTGTCCTTGGCTCGGCAGTTTTCGGCCTGTCCGTAACACCGGTGTGGCTGGCTGTGATTAGCGGAGTAGCTCCGGTGCAGTTAAAAGACCGGGCCTCCCGTATGGGCATTGTCTTTGCGATCTGGCTGGTAGGCGGCGGGGGCGGGCCTGTTGTAATCAGTTTTTTCATCAATTATGATTACAGTCTGGCCTTCTGGTTCTTGATTGCCCTCTGGGGCCTGGCTTTAATCGTGTCGGCAACAATGCCCGGTAAGAATACGGACAAGACCGGCGGCGGACCGGGTTTCTCCTTATTTAAAGAAGTTATCAGGATGGCGAAGAATCCCTCGGTAAAGTACATCCTTCTGCCCGGAATGTTCCTTCAGACCCTGGCTGGAGGATTAATTCTGCCGCTGCTGCCCCTTTACGCCCAGGATATTATCGGCTTCAGCCCCAAGCAGTACGCCTTTCTGCTTATAGCAGGGGGCTCTGCGGCAGTACTTTGTTTTTTGCCCATGGGACGCCTGGCCGACCGTTTCAACTTAAAATACCTGTTGGGTACGGGATTCGGCCTGACAGCCTTATCCCTGGCCATGTTTTCCATGGCCAGAGCCGCGCTGACTGTCTATCTGCTGGCTGCCCTGGTGGGTTTTTCCTATGCCGTCGTCCTTCCTGCCTGGAATAACCTGCTGGCAAAGTCCATCTCGCCGGAATACCAGGCAACCGGCTGGGGCGTATTCGCTACTGTCGAAGGGATGGGGATTGCCATGGGACCGGCCCTCGGAGGTGTTGTGGCAAAATCCTATGGTCTTACGGCTTCTATCATTGTAAGCACAATCCTGCTTGCCGTCATGTCCTGCTTTTACTTTCTGTACCCGGTAGAAAAATTTTTTTTCAGGCAAATGTAATAAAGAGAGGCTTACGTAGTGGCAGCATCCTTTTTTTACGCAGTTCTTTTAATCCTGCTGGCTTATACCATTGTGCCCACGCTGTTGATCCGTCTGGGGAAGATCGGGGCTATTTCCAGCATTCCCAAAGGGGGCCGCAGGGTCTCCCTTACCTTTGACGACGGGCCGGACCCCTGTTACACACCACAAATCCTGGAAATCCTGGAACACTACCGGATCAAAGCCTGCTTTTTTGTAGTAGGAACAAAGGCCAGGGCTTACCCTGACTTAATCAAGCAAATTGCGGCTGCCGGCCACGCCCTGGGCAATCATGGCTACAGGCACAGAGCCGTCTGCCTCCAGGAACCGTACTCAACAATCCGGGAGATCCGGGAAGCCAACCAGGCCATTGAAGAAATCACCGGAGAAAAAGTACGCTTCTACCGTCCGGCCTGGGGCCTTTTCAATCTTTGCTCCATCTGCTACTACCGGCTCAAAGGCCTTAAAGTTATTCTCTGGACCTTCATGAGCTGGGACTGGGGCAAAGGGGCGACGGCTGAAAGCATCGCCCACAGAGTATTGAACAGGGTCCGGGACGGGGCAATCTTGATCTTTCACGACAGCGGCTCCACTCCGGGCGCGGCAGATGACGCGCCCGCACAGGTTGTAAGGGCGCTTCCCGCGATCCTGGATGGCTTGGAAAAACGCGATCTGAAAGTGGTCCCCCTGGAGGAAATGATTAAAACAATGCGGCCCGGCAGGCTGACATTGAAGAAGTGCGCCCGGCGGCTCTGGGGGGTTGTTGAATGGACATTCAGGAAACTGGGCAGGATCAAGGAACTGGAAGAAGGCAAAAACTCCTTTTACCGCATAGCAACGCGCCGCTACCGTGGAAAGGAATGGCCAATGCCGGATGGAACCCTGCTCAAGCCCGGAAATATTTATCTGGAATTGCACGTAAATAACGACCGTCTACAGGAATTAATCGATGAGAAGATGTCCCTTGAACGGATAGCCCTGAAAGCGCTGCGGGAAGTGCAGAGGGAACTGCCCCTGCTGGCAGACTTGCTGAACAACAACCCGGATTATCAAGACGTCAAGATCCTCTTTGGGATCACCCTTCTCCACCGGGGCACCGAGCGCCTGGGTTTTACCTCCATGAAAATGAAGCCGGGCCTCTTCCGAGCCCTTACCTGCTGGTATGAGAGGTGGCTTTTAGCCCTCTTTCACCCTTACGGCTTTAAAGTTTTAAAAGCCTACCGGGAAAAACTCACTCCGAAGTATCTGGTCATGACCCGCCAGGAACTGATCAGCCGTTACTACCCGGGGGAAACAGGTGAGGGACAACAGGGAAGATTTTGAGTCCGGTTCTAGCGGCACCCGGTTTCCTTGACCGGCAAAATTGGTTAAGAACCTGGCTTGACTAAAAAGAGGAGAAGCATTATACCTCGCTTACATAGAATAGGACGGGAGTATGATGCTTATGCTGCTACCGGCACAGTGTACCCCGGGCACTGGCATGTGTGCCGGCTGCCCCGGCATGAAAACATGTTGCCCCCGGCACGGTTGAACTCCGGTAAAGGGATATTTTATTTTTATACTAATACATATATTAATCAATTAAGGCGTTGACGAGGTGATTGTAGATGAACAGTCACAGGCTGGCTGCTGAGCTCAGAAAGATTTTTCCTGGAGACAGAATAATCACGGGGGAACTGGAGCGAAGGATTTACAACTACGACAGTTCCTTCATGGCCAGGTTCCACAACTATATGCCCGATGCCGTAGTGCTTCCCCGCTCCACCGCAGAAGTGTCGGCCACCCTGCGCCTGGCCTCGGAACACAAAATACCCGTGGTACCCCGGGGCGCTGGCAGCGGGGAAACCTGCGGGTGTCTGGCGGTAAGGGGAGGAATTGTGCTGGACCTTTCCTCCTGGGACACCGTCGAAGAGGTCGACGTAGCCAACATGCAGGTCATCGCCCGGCCCGGGGTGGTCCATTATAAACTCAACAAACACCTGTCTGAATATGGATTATTCTTCCCGCCGGATCCCGGGAGTACCCGGATGTGCACCATAGGCGGCATGGTAGCAAACAATTCCAGCGGCTTACGGGCAGTAAAGTATGGTACAACTGAACAGTATGTCCTTGGTTTAGAAGTGGTGCTTGCCGGCGGCCAGGTCATCCAGACGGGAGGCGTCAAGTGCAAGGCACTGAAAAACGTTTCAGGACTCAATTTAACCAAGCTTTTTGTGGGCTCGGAAGGTATCCTGGGTGTGATTACAAAGGTACGTTTAAGGGTTTGGCCCAGGCCCAGGGCCCGGGGCATCGCCATGGCCTGCTTTGCAGATTTGAATGAAGCCCCGGCCGCCGTCCTGGATGTTTACCGGGCCGGCATCATGCCCTCCGGAATTGAGGTCCTGGACGCTTCGGCTATTCGCGCCATCAACCTTTACCGGCCGGAAATCAACCTGCCTTCGTCAGAAGCCATCCTGCTCTTTGAAGTGGACGGCAACCCGGCCAGCGTAGAATGGGAAGGCCGTCAGATTTCCGAGATTTTAGGGAAACGCGCGTTTTCCCTGGAATGGGCCACAGATCCGGACCGGATGGCAGACCTATGGCGGGGGCGCAGCGTCGTTGCCGTAGCAGCTGCAAGGCTCCGGCCGGACGGCAGCAGAATCTTTGCAGGCGAAGATATCAGCGTTCCCCTGGACAAGGTAACGGAAGCCCTGCGCAAAATTAAAGAACTCAGTCTTAAACATGAAGTCCCTGTGGTAAATTACGGACATATCGGCGACGGTAATGTTCATACAGCCCCTGTCATTAACCTGAACAGCCCGGAAGAGGTCGGACGCGCCAATAAACTTGTGGACGATATTCACAGGCTCTCTATTGAGCTGAACGGAGCCACCACCGGCGAACACGGGGTAGGGGCCGTACGAAATCAGTATGCCCGGGATGAACACGGTGAGGCGGTGAATATAATGAGGCGGATTAAAGAAGCCCTGGATCCGGACAACATAATGAACCCGGGCAAGCTTCTGCCCCCGGAAGGAGACACAGGTGGTGTTTGAAGAACTCTCCGGTCTAAAAGAACACTATTTGCACTGTGTGCGCTGCGGACAGTGCCGGTCGGTCTGTCCTGTCTTTGAAGAAGTGCGGAACGAAACCGCTGCACCCCGGTCCAAAGTCTTTCTGGCCCACATGCTTTCCAGCGGGGAATTAAGGACCGGCCCGGAAGCAGCGGCACACTTCTCCAGATGTATACTCTGTCAGGCCTGCACCAGGGAATGCCCCTCCGCCGTACCCGTCCACAAAATCATTCTTGCAGCACGCTTTATGCTGGCCAGGAAACATCCCTCCCGGATCCGTGGAACTATCTTTAGAGAAATCTGGACCCGCCCCGCCCTGCTCAACCTTGCAGCCGGGTTGATCCGCTGCAGCCAGAGTCTGGGGCTTGTTAAAATGGGCCTGGCCTGTGGTCTCTTACCGCCCGGTTTCTCTCTACCCGGCCGGCTGCCCCGTCAGCCTGCCCTGGACTCTCTTCCTGAAATCACACCCGCTGCCGGAAAGGCAACAACACGCGTTGGATACTTCCTGGGCTGCTCAACCAACTACCTTTATCCGGAAATTGCCGGGAGTACAGTTTCAGTTCTCTCGCAGCTGGGCTGCGAAGTAGTGCTTCCTAAATCATTAAAATGCTGTGGCCTGCCCCTACTGGAAAGCGGCGAATTGGAGCCTGTAGCCCCAATGGCTCTTTACAACCTGGCAGCCTTCAAGCGACTGGGTGTGAACACGGTTTTTTCGGACTGTGCCTCCTGTACGGCAACCCTTAAAGAACTTCAGGCTCAGCAACTCTTTAGCGGAATAGAAGTCCTGGATCTCTCCGGACTGCTGCTTGAACTCCTGGACAGCTATAATTCCGGTATGAAAGCCCTTAACAGGGTGGCAACTTATCATGATCCCTGCCATCTCGCCGGGGCCCAGGGAATTACCCTCAGTCCACGCCAGCTGCTCCGTCGAACAGGCGTGGAATTCAGGGAAATGAAGGATGCCGGCAATTGCTGTGGGGGAGGCGGCATCTTTGCCATCTACCACTATGATCTCAGTATGAAAATATTAAATAAAAAAATTGCATCCATAGAGGAAACAGGCGCAGACATAGTGGCGACCTTCTGTCCCACCTGCGTCATGCAACTGCGCCACGGCCTGGCTAAACATAAAGGGACTATTGAAGTGGTTCATCCTGTACAACTGCTGGCCCAGAGCCTGATCCTGGCTTAAACACAAAAAAAACCCCCACATATTAGCAGGGTCTAAAAGATAACTCAGCTCCAGCTGTTTTTCTATTCCCTTTAGCCGGTCCGGGGTTCTGAGCAACCCCTTTAACATATTCATATTTAAACCACATCCATTCCATTTTATATTGAATTACACTACATGCTTAGATTAAATAACACTTGTTTGTACTGAATTATGCAGGATGCTCCGGTTATCTTCCAGCATCCAGGCGCCCCCAGACGGAAAGGCCAGTCTTTTCCCGGTACTCTAGCCGCTAGCCCGCCAGTTTCATGGTTTCCGCTTTTAATTCCCCGGCAAAGGTCCACCATGCTTCCTGAATTCTTAACTCCAACTCGACTTCCTGAGCCAGTTCAAGCTCCATTTCGCGCACCACTTCTTTGGGCAGAGTTTTAATCATTTATTGTTACCCCCTTTCTTTATTATTCTCTTCATTATTATTCTCTTTTTATTTCTATCCGGAACTCAATTGTGATAGTTTTAACTTATTTGGACGCACAAAACCGTTCAGTCCTGCTTTCCCTAGCCTGCCAGCCTCATACCTTGTACTTCGATTTTCCCGGCATAAGTCGTCCATGCTTCCTCAATCCTTAACTCCAGTTGCGTTTCTTCTACCAGTTCAAGCTCCATCTCGCGCACAGTTTCTTTAGGTAGGTTATTTTTCATTTTTTACGCCCTTTCTTCATTATTCTCCTTCTATTTTCCGCAATCTTAATTGTGATATTTTTAACTTATTTGGACGTGCGAAACAGCGTATCTTGTTTGCCCTAGCTCACCGAACTCACCCTTTGCGCTTCAGTCTTTTTAGCATGAGCCGCCCAGGCTTCCTCAATCATCGCTTCAGTCTGCCCTTTCTTTTTAATCTCGATCTCTATCTCGCGCATAATCTCTTTTAACATCATCCGCCTCACATCCAGCAACTCCTTTAATAATATTTTTTCTAAATAGAGCACCTTAAACCCTACCTATAAAGTATCTTTGTGACAGTTATAACAATCGTATATTAATAAAGACCGCTTGCCGTTCCTTAAGAAGCCAATCTGCTGTCCTTATCCAGCTTGTAGATTACACTCTTGATCCAGGCAATAAAGAAGGCTTCGTTTGTTTTTTCTTCAATTCTTGCTTCCCGGGCCAGCTCATGTGCGATTTCACAGACCAGTATCTTTTCCATGGTTTTTTGCACATTTTTACCTCCTTTGCCGGTATAAGACTAAACAACAAAACCAAAAACAGTAATATGGAGGGTTATGCCGCTGTTTCACACTTGATTGTTATAGCTTTCACAAGTTTACTTAAGTACAAAAGCATGCAAATGATATGCCAGTAAAAATTATTTTATAAAAAATACCCCGGCATCAGAGGGGTTACGGATCTAACTATTTATTTCTAGTCCTTACCTTAAGCTTGCTCGATCCATGTCTTGCTCCAAAATAATACAAATTGGATCAATTAAAGACAAAATACTATATGACAGTACTATAACCTCACAAGCAAAAAAATAATGCCCATATTCTTATTATTATCCTATCTTTCGAAAAGCCCTTTCCAGGGTTCTCCCGCCAGCCGGTCCAGGCGGCGGGATTCCCACAAAACGTCATCCCTAACCAGCGGATTTTTTAATAACTCCTCCCAGGCCAAGCGAGCCCTGGCCAGGAACCGCCTGTCCAAAAGTCCCATGTCGCCTGCTTTGACAAGAGGGCAAAGCAGGGCTGCCCCTTCCTCCAAAACAAGCTTGAAGTCCCCGCTTTCAGAAAGGTAGGGCGCCAGGGGAAATATCCTGCAGGCGAAGGGCCTTTTATCCCTGGGACAGGTTCCGTTACAACGGACAAAATATACCACACCCGACCATGTAGGACAAAATTCATAATCCTTTGTAGAGTGTTCTTCCCAGCTCAACCACTCCTCTGCCATGGTAAACATGATTTCCTCCCCTGGTAGAAGATACATCCCCACTCCTTTTTCCCATTCCGAACAACAGGCCGCCCCACACAGTTTTCCACAGTCTACGGGCAAGGGAGTAACGTCGTTGAGGAGTCTGTAAATCCTGTTCCAGTCGACCAAGATTTCCCCTCCCCGGTTATTTCATGTTTTTGGGCTTCTCACTAATAGTAACCGTAACCGTCAGAAGTTGACGCTTGCGCACCACAAGCATCTCAGCCCCGGAACCGGTTGGATAGGCTTTGATGGCTGCCACCAAATCTTCAGCAGTGTTAATTTTATTTCCGTTAAACTCAATAATAACATCCCACTGCTGCAGACCTGCCTTTGCCGCGGGACTACCCGGAATCACACCAGCCACCAGGGCGCCCGATACACTTTCCAGGCCAAGATAGCGGGCCGATTCTTCATCTACGGAGCGGACCTGCACGCCGATCCAGGGACGAACGTTACTGGCGCTATTCTTCAAGTCATCCATCACGCTTTGAACCGTACTCGTTGGGATAGCAAAGCCAATTCCCTGGGCCTGGGCGTTGATGGCTGTATTAATTCCCACAACTTCGCCGTTGAGATTAATCAAGGGGCCGCCGCTGTTACCCGGGTTAATTGAGGCATCTGTCTGAAGCAGGTTTTCGTACTGCCGGTCATCTACACTGATGGGCCTTCCCTTTGCGCTGACTACGCCTGTGGTTACCGTATGGTCCAACCCGTAGGGATTACCAATGGCAATCACCCAGTTGCCGACCCTGATCTGATCGGAATTCCCCAATCTAAGGTAGGGCAGCTCGTTACCTGCATCGATTTTTAAGAGGGCCAGGTCCAGGTCGTAGTCTGCTCCGATAATACTTGCCTGGAGCTCCTGGTCAAAGCCGATCACCGTCACACTAATTTCATCGGCACCGTCAATAACGTGCTCATTGGTTAAAATATAGCCGTCCGGTGAAATGATAAATCCGGAGCCAAGACCTTCTTCCTGTTCCGGAACAGGTTGGCCGAAAAACTGACGGAAAAACGGGTCCCTGAAAAAGGGGTCTACGTAGCTGCTGGAACTAACCCTGGTGGAAATTTTTACAACTGCAGGACTGGAGTTGCTGACCACATCAGCAATGGTATCCGGTCCGACCCCCGGTAGTTGTTCAGCCGTGGCCTGTCCCTGCAGGTTAGGGGTTTTTTGATCGGGGAAAAAATCCCTAAAAAACTGGCAACCTCCCGCAAACATAATCCCCGCCACGAAGGCCGCCAGAGCGACAAATAAGATTGAGCGTTTCCAGTTTTCGAACATATGCTTACCCCACCCACCCCAGTGAAAATTCTACAAAATAATATCTCAGTTCTAAAGACAGGTTAATCCGGGATGCAGTTCTTGTCAAGAACAGTCTTGTTTTTCCTGCTAAAACCCCAGTCCTTCAAAACAGTCCGCTTTCCTACCACTATACCGTTACCATTAGCTGCGTTTTTTCCAGTTCCTGTTTTTTTAATAATTTCCTTATCTTATTCGATTTCGCAGAGTCCCTTTGTCCCACATCAACCCGGCTTTTTATATTCTTTTATTTTATCCTCTATCTTTTCCTCTTCTTTCCCTTTTACTTTCTCTTGTACTTTTTCTTCTGCTTTTTTACCCTTCTCCTGATCATTCTGAACCTCAGCGGGGTCCTTTCTTAATTCTTCCCCGCCGTCCCCATTTAACTCCTTGTTTTCCAGTAAAGTCTCCTGGGGCACAGCATTTCTGTCGGGCGTTGAAGAGGCATCATCCAGCTTCGCGGGTTCCTCCTGTCCTTCATTTTCATCTTCATTTTCCTGCTCCGGCTGCACCGGGGCCACCCACCTCATCCGCTCGTCCGCTCCCAGGATGCCGGCCATAACCAAACGGAAGATCTCGGCAGGCTGGTTGCCGCCATAGGAAGTCAGGTAATGCCGGCGGTCCATATCAATTTCATCATAGCCCATCCAAATTGCAGTTGTAAAACGGGGGGTTATCCCCACAAACCAGGCGTCCTTATTCCCTTGCAGGCCGCGGAAAACCGGCGTATCCGGGAGTTCGGTGGTGCCTGTTTTCCCGGCCACATCAATACCCCTGATGCCTGCTCTGTAACCGGTACCCGATTCCACAGCAGAACGCAAAACGCTGATAATTGATTCCGCTGTGGAAGCCTCCATGACCGCAACACCTTCCGGATGCCTGTAGAGGTTTTCCCCCGCTGCAGTTTCGATTGACCTTATGGTATAGGGCTTTGTATAAATGCCTCTGTTGGCAAAAGCCGCGTAAGCGCCGGCCATCTGCAAAGGAGAAACCCCTCTGGTCAGCCCCCCCAGAGCCAGCGGCAGACAGCGGTCTTCTTCCACCAGCTCAAAGCCCAGCTTTTTTGCAAATTCGTATCCCCGGTCAACACCAATCTGGTTGAGCAGCCGCACCGCAGCCACATTACGGGACCATTTGACAGCCGTGCGGATACTGACCGGGCCGTAAAACCCGCCGCCGGAGTTGCGCGGCTCGTAGTTGCCGGCCTTAAAAGGGGTGTCAAGAATAATGGACTCAGGGCTGTAACCCAGCTCAAAAGCCGGCGCGTAAACAGAAATGGGTTTAAATGCTGATCCGGGCTGTCTCAACAGCTGCGTGGACCTGTTAAAACCACGCCTTATCCCGTAATCCCTTCCCCCCACCAGTGCTTTGATCGCCCCCGTTTCGTTTTCAACCAGGGCCAGCGCTGCCTCCACTTTTTCGGAGGGAAACAGGCCGGGGCGCTGGAAGACATCCTCTGCCTTTTTCTGGATCTCCGGTTCCAGGGTGGTGTGAATCTGCAGCCCGCCCCTGAAAACCTTTTCCTCCCCTACAGCCGCAATGGCTTCCTCAATAACCTGGTCAATAAAGTAGGAGTAATTGTTGTTTCGGGTCTCCCTTACGCCGCTTTTTAGGAGCAGCTGTTCTTTCAGAGCCTCTTCCATTTCAGCCCTCGAGATGAAGCCCTGCTGGAACATTTTGTCCAGCACCACGTTTCTGCGCCCCATGGCCTTTTCCGGATTGACGTAGGGGTCGTAAATACTTGGCGCCTGAATCAAAGCTGCCAGCAGGGCTCCTTCGGCAAGGGTGAGGTCCTTAGAATCCTTATCGAAGTAAGCCCTGGAAGCGCTCTGAATTCCATAGGCGCCTTCCCCAAAATATACCCTGTTCAAGTATAGCTCCAGGATACTTTCCTTTGAATAGCGCATCTCGAATTCCAGAGCAAGGACCGCTTCCTTGATTTTTCGCTGCAAACTCTGTTCCGGCGTTAAAAAATACAGCTTCATCACTTGCTGGGTGATGGTGCTGGCTCCCTCCGTAATCCTTCCCCCCGACTGGTAATAGCTGAGACCGGCCCTTAGGATAGCCTTCAAGTCCACACCGCGGTGACTGTAATAGCGCTGATCCTCTATAGCCACAAAGGCTTTTTGAACATGGTCCGGGATTCTCTCCAGGTCAACGGGTATCCGGTTGATTTCGGCGTGCAGTTCCGTAATTAAATCCCCATTTTGCCCGTAGACGAGAGTATTCCTGTCAAATGCGGCCACCAGGGCATCAGAACCGGAAAATTCTGCTAAAACCCCGACGGCATATAGATGAGCCCAGTTTACAACCAGTAGAGCCAGAACCAGCAGGGGCGCCAGAACAATGATCCCGATCTTTGTGCCCCTGCTCTTGAAAATTTTAGCAGTTTTGTTCTTGAGTTCTAAGAGTTCCATACTTAATAGTACGACACAGGCAGTTGTAAACCTGTATAATTAAAGAAAAAGTTGTCGCCCTCTTTTGACAATAACCCGTTTTTATAAAAATGCATGGAATTTATTAGGATGTCAAGATTAATAAACACTGAATTACATCCCCTAATTTAACGGTTTTTAGCTGTCTCTGACTGCAGATAATCTTTTTATCAATTTTCTTTTTATCAGTCACAAAGGGAGCTCAGGAAACTATCTTTTTTAGAGGTTTTTGTATTTCTACGGCGAAATAGAAATAAAGTTTTCTTGATTCAA
Organism: Pelotomaculum sp. UBA1371; assembly: GCA_002305915.1. Taxonomy (GTDB): domain Bacteria; phylum Bacillota; class Desulfotomaculia; order Desulfotomaculales; family Pelotomaculaceae; genus DTU098. The sequence goes on along the minus strand of DBRJ01000063.1, from coordinate 38,079 downwards.
CACGGAAAAAGGAGGATTCGCCTTGACGATTAAAGTAGTTGCTTTTAACGGAAGCCCCCGGCCAAAGGGCAATACCTACCATTCGCTCAATATTGTTCTGGACACTCTGGCTGCAGAAGGCATTCAAGGTGAACTGGTACAGCTGGGAGGCAGTGGGATCTTCGGCTGCAAGGCCTGTTACAAGTGCCTTCAGACAAAAAACAAACGCTGCGCGCAGACCGGCGACAAGATGAACTATTTTATTGAAAAAGCGCTGGAAGCAGACGGAATTATTATCGGCTCTCCGGTATATTTCAGCAATGTAACCTCGGAGGTAAAAGCTTTTATAGACCGCTGCGGTTTTGTAGCCAAGGCCAACGACAGTATGCTCAAGGGCAAACTGGGGGCTGCCGTCATTTCTGTCAGGCGGATGGGAGGCACTTTTGCCTACTCTGCTGTAAATTTCTTTTTCGGCATATCCCAGATGATCATTCCCTGCTCCAGTTACTGGAATGTCGGCCTGGGCCTGATGCCGGGGGATGTCTTAAATGACCAGGAAGGTATAGATACATTCATAACCCTGGGCCGTAACATGGCCCAACTCCTCAAGCAAACCCGCTGATGCCGGTTGGTTTAAAGCCCCAACAATCCACCGTTTGTATTTTTAGCCCCCTCTGTTCCAATAAAATAGAGGAGGCTTTTCACTTATACCGGAAATGCCTGGCAGGTTGTTGATTATACTTACAGGGATAATCAGGCAATAATGCTATCATCTAAAGCTTTATAATTCCAACAGTTAAATGTATTATTGATTAAAAGGTAAAGCCATTGGAGGAGAATTATGAAAAAGCCTTTAGCCCGGTCCCGCAACAATTCAATGATTGCCGGCATATGCGGGGGCTTCGCGGAATTTGTTGGCTGGGACCCCACTCTGGTGCGGCTTCTTTACGTCTTGATTTCAATTTTTTCCGCAGCGTTCCCGGGCATCCTCTTTTACATCCTGGCCTGGCTCATTATCCCCAAGGAATCCGGTAACTGAATAAGTACGGCAGTAAAGCCGTTTACTTGCAAAACTGTCATAGCACGGCCTTTCAGCGAGGCAGAGGCCTGTTCAAACTAATAACATTGCCAGGAACCTGAAGCTGATGATTGCCGAAAGATCTTGCCAAACAACAATCCTGGCCAACTGTTAAATCAAAGCCGCGCGGAGACTAACAGCGGGGTGATAGCCTGCAGCTACGGTCTGAAGCGGGATAGCGCCCGGTAGGGAGGAACCAGACAGTGTTTAAGTCCCGCCGCCGGCGCCAGGCCGAAGGCGACGCAGATCAACTGGGTAAAGAACAGAACCGGAAGATTGAAACTGCCGCCGCAGGTTTGGTTAATCCGGAGCTGGTTCACCTCCAGGTTAAACTGGCACATTGGGCAGGGCGTGATCACCAGGGCGGCTCCGGCGCTTTCTGCAGCTTCGAGGATGTTTTTAACATAACCCAAAGCCTCCCCGGGGGCAGCCGCCGCCCTGGACCCGCCGCAGCAGTGCACCTTCGCCGGAAAGGGAACGGCCACGGCTCCCAGGGCTTCAATTAACTTTTCCAGGAACTGCGGCTTTTCCGGATCATCAAAACTCCAGGGCACGGCCCTAACCGTCTGACACCCCACGTAACCGGCCACATAGAGGCCGGTCAGGGGCTGCCTGACCCGCTCACGGACCTTATCCAGTCCCACGTCATGAGCAATTACCTCAAGGACCTGGCGAACCCGCAGGTTCCCGTCATACCTTAAACCGCCCTCTGCCAGGGCTTCCTTTGCCCTGATCCGGAATAAAGCGTCCTCCTGAAAGCGCCTGTTAGCGCCGGACAGGGCCAGGTAACAGGCGCTGCATCCCACCAGTACGTCCAGTCCCCTTGAAGCTGCCAGAGCCAGGTTTCGCGCAGCCAGGACCCGGCTGGTATAGGATCCTGCCAACCCCGGGGCAACCGTAGCCCCGCAGCAGTTCCAATCAGGAATTACCTCCAGGTAAAGCCCCAATGCCCAGGCAGCTGCTACGAGGGACTTGCAGTAGGCTACAGCCGTCCCCTCCATGGAACAACCCGGGTAAAAACTATACCGCATCTGCATTCCCCCGGTTTCTGAAAATAAAAACGGGTATTCATAACGCTCCAGGAACGCCATCAGAAGGATGTAAACAACAGCATAAAATAGTTAAAAGTAGAGCATTTGGAAGGAAGGGCGCCACCAGAAGAAAGGAAACAAGCCCAGGGCTTTTTTTAAGAAGTACAACTATTCAGCGTATCCCTGCTGAGCCAGTGCTTTATCGATAATCTTATTTAAACCCGTCAGCCCTTCGATTTTTGGCGGGATCAGGCGGAGCCGCCCGCGCCTCAGCAAACGCAGGCCCGTTCCCTTCATTTCCAGAGACTTCAGGACCGCGCCGGTCAGTCCTCCTTCCTTCAACCAGCAGCGCAGCATAACGCCGGCTTCGCCAATCCGGCCGCGCTCCCTCAACTCCTGCCAGAAGGCCTGTTGAAAAGAGGCCCGGGAATGTACTTTAAACCACGACCTCAGATAGTAGAACTGCAGTTCATGCATAAGGCCGAGAATATCGATCCCCCTGGGACACCGGACCCTGCATGTGCAGCAGGAAGTGCAAACCCAGATGGTATTGGCGTCTAAAACCTCTTCTTTCCGGCCGGCCCTGATCAGGCTGAAGAGCCTGCGCGGCGTATAGTCCATCTCCTGCCGTGAAGGGCAGGACACCGCGCACACTCCGCACTGCATACACCTTTTGAGCTGCGCCCCGCCCTCCAGGGCATAAATCTCCCGGGCAAAGCCACAGTCATACAGCAGCGGCTGCGCTGCCCCAGCGCCTTTAAGCGTTTTCACCGCCTCCCTCCCACCAGAATGACAGCACCACAAATAACTTAATAACTTATATACCGGGTACCGCTTTATTAAGTTATTGCCGGCTGAGTTTTTCGGGTAACCGCCTGAACAGTCCTATAATAATATGTTGCAGACAACCCCGCTTGCTCTTAGCACAGCCAATCCATAATACGATATTTTATTTCCTTCTCTTGCCGCAACAAGAAATGGTTCCCTTAAAGTTTCCCTTTTTATATGCAATAACTTAGTAAATTAATAACTTAAATACCCGGTACCGTTTAAAATCCTTTGAGGGGGTTGGGGCCCAGCGCCGCCAGTTCATCTGCGAATCCGTCCAGGATGGCGGGTATTTTGGTATAGTCTATAATCTCCACTTCAACCATCTTGATCCGGCCGGCCTCCAACCCCATCCTGTCCAGAGTTTCGGAAACATTCATAATCCGGGTCCGGGCCAGTTCGCTGCCGTTGATAAAGTGGCACTGGTAGTCCTCCCCCTGCCTGCAGCCCATCAATAACACCCCGTCTATTCCCCGGGACATGGCGTCGGCAATCCAGACCGGGTTCAGTGAGCCGAGACAGCGCAGGGGGATAATTCTGACCCAGGCGTTGTACTTCAGACCAGCGGCACCGGCCAGGTCCAGGGCGGGGTAGGCGTCGTTCTCGCAGGCAAACACCAGGACCCGCAGCTTTTCCTCGTCCCCGTCGGGAACCTCAATGGCCTTAATCATGGAACTGATCAGGGCCACGGAGTAGTCCTTAAAGGAAACGATCCGCTCCGGACAGGCGCCCAGGCAGGTGCCGCACCGCCTGCAGCGGGTAATCTGCGGCAGGGGGTTGGACCCGGCGTCCTCGTTGATGGCCCCGAAGGGACACTCTTCCGTACAGCGCTTGCACTGGGTACAGCGGCTCATATTGAACTCCGGATAGGAGACGTCAAGGGCTCTGGGATGGACTGCCTGCCCCCGGGCGGTCATCTCTACACACTGGATGGCCTTGAGTGCCGCACCGGCAGCGTCTTCCAGGGTCGTCACCAGGTCCATGGGCTCCCTCACGCTGCCCGCGGCGTAGATCCCGGTACGGCGCGTTTCGTAAGGAAAGCAGATGAAATGGGAATCGGGAAAACCGTATTTCAGAGCCGGCAGCTCCGGCCCCTGCCTGTAATCCAGCTTCAGGGCGCCCTGTTCCGGGCCGCCCCCGGCAACATCCGGGATCATGCCGGTGGCCAGGACCACCAGGTCCAGCCCTTCCACCCTGGACCGGCAGCCCAAAGAGAGATCATCAGCCTCGACGGAGAGGCTTCCTCCCCGGTCCGCAACATGCACAACCTCACCCTGGATAAAAACAGCTCCCTCCTCCTGTACCTTCTTGTAAAAATGCTCGTACTGGCCGTTAGCCCGCAGGTCCCGGTAATAAATAAAAACCGTGCAGTCCGGGTCCGGCTCAAGAAGGTACTGGGCCTGCTTCAGGGTTTCCACACAGCAGGCTGCCGAACAGTAGGGCAGGTGCTCCGGGTCCCTGGAGCCGGCACACTGGATAAAGGCGGCCCGCCTGACCTCCCTGCCGTCCGAGGGACGCGCCACCCGGCCGCCGCCCCGCAGGGCCAGTTCCTCAAATTTCGAACTCACTATGATATTCGGAGACGTGCCGTAAGCCAGGTTTTTCAAACGGGTGAGTTTGGCCGGATCATAGGCGCCGGCGCCTGTAGCCACAATTATTGAGCCCACCCGCTCCTTTAGCAGGCGCTCTCCCTGCCTGACAGTTACATCGAACTGGCCCGGGCCGCCGGCGGTTCTTTCGATGGACGCGCCGCGGTAAACCACAATCCCGGGATGGCTTTCCACCTCCCTGGAGAGCAAGTGGAACGGGTTTTCTGCCGACTCTGCGTAAGGCGGCCTTAGCGGCGCACAGCGGTAGACATTCCGCAGCCAGCCGCCCAAAGAGTTTTCCCGCTCCACCAGGATGACCCGGTAAGCTGCCCGGGCCGCTTCCAGTGCGGCGGTCAGGCCGGCCAGGCCGCCGCCCACAACCAGGATGGCCCTGGAGGGGTTTTCTAACCGGAAGGGTTCAGGAACAGCGGACCCGCCCGCCCGGGCCAGGGCCATGCGCAGAGCGTCCTCCGCCAGCATTTGGGTATCTTCGCTGCCGGACTCGTGGCACCAGGCAACCTGCTCCCTCAAATTGACCCTGACCACCGGTAGGCCCGGCCCGTAATCGAAGACTTTGACGTAAAACCTGGGCGAACAGGCCGCCAGCACAACCGCGTCCACGACCCTGTCCGTAACGTCGCCTTGAATCAGGCCGGCGTCCTGCCCGCAGAAAAAATCGCTCTCCCTGACCAGCGCAACCCGGCGGTCATCTTCAGCAACCTGGAGCAGGCCGGCCGGATCCAGAACCTCCCCGATACCGCAGCCGGAGCAGAGATAGACGCCAATTTTAGCGGCCATGACCCCGCCTCCCCAACCATTGAACCGCCCGGAGCGCGGCAGCGGCTCCGCTGCGCACCGCAGGGGCCACTTCCATGGGCCTGGTGGCACAGCCGGCGGCATAGAATCCCGGCGCCAGAACCGGGCTCACAAAGCCGTCCCTGTCCCTGGCTGAAGCCGGCAATCCGGCGCACAGGGCAGAAGGGGCCATGCCCGCAGCCAGCACCACCAGTTCAAAGTTTTCCTCCAGAACCCGGCCGTTGAGCTGATTCTCCACCAGGACCAGCAGGTTCCCGGTAGCGGGGTCTTCTCTAATCTCACCGGGCTTCCCTTTGGTCAGCTCTATACCAGTCCCTTCCCGCACCCTGGCATAAAAGTCCTCGTAAAATCCCCTGGCCCGGATATCTATGTAAAACATGGCAAGCCTGGCTTCCGGGCAACATTCCCTGACGTAAGCCGCCTGTTTTAAAGAAACCAGGCAGCAGACGCCGGAGCAGGTTCGCAGGTGGTTTTCGTCGCGGGAGCCGGCGCACTGCACAAAGGCTATGCTGGCCGGCTCCCGTCTGTCCGAGGGTCGCAGGATTTTACCTGAGGTGGGGCCGCCGGGGGACGCCATTCTTTCCAGCACCATGTTTGTAATCACGTTGGGATAGCGCCCCCCGCCGTAATTACCCAGCCTGGCCGTGTCGTAGGGCTCCCAGCCGGCCGCCCAGATCACGGAGCCGGCCTTCAGGATCAGCGTCCTCGCCTCCATCTCCAGGTCGATTGCCCCATAGGGACAGGCTGCCGTACACCTGGCGCAGGAAGGACCCCGACAGGCCTCCCCGTCAATCACGTAGCGGTAGGGGAAGGCAAGCCTGTGGGGCAGGTAGGCAGCCTTCGTCCGGTCAAAGCCGAAATTAAAGGCATTGGGCCTCTCCGCAGGGCAGACCTCTGCGCACCTGCCGCAGCCGGTGCAGTTTTCCTTCACAAAAGTGGGCTTTAAATTTACCACAACCTCAAAGGAGCCCTCCCCGCCCGAAACGGCAATCACCTCGGCCGAAGTCAAAAAACGGAACCGGGAATTGGCCGCCAGCCTTTTAAAAATAATTTCAAGGCCGCAATTGGGAGAACACAGTTTGGGGAAATACAGGTTTAACTGGGCAACCCGCCCCCCCAGGCCGGGCTTTTTCTCGAGCAGGAGCACGTCGAAGCCTGCTTCGGCAGCTTCAACCGCAGCGGTAAGCCCGCTGATCCCGCCGCCAACCACCAGAATAGTCTCGTTCATGGAATTTAATTAAAGAATGTGGAGCACCGGGCGCTTTGCGCAGGTCCACTGGCCGCTAGCGGGGTTCCAGGTAATATTGGCAAAGCAATGCCAGTTCTTCTCGTCCATTTCCGGGTAGTCGGCACGGTAATAGTAGCCCGGCCAGCGGGTCTCCTCCCGGAAGAGAACAGTCCGGACGTGGGCTTCGGCCTGCCAGGTGCGGTGGACGTTTTCCCAGCACCGCATCAACTCGTGCAGGTCCTGGGCCGCCAGTTTTTCAGCGTCCTCCCGCAGGAAAGCCAGGAGCTCCAGCGCTCTCTCCAGGGAAGGGGTATTGGTTGAAAAATTGGCGCTTACGCCGCCGGCATACTCGTCCATGAGCTTCTGCAGCCGGTACATGTACATCTTGGGCCGGATATAATTCGGATTGATGTCGGGGTTCGTTGTGTAGTTCCGGTATTTCTCGTATGTTGCCAGCGGCCGGTAGATCCTGTCCTTGAGCTCTTCCACAACAGCCCCGTCGACATCCGGCCGGACGCTGTTTTCCAGGATGAATTTAACGGCGGACTTGGCGGCAATCCGGCCTTCGGCGTGGGAACCGGAGGAGAACTTGTGGCTGGAGGCCCCGGAGGCGTCACCGGCCGCGAAAAGACCCCGGACCGTGGTCATATTACCGTAGCCCCAGAAATATTCAGACGGGGCCAGGTCCGCCGGGCCGCTGACCCAGGCTCCGGAGGCCCCTGAATGGGAACCGATGAAATAGGGCTCTGCAGCTGCTATTTCGGAAGAACGCTTCTCCGGTTCGGTGTTGGTAGCGGCCCACAGGAGCGCCTGGGAAATTGTCATATCGAGGAAGTCCTCCCAGGCCTCCGTTTCCAGCTGCTTCATCTTCTTCTTTAAAGCCCTGGCGTCCCCCTCTCCCTGAGCCGCAAGCCTGGCAATGGCCTCGTCCGTGCGCATGTAGACAGGCCCTTTGCCTTCAAAACAGTCCAGCATACCCAGGTAATTGCGCAGGTTTGCCGGAATGGGCCTGGCCAGTCCGTAGGGCCCCCATTTTTCAAGCTCAGCCCGGCGCTCCACCATGTACTCGCCGCCCAGGGCACTGGTGGCCCGGGACTTAAAGTGCAGGAACCAGGCGCCCACCGGACCGTAGGCGTCCTTGAAACGGACGGGAATAAAGCGGACTTCCTGACAGGTCATCTCGGCTCCGGAACGAATTGTAAAGTAGGCGCTGGAGCCGGTGCTGAAAGGGGGATACCAGCTGCGGCCCAATCCCTCTCCGGTGGAGCGCGGCTTAAAGACGCCCACCGCGCCGCCCATGGCCACCAGAACTGCTTTCGCCTTGAACACGAAAAACTTGTTCTCGCGGACACTGAAACCCACCGCCCCGGCCACCCGGTCACCGTCCAGGAGCGGCTCCAGGATAAAAATGCGCTCGTAAATGTTTTCCGGGCCCAGGGCGTTTTTTGCGGCCTCCGCAACAATTACCTTATAGGACTCACCGTTGATGAGCAGCTGCCAGCGCCCCTCATTGACGTATTTCCCTTCTCCGGTCTTCCAGATGGGGAGTCCCCACTGCTCGAAAAGGTGTACCGAGGAGTCCACGTGCCGGGCAATGTCGTACACCAGGTCCTGCCGGGTGATGCCCATCAGGTCCCTGGTCACATAATCAACGTAATCCTCAACCGTATTCTTGTTTTGGGCCCGCCCCGACAGCCCCATGTACTGATTGATGGCGGAAAGGCCCATGGCCACGGCGCCGCTGCGGTCAAGGGCGGCTTTATCCACCAGGGTTACCTTGACTCCGTGCTTTTTACCCCAGTAGGCCGCCTCGACGGCTGCCCCGCAGGCTGCCATGCCGCCGCCCACAATCAGTAGATCGGTGCTGACTTCTACAGTTTCAAACTCCGGGTAGACCAGCTCAACCCCCTCCTCTCTTCATTTTCTTTTATTTCTTCAAAACAGGGAGCTCTACACCAAGTGAAGCCGGCTCGGTAAAAAGGTAGGGGCTGTTGATGTCCTCAGCCCTGCCCGGACCGAATTTCCCGCCGGGTACTGCGCTGCCTTCTTCCGTATTGCGCACTGGAAATTTGAAGCGCTTCACGGTCCCGTTGCGAAAACGGATCGTCCATAAAATACTATCTGTGCTCCGCAGGGGTATGGCACTGGCGCCCAGCGGCACAAAATCAGCGTAGCCCCGCAGGTCAATTGCCTGCTGGGGGCAGATTTTAGCACAGCAGAGACACTCCCAGCACATCCAGGGGTCCCGGTTATACGCCTTCATGGTCACCTTGTCCAGCACCATCAGGTCATTGGGGCAAGCATACATACAGGCTGTCCTGTCCCGCCCCTTGCATCCGTCACACTTTTCGGCAATGATAAAAGCCGGCATTTAAAACACCTCCCCCATTCAATCCCGGCGCTTTACAAACCGGAAATAAAGTGCTTTGCCTAATTAACCTTCCTTCTATAACTATTTTAAGAAACCGGAAATCATGCTCCTAAAGTGTCTGCCTCAGTTCCCGTACATTTAAACAAAAATAAACAATAAGGATCCACGTCAAAAAAACAAATGAATGTCCCTTAGCTCTCTGGCAATGAAGCAAACAGCCCCTAAATAAAAAAAACGCCCCCCGGCAGAGAGGTGCAGTAGATCTGGACAGAAAGATGAATGAAAGATTAACGAGGTTCGATAAATTCTATTGTAGCCAGCCCCGCGCTTTAAGCACCGGTAGTCTGTTGGAACAAGTTACGTTTAATATTCATAAAATATGTATACGCCCGGTTTACTTGTTCTTAAATCAATTTAAAGGGGGACGTTTTTTGCTTCATCTTTTATCAGAGTTTATCAAATACAAGGACAATGTTGTCAAACTTGCAGAGTTTTATTACGAGCACGCAGCAATACTCATGGAATTAAAGGGCCGCTTTCCCAACTGGGAAAACTATGTTAACCAGTACTTGTCGGCGGAAGTACGCGCGGGTTTGAGAGAAAGAGGCGTCCCCCTATAAAGGACGCCCTTGTTTTTTCTCGGCGCCGTCCACCCAAAACAAAATCCTGCTGCAATGAAACGCAATATTTTATATTTAATTTCCATTCGCTTGAAGGGCAAGGCCAGGTCGAATTAACTGTTCTTTTTAGGTTCATGATCAGCTGGATTCAAGGAGCAGGCGATTTCCCCGGCAGGAGTTTTAAACAGCCGCAAGGAATTATTAAACAAATACATAGACAGGGAGGCTCACTTTTAACCGCAGATCTATCCCTGCACCAACAAAAAAAGGGCGCCCCTCGGTCTGCCCGGGTTCATTGCCTACCAATTACTGGATGTTATCTGTCAGATCAAGCAAAACTAGCAAAGCCAGTCAGGCGTAAGGAGGGGAAAACATTGATCAGCGTTGACCTGGCGAAAAAGCTGGCTAAATACATTCCCTGGGAACCAAAGGTGGGAGATCTGACCATCGTTTTTGGGGAAGCCGGCGAGGAAATTATCGAACCCATTAACCTGAAGCACGAAAAGGAGAAAAAAATTGTCCTCTCCCTTCGCAGCGTGGGCCACCTCGTCTGGCTCCCCCGCTTGACCATGCTGCTTTACGAATTAAAGAAGCGTTCTACAAAAGGCTTTTCACTGACCTACGACAGGGATACCGACAGTTGGTGTTACCGGGACGAAAGGATGGAAATCTGCAACAAAAGTCCTGAGGACGCGGCAGCCCGGGCTTTGTTGATGCTGCTGGAAGAAAAGGTCTCATGATTCCCACCTTATTATGCAGGGGGAGCAGGGACCCCTAAACGCGTATACAGGGATCGGTTCTCCTGATACCTTCTTTTAATTCCCAAACGGCCGTTTTGAAAAATATTTACCCGGAAAGCATGTTATTTGTCATTTTTTCCCTTTATACTGACACTTCGCAAGCGCCATGGTTGTTTAAATGTTACTTCTTTATCTTAAACCTCATATCTCAGCCCTTCGATCTCAAGGGCCTGGTAGATTTGTTTATCACCCTCCAGGTAGATCCGCGAACCCTCCGGAGCAAAAATAGCCCCCTTGGTAATGTAGACCTTAATCCCATCGGACATAAATTCATCATATTTTTCGGGTTCGGGCGGTTCACCTTCAATCACAACAGGCATAATAGCAAAGCCGAAGCAACCGGACAACTCCATTGCTTCCACAGTAACAGCATCAGCTTTTTTGAGAATAAAGTCCCTGGCGTCTTCGGATATCTGGATCTTGCTCATTTTATTCAGCTCCTAAACTCTTTTAGTTAAATACATAATGTTTGACAGTATCTCTGACTCTGACAGTACCTGATGAAAAGTAAAATCCGGCAACTATTTTATTTTCTTGCAATTATTTGAATAACTCAGGGAATTATTAGTACCTGGTGATATTTTATCTTATAATTATATCTTTTTCAATAGTGCTAGTATAAATGGAAGCTCCTTTACTTATAGTCACAATAATTAAACTTATGTACAATATTTTTTGAGTACTACTGGGATACTGGAGTTCGATGTAATTTTTTGACCAAAAAAACAATTCCTGCAGATCTGACGGTCCGGGAATTGCTCTGAATTACTATTTTGCGCTCAGCTACTGGCCGCTTTACGATTTTGATGGGGGTTTGGGACTTGCCATGCATTCATCCTATTATGTTACAGTTCAAGCTGGTTTCATGGGACTGGACAACAGCCGCTATATCAACCTGTAGCCGGCTTCCAGTTCTTACATTTCGCTGATTTGTTTTCACGTATCGTTTTGGAATACGTATTGGACGCCCCGGCGGTTTCAACGGCTGGACCGGTTGTTGAACTTGTTCCCGGGGGCAGCTTCAGTATTATAATAAATATAATACGATCAAACCTCGCAGTTGACCACATTCAACCACTTGATAATTGTCCAAAAAAATGATAAGCTATTGATTGCACCAGTCAAAATCAACATAAACATGCCCGAGTGGCGGAACTGGCAGACGCACAGGACTTAAAATCCTGCGAGCTCTCGAGGCTCGTACCGGTTCGATTCCGGTCTCGGGCACCATTTAATTCGCAAGTTATCTTAACCCATCAAGTTACAGAAAAAAAGAAAAGAAAACGCAACACAAGAGAAAGGCGCATTTTAGGAAGCAACATGGGATTAACCAGGTTGCTTTTTTTCAATTATTTCACGTGAATTAGAAGAAAATCAATAAACTTAACACATCTAGAATTAGACAATTAACTCTAAACCTGAATTCTTATATATTCCCGGCAAGCCTTTCCAGCCGTTTTCACCTATATTTTGATCATAGGTTCAATAGGACTATCCCGTCGATTCACCTTTACTCTTCCAGCACCCTCCTCAAGAATACCCGGGTTCGTTCGTTAGCTGGATTATTGAAGATGACTTCGGGCACATCATCTTCCACAATAACTCCACTATCCATAAACACCACCCGGTTGGCCACCTCCCGGGCAAAACCCATCTCATGGGTAACCACAAGCATGGTGAGCCCGCTCTTGGCCAGGTTTTTCATCACCTTGAGCACTTCACCCACCAATTCGGGATCGAGGGCGCTGGTGGGCTCGTCGAAGAGCAGGGCTTCGGGTTCCATGGAAAGTGCCCGGGCGATGGCTACCCGCTGTTTTTGACCGCCGGAGATCTGATTGGGCCTGGCTTTGATAAACTGGGACATGCCTACCAGTTCCAGATATTCCATGGCAGTTTTCCTCGCCGATTTGACATCTTTTTTCAAAACCTTGACCTGTCCCACCACGCAATTATCAAGCACCGACAGGTTGTTGAACAGATTGAACTGCTGAAAAACCATGCCCAATTTAGCCCTGTAGACCGAGTTACTCATGTTATGCTCCAGGATGTTATGGCCATGGTATAGTATTTCCCCGCTGGTAGGATATTCCAGCAGGTTAAGACAGCGCAACAGCGTGGATTTACCGGAACCGCTGGCGCCGATGATACAAACCACTTCGCCCTTACTGACCGAGAAATTGATGTCTTTCAATACTTCGTTGGCGCCGAATACTTTTCGCAAATGCCTGACTTGAATAATCTTGTCCATTATCTATCCCTGCCCACAATCCTGAATTCTGCTTCGGGAACCGTCTGCGAACCATGGATGGTAAAGGCTGAGGGTCCGTCCAGCCTGACCTCCAGATATCTGAGAATCCGGGTAACGGTAAATGTCATTATAAAATAGATGATACAGGTAATCAGAAAGACTTCAAAATACCTGTAGTTAATCCCCGCCACCGACTTGGACATAAAGAAAAGTTCAGTAACTGAAATCACGCTCAGTACGGAAGTATCTTTAATATTGATTACAAATTCATTGCTGGTGGCAGGCAGAATATTGCGCACGGCCTGGGGAAGAACGATGTTGGCCATAGTCTGGGCGTGAGTCATGCCGATGGAATGGGCCGCTTCGAATTGACCTTTATCTACGGAGAGAATACCGCCTCTGACAATTTCCGCCATATAGGCGCCGGTATTGATGGAGACAATAAAAATCCCCGCAGGAATCGGAGATAAGTGGATGTTATAAAGCATCGCCGCACCGTAGAAAACAACCATGGCCTGCACGATCATGGGAGTACCGCGAAATACTTCGATATAACATAATAATAAGGAGTTGACGGTTTCAAAGACTATTCTGGCCGGCAGTCTGGTGTTTTGATCAATTGGAATGGTCCTGATGATACCGATCAGGATACCAATAGCAAAACCGATAATTGTACCGGTTAAAGAGATAATCAGGGTATTTCTGGCCCCCATCAAAAACAGGGGCCAGTTGTTTTCGAAAATATAATATACCCAGGTCAAGAAAGAACTGTCCGCAGACATCGTTAATTACACCCCGGTTGTGTCGTTATTGTCCGGAAGGCTGGTTCTTAATCGCTTCAGTCATCAGAGCAAGTCTCTGCTCCTCGGATACTCCGGCCAGAATCTCGTTAATCCGTTTAATGTCGGGATTGCCTTTTTTAAAGCCCACCGCTATGGCCACATCATCATCAGAAGCCTCAAAGCCTTGTCCATCGGCAAACTCTACCATGGCAAATTTCGGGTTGGCGCTGGAAGCCGATATGCCCTCCGGCTTTTCGGATACGTACCCGTCAATAATACCAGATTCCAGGGCTACGCGCATGGCGGGAAAATCATCCATGGCGGTCTGTTTCTGCACACCTTCGATTTGATCAATGACCGTATAGTGGAAAGTATTAAGCTGAGCGGTAATTTTGGCTCCGGAAAAATCCTGAATGCTGGTGGCTCCTTCATAGGCCGAACCCTTCCTGACCACCATTACCAGATCAGACTTATAGTAGTTATCGGAAAAATCGAGGGTCAGCTTCCGCTCGGCAGTGGGAGACATGCCGGCAATAATGGCATCAATACTGCCCGACTGCACCGCGGGTGGCAGGCCGTCCCAGGACGTTTTCACAATAACCAGCTCCCGGCCCAGGCCTTCGGCAATAATCTTGGCAATTTCCACATCATAACCGCCGGCAAATTCATTGCTACCGGAAATAGGCACTGCTCCGTTGCTGTCGTCGGACTGGGTCCAGTTGAAAGGAGCGTAGCCGCATTCGAGCCCTACCTTGAACGCTGTGGGTTGCGATTGGCCGCAACCTACCGCGGTTATGAGCAACCCCAGGGCCAGGGCCGCGCATAAAGCCAGAGTCAACACTTTCTTCATGAACTAAGATCCCCTCCACTAAATAAATTTTTTGTTCCGCCGCTTACATACGGGCCGTCCGCCCCTGCCACAACAAAATTGTTGTGACAAAAAATAGATGTGTGATAGAATCCCATGTATCTAATAGTAACATAAAAAATCAATTTTTGACGTATTTTTAATTAATTATTTATTAAAGAAAAATTAGTAGTAATGCACTTATATTAAATTAGTACCAAAAAGTCTTTAGATATATAAGACTCCTTGACATTTTCAAAATCGCCCAACAATCGAAATAGATGGTATTTTTTGGTGCCAGTCTCTCAGAGCAGGTAAACCGGAAGAATGCGGATAATATCATTGATTTGAGTCCTTCAATCTTTCCCTGATTTCATCCCTGAGCTTTAATTGTTCATAGTAATCCTGAATCAGCTGGTCAACGGCTTTTTCTTCTTCCTGTTTAATAAACTCACAATGCTGTCCTGCAGGGCAATTTTCTTGTTCAAGACAATGGCTGAGCTGCACCAGATCATAACCGCACAGTCTCTCAGCGAGATGCACCCTTATATTCACCCTGGTTTTCCTGTTTATTATCCTGCAAAATGTTTCCATGGTTTGTTCGATTTTCACATTTTACACCTCCTGCCTAGTGTTTCGGCAGGAGAGAAAAATTCCCTTTTTCAGGGATCAAATGCCGGCTCGTTCCTGGCCTGCTGGAATCACCTGATACCAGAAATTTACCGTTCCCCGAACAAATTTTCTGGGGATGCGACAACCAGGTGTTCCGGATCCGGTTTAGAATAATTACAGGAGTTGATTTACAGGAGGAATTGCTAAAATGGAAACATCTATTGAACAACTCAGGCCGGGCCAGGCAGTAAACGGCACCTTTGCTTTAAGAGTGAAGAAGTTGCTCCCTTTACGCAGCGGAGCAGGGCATTACCTGGCTGTAGTCCTGGGAGACAGGACGGGGCAAATGGAAGGCCGGATCTGGGAATCAGTATCTGAGATAGATCACAGCTGCCGGGTCGGGGATATTGTAAACATCCAGGGTCAAGTTGTGGAATACAACGGAAAAGCCCAGATCCAAATATCATCAATGTCAGTATGCCGGGATTATGAAGCAGATCCAGGCAGGTTCATTCCCTCGAGCAAAATTGACCTGGATACTGCCAGGGAGCAGCTTTTTTCTATTGTTAAAGCCCTGCACGACCCACACCTGAAAAATCTGCTGTCCCTGATCCTGGCGGATAATGATTTTCTTAACGCCCTTTTCAAGTCGCCGGCAGCCAAGCACAACCACCACGCTGTTATCGGTGGTCTTTTGGAGCACAGTCTGGGCATCGCCAACGCTGCAGTAGGGTTAGCTGCTGTTTACCCGCAAATTGACCGAGATCTGCTGGTGACCGGCGCTCTTCTTCACGATATCGGCAAAGTGGAAGAATACCGGCTGAATTCTCATATAGATTTCACCGACGAAGGCCGCCTTTTGGGGCATATCATCCTGGGAGTGCGGCTCCTGGACAGCTATATCGACCAACTACCCGGTTTTCCTGAAGAACTCAGAACCAAGCTGCTCCATATGATCGTCAGCCACCACGGGCAGTACGAGTTGCAGTCCCCGAAAAGGCCTAAATTCCTGGAAGCCGCCGTGCTACACCATCTGGATATGATTGACGCTGCCATAGATATGTTCAACTCGGCTGTGGAAAACCGTGCTGCTGGGGACGACCACTGGAGCAGGTGGGTTAAAGGTCTGGACAGGTTCGTTTTTTGTAAATAATACTTTATAAAAAGTTTTTTTAAGATGGTTTTGAAACCATAATTTCTTTCGTTTTTTAATCTTAAAAGGGAGAACACTATCTTTTAGGAGGTGATGACTGCAAAGTGTTTATTAAAGAAGACATGGGCAACTCCGGAATGGCAATGATGCTTGTGGCTTCAGTACTGTTAACAGTTCCGTTTATCTTTTACGCAAAGGACATTGCAGATTCCCTGCGTGACATTTCCGGAAGAAATCAGATCAATATAAAAAGCGGCACAAGCCAACCGTAACATCAGTTAAGACTATTTATTAATTTTTAGACTCCGGCCAACGGGCAAATCCGGCAACTGCCCGGTTGGCTGTTTTTTATGGCGGTCTTAAACAGGACAAGCCATTTATTCCCAGATTGACCTCTCCTGCTTTTACCAAACCTGTAATAGCTGCATGCCGCTTCAATCGCCGCGAAGTCTGAAGACATTGGATAATTAGACTAAATAGAGGGATCCCGGTCCGGATTAGTGTGACCGGGACTTTCGTTTTTCCAGGCTTGCCGGACTTCAGCTTTGTTGTACTTACTGCATCGTCATCTATGCATAGAAAAAGACCTGCAAAGATAAAATAGCATCAATACCAAAGATCCGGAGGCATACAAGCAATGGATTTATCCGTTAATCAATCTAATCCCCCCACTCCCTCGAAGGAATACCCGGTTGAAATTGTAGAGAACATCAGCCTGACATCCTCAGAAATAGCCAACCTGTGGGCTTCCTGGATGGAAAGCAGTATTAAGGAACGGATGGTTCAATATTTTTTGAAAACCGTTGTAGACCCGGAAATCAAAAAGGTTCTGGAATATACTCTAAGCATTGCCCGAAAGCACCTTCAGCGGATTACAGAAATCTATATCCGGGAGAAGCACCCCATTCCCCGCGGCTTCACCGCCGAAGATGTAAATCTTGAAGCTCCCAGGCTTTTCTCAGACTCGTTTATTATCAGTTTCCTGGCAGACATGGCCAGAAGCAGGCTGGATGGATACAGCACCGCGCTGCAAATGTCTGTACGCAGTGACGTGCGCCAGTATTTCACCGAATGTGTGGCGGACCCCGCAGAGATCTATAACAGATCCGTAAGTGTCATGCTCTCAAAGGGTATTTTTACCAGGTGGCCACAAATCCGGGTTCCCGAAAAACTTAACTTTGCAGCAAAACAGAACTTCCTGAGCAGCCGGATTTCAAAGCAAAAGCCATTGAACTCTATTCATGTTACTCACATCTTTTTCAATCTTCAGAGAAACCACTTGAGAAAGGCTTTATTCACGGGCTTTGGCCAGGTAGCAAAAGAAGAACAGGTACGCCAATACATGCAAAAGGGAAAAGAGATTGCCGGCAAGCATATCGAAATATTCAGTACATTGCTGCTCAATAATAATCTCCCCGTTTCCATGGCCTGGGAATCAGGTGTAACGGATTCAAAAATTGCACCCTTTTCTGATTTGTTGATGCTGCAGGAAGTCCGGTCCATGAACGTGATCTTAGCGGCTAATTACGCTAAGGCTATCTCCATCTCAGGTGATAAACAGGATTTGGCGGGTGATTTTGCCCGTCTTATGGCAGAAATCTTAAAACATACCGGGGAAGGACTGAACCTGCTTGTCAATAACGGCTGGTATGAAGAGCCTCCCCAAGCAGAAGAACCCGGTGCCCCTGTTAATACTGTTCATTAGGATCTATCCCCAGAACAAATCTTCTAATCATGCCTTTTGTTGTACCAGCTCTTCATAGACAGTCTAATTCAAACATGGCCGTTTTCAAATCACACATGAACATAAGCCTGGAAATCCTGTGTGACCTGGATGTCCTATTAAGGATCTGACTTAGGAATAATTAAGGTTTAAAAAGAATAGGCACAGGCCCCTGTAAGACGCTTGCAGAGGCCTGTGCCGTACATATTTTCTTCATAATGATACCTGCTTCCGCAGTTTAACGGACGATTAACGCAACATAGCTCACAATAAGCAGGGCTACGATGTTGACCACCTTGATCATCGGGTTAATGGCCGGGCCGGCCGTGTCCTTGCAGGGGTCGCCCACCGTGTCGCCGGTGACCGCCGCCGCATGAGCCTCGGTGCCCTTGCCGCCGAAATTACCCTCTTCAATATATTTCTTGGCGTTGTCCCAGGCACCGCCTCCGGCCGTCAGCATAATTGCCAGGAACAGGCCGGTGATGATTACGCCCATGAGCATACCGCCCAGGGCCTGGGCGCCCAGCAGCAAGCCCACCAGGAGAGGCGCCACTACCGGAATCAGGCCGGGGACGATCATTTCTTTAATTGCGCTCTTGGTCACAATATCAACACAGCGGCCGTACTCGGGCCGGGCCTTGCCTTCCATCAGCCCCTCGATCTCCCTGAACTGGCGCCGCACCTCGTTGACCACCTGATTGGCGGCCCGTCCAACGGCGCCCATAGCCAGCGCAGAAAAGATAAAGGGTAGGGCGCCGCCGATGAGAAGTCCTGCCAGCACCCAGGGATTCTCAACAGTAAAGCTTAGTTTCTCCAGGATTCCGGCGCTCTCCCGCACGTGGCTTATCTCCATCGTATAAGAAGCAAACAGGACGATGGCGGCCAGGCCGGCAGAGCCGATGGCATAACCTTTGGTCACCGCTTTGGTGGTATTGCCCACCGCGTCCAGCGGGTCGGTAATATTGCGTACTTCAGGCGGCAGTTCAGCCATTTCGGCAATGCCGCCGGCGTTATCGGTAATCGGTCCGTAGGAGTCAATTGCCACAACGATACCCGTCATTGATAGCATTGCGATTGAGGCTATCCCAACTCCATATACATCGCCGATAATGTAGGAAATCAGAATTCCGGCAACGATGACGAAAGCCGGCGAAACACTGGCCTCCATGGCTATGGACAGGCCGCTGATAATGTTGGTTGCATGTCCGGACTCCGAAGCTTTGGCGATAGTCCTGACCGGCCGGAACCGCGTAGAGGTATAGTAATCGGTAATATAGACAATGGCCAAGGTCACTGCAACGCCCACCACGGCCGTGTAAAAATACTGCGGGGAACCAAAAATATAAGTAGTTACCGGATAAAAACCAATAAGTGAAATTATGGCGGATGCAATCAAACCTTTATAAAGAGCCGACATAATTTCCTTCCCCTGAGTGAGCCGGACAAAATAGCTTCCGATAATTGTGGCGATGATGGCAATACCACCCAGAATTAGCGGGTAAATAACGTACTGCTGCTGTCCGGGGAAGAACAGTTGACCCAGCAGCATGGCGCCGATGGCCGTAATGGCGTAGGTTTCGAACAGGTCTGCCGCCATCCCGGCACAGTCCCCCACGTTGTCTCCAACGTTGTCGGCAATCACAGCCGGGTTGCGGGGGTCGTCTTCCGGAATGCCCGCTTCCACCTTGCCCACCAGGTCAGCCCCGACGTCGGCGCTCTTGGTGTAGATACCGCCGCCTAAACGGGCAAACACGCTGATCAAACTGCCGCCGAAGCCCAATCCAACCAGGTAGATGGGATCCTGGAATAATACATACAGGCCGGCAACGCCCAGCAAGCCGAGGCTGACACACATTAAACCAGTGACGGCCCCGCCCTTAAAGGCCACCAGCAGGGCATAGGACAGACCCTTTCTGGCCGCTTCACAAACCCGGGCGTTGCTCCGCACCGCTACATACATCCCCACGTAGCCGCAGAGCCCGGAAAAAACAGCCCCTACGATGAAGCCCACGGTTGTAATCCAGCCTAGACCAAAGTAAAGTAAAACTGCAATAATGATTCCAACCACTGCAATAGTCTTGTACTGCCTGTTCAGGTAGGCCATGGCGCCTTCCTGAATAGCTCCTGAAATTTCAATCATACGCTTGTTGCCGGGAGGGAGCTTTAAAACCATCATGGCCAGATATCCGGCAAACAGAATGCCCACTAACGAGGCGATAACAGCGTATATGGGGAAAGCCCCGAATGTCAAATTGAACACCACCTTATAAACCTTAATATGAAATCATTTTAGGATATTTTGGACCATAGTAAAATCTTAAATGCTGCGCTCACCTCCTAATTCGGGACAAATTCTTTTTTCAACCACCTCCCTGCTGCGTTTGATTAATATCCAAAGAAGGAGACCTTCAAAAAACAACCGGTTTTTAATTCTCCGGCGCAGTCAATGCCGCCCGGCCGGTCTTTAAAGCCGCTCTTCCAGGATGACCGCCGCCTTATTTAAGATGTCCGGCTGTTTTAAAAACATTCTCGAATCCTCTAAGCCTGTGATGAGCCTGCCCAGATTCAAAGCAATCAGTTTACCCGGCAAAGGACGGGTTAACTGGTTACCCTTTATATCTCAAGAATAACCATACTTGTTAAAGAGAATACGCAAAATCTTGGAGAATACGGGTGATCCGGGTCAAGCGATAAAAAGCCATAGGTAAAGGAGTTATTGGATTAAACGTGACTTATCAGACAGTCGCCGGAAATAATAACATGCCGGAGCAATGATAAAATAACCAGGGACGGGGAAAAATCCCTTTTAAAAAGAGAAAGTACACCTGTTTTAATATAAAACCAGCAGTACACTCGTTAATGTAATAAATTCAGCTTTTACCATTATAACGACAAAAGAATTTTTTGCAAACCTTTTTGTTCCTGGATTCAGCAGGAGAGAGCGATAAAAATGCCGTTGAAAATGAACGGCGACTCCGGCGCAATTCGCTAGTTATCCACAGAGTTATCCCGATTTTCCACAATGTTACAGTTTTGTTTATCTTTATCTGGAGAAACCAACGCCATTAGATCTTATTGTGACAACCCATTCAGATTATGACAACCTATTCAGACAGTTTCGCTCCCACAAATTACCGGTTGACTTAGTTAACTATGTTAATTATTATATGACTTAACTACATGTTTTCACTAAAAATTCTTCTTTTAAACCCGGCCCTGACAGCCGGGTTTTTCTTTTCCCACAACAAACGAAAATTACTTTGCTGCGGCCTGTAACCGCCCGATCCACGGCCCCAGTCCGGCAACCAGAACCCGGGGCGGTTTCTCACTGCTTTTTAAGGAACCTCCCGGTCCGGGGTATAGGTACCGCTGATCCATCTGTAAAAATCATCATAAACCGCCCGGATGGAGGGACTTTTACTGGAGGCGGCGTCCAGCAGCGCCTTTTTTAATCCGGCGAAATAGGCATTTGTTTCATCCTCGCCGTCCAGGCCCAGCTGATGCGCCCTGTTTAACTGTTTGTAGAACAAATCATAAAAATAGCGGTTGGAGAGCACTTTTTCATCATATTCCAGTTCAATGCCCGTCTTATACCGGCGGGCCAGTTCCACCGCCCTGTCCATGCGCTCCTCCGGCTGATCTTCAACAGCGTAATAATTGGGCTGTAAAAAAACGTGCGTAAAACCATAGGATCTCCATTCCTCGTATCCTTGCGCCCCGTAAAAAGGAATCCAGTAAAAATTTTGCCCCCTTCCCCGGACCAGGCGGGCTACATTTTGCACCAGTTCTTTTTCACCGGAAATGGTCTGGTCCATATACTCCTTGTACCAGTATATACCATCCAGTTCCAGGTGCTTAAACCCGGCCTCCCGCCAGCGTTCCATCATTTTGTTATAATACCAGCGCACTGCTGCAAACCGGTTTTCCAGGGCCTGCTCCCTTCCGGCATCTTCTTCTGAAAAAGAAAGTACCGATTTGCCTTCCTCCAGACTGCCGAAGGCCTTTTCTTTTTCATCAGGATAAGGTACGGTCAGGATTACCTTTTCCTTTCCCTGCAGACCGTCAACTCCGTTTACCTTTGCAACAGCCTCTTCCAGGGCCGGCAATTGCTTCCCGGGGGCAAACAAATCTTCCAGGTAGGCCTCCCAGCTTGCCCTTGTAGCAGGTATCCCATGGTAGGGCAGGAAGAGAAGCGTGTCAAACATTCTCCCGCTGAGCTTCCCGCTGACGTCCTGATAGGCCACCACCGGCAGGAAATCCAGGACGGACCAGGTGTCTTCCCCGCTGCCGCTGCCGGTATAGACAAGCAGGATATCCCCGGCATCCTGTTCCGTCGCCTGGACGGCGGCCTGGCTGTGGCGATAATTGGCCATGGCCAGGACCGCAGGCTGTTCCGTCCCCCCTGGGTAACCCTTTACGGATAAATTCCTGGCAAAAACCCAGACTTCCACAGGAAAGCTCAATTTAAGGTAGCGGGTGGTGACCGGCGGAAAGGTGAGGGTCAGGTTCCTGCTCGATACAGCCGGCTCAAAGGGTTCCACTCCATGCCGGACCTGGCCCAGCTGATACCAGAGCACACCGTCGGGGGACACCTCGCCTTGCAGGTATTCCGGAATAAAGACACCAGCTCCGGCGTCCTGCTTAAACTCAAGGGAAACCTGCGTAACAGGACGAAACTCTTTTAAATCAATGATAATATCCCGGCCCCCCTGCCGCAAAAAGCCGGTCCAAGTCTCGTCCGAGGAAGTAAGCCCCTCCACGGGTCCGGCATAAAGCCTGTATTCCCTCTCCTGGAAGCCGGCATCCGGTTCCTGCGGTACAACCCTGCAGGCCGCTTCCCGGGCTAATTCCTCTACCTCCTCTTCTTTCTGCGCCATGCCAGTGCTTGCACCGGGGCTGTTTTCCGCAGCCTGGCAGCCTTTAATCTCTGCATAAACCGGGAAGGCTGCGCTGCCGGCGTTAACCGTAATGGTGACCTTTCCAGCCCTCTGACCCGCCGTGAAGAAACCGCCGGGAGCAAACCGCCCGGCCCCCGGGTCGTCCAGGCCCCAGGCAACAGTAAAAGCCGGCTTCCTCCGCACAGCGCCGGATTCGATTTTCCTGGTCTCACCCGTACAAATTTCCAGGTATTGCGGGGAAATGACCGGCAGGGCGGTCAAAGCCTGTCCTTGCCTTGTCTTTAACAGCCGCCCGGCCAGAACTGCGGCCTCTGCCCGGGTCAGTTCCCTTTGCGGATGGAAGCATCCGTCGAATCCTGCCATCAGACCCTGGCGGGTAATAAAGGCAACCCCTTCCACAGCGTAGGGCGAAACCTGACTTTCATCGGCAAATCTGCCTTCCAGGGACGCTGGATCCGTTTTTTCCGCCAGCGCGCGGTAGAGGAGCAAGGCGGCATCCTGCCGGGTGACTGGTTTGTCCGCATCTGCCCCGTTGTTACCTGTTCCTGTCAGGATACCCAGCCCGGCCAGAGCTTCCAGATAGCCGGCTCCCGCAGAGTCCCGGGGCAGGTCGGAAAACGCGGGCTGATCCGGAAAAACAGGCTGGATCCCCAACACCCTGGCCAGAAGTTGGCAAAAGTGGCCCCGGCTGATCTTCTCGCCGGGTCCAAACTGGGCCGGGCTGAGACCGCTGATGATACCCTGACCGGCAAGCTCAACAATGTCTTCCCTGGCAAAGGAGCCTTCGATATCCTGAAAGCCCGGGTCTGAAAAACCCTGGGCTCCTGCAGCCTGTCCCACAAATGTGAGTAAGAACAGACAGAGAAAAAGCCATCTCCACTTCATCTAAAATCACCATCTACCGTTTCAGATTTAATTTTTTGCCGCAACGGGATCGTCCCGGCTGCCTATTCAGGATACTCCAGACCGTAGCCGCATTCGTAAAGATTCTTCCCGCCGCCTGCATCCGGAATGGAGACCGGAAGCTTTCCTGCCGGTTTCACAATCCCGAAGATGGTCCTGATGCCGGCCGGTATATTTGGACCCTCCGCCGCGCCGTAAACGGCAAGGAAGGCCTTTGCCCCGGGCATGTAGGCAATGTCGTAAGGATTCCGGATAGCCAGTACAGCCACGGGTTTCCCGGCCTCCTCCGCCTGAGCCAGGGTGTCCAAAGCGAAACCGGGCAACCAGTGCCTGCCGGGGACCCTGCTTTCCAGGTCGTAGCTGTACGAACCAAGCACAATATAATCGGCAGCAAAAAGCGCCTTCTTCTGCTGTTCATTCAAAGCAGCAAGATTTTCATAAACAAAGCCGTCTACTTTAACGTCCTTGATTTTAGCGTCCTGAACAATCCGGCCCAGTGCTTCTTCCATCAGCTCCAGCCTGTCGCTCCAGGGAGCAAAAAGGACAACCCTATCACCGTCCTTTAATCTAAAAGGAAGGATCATGCCGTCATTTTTGAGCAGGGTCACTGCTTTTTCTGCGGCTTCTCTTTCCAAAGCCAGGTGCTCCGCACACCCCACCAGGGCTTGCGCGGCTTTAAGCCTGGCTTCCGGGCCGGCTCCGGGTTCACCGGAAGCAGGTCCCTGTTCAGATAACAACCCCATCTTCAGCTTCAGCCCGAGGATCCTCTTCACTGAGGCGTCCACCCTGGCTTCGGAAATACGGCCTGCACGTATTTCCCCCAGGAGCGCCTGCATGGATTCTTCCAGATCCCCGGGCATCAGGACAATATCCGCGCCTGCTTTGACAGCCCTGACCACAGCTTCACCGGGGCCAAAATGATCCTCTATGGCCTTCATTTTGAGACTGTCCGTGACAATAACCCCGTTAAAACCAAGTTTGTTTCGCACCAGTTCCGTCAGTACCTTTTCGGAAAGGGTCGCCGGAAGAAAGACCGGTGTCCCGTCCAGCCTGGAGACGGCCTGCGTACTGTCAATAGCCGGGAAGGTTACGTGGGCCGTCATGATCATGTCCACACCCTGTTTGACCGCCTCCCGGAAGGGTACCAGTTCGACGGCTTCCAGCCTCTCCAAATCATGGGGAATTGACGGCAGCCCCAGGTGGGAATCGACGCTGGTGTCGCCGTGGCCGGGAAAGTGCTTGGCGGCGGCAGCCACACCGGCGTCATGGAGACCCTTGATATAAGCTGTTCCCATTTCCGCCACCAGCTGCGGGTCGGAGCCGAAGGAACGGATGCCGATTACAGGATTATCCGGGTTGTTGTTCACATCCAATACAGGAGCAAAATTCACATTGATCCCCAGGACATTCAATTCTTTACCGATAGCTTTCGCCACTTTGTACGTGTTTTCCGGCGAACGGGCGGCACCCAGGGCCATATTACCCGGCATTACGGTTCCTGTCTGGAGCCTGACAACCCTGCCCCCTTCCTGGTCAATGGCGATAAAGAGGGGGATAGCCCCGGCCGCCTTTTGCAACTGGTCAACCAGCTGCACAGTTTGCTCCGTCCCTGTCACATTCTCCCTGAAAAGGATTACCCCGCCCACATGATACTCCCGGATGAGCCGGGAAATTTCATCGTTGCAGGCGACGACGTCCTCACCATTCCAGGTTCTAAAATCAGGCATCAACATTTGCCCCACTTTTTCTTCAAGGGTCAGGCCGGCCACCAGCTGCTCCAGGGCGCCGCTTTCAATCAGCACCGCTCCCGTACCGGGATCCCAGGCCACGGAGTAAACCGCCAGGATCCCGCAAAAATCCCGCAGGGGAACAACTATTCTTTGATTGCGCACCCGGCTCCCCCCTGCCAACTCCCGGGGCCTGCCGTCAACATCAAGCAGAGCTGAACCGGCCTGCAACCGGACCTCCCGGTTTCCTTTGAGCACGGTGGCGGTGCCGCTCCCGGGGTCCCACTGAACCTGCCACCCCAGGGCTTCGGCAATAGTGCGAAGGGGGACCCAGGTTCGTCCATCTTCAATAAAAGCTTTCTGGTCGGGGAAGTCCAGCTCCACCCCGTCAATAAATACAGGAACCCCGGCTTCCCGGCCAGGCGTCTCCCCACCGGAAACCTGTGGGACCGGTTCTAAAACACTGATCACTGCCGCAAACCTATTCACAGGATCGTTATCCTCTTCCCAGGAACGGCTGTATTCAAGGGAAAGGGAACCGGATCCCGGACCGGCGGCTTTTAACAACCAGTACTCCTCACCCGGTGCGCCGGGTAAAACCCCTCTGCTTTTAAAGCCGTGTTCAATCACTTCCAGGACGCCGGCAATATTTAAATCACCCTGCCAGGCATAACCCGTCGAAGGATTGCTTTCCAGAGTTAATTCCATTATATCCCCGGGGTACAGGGTCAAGGTTTCCCCGCTGTTGTTTTCATTTATGGTCAACTGCGCGGCCGGCGCACTCCCGGAACCCGGCAGGAACAAAACAATTAGCAGCGCCAGAAGATAAAGGATCATTTTACGGCGAATCATTTTTTTACCAGCTCGCTTCCTTATTAACTTTTGTTATAAAAGTACGGGACAAGACGCAGCTGTCCCTGGTTTAAGCACATAATTCTCGACAAAAGGAAACATTTCCTGCCGCTTGCTATAAAATGGACAGTTTTCTGGGGCAAAGAGGTAAAGTCAAGTTCACCGGCCTGCAGTATTCCAGAACCTGACTGATTCCATAGAGTTTTTCCCGTTCAAAGAATAACCCTGCCAACCGGCAGGGCTTAATACTCGCTGTAGATTATGGATTTCATGGATGCTTTTCACATGCTGGCGCTACGCTCCCAAAAGCGCGAACATAATAATTCCCTTGAAACTGGCCCGGCGCATAAAGGCCCCGGGCAATTTCCGGCTTTTCCCGGTCTTTTCCGCCGGATCGATAATCCTGCCTTCTTTTAGAACCCCGTCTGTAAACCACTTCCAACGGAAGTGATTAGCAAGGTTTCCCTCACCCGGATTTCGGTTTCTTGGGTTCATCCTCCTGATTATCCTCCGGTTCCCCCGCTGGCTCTTCAACCCCCCCGACCGGGTCGCCGTCCTCCGGATCTTGCAGCCGGTCGTCAGGCTCCCCTGCCCCGGGGTCAGGCTGGTTTACCTGTTGGTCCGGTGAGCCGCCCTGTTCCGGCTGTTCCGGATGTTCCGGTGACGGTTCGGACCCGGCGCCTGCCGGTTGGACCGTCGCACCGTTCTGAGCAGGCTTCCCGGGTTCCGGCTGTTCGGGCTGTTCCGGCTGTTCCGGCTGGGAAACCGCCGGCGCCGGCTTTGCAGCTGGAGATGTTCTTGTTGGCGCCGGATTTGCAGCCCCTGAATTCTCCGGCTCCGCGGGAAGACCCATCGCCGGGGTTTCCCCGGCCGGAAGAGTGTCATCCTCCTCCCCGGACTGATTATCCCCCGGAGCAGATACCGGCTCAATGGTTGCTTCGCCGGCGGAAGGGTTAATTTCGTCCAGGACTTTGTCTCCAAAAGCATAGGGCCAGGCTGCGGATACACCAACCATTAGCAATACCGGCAGGACTGCTGCAGGAAGCCGGTAAAAGGCTGTTGCCGCCAGCAGTACGAAGCCCGCCGCCCACAGGCAATAATGACAGGGTATGATCAGCTCGGTGTGCCAGCTCCAGAGGGACCAGCCGGTTAACAGAACATGCACTCCAACAGCAAACCAGAGCAGACAACCTGCCCGGCGAAATCTTAGCAGGATGGCAATTATACAGATCAGGTAATAGGATACACCTGCATAGGCAAGATAATTTCCCGCGCCCCGGGCGGCCACAATAGCTGCGACCAGGGCCAGCAAAGCAAAAATTTTACGAATGTCCCAGTACCTGCTTTCTTTCGATCCAAAAATCAATTCTCACTTGCACTCCTCTGCTCTTTAATGAGTATTCAAACCCTTGCTATTAAGGTCTTGAGCGTAAATCTACAACGCATTTTGCAAACAGCTGCAGTCCGGTCGGGATTCAGTTTGGGAAGACGTTTTTCCGGTTACAGACGCCGGAGGACCCTGTCCTTCGTGGAACCCGCCTCCCTGGTCAGGTCCTTCACAGCCGCACGGGGAACTGGAAACGGCCCTGCCCCCTTCAGTTTCCTCAGACCGCAGGGCAGGTTCTCCTTGTTTCAACTCAAGGCTTTCTCCGGGAAAAAGACAGGGCAGGGTAACCCTGCTCCCCTCCAGAGCCCTGGCAGCTCCGCCTTCACGGAACAGGTCGGCCTGAACATCCAGATTACATAACCGGCAGCGCTCATAAACCAGGTAGCTGTTGAGGGTCATCTGATGACTTTCCGCCTGCTGCTTTTTCCCCTCGTCGGCTTCACTCACAATGATCAGTCCGGGCACCTTCCCGCCGGCCATATCTTCATAGATTGCACAACGCAGTTTATCCAAGTTAACCACTTCGCCGGCTTCCTCGTCTTTTAAAACTACGCTGGCCAGAATGAGGATTTGTGAATCCCCCAAAATGCCTCTTGTCCGGGCGTCCTCCAGGATCAGCTCAATGGCCCCGTACACGTCCAGCCCCTTGAGGTCCAGATTGCTAAGAATTAAATCCGTGCCTTCCCCTGCACCCCGGGCCCGAATGACTTTACTTTCCCGGTTAATCATTAATTCTATGCCGCTGTTGATTTCCAGGGCCACTGAAGCCACAGCTTTTCCCGGACCGGCCAGGGGATAGGCAATGCCCAGGAGCAGCACCACGGCAAGGGCTGCGGCTAGAGCAGTATATTTCAAAAACGGCCGGGTGTAAAAGAAACCTGAAGGCACGGACACATCAAGTACCTGCCCCACCGGATGCCTTTCGCCCGGTGTGGGGATCTCCATAAAAGCCCCGTCACTGGTATATATAACTGTTTTCTGCTCAACGGTCCTTAAGACGACCCCTCTGACCCTTTTGATTCGGCAGCACCCCCTTTTCCCTGAGCCCAGAGCCCGGCAAAGCTTTTTAACGGGTAAAACTCCGGTTCCGTTATGATTAAAGCCACGGCAATGATGTATTTTCTTCCCTTTTCCAAAAACCTGCGGCTTTTTCCAGTGATTTCTTTCAGTTCAAGAATGGGCAGACGCCGGTTTTTTTTCAGGTATTCCATCAAGCCTGGCTCTCCGGCCAGGCGTCTGGCCGTATCGGTTAACTGTCCCCTGCTGTCCCTGTGCTTCGGGGAAGCTTTAACCAGATCGTCCAGGGTAATGCCATACCAGGCCAGAACCTCAATAAACCGCTCGATAGATTCTTTAAAGACAGCCTGGCCGCTCTCATCCTGGTACCTGGACAGGGACCGGTCGAGCCCCTGCCTGGTCAACCGGTCTTCGGTCTCAATTCCCGCCGGCAGGATTACTTCCCTGTTCCTGCACTCCTTGCGGTAGTAATCCCATAGGCGTCTTTGAATAACTGTCCGGGCAAAACCGTGAAACAGCCCTTTTCCGGGTGTGTATTTATCAATTGCTTCATTGAAGGCCAGCAAGGCGATACTCAGTTCATCATCATTATCCCAGACAAGGTAGCGCCTGCAGATTTTCGAGCTGGTCCCCGCAATGAAATCCCTGTGTTCCTGAATCAGTTTTTCACGGGCTCCCCGGTCTCCATTTCTGGCGGATAGCAACTCCTGCTCCAGTTTTTGACTTGCCAATAAAATCACTCCGCCTGTTATACAATTCGAGTGAAGAGCGAATATTTGGGTGGGTCAGGATAGCCTTAAAGAAAAGAAATTTTCTTTGATTCCGTATTAATTCCGTATTGAAACTGGACCGGCTGAGATCACGGCACAAAAACGGCTCCAGTTAAATCATTCACACCAGTCACAAAAAGAATTTAAAAAGGCCTTCTTACTTTTGACGCCCGAAAATGCCTAAAGGTTGTGCAAATGATTTGCTTTCCGGACAGGGCTAAGAGCCGCAGAACGGCATACCCATCTTTACCGGGGCTCAAGGCGCCTGCAGCCCGAAAAAGTTCGATAAATCGTAAAACGGGGCTGTAATCAGCAACCCCGTTGAATGTTGGAAGATTATTATCAACTTAAACTATATTAACTGGTTATACTTACAGTCATACTGTCGCCAAACCACTCTACCCGGCATCCCAATGCCTCAGAGACAAACCGTAAGGGTACCAGGGTCCTGTCGTTCACAATCTTTGCAGGAACATCCAGTTCCACGGGCTGGTCGTTAACATAAGCCTTACCGCCGATAACAAGCTTAATTATTGTTCCGTCCCTCTCCGCCCTAACGGTTTGGGTCGCACCGTCCCACTCCACGCCGGCCCCCAGCGCTTCGAAAATCACCCGTAAGGGAACCAGAGTCCGGTCGTTTTCAATAATAGGAGGCACATCGAACTGGAGCGTCCGGCCGTTTAAGATAACACGGACGGCCCCATGGCCATTATCAGGAACTGTATCAGGGTCTGCATTTGGATCTGTGCCGGGATCGGAAGAAGTCCCTGTTATAGTGAACTCTTTAAGCTTCCCGTAACTGGTTCCTCCCTCGTTGGTTGCATAAGCCCTGTAATAATACTTGCCGGAGGTTAAATCTTTCAACTCACCGTCAAACCCTGCAGGGGTGCCCTCAGTTCCCACAACAAGTTCTTCCAGTTCATTTCTGTCTTTACCCCACAAAAAGCCGTATTCAACAATTTCCCCGCCGCAGTTTGAGATATAGCCGTTTAAAACAACGGTATTATTAGTAATGCTGGCTTCCCTTGTCTCGACCGACGGTCTCGTTGATGCACCTCAGCCATAAGCCTGATTCAAGCTTCCCATCGTAACTGCTGCAACAAAAACCGTCAGAGCCAAAAGTATTTTAGTCCATTTAAACAACCTGACATAAGCGGCCATTGAATCACTTCCTGTAATTAATTTAATTTTGATCCCGAAAAATATACCTTATCTCTCCTTTTTAAATGAATCCTCAGTTGAATAACAGCAACAATTAAAAGCAGCTAAAAAAATTATATCAGTCCATTATTTTAATGTAAAGGTTAATCTTGCTTTCAGACAACATACCGGGAAAACCCGCAGGGGCAGGTCCTGGCAGCTGCAGGCAAATAGTAAACCATGCATTTTTAAAGCTGATAACTTAAGTATCTTATCTCCATAAATTTAACTTCACCTTTCTAATGCGTTTAACAGCGTTTTTCATCATAAATTAAATACATTTATATTTATTAGTTTTTATTTAAACAAGCCTCATGGCGTATACAGATAACCCACCCCTTTTGGAACACACTTAAGATTGTTGTTACAATAACGAACAGATCAAAGCGCCTGATTGATTTAATAAATTAATAATAGTAGGAATATTAGGATTTCTTAAGCCCTGTTTTGCTTAAACCCCGGGTATAAACCTTGCATGTATAATACAGCAAGATTAATGTGAAGGGGGTTCGAGAAATATGGATGTAAAAGCCATAACTGATGGCCTGCAAGTAGCAATGGTGGTTTCGGATGCAAATTTCAATATTATTTACGCCAACAAAAGGGGAGAGGAAGTCTTTAAAGCGCTTTTGAACGCCGACAATCTCGTAGGCCGGAACATGACGGGGTGTCATAAGCCGGAAACCATTGAGAAGCTCAAAAAAATTTACCAGGATTTTGCCGATAAAAAAACCAAACTCCATTATTATGTAATGGACACACCGGACGGAAAGGCAACCGTGGTCAGTGTTCCATTCTTTAACGGCGTTAAACTGGGCGGAGTTGTTGAGTTTGTTTTTGAAAGCACCCTTGGCTAGTATTTAGGAACCATATTATGTATTTTATAACTTTAATATCTCATTTATTACGATTCAACAAGAACCCTTTATGTATCTGTATTCGTCCATGTCAGGTTTTCAGGATCGTTTGAATTGCTGTTATCATAAAAACAGCGCCTCACAAAGGTTGCAGGTTAAAGCCGTGTGAGGCGCTGTTGTTTTAAGATAAAAAGTTATTTCCTGAAGAATTTTGGATTACTTTTTAGGTTCAGTTTTAATAAAGCTAAACCCCTAAGCAGGGCTTAAATGGGGACACAGTGTCCTGTAACTGCAACCCTTGCATTTCCAAGCCATCCCCGGGGGGATTGGCCTGGTGCTGCCGTCCAGTAATGCCAGCATGGTTTTGAGTAAGGCTGCTGCGCTGTCCGGGCTGCTTTTTTGTTCGAAAGTCTCAACCTTGTTGGCCTGTTTGACTCTGATCTGTACCCTTATTTTCGGGCGGTCCAGAAAGTAGGCATACAGCCCGGCCTGGGCCAGGGCCACGGGCTTTAGATGTTGAAGCAGGTAATAACTGTTGACCGACCTGAACTCATAAACAAACTCATCTGTTAGCCCGTCCGGAAACCCGACGATGTAACGGTTTTCCCACTCCCAGAAGGAAATAATTGTAGGATATTTCTCCGCAAATTCGAGGTGTTCCGTGTCACCCGTTTCTTGCTGGGAAAGGCAGATTTTGCTGCACAATGAACGCCACTCGGAGTAGGTAATTTTAACCGGTTCGTGAAATTCGCCAAAGTGCTTTTTAAACTTTGCGGGAGCCAACCTGGCATAAAGAACTGCTTCACCGGTTTCCAGGTCCAGCACTTTTTCAAAAGACTCCCCGGGCGGAGTCAGGGCATTGTGCTTATTAATAGGAAGAAGATATCTTAGATTCGGGATAACATAAACCAAAGGTTCAATCACCGGTATATCATAGTAATTGCGCCCCAACCCGCGTTCCTTGATCTTTTCCACATTGCGACGGGCTAAATCCTCGTTTTCCCTGCAACGAATAATCGCTTCAAAATGGCACCATTTTTGTTTGGCAATGTTCCCAGCCAGAAAATAAGTGGGGCTGCCGGTCAAATCTTCCACCTTCTTTTCAAAAAACGCTTATCATCTCAATAATTAAGCACAAACAAAAAAAATCCTGCACAAATAGTTGACTTTGCAGGATTTCCATTTCACTTTTCGCCGGTATCACAGGCACTTTCCGGGGGTGGAGCAGACTGACTATGGTTACTTAGAAGTATTCATCCTTCAATGAAAACATCTTACGGGAACGAACAAGCGCTCACGGGGAAGATTCAAGGAGCGACCATAATTATTTACAGTATTTTCGCATAACATCGTTAAACAATTTAATATGGTGATACTCGTCAAGGATAATTCTTTCCAGCAGTTCTTTAATATAGGGATCTGCAATCCTTTGCTGGTGATCGCGGTAGTACGCTATGGCAGCCCATTCTCCGGCGATATCAGCAGCCAGCATGTCGCAAAGGCTCAGACCATAGTAGACATACGTGCCGCTCCAGTAAACTTCCTGGTTATTGCGAAAAACCCGGTAACGCGGGCTTACTCCCAGGAGGCGGATGGTTTCAGCCAGCATTTCCATATGATGCATCTCCACCAGGGAAACACATTCCAACAGGTCGGCCACTTCAGGGTTAATGGACTTGAGCACAAAGTAATGGTACAGGTACTGTTTGACAGCTGTTATTTCGCTGATCATCCCGGTGTAATCCTCCAGGAGCAGCTCAGCGTACTGCCGGTTGGGGGCCATGACCCTGACCGGCGGGTAAGGAGCAGGAAGGCCGCACCTTAATGTACCGGGCGTATGTACTGTTTTTCCTTGCAGGATAGTTCCCTCCCAATTATTAATTAATCTAATCTAAGGTTATTGAGCGCAAATGAAGTTTATACCAAAAAACACACATATTTATTTACTCATGAAAAAACAACCCTGCCTTTTGCCGGGTTGTCTATTCTCAGATCTTTTCCAGGCCAGAATTCCAACTACAATGGAGCATAAAAAAATTATTTACCGGCCAGGTAGGTGTTTTTTCAGACATCTAGAATTTAATTATGCATGAAAAGGAGTAGTGTATAGATGAAAAACCTAAGCTGGGAAATAAAGCTTGGGATCTCCCTGGTCGCCTTTTCGGCCCTGGTCTACCTGGTCAAGTATATCATCCTTGGAGATCCGTCGAATACCTATAACTACGTTTTCAATGCCCTCGGCTTTCTCCCCATAAATGTCCTCCTTGTGACCCTGGTTCTAAACAAGCTGCTCAGTATCAGGGCAAAGCGGGACAGGCTGGAGAAGCTCAATATGGTCATTGGAACGTTTTTCAGCGAAGCGGGTAACAATTTATTGACCTGTTTTTCCAGCTGCGATCCGGAACTTGACCAGCTTAGAGACCGTCTCCAGGTAAAGGACCACTGGTCCGACGAAGACTTTTGGGCAAGAAACGCTCCGCTTAAAAACCACCGGTACCAGGTTGATTGTCAAATAGTCCTGCTGGAAGAACTGAAACACCGGCTCTCGGAAAAAAGAGATTTCCTGCTGAGGCTTTTAGAAAACCCGGTTTTACTGGAACACGAATCCTTTACGGCCCTGCTTCGGGCTGTCTTCCACCTGGCGGACGAACTGGAACACAGGCAGAACTTCAATGAACTGCCCGGCACCGACATAGAGCACCTGCAGGACGACATCAGCAGAGCTTACAGCCGCCTGGCCTTAGAATGGATTGCCTACATGCAGTACCTGAAGAAACACTATCCCTATCTCTTCTCCTTTGCCCTGAGGATAAACCCCTTTGATCAGGAAGCCTCTCCAATCGTACGTTAAACTAAGACATCTTATTGTTTAGCCGGTGCCGCAGGCTTCCTGGCCCGGATGAAAGCGCTGACCACCGCTCCATCGATCTCCCGGCGGACGGCATCGGAGATGTTCCCGGCCATTGTATCCGCCTCATAGCGCCTGGTCACTTCCAGGCCGATATCCTCAAAGCCGGCTGCGGCCAGTTTGTCCCTGTACTCTTTTTCCAGCAGGGCGCCGGCGATGCAGCCGGCCCAGGCCGTCAGGTCCTCCCGCACCTCTGCCGGCAGGGGGCGGGTCAGGACGATATCCGAAACGGCGAGCCGCCCGC
Organism: Pelotomaculum sp. UBA1371; assembly: GCA_002305915.1. GTDB lineage: Bacteria > Bacillota > Desulfotomaculia > Desulfotomaculales > Pelotomaculaceae > DTU098. Next base: position 3,611 of record DBRJ01000063.1, on the reverse strand, counting down.
CGGGCTTCAGCACGCGGCAGGCTTCCCGCAGCGCCCGGTCCTTAGCGGGGGAGAGATTAATGACACAGTTGGAGATAATAACGTCCACGGAGTTCTCCGGCAAAGGGATCTCCTCAATGTGCCCCTTTAAAAACTCCACGTTCTCAATGCCGGATTTTTCCTTGTTGGCCCTGGCTTCAGCCAGCATTTCACCGGTCATGTCCAGACCGTAGGCCTTTCCCCCCGGAGCAACGCGACGGGCAGCAAGCAGCACATCCAGACCGGCCCCGCAGCCCAGGTCGAGCACCACTTCCCCGGGGCGCAGGTCCGCCAGAGCCGTAGGATTACCACAGCCAAAGGATGCCCCGGCAGCGTCCCTGAGCGGGCCGTCCACCTCATCCGGCTGATAGAGTCCGGCTGTAACAGCTTCAATTGTTAGACCCCCGGAACTCCCGCAGCAACCCCCGCCCCGGCTGTCGCCGCAACAGCCTTTCTTCTGGCTGATAGCCCGGGCATAATTCAGCCTGACGAATTCACGAACATCTTTAGTCACAATAAAGCCCCCCAATATCAAATGTTTTTGATGTATGAGACAAAAAAATTATTCCAAATTAAAATCCTCCATTAATTGTTCAATATAGCATCTCAGCACTTCCCGGTTCAGGCGGTAAAACTTCCACCTGCCCCGGGGTTCCTCAAGAACCAAACCAGCCTCGGTCAAACCCTTCATATGATAGGAAACCCTGGACTGGATCATGCCCAGGCTTTCCATCAATTCGCAATTACATAAACCCGGGCGGGGTTTTTCACCGGGCAGGGAACAGCAACTGGTGCTGCTCTCTGCCAGCATCTTCAAAATCCTGTATCTTATTGGATCGCTCAGGGCCTTTGTAATCTTTTCTGGTTCTTTCATGGAAGCATTATATCAAGAATCATTGATGTTAACAAGTTACTGGATAGTTTTTATTATAGTCGGGGAGCAGAATAATACGGCATACCGCCCCGTTACCATACACCTTTAATGAACAAACCCCCCTTCAGGCCAGGGGGGTTAAAAGCTACATTTTTAAATTACTTTTTAATTGTTCGAGCTCGCTTTTATATCCTTCTTCGACCAGCGTATTGTATCTTTCTTTAATCTTTTCATCCGGAAGATGAGTACTGTGCAAAAAATCATTGAGATTTTTACTGCACCTGTTGTATCCTTTGGTAATCTGCTCAAAAGCCAGGCTTTCCCTTTCCTGCTCACTCAATTCATAATCCTTATAATCCGTTTCAAGACTCAGAGCTTTTATTTCCTTTTGAAGATTTTGCAGCGTAATCAGGTAGTCCTCCGTATCCAGTTTACCGTTTAACCAGTTACTATGTGCGTCACTGGTTTTCTGCCCGATTGCTTCCAGGCGGATGGTCCAATCCTGCAGACTGGAAACAAAATTCTCCGCTGTAATAAGATCGGGATCAACTTCTGTTTGATTCTGACTAACTGACGCATCTGTACCGGGTTCAGGCTCTTCTTGTTTATTTTTTGCACCGCAACCGACAGCCGCCAGCATGACAATTATTAGTGCTAATCCAATTATGCGAATTCTCATCCGGCGCCCTCCTTTCTGTAAAAAATTATTCTTTGTGTTCTTATAAAATCCTTTTGTAAATTAAAGTGAAAAATGGGTTTAAACATGAAAGAGGTTAAAAAAGGAAAGATTAAGGCCAGTGGTTGTTTGAGAAACCACAGGCCTCCCCTTTTTACTTACAGCTTTTATTAAAATTTTCTCGAAGCCGCGTCGCCCGCAAACCGGACAGTCTCCTTTTTCTTATACCTTTTATTAAACTCCTTTAAACGGGTAACCCCTTTTTTCTATTCCCTGCCATATCTCTCATTCGTTATTCCCCATTCCCCTCTCTATTAGCTCCTCCTGATTAATGAACCGCAGCCTCCTCATTATTTGTTTGAAAAGTGCCGGGTGCGAGAAATTCACTGAAATAGGCGGTCTGGCTTTCGGGCGCAACGTAGCCAAAGTCAATTTTCAGCGCCCTGGCTAAAAACGGGTCCAGGGTAACCAGGTCGTCCCTGTTAAGATCACCCAGGGCAACCTTGCCTGCCGTTATAGCTACCAGTTCCATTTCCCGGACGCAGGCATTCAGAAAATAAAACAAATTTTGAACCGATTTGTCCAGGTCCAGCCTGTCCGTCATCTTGCCGGTATAAACGGCCAGATCCGTGGGGGGCTCGAAGGGCAGTGTTTTAGCCATCTGGTCACCGATCATGGCCATGACCGCAGCCGTGCCGATATAAACCGCGTTGGCCCCCAGGGCCATTGCTTTCAACATCTGGCCTGGTGTCACCAGACCTCCCGTGGCAATCAGGCTGACGTCCCTGCCGGCTCCCTTTTTTAGCAGAAACTGCGCCGCCCTGCTGACTGCAAAGAGGGTGGGCAGGCCCACGTCGTCCTCCAGGGTTGGAGCACCGCCATGGGTGCCGCCCTCGGCTCCGTCCACGGTTATAAAGTCACACCCGGCATCGAGGGCGACCTGCATTTCTTTTTCCAGGTGGTGGGTTGCCGCAATTTTAAGGCCCACGGGAACGCCCGTTTCTGCCTTCAACCTGCCCACCAGACGGATAAAATCCTCCCTCGAATTGACATCCGGGAGGCGCGAATGAATAAGCGCATCCTGGCCTTCCGCCAGCCCGAACACTTCCCTGTATTCCTCGCCGATGTTTTTAGCCGTAGTGCGCTGGGGTGTGGAACCCTGGGCGCCCTGGCCCAGCTGAATTTCAATGGCGTCAAGGCGGGTGTATTTTGCGGGGTCATTCAGCCACCCACCCCTGTTGTACTGGCCGATCAGGAGCGCAGCGGCTTCCCTTTCTTCTTCCATTAAGCCCGCCTCACCGGTATTGGTGGCCGTGCCGGCCATTGTCGCGGCCCTGGCCAGGGCGATTTTGGCCTTTTTGCTGATTGCCCCGCCGAAGGACATGCCCGCTATGATCAGGGGAATGGATATGTTGAGAGGCTTCCTCGCCCTGGGTCCGATTCTGACTGACGTGGTGATGCCGACATCCTCGGGAGTGGGGAAACGAAAAAGGTGAACGGGATTGAACAATAGCTTTTCCCAGGGAGACAGGCGCAGGTGGCTGCCCAGGGGCCGCGGGACGGGAGTTCCCTGGGCGGCCCTCATGGCAATTTCCGCCAGGTTGATGGGATTCACCTTTTTTGCCACCGGAATCATCTCAAAAAGGTTCTCGGTGTACTGGTCCCTCACCATGGTCCGGACAGCGTCATCCGCCACCTCACCGGCAGCTCCCCTTAAGAGCCGGGATAATATACCCAAGGTCCACCCCTCCTATTTTTGTCCTATGGACTGCTGGATTTCTTCAATTTTCTGGGCCATCGCCAGACAAAGCTGTTTGATTTCCCCAAGCTGCCTGGAGCTGTTCTGCTCCGCCACTGCGATTCCAGTAAGCCTCTCATCATCGTATTTGGTCAGATCGTTGTAATGTTGCCGGTCCAGTTGAGAGAGGGTTCCCGCCATGGTCTGGATCCTGTTCAAATCTGAATGAAAAGCTGTCAGGGTTTCAGAAAGGTTTGGCAGGTGTTGCAAGGTTAAAACCTCCTGTCATTGTACATTTTATTGAT
>DBRJ01000031.1 GCA_002305915.1 Pelotomaculum sp. UBA1371 | reverse complement strand
GATCCGGACCAAGGGAGAACCCGGTACAGGCAACGTCGTGGAAGCCGTCCGGCACATGAGAATGGTGATGGGGGAAATCCGCAGGGTGCAGCATCTGCCCAGGGAAGAGCTGATGTCAGCGGCCAAAGAGATGGGAGCGCCCTACGAATTGCTTCTCCAGGTGGCTGAACTGGGCCGCCTGCCAGTAGTCAACTTTGCCGCCGGCGGCATCGCCACTCCGGCGGACGCCGCCCTGATGATGCAGCTGGGCTGCGACGGCATTTTTGTAGGCTCCGGCATCTTCAAATCCGATCGTCCCGCTGTGCGGGCAAAAGCCATTGTGGCCGCCACCACCCATTACAATGACCCCAAGATCCTGGCCGAAGTGTCCAGGGACCTGGGTGAGGCTATGCCGGGAATTGAAATTCCAACCATCGCGCCCGAACAAAGGATGCAGGACCGCGGTTGGTAAGGCAGAGGGATAAACTGTCCCGGGGTGGTTAAAATAGAACCTGCAGGCTGAGAGATTACCAGTTTCGCGGCAGGCGGGCAGGTGACCAAATCTTTTTGGAAAGTGAGTTACAGAAATGATCGTAGGTGTTTTAGCCCTGCAGGGAGCTTTCAGAGAACACCAGAGGGCACTGGCCGGGTGCGGTGTGGATTCGGTACTGATTAAAAAACCGGAACAGCTTGAGGGCATTTCCGGCCTGATCATCCCCGGCGGGGAGAGTACTACCATCGGCAAACTGTTAAATGAATTCAGCCTTTTGGAGCCTGTTAAAAAGATGGGTGAGGAAGGTTTGCCCATTTTCGGCACTTGTGCCGGGCTGATTCTTCTGGCCAGGAATATCGCCGGTTCGGAACAGCCCCGCCTGGGCTTGATGGATATAACTGTGGAGCGGAATGCTTTCGGGCGTCAGGTGGATAGTTTTGAGGTTGATACAGACATACCGGCTTTAGGACCGGAGCCCTTCCGGGCGGTATTTATCAGGGCGCCCTATATCCTCGGCGTTGGCAGCGGCGTGGAGGTGCTGGCCTCATTTGACGGTAAAATTGTTTTTGCCAGACAGGGAAGGTTTCTGGCGGCTTCCTTTCATCCGGAGTTAACCGGGGATTTGAGGGTCCACCGCTATTTCCTGGATAAATGCTTTTAACCCCGTAGGGGGCACCAGTGCCGAATTTGTTAAATCTTATGAATATACTATCTATAATTAAACCTATTGCAAATTTAAATTACATGTAGTAATATGTAAAACAAATTTATAAAAAACCCAGTGAAAGGGTAGAGTAATCTGTTGTAAACCTTGCAGAGAGCCGGTGGTGCTGTGAACCGGCAGGGGCGGCAGATGAAATTGGCTCCCTGGAGGGTGTTTGCTGAAAACAAGAGTAGGCAAACACGGGCAGAACCCGTTATCACAGGCTCAAGAGGACCGGGTTTATTTCCGGTCAAAAAGGGTGGCACCGCGGGAGAAAACCTCTCGTCCCTGTTTTATGCCGGGATGAGAGGTTCATTATTTTATTTGATTCCGTTTTGAAAAGTATATATTTTTGTTCTTTGAAGGGAGAGTTATATTTTGCAGGACAAACAATATCTGATGATTCCAGGACCCACACCCGTTCCTCCTACTGTAACGGCTGCCATGTCCAAACCTATCATTGGACACAGGGGAGATGAATTTGCCCAGCTGCACAAGCGGATTGTGGAAAAACTACAAATAGTCTTTCAAACCAGGAACGACATTTTCGTTGTAACCCATTCCGGTACAGGCGCCCTGGAAACCGCCATTGCCAATACCGTAAGCCCCGGAGATAAAGTCCTGTCTCTGATTACGGGGAACTTTGGGGAGCGTTTCGCCAATATCGCCAGGGCTTATGGCGCGGAATTAATTGCTGTGGAGTTCGGCTGGGGTAATGATGTAGACTTGAGGGTTGTGGAAGAAAAACTGAAGGAGCACCCTGATATCAAGGTTGTTCTGGCTACCCAGAATGAAACCTCCACCGGTGTTGTCAATGATATTGCCGGCATTGGCGCCCTGGTCGCCGAAACCCCGGCCCTGCTGCTTGTGGACGGTGTCAGCGGGGTGGGAGCCATTGAGATCAAAGTGGATGAATGGAATGTAGATATGCTCTGTGTGGCTTCCCAGAAAGCCCTGATGCTTCCTCCGGGGCTGGCTATGGTTACCGCCAGCGCAAAGGCCTGGGAAATTATTAATAAAAATCAGTCCCCGCGCTTTTACTTCAGCATGCCGGCGCACAGGAAGTCCTACGAAAAACTAAATACAGCCTATACTCCCGGCGTATCGCTGTTCTACGGCCTGGAAGCTGCGCTGGACATGATGCTGGCAGAGGGTATGTCCAATGTCTTTGCGCGGCATGCGCTGCTGGCCAGGGCCACCAGGGCTGCAATTAAGGAAATAGGACTGAGACTGCTGGCAGAGGACCGCTGCGCCTCGAACGCCCTAACAGCTGTCTGGAGCCCGGAAGGAATAGGGGCGGATGAAATTCGCAAAGTGGCCAAAAATCAATACGGGGTTGCCTTTGCCGGTGGCCAGGGGATTTTAAAGGGAAAAGCTATGCGTATTGCTCATATGGGATTTTGCGATAAAACGGATATATTAATTGCAGTGGGCGCCCTTGAAATGGCTTTAGCGCAGGTAGGTTATCCGGTTCAGCTCGGCGCCGGTGTACGGGCGGCCCAGGAAGTATTTTTAGGGAGGGCATAAATTATGAAGGTACTGGTACTTGACGGCGTTGAAGAAGAGGGCCTGGCGGCCCTGAAACAGGAACCGGATATTGAATTGGACATCCGCGGCAAAATGACGGAAGATGAACTGGTGGAAATAATTGGTGATTATGACGGTATGATTGTGCGTAGCGCTACCAAAGTGACCGCACGGGTTCTGGAAAACGCTCCGAAATTAAAGGTTGTCGGCCGCGCTGGCGTGGGCGTCGATAATATAGATATTACAGCGGCTACCACCAGGGGGATTTTGGTGGTCAACGCGCCGGGGGGCAATACAATTGCGGCAGCTGAACACACCATAGCCATGATGATGTCCCTGGCCCGGAAAATACCCCAGGCCAATGCCTCTTTGAGAGCAGGCAAGTGGGACAAAAAGTCTTACATGGGCGTTGAAGTGAGGGATAAGGTCCTGGGTGTCATCGGGCTGGGCCGGATTGGTTCTGCTGTGGCCAAGCGCGCCCAGGGTCTGGAAATGAAAGTGGTGGCCTACGATCCTTACATTACCGAAGAAAAAGCGGGATTGCTGGGTGTCAAACTCCTGCCCCTGGACGATTTGCTGCAGCAGGCCGACTTTATTACTGTTCACCTGCCTTTATCCAAGGAATCTAAATATATTTTAGGAGAAAGAGCCTTCTCTCTGATGAAAGACGGCGCGCGCATTATTAACTGCGCCCGGGGAGGCGTGGTGGATGAAAAGGCCCTTTATGAAGCCTTGAAGTCGGGTAAACTGGCCGGGGCCGCCCTGGATGTCTTTGAACAGGAACCGACTACGGATAGCCCGCTTTTTGAACTGAGTAATTTTATCGCTACGCCCCATCTGGGCGCATCCACCTCGGAAGCCCAGCTCTGTGTGGCCTGTGACGTGGCGGAGGAAATCGTGGCGGCCCTGAAGGGTGGGTTTGTTAAAAACACGGTGAATATCCCCTCCTTAAGTCCGCAAGCCCTGGCTGTTGTCAAGCCTTATCTCCATCTGGCTGAAAAAATGGGCAGTTTTACAGCCCAGGTTATCAGCGGGAGGGTGAGCCAGATTGAAATAACATACAGCGGCGACCTGGCCAAACAGGAAGTATCACCCATTACAAATTCCATCTTGAAGGGCTTCCTGGATACCGTTCTGCAGGAAATGGTTAATTACATCAACGCTCCGTTCCTGGCTAAAAACCGCGGCATCAAGGTTATTCAAAAGCAAATGGAAAGGAACGGAGACTACGCCAACCTGGTCACGATCCGGGCGGTCTCCAATAAAGACGAGCTCTCCGTGGCGGGGACCATTTTTGGGGGCCATGACGCCCGCATCGTCTGCATCGACGGCTACCATGTAGACGCAGTGCCGGAAGGCCATATGCTCTACGTTCCCCATATCGATAAGCCCAGAATCATCGGGCCGGTGGGCAACCTTATCGGCGAACAAAACATCAATATCTCCGGCATGCAGGTGGGACGCAAGGTAGTTGGCGGAAAGGCTATTATGCTTCTGAACGTGGACGCCTCCGTGCCTGAGGAAACACTGGATAAGATTAAAAAGATTGACGGAGTGCTGGGAGTTAAAAATGTGAGCATTTAATAATGCTGGGCAGATTCTAAAGCAAGAATGAGGAGGAGGCGTCCCGCCGGGGGCGCCTCCGGTGTTTATCACAACTCCGAAAGGCTGAAAGGATAGCCTAACTTCAAGACATTGCTTGTTATCCTTTTATTACCGGGCCAGAACTGTCTTTTCCGCCGGGCTGGTTTTACAAACAACCGGGCTTGTAGTATAATAGTTAAATTAAATTCGTTAATACCGGTATATTCTGTTAAATATCCAGTGGGGGTAGATTTTCTTGCTTGATATGAAATTTGTCCGAAATAATCCTCAGGTTGTCCAAGATGCTCTTCTTAAACGTGGTTCTGCAGTCACCCTGGACGAGTTCCTCAAACTGGACCAGCAGCGCCGCGAGAAGCTCTTTCTTGTGGAGCAGATGAAAAACAGGCGTAACCTGGTTTCCGAGGAAATCGGCCGGCTGAAGAAAGCCGGTAAAGACGCGCCGGAGATGCAGTTGGAAATGCGCGAACTTTCCAGGCAGATCAAGGAAATCGATGAAGTTTACAAGGATCTGGAGAATAAGCTGCAGCGGATCCTGCTTGATATTCCCAACATACCCCACGAGACTGTGCCTGTGGGACAGAGTGAGGCAGACAACCAGGTGGTCCGGACCTGGGGAAAACCACGCGAATTTGACTTTACTCCGAAGCCCCACTGGGATTTGGGCGAGGCTCTGGACATACTGGACTTCGAACGGGGTGGCAAGGTTACGGGAGCCAGGTTTACCTTTTATAAGGGATTCGGGGCCAGTCTGGAGCGTGCTGTGATTAATTTTATGCTGGACCTCCACACCAGCCAGCACAACTATGTGGAAGTCTTCCCGCCCTTTATTGTTAACCGGGAGAGCATGATTGGAACCGGACAGTTGCCCAAATTTGCGGAAGACATGTTTAAGATTGAAGGCCAGGAGTATTATCTGATCCCAACTGCGGAAGTGCCGGTAACAAACCTGTACCGGAATGAAATTCTGGACGGGGCGCGGCTGCCGATCCTGCACTGTGCCTACAGCGCCTGCTTCCGGGCGGAGGCCGGGGCTGCAGGGAGGGATACCAGGGGTCTGATCCGGCTGCACCAGTTTAACAAAGTGGAGTTGGTTAAGTTCTGCCGGCCGGAAGATTCTTATGAAGAGCTGGAAAAGCTAACCTGGAATGCCGAGAGGGTGCTGCAAATTTTAGGGCTGCCTTACCGGGTCGTAGTTTTGTGCACCGGCGATCTGGGCTTTTCCGCGGCCAAGACCTACGACATTGAAGTATGGCTGCCCAGCTACCAGGGCTATAAAGAAATTTCCTCCTGCAGCAATTTTGCTGATTTCCAGGCCCGCCGGGCCGGCATCCGCTTCCGCAACGCCAGGGGCAAAGCTGAGCTGGTGCATACCCTGAACGGGTCCGGTCTGGCCGTAGGCCGTACGGTGGCCGCCATTCTAGAAAACTGCCAGGAGTCCGACGGTTCTGTAACCGTACCGGAGGCACTGCGTCCCTATCTGGGGGGACTGGCCAGAATTGGCTGATTAACTTGCACTAACCCGGCCTTTGAGGTTTCTCCTTTGAGGCAATCTCAAGGGCCGGCGGCAAAACAAAGAATGCGCAGCCTGGGTAACATGTAGATCCAATCAGGCAACAAAATAAACAAAATAAATCGTTAACAGATATTGATGGAGATAACAATAAAACGCAAATAAGACGTAATAGGCATAATGGATTACCTGGTGGATTTTCTAATGAAGCCCGGGCTAATTGCCTGATAAACAGTCCGTTAAGTACACGATAAGCTGAACTACAGCTATAACAAGGAGCGCTTATTGACACGGGGTTGTTTCTATGCTAAACTGTATCTTGCATTATTTGTTCCATATCCCTTATTACTTATTAGAGGATGACCCGGCACGGAGGGGTGTCCGAGCGGTTTAAGGAGGCGGTCTTGAAAACCGTTGAATCTTCACGGGTTCCGTGGGTTCGAATCCCACCCCCTCCGCCAGCAGACAGCCCATTTTAATTGATTACGGAGAGTTGGCCGAGTTGGCTGAAGGCGCTCGCCTGCTAAGCGAGTATACGGGGATAACCTGTATCGAGGGTTCGAATCCCTCACTCTCCGCCATAAACATATAAAACGCATCCCTTTGGGGATGCGTTTTATATGTTTCCCGTGCAGGGGTTTTAAGTTGAATACCATTTAGAAAAAAATTTTGGCTAATTCTATGATGCCCGTTTTGAGGCTGTAAGCCCGTTAATAACCGTACCCGCAATCTTCATAGCGGTTGAATATTATTCTTAATATTCAGGGTGCTGTAGAAATGCCGGGAGGTGTTTTGTTTTTCAGGCTGCCGTTTAAAAAGGGATGTGGAACCGGTTCATAAACCAGTCGTCGTTATATTTTCTCTGTCTTAAATAACGCTCCCGCTGTTCGAGTACCCCCCCATCCAGAACCCTTTTGACGAGCCTCCCGGAAGGGACCTGACGCTGGATTTTCGCGATCCTCTCTTCCTTGAAATGAGAATATGCCATTCTCAGCAAGTTGTAGTGGACGTGGTTCATTGACACCGGGTAGGGGTGCCTTTTACGAAAGAGATGCAGGATTTTGACGGTGGGGTTCAGATATAGGTTGAAGCCGAAGAGCCACAGCTTGAGGGAAAGCTCGACATCCTCGTAGCCCCAGACAACAAAACCCCTGTCAAACCCTTCGACCTGGCGGAAGGCTCCGGCACGAACCGCCAGGCATCCCCCGGGAAGCAGCGGGACGGGAGTAATGCCCATATTCCGGGGCGGGGGGAGCCAGACGGTTTCGAGCCGTTCGTTCCAGGTTTGTCCGTAACCGGTTGCCGCGGGATTGCCCAGGGAGCCAATTGCGGGAGACACGGCGTCAACGCCGGGGCGCCGGAAGGTAGCCAGGAGTTTTTCCAGCCAGCCCTCCGGAACTGTGATATGGGCGTCACAGAAAATCAAGAATTCGCCCCCAGCGGCTGAAGCCCCCAGATTTCTGGCCCGGGCCGCGCCCAGTCCGGGGCTGGACAGATGTTTAATCCCGGCGTAAGTAGCGTCGTCAGCCAGGAAACGGCAGCAGCCGTCGTCGGATTCGTCGTCAACAATAATGATTTCGATTCCGTCAAGGGATGTGGCAGCCAGGATGGAGTCTGCGGTCATTTTAACGTTAGTCCCTTCATTTTTGCAGGGAATAATAATAGAGGCCAGCGGCCTGGTATTTTCACCTGTTATCTGCATGATCACACCTGCCAGTTGTTTTATAATAGTTTATTAAAAGGGCAGGGGAAAAGAGCAGATCCAGTTTGAGATCCGGATAATTAACGTGGTATTTTAGGGATGCGGGAAAATTTCCGGCGCCGGGGAGTTTGGATATTTAACGCTCCTGGGAATGGAGGGAGCGGGATGGCAAATAATATGCCTGTCAAGAAATAAATATTTCAGGAGAGTCAAACCTGCCGCATCTTTACACAAAGGGCAGATAATAACGCCTTGACGGGCAATCGTGAATTTGATACAATATAATCTGCCACATAAAAGGCATCATATATGCGCCTGTAGCTCAGCTGGATAGAGCGTCTGACTACGGATCAGAAGGTCGGGGATTCGAATTCCTCCGGGCGCGCCAGTAAAACAAGCCCTCCGGGAACCACGTCAAGTGTCCGGAGGGCATTTTAGTGCCTATTTGGTGCCCGTTGCCTATTTCCCGGTGTGCCCGGCGTCAAAGCACTAGATCCCGGGGAGGGGGATTGCATATGTGCCGAAGGGGCAGGAAAATTGTTATGAGAAATAATGAGTCGCATGGTGTTAACTGTTAACTGCGATTTTTCAGCCATTACTTTTAAAGAAAATAATTTATACTGTTTAATAGCGGGATTAATGCTAAAATTAATTACCTTAAAGCGGAATATGTAGTTGTTATAAATTAGCAATTGCGGTATTATTGCTTGAAAAGAGTTGTTAGCGGTAAGAATATTTTATAGAGTTGGTGATGTTGAGACTTTATTAGACTTAAAAAGGTGATCAATTTAATAGGGGGGGTTAGCGTGACTAATAAGGATCAAGCAGGACAGAATACAAAAGCTTTGGCCAAGCTGTTCAGGGATGCTCTGAACGAGGCAATGCAGGAGGATCCCGTACAGCACATCCGGGAAGCTTTTCAGCAGCAACTGGGAGAGATGGAGACCTGGGATGCCGGGCGGAAAAGGCAACTGTCCGGTACAACTGTTCAGGATGATCCGGAACAGCGAAGGTCCAACCGTAAATCCTGGTGGAGCAGGGTGTTTAGATGGTAGGCTAATAATCCAGTATTAATTTCAATTATTTTCTGGGTTTGGATCCTGGTTTTCTGAGGTATTAGCTGAATTAATAAGATATGCCTGAGGTGTATGCGGTTTTATTCAGGGTCATCTTAAAACAATTAGACTACCATGCCGCTGACGGGTACTAACGTAAAGGGCTGAAAAATAATTAGAATTTTTCAGGATAGAATACCATGCTGCTGAAGCGGCCGGCCGAAGGATGAAAATTCTTTTTAGGGTGGTACTTGGTAATTTATCCCCGGTTGATTATTAAACCGGAACCGTTTTGAAGGATTAAAGAGTCCGGTTCGGGGATGTTATTAAGTTCGTTGTTATCAGAGTTACTATCTATTTTAAACCGTACAAAAAAGATGCTGCCCCCCGGGCCGGTATCCACTGAGATTTTAGCTTTATGACGGCTTGCAATGCTGTAGCAAACCGCCAGACCAAGACCTGTGCCGTTATCTTTGGTTGTAAAGAAAGGTGTTCCAATTTTTTCAAGGACTTCGGCACTGATTCCCTTGCCTTCGTCCTGCACCGAAAAGACAACCTCATTACCTTCAGTGTATGTCCTAATGATTAAGTTGCCACCGGGTGGCATCGCTTCCAGCCCGTTATGAACAAGGTTAAGGATGATCTGGCGGATTTCATTCTCATCCAGGAGCAAATCCGGAACTTCCTCCAGGTCGGCTTGAATGTATTTGTCGGTTTTAATTCCTTCTGCTTGCAGCAAGGGGAGTAAAGTTCGGATAATAGTAACAAGGTTTTGCTTTTTCAAATGCATTGCTTTGTTCCTGGCCAGGGCCAGAAATTCTGTAATAATTGAATTGGCTCTGTCCAGCTCAGATATCATCATGTCGAAATAATTTTTGTACTGGGAGCACTTTTCCTTATCTCCCAACAATTGAAGAAAACCGCGCACTGATGTCATCGGATTTCTAATTTCGTGGGCAATTCCCGCCGCCATTTCACCCACAAGGTTCAGTTGATCCAGACGAGCCATTTCTCTTTCAATTCTCTTGCGCTCCGTTATGTCTTCTGATACCCTGAGGATATGGGTGATTTCACCTTTTTTATTGCTGAATGGAGCAATTGTAACCCGCTCCCAGTAATACTCCCCGTTCTTTTTTTTGTTTCTAATCTCGCCGTGCCAGGCTTTACCGCTATTAACAGTGTTGTATATAGCGGTGCATTCTTCGCTTTGGTGGCGTCTTGCCCAAATGTTTTTGCCATATACCTCTTCCGGCAGGTATTCTGTTATGCTGGTATATTTTTGGTTGATGTAGTTAATATGCCCGTTGGTATCCGTAATCATGATCAAAATAGGGCTTTGTTCAACCGCCTGGGACAGCATGCTGAGCTGTTCTTCAACTGCTTTGCGCTGCATGATTTCCGCATGAAAGGATGAAATGCTTGCTCTTAGTTGTTCCCGGTGACGGTTCTCCAAGTTGGTCAGTCCACCTACAAACCAGCCCATGATGAACATCATACTGATCAGAATCAGGTTCGATTCAAATAACTGAATCAGGGACAGGCCGTCCGTGGTTATGTGCTTAAAACATAATACCAGGATTACGCAGAAACAGGAGATTAAGATACCAGTTTTTTTTCCCAGCATGGAGGCGGCAATTAAAATAGGCAGCAAAAGCAAAAATTCAACGGAGTTTAGACTGTTTCCAGTAACAATAACTGTTAATCCGGTAATGATAAGCGGGAGGACAATGTAGGCAAAACCAATTTGGTTAGTAGATATTTTCGATACTGTTGAATAGGAATATTCCGTTATTTTATGTAAAAATACCAGGCACAAGCCAATTAGAGTCAGTAAAGCAAAAAAATGAAGATTTACCGGGGGATATGTAATAACATTGAAAAAGAGCTTGTTGCCTAAAACGAGAGAACTGAAGAGAACAAGAAAACAAAGAAAATGTGTAATTGTCATATGCTCGAATAGTTCTTTTTGCCTTTCGGCTATTTTATTCTCAAGAACCAATTGGGTCACTCCCAGATGTTTGTGTGCGAAAAATTTATTCAACATGTAATTGAGTGAACCCTGTTAAATTCGAGTAATAATATGTAAAAATTTTCAACTATTTTCCGACAGGTTTTTATTCTGAAGGACCTTTAAACAGGGGGTTAATTACGATTAATGACAAAATTAATAAAATCACCTCGAATCAAGGCGAAATTAAAAAACGTGGAGTTCCAGTTTCTGTACCTTGACAAATTGCCTTGAAAAATGTAATATGTTTATTGCTTATTGTGCGCCCGTAGCTCAGGCGGATAGAGCAGCGGTTTCCTAAACCGCGTGTCGGGAGTTCGAGTCTCTCCGGGCGCGCCAGATAAACTAAGGCTTCCGGTTTTTTTGCCGGAAGCTTTTTTGTCAACGTCAACGTATACATTCTGGTTCAGGAAGAAGGCGAGATACTGTTCGCCTGGATGCCCTCTTCCAAAGATGGCAGCAGGACATTTCCCGCTGATGTCGAATGAAGAGAGGCGTGTGCCAGTGCCGATAATTATTAAGTGTCTCTTGGAAAAAAATTCAACCGAGGGTATACGATGAAAGAGGATGTTGGGCGTGAAGTTTGAACCAGGCGAACAATTATTTGGAATTTTATCCGGTGCCGGCGCCTTTATTCTATGGGGTGTTTTCCCAATTTACTGGAAACTGGTTGTCCAGGTACCAGCCCTGCAGATCATCTCTCACCGGGTCGCCTGGTGTTTTGTATTTATGGCCCTGGTTTTACTCGTTACTAAAAAACTTGGGGTTTTCATAAATGAGCTACGCGAAATATTTTCCAGTATAAAAAAATTTACCAGCATTTTTCTTGCTTCTGTATTAATCAGCGTGAATTGGTTGACCTATATCTGGGCTGTAAACAATGACCATATTATTGAAACAAGCCTGGGATACTATATAAATCCCCTGGTCAGCGTTTTGCTGGGAGTGATTGTATTAAAGGAAAAGCTGTCGCTTTGGCAAACGGTTTCCTTTATCCTGGCCGTTATTGGCGTGTTGAATATGACCTTGCACTTTGGGAGCGTTCCCTGGATTGCTTTGGTCTTGGCCATGAGCTTTGGCTTTTATGGTTTATGTAAAAAAATCATTCACCTCGGCGCCGTCACGGGAATTGCCGTGGAAACACTGTTTATTTCTCCCTTTGCCCTGCTCTATCTCTATTATGCGCACAGTAGCGGAGTTGGCGCCTTCGCCTTGAATAATCCGGGCGTTTCCCTGGTTTTAGCCGGGGCGGGTGTTGTGACGGCAATACCGCTAATCTTATTTGCCGGCGGCACCAAACGCCTTCCGCTGTCAATTATAGGGTTCCTGCAGTATGCTTCCCCCACCATTGCGCTGATTTTAGGGATTTTTCTCTTCCATGAGCCCTTTAACAGAGTTCATCTGGTGTCCTTTATTCTTATCTGGGTGGCTCTGACGATTTTTTCCCTGGCCAGAACCAGATTATTTATCCAGATGGAAAATATGCTTCTTAAAAGGGTGTCTTACAAAGGTTCTACCGGGAAATATAACTAAACAGGCGAGTACAATAAATAAACAGGCAAGCTCAAGCTCCCGGGCGGGGGCTCCAGGGCTCTTGCCCCTTCCGGCTTCATCTTTTGGCCTTGCAGGCAATTGCGGGCCTTTTTTTATTTCTTTGCTTGTTCCTGCGGGTGGTCTTCGCCGCATCGCAGGATTATTTTCTCAGGCTCTTTCCTTCTTGATTCGCGACTTAAGATAATGTTTCATAACCTAACATAAAACAGCTTATTGTAATTTAGAAACTTTGGTTATTTTACTTTATGATATGTTATATTACGTTGTTACATGTTATAATAAGTATTGCCTAAGACCATGGGGCGCCAGCGCCTGTAAATGGGGAGCGGTTCTTTTGCCAGGTTTGTTCAGGTTATGCTTATATTGCTCGCTCATTCAACCTTATTGTTTAAAATATTCCATGGGAGGCAATAAAAGGATCTAGCTCAAGGAAAACAAGTTAGAACAGCTATTTATCAACGATAGTTAATAAACTAACCAGTATTAATCATTAAGAAAGGGGAAGTACAAGCTCATGCGGTTTAAAGTAAGAAGTCGTACCCTGTCCTGGCTGCTCACGGTAATCATGGTGATGTCTTTATTCATCAATGTTAGCCCGTTGGCGGCAGCAGAAACATTTACGGGTACAATCCCGCCCACCTGGCAAAACGGCACTCTTAACGCTGCTGACGTGACCGGAAATAGTTTCACCCTGAGCCGGACAGGCGCTCAAGACGACGCTGGGGGGACGGGGTACAAGATCTATAAAAACAACTCTGTTATGACTCCTGTGGATGATGCTTATACATACGGTGTCAGCGTACGCGGACTGCAACCTGCGACACCATACCCTTTCCCAGTACCAGCTCTTGCTGCGGCAGGCAATGAAAGCAGTGCCGGTCCGGGTATTTCCCTGGCCACCGAAGGGGAAATATTGCCGCTGGCCCTGGTTTCTGCGGCAACGGACCATTTGGGAAAGACTGTCACCCTGGAATTTAACCGGGACATGAATGACCCTGCCGGCAAAGAAGGCCAGTTTTCCGTAAGTGTGGATGGAACGGCAGCAGCTATCAGCGCCGCAGCGCTGGGAAGTGACAGCAAACAGATCCTGCTTTATTTGGACAAACCGATCGGTTATGCCGCGACGCCCAGGATAATAACCTTAGGCTATACTGCCGGAGATGTCACGGCGGCAGACGGAACAGCCCTGGAAAGCTTCAGTGAGCAAAGTGTTGCCAATAATATTATCAAGCTGGAACTGGTGGACTATGAACCGGCGGCAGCGGAGACAGCCTGGGAAGACGATCCCGCCGGCGGGAAAATCTTGACTTATACCCTCAAAGACCGGATGGATTACGACAACGTCAACCTGGCGATTTATTTCAGCAACGGGTTCTTCCGTAATTTTGCCGACAATCTAGCCAATTATGTCAGGTTCTATAACAAAGACACCGGAGAGGAGGTGGTCCTGCCCAATATTCTGACCGAACCGGTGCCTTTTACCGGCTCGCTTCCCAATCGATACATGGAGTATACGGACTGGTATTTTGAACAAATTTCCGGGCGGGCTCCTTTAGGGCTGGCCTTAAAAAGCTGTGCCCTGCAACCGGATACCACCTATGTGGTGGAAGTCCTCAAAGGATTTTCTTTCCACAACGGTCCAATTAATAATACGTATAGATTCGAGTTTACCACGACTCTGGATTCCCGGTATAAGCCTTCCTGGCCGCAGGACGCCGGCCTGACCACTGATATCAGCGACACTGCTGTGAGGCTGCAGTGGCCGGAGGCCGAAGACAACCATGGCGCTGCTTATACAAACGGAGCGGTTTATGATGAAGACGACGTCAACTACCTGTATATTCCCAACCTGCATTACGACATTTACCAGGATAATGGGCTAATCGGTACAGCTGACGAAAGAACGACAACCTGCGATGTCACCAATCTAAACCCCGGGACCACCTACACCTTCATGGTAAAAGCCGTAGATTTTGCCGGCAACGTCAGCCCGGCGCTGGAGACGACTGTGACAATGCCCGTCAAGCAGCCCCCGGTTTTAGCGGCGGATACCACGGATAACCTGTGCGGTTACGATGTGGAAATTAGCTTCACGCCCGACAGCGCCTGGCAGAGAGCCATTACCGATATAACCGTTGACGGTGTGTCAATAGCCGGCAAGTACATTGTTACCGACGGTGCCATCATTATCGACGGTGCTGTGTTCACGGCTGACAGGGATTACACCATTGTGGTAAAAGCCGCCGGCTATAGCGATGCCACCGTGATCCAGAGCATGTTGTTGCCGGTTTATACAGGCCCCACCTGGCCTGAGGGCAGCAGCCTGACTGCCACAGAGATCACCAAGAACGAGGTGACCCTGTCCTGGAGCGCCGCCTCTGACGATGTCGCCGTGACCGGCTACAGGGTTTACCAGGATGGTACCCCGTTGACCGCCACGCCGGTAACTGACCTTGTTTACCGTGTGACCGGCCTGTCCCCCGGCACCTGGTACACCTTTACGGTACAGGCTGGGGACGCCGACGGCAACTGGAGCACGGACGGGCCCAGCGTCACTGTTAGGACCAAACAAAGTGGTGGCGGCGGTGGCGGTGCCAGTGGCGACACCCAGGCGCCCACCTGGCCGCCCAATGCCAAGGTAACAGTCAGCAGGAGTCAGACTGAAGCCGTCCTGACCTGGCCGGCCGCCACGGACAACAAAGGAGTCACCGGCTATAGAATCAAACGGGACGGGGTTGAACTGGCCATTCTGGATGGCAATACCGCCACTTATACCGACACCGGGTTGGAAAGGGGCAATAACACCTATGTCTGGTCGGTTGAAGCCGTTGACGCCGCAGGCAACTGGAGCACAGCAATTACCGGACGAAGCCTGTCCGGGCAAAACCCCCTCTCTTTCATTGCCGCAAAATCATCACTAACGACCGTCAATGGTGACAATTCCACCGATGACGGTCCCATCGAAGGGAGTACCACTGTGCCGGTCAACCCCACGATCAGGCTTTACTTTGACCGGGGTGTGACCACCGATGCTGTCTGGGGCAACAACCAGCAGTGTATTACCTTGCAGGACAGCACGGGAAAAAATGTGCCTGTAAATGTTTTCAGGTTAGGCTCTACCGATACGATTAATGACAATTTGCATTATATCTTGATCAGACCGAAGAGCCCTCTAACAGCCGGGAAAACATACAAAATTATCATCAGCAAAAATTTGACGGCCAATAACGGGCGTACCCTTGGGGAAAACAACGGAAATAAAGACGAAGAGGTCACCTTTACCGTAGCAGCCGGCTCCGGCTCCAAAGGTAACGGCGGTGGCGGAGGTGGCGGCGGCGGGGCTGTTACCACTGAAGGCCCCACCTCCACAAAGGGCAGCGCTTCAGTTGATCCGGCAATGGGGGCGACAGTCAGCCTGGGTGATATGGCCAGGGTAGTCATACCCGCCAATGCTCTCAAAGGGACCGGTTCTGTCACGGTTGAAATCAAGAAGGTAACCCGGCCGCCGGCAATACCCCCAGGTTTAAAATTGGCCGGCGAAGTGTACGAATTTAGCGTTGACGGCCGGACCACCTATGATTTCGCTAAAAAAGTTGCTTTGACGTTGCAGTTTAACCCATCCCGCATCGGGGCTAATGAGGTTCCGGCCATATATTTCTATGACGGGCCCTCCAGTGAGTGGATAAACCTTGGCGGCACAGTGTCCGGTTCAACCATCACCGTAGCGGTGGATCATTTCACCAAATATGCTGTATTTGCCGTGCCAAAGCCTGCAGACCCGGTTGAAGCACCACCCCCAGCGGGAACTTTTAACGACATCGCTGGCCATTGGGCTCAAAGCAAAATTGAAGAATTGGTGGCTTTAGGTGTGGTCAACGGTTATCCGGACGGTAGTTTTAAGCCGGACGGTACTATCACCAGGGCCGAGTTCACCACTATGCTGGTAAAAGCATTTGAACTGTCACCCCAGACCGGCAAAGTTTTTGCGGACACCAGCAGGCACTGGGCCAGGGATTACATTGCCACGGCGGAAGCCTACAGGTTGGTCAGCGGTTATAACGCCGGCACCTTTGGGCCGGACGACCTGATTACCCGTGAGCAGACAGCCCTAATGATTGTGAAAGCCGCGGGCTTAACCATGATTTCGGAAGAAACCTCCTTTGCGGATAACTCCGCTATCTCAGGCTGGGCTAAAGACGCTGTGGCCACGGCGGTGGCCAACGGGCTGATGAAAGGATACCCGGACAACATCTTCCGGCCCCTGGGCAGCGCCACCAGGGCGGAAGCGGTGACGGTGATTTTAAGCGCGCTTAATCCCGCTAAGAACTGAATGTAATGCGCAAAATTAATTAAAGAATGGCTCTAAAATTCCTGGTCAAGGCGCTCAAGCTGGCGGTCAGTTCAAGGCTACTTTTACCCGGTACCGGTGAGTATTGGGCTGAAGAGCGGAGGAAAATTAATTAAAACGAAGGGGTGCGTTACCACTTTGCAGGGTATTCTACTGTCCAACGTAACCAAGGAATTTACCGGAGTTCAGAACAGCAAAACTTGCGCTTTAAAGGATATTAGTTTGCATATAAAGCCGGGCGAGTTCGTGGGTATTGCCGGGAAGAACGGCTCCGGTAAAACAACCCTGGCCCGTCTCCTAAACGGCCTGCTGCTTCCTTCCGCCGGCAAGGTGACGGTTAACGGCATGGATACCCGGGCGCGGCGGCACATCAGGGAGATACGCCGGCTGGTGGCCATGGTTTTTCAAAATCCGGACAACCAGCTGGTTAGCCCGGTCATCGAGGAAGAAGTTGCCTTTGGGCCGGAAAATCTTAACCTGCCTGAGGATGAGATTGAACACCGTGTTGAAAAAGTTTTGCAGATTGTAGGGCTGAGCGAGTTGAGGCAAATGTCGCCGCACATGCTCTCCGGGGGGCAAAAACAGCGGGTGGCCATTGCGGCGGCCCTGGCTATGCAGCCTGACTACCTGGTGCTGGACGAACCGACCTCGATGCTGGACCAGAGCGGGAGGCAGATGATTCTTGAGTATTTACAAATACTGAACAAGCAGCAGGGTCTCACCATCATCCTGATCTCGCACAACATGGAAGACCTGACAGGGGCAGACCGGCTCATCCTGCTGCAGGAAGGAAGTATCCTCTGTGACGCCCCTCCCTGGGAAGCTTTTAACCGGGGGGAAAAGCACCTTGACTTAAAGCCCCCGGGTATCGTTCTCCTGGCTCAAATGCTGAGAAAACGCGGTTACCTGCTGGACAAGCGGATCACTACTTTGGAACAAATGGAGAACAGTATATGCCGGTTATTGAGATCAACAACTTGAGCTATGTATATAATAGCGGGACGTCAAACGGGAAGAAGGCCCTTGACAATATCACCCTGTCGGTGGAAAAAGGCGAATTTCTCGGGATAGTGGGCGGCAACGGTTCCGGCAAGTCTACCTTGATTCAGCATTTTAACGGTCTTTTATACCCCCAAAGCGGAAGCATATCCGTGCTGGGTATCGATCCGCGGGACAGGCAAAAGGGAAAAGAGTTATGGAGGTCCGTGGGCCTGGTATTTCAATTCCCCGAACAGCAGATTTTTGAAGCGACGGTATTTGAGGAAGTGGCCTATGGACTAAATAATATGGAGCTGGACAGGGCGGAAATTGCGGTCCGGGTTGATGAAGCACTGACAAGTGTGGGGCTTATCCCTGAACAGGTGCGGGATCTATCGCCACTGTGCCTAAGCGGGGGGATGCGGCGCCGTATCGCGGTGGCCAGTATCCTGGCCATGAAGCCGGAAATTCTGATCCTGGATGAACCGACGGCCGGCCTGGATCCTGAGGGTTGCGCTCATATTCTGACTACCGTCAAAAGATATCAGCAGGAACAAAAAGTGACTGTCATTATGGTTTCCCATTGTATTAATGAACTGATTATCCTGGCAGATCGTCTTACTCTGCTTGATCAAGGCCGTCTCAAGGCCTGGGGACCGACCAGGGAGGTCTTGGAACGTGATGATTTGCCTTACGGGGACCTGCTGCTGCCTGATTATATGAAATTACTCCGTAACTTAAAAATTAGGGGACTTCAGGTAAACACCGGTTTGTTGACCGTAGAAGAAGCCGCTTGTGAAATCGAAAGGCTGTTGAAAGCATGAAAATGATGAAAAGAACGAAGCTGGGAAGATACATACCCGGCACCTCAATTATTCATCAATTGGACCCGCGGACCAAGCTCCTGGGCTGGCTTGCCATGGTAACCGCCATATTGGTCAGCTATAGCTGGCCGGTGCTTTTGCTCAACACGGCGTTGATTTTTGTGGTGATTTACCTTGCCCAAACAAGCCTGTCTTCAGTCATGCGCGGGGTTAAATGGCTATGGCTAGTTTTTATCTGTAGTTTTCTGGCCCAGTGTATTTGTACCCAGGGCGCTCCCCTCTTCAACCTGGGGCCGCTGACTGTGACTGTAGAAGGAGTATACCGGGGCCTGTCAACATTTTTGCGGCTGCTCATTCTATTTTTGAGCTCCACCATCCTGACCATGACCACTTCTCCGATGAAGCTGGCCAGGGGGCTGGAGGCCCTGTTGGCGCCTCTGGCCCGCCTGGGGGTGCCGGTAAACCAGTTTGCCATGTTGATTACCATTTCCTTGAGGTTTATTCCCACCCTGCTGGAGGAAGCAGAAACCATCACCAGGGCCCAGAAGTCCCGCGGCGCGCCATTTACCTCACCAAAGAAGCTGGTGCGGCTAAAAACTTCGCTGGCGGTGCTCATACCTCTGGTAGTGGGTTCGCTGCAGCGGGCCACCGACCTGGCCACGGCGATGGAAAGCAGGTGTTACAGCGGCGGCCCGCACCACAGCCGGACCAGAAAACTGCGTTTTTACCGCTGTGATCTGGCGGCGCTGTGCGTAAGCATAGCGGTAAGTATATTGCCGTTAATATGTATCTATGGCCTGGATCTGCCGGTTCAGTCGCTTCAAGGTTTGCGCTAGGCCGGCCGGGCTTCGTCAGGCAGCCCCTTGAGCCAGGGCTAGAAGGAAAGGAATGAAACATGATGAGGTTTGGGAACACCGGGCTGAGGGCAGGGGTGTTCATGCTGCTGCTCAGCATCCTTATTTTAGTGCTCCCCCTGGCCGCCTATGGTGAGGGTGGCGACGGCACAGGCAATCCCCGGGGGGTTTTTAAACCCCTGGGTTTGGTATCAGCCACCCTTGAGGATGGGACCGGGATCATAGATGCTGAGAATGTGCCGCTGCAGCCAAAAATCACAATGCGTTTCGACAAGAATGTTGTCTATCTAATCTACTGGGAAAGAAACAAACGGTGTTTTCATCTCTATGATGAAGACGGCCGGAAGCATGAGCTTATATTAAGTAAAATTGATGAAACCGTGGATTTTTCCAAAAGGCAATATATCTGGGTGGAACCGGCAGAGCCCCTTGCCTCGGGGACCCGCTACACGTTATATGTTGCGCCGGACCTGCTGGCCAAAAACGGCGGCTCCACCCTGGCCATGACCACCAACAACCAGGGGCTCAGGATCAATTTTAGAACAGCCGGTGAAAAAACAGTTCAAATTGCCCCACCGGTTTTGCCAGAGGAAAACACTGCGGCTGCCGCCGCTGCCGGCAGTAAAGGTCCTGCACCTGAAGCTAAGCCGGCCACGGCTAATGCTTCCCTGATCGCCAGCAGCCCGGACACAAGCAGGCCTGGTCCAGAAACCTCAGGCAGCCCGGACGGCAGTACAGCTTGTTCCAGTGACAGCCCGGCAACAGGGGAACCTGATTCCGGAACCGCCACAGCTCAGAGTGAAGCAGTTCCCACCGTTCCAGCGGAGCCGGCCGGGGCGGATGAGGCCAGGTTTGCAGAGTTGCAGCGGGGCCGGAAGATGCAAAACTACGTGGCTATGTCAGCGGTGATTTTGCTGGCGGGATGGGTGGCTGTAGAAGTTATCAGGAGAAAAAAGTAAATGTCGAGGGAGCAAAGGATGATTAACGGGCGCATTGTAACCGGGATCCTTCTGCTTGCCCTTGTTATCGGAGGGTCTTTCCTCTCTGAAAAGGTAGCCAGGGTTCAAGGAAGCCAAAGGGGCGAAGTTGTACCCGTTGTCCAAAACGATATAACCGTTGCCTATTTGGACGCCGGTGTGATCAGGCAATTGAGCATTCAGGAACGCCAGTTGGAACAAAACCGGGATGGTTCCGGCAGCGATAATGAGGTATCACTAAGCTTTGTACTTGGTTCGGCGGGCCTGGTTGATTATGAATACGTCCAGGCAACGGGCCTGGGCGACAGCGGGGAATGCAGAATCAAGCGAGGGGAAGTGGAAGGTATTGTCCTCTATACAAATAGCAACGGTACCCTTTCGATGGTTAATAAATCCGGTGGAAACCAGGTCATGATTAAAGAGGTAGCCAGGCTTTATGCAGCTGATTAATACTTAGGCGGGGGTAAGGGTATAAATGGAAAAGTTGAAAAACCGGGAAAAATCGAGCGGCCCGGAAAATCCTGCAGACAGTTTTATCTTCAAAATAGGTCTGGCCGACGTGATCAGGCTGACCATGTTCGGGACGTTAATCAGCGTCAGCAGGTTTGTGTTCCAGATGCCCATTGGAGTGCCGGGCCATACCAGCGTGTATTGGATGGGACTGCTTATGCTGGGCAAGGGCTTGATCCCCAGGTTTGGTGCCGGGACGATCATGGGTATCGTGTCGGGGATCCTGGCCATTGTCTTCGGTTTGGGTAAAGAAGGACCGTTAATGGCTTTCAAGTGCCTTATACCCGGGATGTTGCTGGACATTCTGGCCTTAATATTTTTTAACAAGCTGGAATCAATCTGGGTGGGAATTATCATCGGGGCCTTAATCAGCTGGTCCAAGCTGCTGACCAGCATAGCCCTGGGCATAATCCTTGATATTCCAATGGTTTTCCTGGCCATGGGATTTGGTTATGCTACCTTGCTGCACGTAGTTTTCGGCGCTGCCGGGGGAGTGCTGGCGGCGGTGTTAATCAAACGTTTGAAACCGCGCCTGAGCGCCTCCTGGCAGAACTGACCCGAGCGCGTCCGCCGGGAACCTGACCTAAGAAAGGAGCGTAATGCAGGTTGAAAATATATGTAGGTATCGATGATACAGACAGTATTGACCAGGGAGCCACCGGGGAGTCGGCCAATCAGTTAATCAAGTTGATTGAAGAGCGGCGCTGGGGGAGGTGTCAGGGGCTTACCCGCCATCAGCTGCTTTTAGATCCCGCCATACCCTATACTTCTCACAACAGTTCCATGTGTTTTACCGCCGATCTGGAAGCCGTATATTTACCTTCCCTGATCAAAGAAGCAGGCAGATTTCTGGAGCAGAATAGCGCACCGGGTTCTGATCCCGGACTTTGCGTGGCGGTGGAAGAACACCTGGAGAGAGCGGAGGAGTTGATCGCCTATGGTTATGAGACCAAAGTCAGGATTATGACCAAAGCGGAAGCCTACGGGTTGGCAGGAAAACTGGGCGTGCACCTATCTGAGCACGGGGGCACGGGCATCGGCGTGATCGGGGCGCTGGCGGGGGTAGGTTTAAGAATGACCAACAACGACGGGCGTTTCCAGGGCAAGCTGAAGCTCAAAGGGCCGGGCGCCACCATGAGTGTGGCTGAAATCAAAAGCTGCAGTCCGGTCGAAAGGGTGCAGAGCCTGGCCGGCCGGATCCTGGGCGATGATGAAGAGCTGCGCCTGGGCAAAAAATTAAAGACAGTGCTTTTGAACGGCAAGCGCACCCTGCTGGTTTACAGGCCCGAAGGAGAGCCGGGCTGGGAAACCTGCACCAATAGGCATCTGGAGGATTATTGAGATGGAAAACACTGGCTTCTGGATTAAGAACGAGGCCGGCCAGGTCCAGTTCAAGGGCGGTAAAAATGATTGGTCCGAGGCTGCGGAGATAGCCGGCAGCTGCCCCCATTTCCTCGAGGATTATGAAGGTGAAATAGTGGCTGAAGAGGCCAGGTCGTGTTACAATTGCCGGTTCCGGCGCTGGACCGCCGCTTCTTTTGTCTGCCTGAAAGCGCTGAAGGAGTAGTGTCACAGGGGATTGACCCGGGGACCGGCCGCTTATTGAAGCAGTTGGCCGGGCGGCGTTGTGTCCCCGGGTGCTGAAAATCCGGCGGGGCGGGGCAAGACAGGCCCGGCTGCGGGGGACATGGCCTCTTGTTTTTGTGCTTTTATCTATTTGTACGTCAAGCAAGGAATGGTTGAATTTATGGAAAGATTATTGTTCCTTTTCCTTTTAACCGGATCATGCCTATATTTCTTATCTAAAATTTACCGGCGCATTCTTTATATCAGCCTGGGCAGGCCGGCGCAGCATAGGGACCGGCCCCTGGAGCGCTGGAAATATTTTGCCTCCCATGTACTGGGTCAAAAAAAGGTCCGCCGTTACCCGCTTTATGGCCTGGGCCACGCCGGCATCATGTATGGTTTTGTGATTTTGTTGCCGGCAACTCCCAACATGGCCGCCGTAAAGCTCTTTAACACCGCCATCCCCTTTGTAGACAATAACGCGCTGTATCTTTTTGTCAAAGACCTGTTTATCCTCCTGGTCATGGCAGGTGTATTCATCTGTCTCTGGCGCCGGGCGGTCAAAAAACCGGAATGGCTGAAAAACAATACGGAAGCAATCGGGCTTCTCCTGCTCATTTTTATTATTGTTTTAACCGAAGCGCTGTATCACGGGACCAGCTCGGCCTTGCAGCCGGGCGGCGGCAGGCTTTGGCCCGCTCCCCTGGCCGGCGCGCTCGCCGGTTTGTTTTATAATAAACCGGTTGAGTTCACCATGGCGGCAGGAGCCGTTTTCTGGTGGGCGCATTTCCTGGCCATTTTTTCCATGCTCTGGATTATTCCCAACTCCAAGCACCTGCATATGCTCTTTGCTCCTTTCAATATTTACTGGCACTCGCTGGGGCACAGGGGGGAGCTGGAAGCGGTCGATCCGGGCAGGGCAGCGGAGGGGAAGGCCGGAGTCAATAAGATGGAGGATTTTACCTGGAAACAGCTTTTTGAGGCCTACACCTGCACGAAGTGCGGCCGCTGCAACGACCAGTGCCCGGCTCACCAGAGCGGCGAACCGGTAAAGCCAAAGCCGCTGCAGGGCCGTTTCCGCAAGCATATCGAAGAGAGGGCGCCGCTGCTCCTCAAGCAGAAGTCCGGGCAGGCTGTCAGGCAAGTAGCCTCCGGGCAGGAGCAGGAGATCTTAAAGAAAAATATTACCGGGGACATCTATAAAGAAGAATTCATCTGGGGTTGTGCCATGTGCGGCAGCTGCGAGGAGGCCTGTCCTGTTTCCATCGAGCACACTCCCAAGATTATCGCTATGCGGCGTCATCTGGTCCTGGTTGAGAAGGATTATCCCGAAAAAATGCAGCAGTTTTTTAGCAATGTTGAATCATACGGCAACCCCTGGGGGAAAACCTCTGTCGAATCATCCGGCAATCCCCGGGGGGCAAAGCGGGCTGACGATAATGGGCTGGGGCAGGCGGGTACCGGAAGCAGCCCCGGGGAATATGTATATTTCCCGGGTTGTGCTGCCTCATCTGACCCGGGAGCCGGCCGGGCGGTTGCAGCCTTAAGCAACGTAATGCAGAAAGCAGGCCTGTCTTTTACGGTGCTTGTTGCAGGCCAGCGCTGTTGTGGCGAAACAGCCCGCAGGATGGGCAACGAAGCGCTGTTTCAGCAAATAGTAAAAAACAACATCAAGAAATGGAATGACCTGGGCGTCAGAAAGATTATCACCTCCTGTCCCCACTGCTACAATACTTTAAAAAATGAATATCCCCGCTTTGGCGGCAATTGGGAAGTCAGCCACCATTCCGTCCTGCTGGCCGCTTTGCTCGGGGACGGCAGCTTAAAGCTAAAGCCCACCAGGCAGAGCAAGGTGACCCTGACCTACCATGATCCCTGTTATCTCGGGCGTTACAACGACGTCTATAGTGAGCCGCGTGAGATATTGAGGAAGTTGCCGGGTGTCCGGCTGGTAGAGATGCAGCGTTCGGCGAACTGGTCCTTTTGCTGCGGGGCAGGGGGCGGCAGGTTCTGGACCATGGAGGCGGCAGAGAACCTGATCGCTGCCAGCCGGGCGCAGCAGGTAGCTGCCACCGGGGCCTCCCTATTAGGCACAGCCTGTCCGTACTGTAAGCTGCTGCTGGAGGAGAAGCTCAGCCGCGGGGGGACGCAGGCGCCGGTTCAGGTGCTGGACATAGCTGAACTGCTGGAAAGGGCCCTGTGAAAATACAACTAACCTGTTGTGAGTGTTTTAAAAATAAGCCCATCTTCATATCCTGGCCTTGCAAGAAGTTGCAGGGTTTTTTTCTGCCTGCTCCTTCCCTTGTACATTTTTTCCTCACAGGGACTTATTATCGGGAATATTCCCGTGGGAATGGTTTATAATGTAAGTAGATCTTCTGGGAATGCAGCAATAAATTGCCTGGCTTTTTTTAAAGAAACTCAGACCTTTTTACTTTAGCGCGTTTGGCAGGGAATTGCCTGAAAATTTATTGAGTCCGGGAGTGGACCTTTGATGAAATTTAGCTCAGTAAGGTTTTTATTTTTGCTGGTTTTTTTGCAGTGCCTGGCGCTGTTCTTTTTGGCCCCTTCCTTTTGTGAGGACAAGCAACCCCTTGTCTACACCATCCAGGTGGACGATGTGGTAACCTCCGGTACAGCCCGGAACATCCAGAGGGGTCTGGGGGTGGCGGAAAAAGAGCAGGCGGATGCGGTGGTAATCCTGCTGAATACACCGGGGGGGCTGGTCTCGGCAACCCTTGAGATTATCCAGGATATGTCCGCCTCAAACCTGCCCGTGCTCACCTACGTCAACCCCCAGGGCGCCATTGCCGCCTCAGCCGGCACCTTCATTTTGCTGAGCGGGCACATTGCGGCCATGTCTCCCGGAACCACCTGCGGGGCGGCCATGCCGGTAACAATGTCGGTGCCCGGGGCTGAGCCCGCGGCGGCCGACCAGAAAACCATCAATTTTCTAGCCGGCCACATGAAAAGCATCGCCGCAGAGCGGGGGCGACCCGGTGATCTGGCGGAAAGGTTTGTCACCGAAAACCTGGTTTTAAACAACAGCGAAGCACTGGAAAAAAAGGTGGTAGATTTAAACGCTGCGGACTTAACTGAGCTATTGCGGGAAGTGCACGGCAAAACCGTACAAACCGGCGCCGGCGACAGGGAGTTGAACACGTTGGGCGCCAGGGTGGAAGCCCTGCCCCTCAATGCCAATGAGCGGCTCACTCACCTGGTAAGCAATCCCACCCTGGCCATGGTCCTGCTTATGATTGGCATTTACGGGTTAATCATCGGGTTTTACTCTCCGGGCTTCTTCCTGCCCGAGGTGCTGGGTGCCATCGGGCTGATTTTAGGGCTTTACGGCCTGGGTCTGTTTCAGGGCAACCTGGTGGCGGGCCTATTAATTCTGCTGGGGGTGGGGCTTTTGGTTGCTGAATTATTTACCCCGGCTTACGGCATCCTGGGTGTGGGCGGGCTCACCAGCGTAATTCTGGGAATCCTCTTCTTCCCAACGGAGCCGCTGATGCCGCCGGCCTGGTTTTCCGCCTTCAAGGCCGTGGCTATCGGAGTGGGGATTGCCGGCGCCCTCTTCGTAGCCGTGGTGGTTGTAGGCCTGGCCAGGCTCCGCAGGTATAAGCCCGTCCACGGGGAAGCCGAGTTTTCCGGGACCGTAGCTGTGGTGATGCAGAAGCTGGATCCCGAGGGACTGGTAAAAGTAAAGGGAGAAATCTGGCAGGCCGTGTCCAAAGATGGATATACTATTGAGGAGGGGGAAAGGGTCCGGGTATATGAACGGCAGGGGATAACCCTTCTTGTGGGATGCCCGGAAAAGAACGAACGGGGAAAAACAAAACAGTGAGGAGGGTTAAAATTGCAGCTTTACAACCTCTTTTCAACGGTTGTTGTAGTCATTCTACTGCTGATGATTCTGACTTCAGCAATCAAAATCATTCCGGAGTACGAGAGGGCGGTGCTCTTCAGGCTGGGCAGGCTTGTGAATGCCAGGGGACCCGGCCTGATCTTCATTATCCCGGTGATCGACCGGATTGTCCGCATATCCCTGCGGGTTATCGTCTTCGACGTGCCTCCCCAGGAAGTTATCACCAGGGACAACGTTACCTGCAAGATAAATGCGGTTCTCTTCTACAGGGTGGTCGAAACGGAGAAAGCCATTGTCAATGTCGAAAACTTCCACGAGGCGACCAACCAGCTGGCCCAGACCACGCTCCGCAGTGTCGCGGGGATGGCCGAATTGGACGAAATCCTTTCCCAGCGGGAAAAGCTGAATCTCAAGATTCAAAAAATTGTTGATGAAGCAACTGACCCCTGGGGAATCAAGATTGTTGCCGTGGAGATCAAAGATGTGGTGCTGCCTTCGGAAATGACCCGGGCCATTGCCCGGCAGGCGGAAGCGGAAAGGAACAGACGGGCGGCCATCATCCAGGCCGAGGGAGAACGGCAGGCTGCCGAACAGCTGGCCCAGGCCTCCGAAATCCTCACCGGAACAAAGGGCGG
>DBRJ01000011.1 GCA_002305915.1 Pelotomaculum sp. UBA1371 | reverse complement strand
TTGATTTTACTGGTGGGCGGGAGAAGAATTGAACTTCCGACCTTCTGCGTGTCAAGCAGACGTTCTCCCACTGAACTACCCGCCCATTGAGCTGTCAGCATTATTTATTATGCCTGATGGGAGGGCAAATGTCAAGCTTATCATTTAAAGCTTCTCAATTAAACACTTTGTCCCATAATTGCCTGTGCCATCCGGCCCTCGGCACGTCCTTTCCGGCCACCAGGCTGACCCGCCCCAGTTCCTGCCCGTTCAGGCTGCAGACGGCCTCGCCCAGTTTCTGTCCCCTTTTTAGCGGGGCCGGCAGCGTTTCGGAAACTTCCACCCTTTTTTCCAGGTTAGGCATCTCGTCCGGGTCAATGCGTACTTGCAGTTCCCTTTCAGCCACGGCCTCCACTTCCGGTAAAACACCTCCCGTGACGGCAACAGCGGCCATTTTTTCGCCCGCGCCGGCCACTGTTACCGGCTTTACTACCTTAAAACCATAGTCCAGCAACCGGATGCAGTCTGCGTAACGGTTGTCGCTGTGCAGGGCAACTGCAATCAGGCGGCGGCCTTCCTGTGTGGCGGAGGCGACCAGGCAGTTGCCGGCCGTCGGCGTTGTGCCCGTTTTTACACCGTCAATTCCCTCGTAGCCGTCGAACAACAGCCGGTTGCTGTTGCGCAGCTTTTCCTCCCTGCCGGTGGGCTCGATCCAGTACATTGTAGTTTCACGGGTCTGTACCAGCTCGTTGAACCTGGGAAGACCCAGGGCATATTTCGTGAGCAGCGCCAGATCATAGGCGGTGGTGTAATGGTTCGGGTCATGATAACCGTTGGTGTTTCTGAACCGGGTGCCCAACATACCCAGGGCTGCAGCCTTGGTGTTCATCATTTTGACAAACCGGTCATGGTCACCCCCGACATGCTCGGCAATGGCAACGGTGGAATCGTTGGCGGAGCAGATCAGCGCCGCTTTGAGCAGCTCGTCCAGGGTGACCTTTTCACCCTTTCTCAAGTCAACAATCGAACCCATGGATACGGCTGCCGCCCTGCCCTTCACCGTTACCACATCGCCGGGTTTGCCGTTTTCCAGGGCCACCACCGCCGTCATGATTTTGGTAAGGCTGGCCGGGTCGGCTCTGCGCATATGTTTCCTGGCATAATAAATCTGCCCGCTCTCCACGTCCATCAGGACGGCAGCATCGGCTGTTATTTCAGGCGGGGCCGCCAGCGCGGTAACGGGCAGGAGGCACAGCAACATAACTACAATTGCCAGGTTCCTGACTTTGAATCCTCGCAGCATTGAAAGCATTTTTACAACCCCCCGATATTCATAAAAGTGTAGTCTATATAAAAAAGCAAAAAAGGGCCCGAGAGAGTACTATTCCGTCCGTTACGATCATACAATTTGGTAAATTATACTAAATCATTAATGAGACAAGTGGGGTAAAGCAATGAAAGTTTACTATATTAATATCTCTAAAATGAGCAGGCTTATCCTCACCGCTTCCCTGTTTGGCCTGATGGCGTTGTTCCTGACCGCCGCACTGTTGATGCCTGCGGGGAATCCGGTGAATACCGGGGCCGGGGTCATCTGCAAGGTCAAGACAGATGAAAAAATTGCGGCTCTGACTTTCAATATCGGCTGGGGCAGCAGGGTCCCCGGCCCTGTCCTGGATGTCCTGAAAAAGGAGAATGTACAGGCTACTTTTTTCATCGGCGGTGCATGGGCAAAGAATCACCCGGAGCTGGCCCGCAGGATAGTCAATGAAGGGCACGAAATTGGAGGCGGCTGGGAAGGTCTGGCCGGACCCGGAGCAAGGGCGGACACACCTTTCAGGGATTTGCTGGCTAAAAGCCGGAGCGACATCCGGGAAGCAACCGGCGTCTCCCCCGCCCTTTTCAGAATAACCGGGGGAAACTGGGATGCCGCTCTCCAGGCCGCGGCGAAAGAGCCGGACTGCATGGTAATCCAGTGGAGCCTGGATTCTCAGGACATCCAAACACCGGGCCAAAATCAGATCGTTAACACCATTCTTAAGGGCATTCAGCCCGGCTCCATCATTCTGTTAAACGCAAGCGACACGGCCTCTCAGACTCCCGAAACGCTCCCGTCAGTCATTGAGAAACTGCGAGGGGAAGGTTACGAATTGGTTACCGTTTCCTCCCTGCTGAAACACGGCCCCGCCCTGGGCGATTAAGCAAAAAACCGCATGTCAGAAATGCGGTTTTTTTGCCGGCGCGTCTATTTTACCTGGCTGTTGGGGATATCCTCTTGACAATCTCGGCCAGTTCTTGATCAAAAGCAGAAACAGGCTGACCATTAGCTATACCATTTGCAATTTGACGCAACCGCGAGACAGTGTCGGGGTCGCTGCTGACGTACACAGCTGTCAGCCGGGGTTCAGCCGCCTTAACTTCATTGCTGACGTCCCGTTTGATCCGTTCCGTTTCTTCATCCTCCAGACCTGCTTTCTGGTCAATGCCCACGTATGCCGTCGTACCTGCTATAACCACGGTGGCCCTGTTCACTCCGGACACCCGGTCGGCAACACTGGTCAGTTCTGAAGCTATCCTTTCAACCTCCTCAGGGCTGCCGGGCATGGGCTCCCTGGAGGGCGCCGAAGGCGCCGGTACCTGGGCTTCCGGTGTGTTTTCGGGGGCGGGTTTACGAAGCGCGTTGCAGCCGGTAACCATTAACAGGCCAATAATTAAAACAATGACCAGAACCGCTGGCTTTTCAACTCTTTTCAAATCAACCCTCCTTTCATCTACTGCTATTATCTCAAATTTTTCAAAGGTTATTCCCGGCGTCTACCTGCGCGGATCACTAAAGCCCGCTGCTGGCGGGCTTTAAATGTTCTGCCTTGTTTTAGGGCGCCTGGTGAATTTTCCCTTCAACTCCCCCACGCCCCCGGAAGATCCGTGTTTCCAGTTTCAGCACGAACAGGGCGCAGGCCGCGCCCACAAGAGCGCCGGCCAGGATATCCAGGGGGTAATGCACCCCCACATAAACCCTGGAGAAAGCTATAAGCAAAGCAAGGGCCAGGACCGGACCGGCAACGGACGGAATTTTCCTGGCCAGGACCAGGCCTGCGGCAAAGGCGTTGGCCGTGTGCGCGGAAGGAAAAGAGTAGGAGTCGGGTGGCAGGACCAGCAAATTAATCCCCGCAAATGTTTCAAAGGGCCTGGGCCGGCGAAAAATGTTTTTCAAGAGTTCCTCGTCCACCAGGAAACTGGCAAAGAGGGCCAGCAGCATCAGGAGAGCTGCGTTTTTCCAGGATCTGCGGCCAAAAATAAAGAAAGACAGGCCCAGGGCAATCCAGATCAGCCCCCCCTGCCCGGCGTAGCTCAACAGGGGCATCAATCCGTCAAAAAATGAATTATGCAGGCT
Organism: Pelotomaculum sp. UBA1371; assembly: GCA_002305915.1. GTDB lineage: Bacteria > Bacillota > Desulfotomaculia > Desulfotomaculales > Pelotomaculaceae > DTU098. The sequence goes on along the minus strand of DBRJ01000011.1, from coordinate 720 downwards.
GCCGTTAATCCATTTAAAACAGCTTGCATCCAGATATTTTATAGACTCGATCAGGTAATCTCCCACCATATTCTCACCCTGCCATCAACGGCTATCCCCAGCCGTAGTCTAAAGGATATTTTTACGGTTGCGCCAGAGGTAAATCAAAATAACGGCAAGGCCCAGGACCACCACCAGATCCAGCCTGTGGAACCAGGGCTTGATTGCTTCCCAGTTTTGTCCCAGCTTGAGACCCACGTAGGTAAGCAGCAAACTCCAGGGTAGCGAACCGAGAAAGGTGTAAACCAGGAATCTTTTAAAATTCATACCGGAAATACCGGCGGGTAGTGAGATAAAGGTACGCACGACGGGCATCAGCCGGGTAAAAAAAACCGTGGCCTCCCCGTAACGCTCAAACCACCTGTCGGCCAGCGCCAGATGCTTCATGGAGAAGCCGAAATAACGCCCGTACCTGACCAAAAAGGGACGACCTCCCCAAAGTCCCAGATAATAGGAAAGTACGGACCCGATGGTACCGCCTACCGTTCCAGCCAGGACTGTCCGGTAAAACTCCAGTTGTCCCGTGGATACAAGGTAGCCTCCGAAGGGCAGGATAACTTCACTGGGCAGCGGGATGTTGGCGCTTTCTATAGCCATACCGATACCGATGCCCCAGTACCCCAGCGCTGCAATGGCATTTGTGATTGCCCTTAACACTACCTCAATTAGTTCTGTCAACAG
>DBRJ01000060.1:8152-20878 GCA_002305915.1 Pelotomaculum sp. UBA1371 | reverse complement strand
GAAAGGCCAGGCATACAGACAACCTCTGGATTAAAGCCGCCCTGATTGCCCTCCTGTTCAATGCTTTTTTCATTGATTCACTGCACCACCGCCATCTCTGGTTGCTCCTGGCGTTGCTTTGATCAAAAAACTCTACACCGGGACAATGTCTCCCAGTCCCGGGGGAATCAGGAAAACCTGCCCTGCGGCATCCTCAGTACCAGGACGCCGCTTAATACTATAACCCCTCCGGCTATCTGCCAGATTGTCAGGACCTCCCCCAGGACTAGAAAAGCAAGAATGGCTGTTGCTGCCGGCTCGAAGGTACTGATAATGGCCGCCCGGGAGGCGCCTATTTCCTTAATCCCCCTGAAAAAGGCCGCCATGGCCAGGACGGTGGCAAAAATAGCAAGAGCAATGATGGCTAGCCAGGCGTCCCGGTTAAAATCAAGGCTTGCCTGGCCCCGGGACAGGGCCAGCAAACCCGTTGCCAGCGCCACAACGGTGGAAACATAGGCGTTGTAAACCGGCGTCTGAATGCTGTTCAACAACCGGGCGGTCCCAATCAGAAAGACTGAGTTGGTGACAGCTGCAGCCAGGGAGAGCAACACACCGCGCAGGTCCAGATTGCTGACCGGCTGCCCCAGAATAATGACGCAGCCGGCTAAGGTGATTATCAGCGCCAGCCCCTTTTGCAGGGTTAGGGGTTCCTTTAAAAAGAAAACAGCCAGGATCGTAACAAGAACTGGGTAAAGGTAAAGAAACAGGATGGCCATGCCGGCCGGAATAAAGCGAAAGGCCTCAAACAAAGCCAGTACGGTAAGTGTTTGAGTTCCCAGGGAAAGGGCCAGCACAGACAACAACTGCTTCCGGGAAAGCCTGTAGTCATAGCGGCCCAACCGGATTAACAGCCAGAACACAACAGCTGCCAGAATGTACCTCAGCGTAAGGACAATCATCACCGTAGCTCCGCCCTCGTAGGCAATCTTGGCCGCGACGGCCTCCGTACTCATACAAACAGTCGCAAACAGGACCAGGAACGTACCCAGGCCGGTTCGCCCGGTCCCTACTTTTGCTGTATCCATAATCTTGATTCCTTGCCTTCCTCCAAAAAATCAGGCGGCCTTGCAAGTCAGCCGCCGGGTATAAACATAGTATATAGCTTACAGTTAAAAAGATACATTTCAAAGATCTTAGGGCGAGCATTTTGCACAGATGGAACGGAACAAGGTGGTGCTCAGGTAGCGGTCGCCGCGGTCGGGCATAATTACCACAATATTGCCTGAATCCATCGTCTTAGCTATCCGCAAGGCCCCGGCCAAAGCCGCGCCGCTGGACATACCCGCAAAAATTCCTTCCTTCGTAGCCAGCAGCCTCGCCATTTCAAAAGCCTCGTCATCCTCCACATTAATCTTCTCGTCAAGCAGTTCGGGATGATAGATTTTGGGAACTATGGCCTCTTCCATGTTTTTTAGACCCTGAATGGCGTGTCCCTTCATTGGTTCCACACCGACAATTTTAACTTGCGGTTTTTTCTCTTTTAAATACATGCCTATTCCCATCAGCGTTCCCGTGGTTCCCATCCCGGCTACAAGCACATCAATCTCCCCGCGGGTTTGAGAAAATATTTCCGGTCCCGTCGACTCATAATGTGCCAGGGAATTGTTTTCGTTCGTGAACTGATTGGGCATGAAATATTTATCGGGTTCCTCCTGTATGATCCGGGCGGCCTCCCGGATTGAACCGTCGGTGCCCTCATTGGCAGGCGTCAGGATTACCTCCGCTCCATAGGCCTCCAGGATGCGGCTTCTCTCGGAACTGACACATCCGGGAATAACGAGCTTGACCGGATAGCCCCTGGCCGCCCCAATCATCGCTATGGCAATACCTGTATTGCCTGAAGTAGCCTCCAGAATAGTCTTGCCCCTGGTGAGCACTCCGGACTCTTCCGCCTTTTTTATCATGTAATAAGCAGGCCGGTCCTTAATTGAACCTCCGGGGTTGGATCCTTCCAATTTTCCAAAAATCTTCGCCTTTGTCCCGTTGGTCAGAGTCTTTAATTGAACAAGTGGCGTATTACCGATAGCAGAAAAGATATCCATGTTTTGTTCGCCTCCAACAAAATGCAAATTTATGTCTACTATTATTATTTGATTACTGTACTATCCTCCTACTATTCCATACCGTTGGACCATTCTCCTGCCTTTTAGAAAGAATCCCGGCACGTTTTGCAGAACTTGATGCAGACGTTTTTTAAACACAGGAAATAATACCCAAGGAAATAATTGTGTAAAGATATAACAAAATTATTTTGAATAGGGAGACCACCGGCTTTGCGCTGACCACGGGTTAATCCTGGATGCGTTATAGTTTCGAAAAATCCAGGGTGGCAAAATAGTCCTCAATAGTTTCTGCCCGGCGAATCATTTCGACCTTGCCGTCCGGCTTCAGCAGCAGTTCGGCCGGTCGCAGCTTTCCGTTGTAATTGAAGCCCATGGCATGCCCGTGCGCGCCGGTATCATGAATAACCAGGATGTCCCCGGTATGGATTTCCGGCAGCTTTCGATCAACGGCAAACTTGTCGTTGTTCTCGCAAAGGGAACCGGTAACATCGTACAGGCAGCTGTGCGGCCATTCTTCTTTACCGGCTACAGTGATGTGGTGATAAGCTCCGTACATTCCCGGGCGCATTAAATCAGACATACAGGCGTCCAGACCGACATAGCTTTTGTACGTTTCCTTCCTGTGCAAAACTGTCGCTACCAGGTAACCATAGGGTCCGGTAATCATCCGCCCGCTTTCCATAGCCAGCTTGACCGGGTGCAATCCGCCGGCAACGATCTTTTCCTCATAAGAACGGCGAATACCCCTGCCCAGAAAAGCTAAATCCACAGCCTCTTCTTCGGGACGGTAGGGGATGCCGATGCCGCCGCCGAGGTTGATCAGATCAACGCGGATATTAAGGGTGCTGTAAACTTCCAGAGCCAGCTCAAACATCATCCTGGCCGTTTCAATAAAGTATTCCGGGTCCAGTTCATTGGAGATAACCATTGTGTGCAGGCCGAACCGCTTCACACCCCTTTCCCGCACAATTGCCAGGGCTTCCAGAAGCTGCTTCCGGGTCAGGCCATATTTGGCATTTTCCGGAGTACCGATAATAGCATTACCGCCCTTACGCAGGGGCCCGGGGTTATACCGGAAGGATAGCATTTCGGGAAGTCCGGCATGTCTTTCCAGGTACTCGATATGGCTGATGTCATCCAGATTTATCACAGCCCCCAGTTCCCTGGCCAGTTTAAATTCCTCCGCCGGGGTATCGTTGGAGGTGAACATAATTTCCTCACCTTTAATACCGGTCCGCTCGGCTAGGATCAATTCCGCCAGGGAACTGCAATCAGCCCCGAACCCCTCTTCGTGCAGCATTTTTAATATATGAGGGTTGGGTGTCGCTTTTACCGCGAAGTATTCCTTGAACCCCGGCGCCCAGGAGAAAGCCCTCAGCAAATCCCGGGCATTTGCCCGGATAGCCTTCTCGTCGTAGATATGAAAAGGAGTGGGGTATTGTTCAATAATCTGAACCAGTTGCTCCTTGGAAAAGGGTAATTTTTTTTCTGCCATAACTCGTTAAAGAACCTCCTGAATCATTTATAATGCAGAGCAGTTTCAGTTTAAGCCAGGCTCAAAGACGTGCCCTGTATTCTTATCAGATTATAATAAAACAATTATACTGCAACTTATGGCTAGATGTACATGATAATCGGTTTTTGCCTGGAAAATTGTCGGGATAAACAACTATAGGATCAATAAGCCAATACTCAGCCTTTCCAGCATCTTTTAATTAAAGTGTTGTCTGGTTTTAAAAATCATTATATCTTATTTCTACCCGGTATCCAGAGCAAATGAGAAGTTCCTGAACAATAAATATAATTTAAATATCTAAATGTCCTTAAAAGGCAAAGACCGCTGAACCCGCCACAGAATCCCAGCCTGTTTCAGCCTGCACGCCAGTGTTACAGACTGTAGTCCGGTTTGATTGCCACTTGTTTTCACTATATTAAAACTTAATAGAAATGGTCCGCACCCGTCAGCCGGGGTATTACAAACTTCTCCCTGCCGGGCGCACGAAAAACGAAAAGCCACCGGATGGTGGCTTGTAAAACGGCCTTTTGAAACAATTCTACAGGGCGGATTGTTCGGACGAGTAATTCCAGTCCCTTGCGTCCATATCCTTGATGAATTGAACCACTGCTTTGAGGAGAACATCCACCATCTTAGCGCCTTTTTCGGCGGTTGCTTTGGATGGGTCGCCGGTTGCCCCTGTATTGGTCAATTCAGCAAAATTCCACTTAATTTCTACATGTTCCGGCAGGTTGGGCACAACACCCCGGGCATGCTCCATTTCAATCAATTCGGGGAACAGGGCCAGCCCAATGGATGTTTCACCTTCTCCTGCGTGGCCAAGCCCGTTCCAGACTTCGAAAGTACCGGGTGGCAGAAGGTTTCCGGCGGTAACCCACCAGGCGTCCAGGGATGCTATTCGTACCTCGGGAAACTCCAGCTTGATGCTTCTGGCGGCAATTTCAATGGGAGCGATATTTCCATCATGGCCGTTCATAATAAAAATTTTTTTAATGCCGTTTTTGACCACACAGCGCATGATGTCCTTGAGTACGGCTATCAGCGTCTCCGGTTGGAGGCTCAGGGTAAAGGGAAAATGGGCATAATGCTGGCTCATCCCGACATTGACCGGCGGCAGCACCAGAAGGCCTTCTACCTCTTCAGCCACCTTTTCCGAAAGCATCGCCGAAACAAATGTATCGGTCCCATAGGGCAGGTGAAAACCGTGGTTTTCACAGGACCCGACGGCAAGAATTGCCTTGTCAAAATTTTTTCCATTAATGTATTGGTTGCCTGTCATTTTGCTTAATATGCTCATAATAATCCTCCAGGCAAATTATTTTTCTTTCTGTAATAATCCTAATCAGGTGGGCTTTCGCCCACCCTGATCCAGGTTGTTAAGTAAATGAAACGTTATATTCAATCATACAAACAATCAATCACACAGGTTTCCGCAGTAGACCGGTTCACGTTAAAACGCACCTGCAGCCTGGTTTTTCATTCTGCCGGCGCAGCAAGTCACAGAAAAAAACCGGATTAAAGATCAACCACCTTTAAGGAGTAATCTCCTTCATGAAAACAAACTCACCGTTTTCCACTTTCAGGACGGCAACGGACTTTTTGGGTACACGCTTGCCGGGTTCGTAGGATATAGTGCCTGTCACTGCTTCAAAGTTCTGGGTTGCGGCAAGGGCATCCCGGATAGCTTTCGGATCGGTATTTCCGGCCCGCTTGATGGCATCGGCAATAAGATACATGGTATCGTAACCCAGCGCCGTAAAGGCGTTTTCAGGATCTGTGCCGTATTCCGTCTTGTAGGATTCAACAAAATTCTTAACCTTCTCGCTGTCCCGGGTCAGGCTGGTGTGGGTGGAAAAATACGTTTCCACATTGGCGCCTTCTCCGCCAAGCTCAATCAACAGCGGGGTATCAAAACCGTCGCCGCTGATGACGGGCGTGTTAACGCCGGCTGCCCTGAGCTGCTTCACGATGAGACCACAATCCGAGGGACCCGAAGAGATAAAGAGCAGGTCCGGAGCAGTGGCCATGGCCTTCAGGCGGTTAATCTGGGCTGAATAATCCTGGTCGCCGGTTTTAAAGGTATCTTCCAGAAGGATGGCGCCGTCACCATTGAGCTCTTTAAAACGCTCCACGAAGAAGGCCGCCAGGTTCATGGTGAAATCCATGGCAGTATCTTTCAATACATAGGCTGTTTTCGTATTCAGGTCTTTTGCAGCGTATTCAGCTGCCACATAGGCCTGGGCGTCGTCACCGAAAGGCGCCAGGAAGAAATAGTCGCCTACCTGCTCCGGCAGGCTGGGCAGGGTGGCGCCGGAGGTTACAAAGGGAACACCCGCATTTTGGGCGATGGGGCCTGCAGCCAGGGCGTAGTTTGAATCGCTGAAGCCCGCAATGGCCACAACCTTGTCCACGTCAACCAATTTGGAAGCGGCGTTGGTGGCAGCGGTCTGGTCCGTTTTGCCATCCATGCTGATGACTTCAATCTGCTTGCCGTCAATTCCACCGGCCTCATTGATTTCCTTCGCGGCCAGCTTGAACCCGTTCAGTGAAGGGGCGTCAAGGGAAGACTGGGCGCCGGTAATGTTGTAGATGGCGCCGACTTTAATGGTCTCACCATCGGCCGTCTTGGTATCCGGCGCTTTACTCTCTCCGCCCCCGCATCCCGCCAGGCAAAGGGTCATTAATACGACCACAAACAGTACCCATAGTTTTTTCATAAATCTGCCTCCTTTTTTTTAAATTCTCTTCAACCAGATCCTAACACCGCTGACTCACTCTTTTTATCACCCCCCGAGGTGAAATAGTTTCGCCTTTCATCAACTATCCGGGGTTGTCCCGGGTAAAGGCTTATCCTTCCTGAACCGTTTCCAGGAAAACTCCCAGGTGCCGGCAAGTCCCCGGGGGCGGAAAAAAATAATCAGGATCAACGTCACGGCCATAATAATCTGACTCAAGCCGTACAAGGGAGGCAGCGACAGGCCGAAGACCGTCATCCCCACCTCCAGATTTCGCAGCGCCTCCGGAACAATGGTCATCAGCGCAGCGCCGAGCACTCCCCCCGAGATGCTGCTCATACCGCCCACCACCGACATAACAACCAGATTGAAGGTCCTGTCATAGGAGAAGGAAAGCGGTGTAACAACCGTAATTAGATGTCCCCACAACGCGCCTCCGACACCAGCAAAAAATGCTCCGGTACAAAAGGCGGTCAGTTTGTGGAAGGTTAAATTCACGCCCAGTGTTTCCGCGGCCAGGTCGTCTTCCCGGATAGCCAGCATTCCCCGCCCGTACGACGAGTGAACTATTCGCCACACAATATAGATGGTGAACACGGCGGTTCCCCAGACCCACCACACATTGGTGCTGGGAAGCAGTCCGTTGATCCCCCTGGCTCCCCTCGTAATGGTATTCAACTGGGTAATAAACACCTGCACTATAACCAGGAATCCCAGAGTAGCAACGGCAAGGTAATGGCCCCGGAGACGCAGCACGGGATAACCCAGGATCAGGGCGCACAGGGAAGCAGCCAGCCCGCCGGCCAGCAAGGCCGGGAAAAAGCTGATTTCTACGCTGCCCAGCCAGGCGGGCAACTGCGGCAGCACCGCTGCTTTCTTTTCCAGTGGCAGGGCCAGAATAGCCGCAACATAGGCACCCACAGCCATAAATCCAGCGTGCCCCAGGGAAAATACCCCGCAAAAACCGTTTGTGAGATTCAGACTTACCACCAGGGCGATATTAATGCCGATGAGGTTAACAATGCGCATATGATAGTCCGAAAGGAAAACATTGAGGACACCCAGAAGCAGGAATAATCCAACCAGAGCTATTAGAGTATAAATTTTATCCCGGCGCTCCATTATACCTTCCTCCCTTCCAGGATGCCGAGAAGACCGGCAGGCCTGATCAGGAGGACAATGATTAGAATAAAAAAGACAAAGGCGTCTCTATAACCGGAGTACATGGGCGGCAGCAGCGCAACAAGTAGAATTTCTGACAGGCCCAGCACATACCCGCCCAGGGCAGCTCCGGGAATACTCCCGATGCCTCCGATAACCGCAGCCACAAAAGCTTTAAGACCGGGTATAAAACCCATCAGAGGGTCAATCCTGCCATACTGGGCCCCCAGCATAACGCCGGCCACGGCAGCCATACCGGAGCCGATGGCAAAGGCGCAGGCAACCACCTTGTTAATATCAATCCCCATCAGGCGGGCGGCTACCAGGTTTTCCGAACAGGCCCGCATGGCCACGCCCAGCCTGGTCCGGGTCACAAATAAAGTCAAGAGCAGGATCAAAAAGACTGTCAGGAAAAAGATCAATAAGGTCATGTTGCTGACGGATATTTCACCGATTTGGTGCATAAAGGAGAGCGCCTGGGTGGTTTCAAATTTGCGGGGCTGGGCAGAAACAGTCATAATGCCCAGGTTTTCAATAAATATGGATACAGCCAGGGAAGTAAGCAACATGGCTTCCTCATTGGCGCCCCGCAAAGGCCTGAAGGCCACCCTTTCCACCATCATGCCGATGAGGGCTGCAAAAAGCATGGCGCCCAGCAAACCGGCCCACAGGGGTAAATGTGAAGCTACCATAATAAATACCGCGCAGTAGGCACCGATCATCAAGATGTCGCCGTGGGCAAAATTGATCAGCCGCAGAATGCTGTAGGTCATGGAAAAGCCTATGGCAACCAGGGCGTAAATACTTCCGAGACTGATCCCGTCCAACAGGTTTTGGATTATGTAAGTACCACTCATAGATTAACCTCCCAGGTAGGCTTTTTTTACATCATCATTTGCAAGAAGTTCTCCGGCGGTACCCGATAGCTTGATGGAGCCTGTTTCCAGGACATATCCCCGGTCGGCCACTTCCAGGGCGTGATAGGCGTTTTGCTCTACGAGAAGGATCGTTTTGCCTTCCCCCTTTAAATACCGGATGACTTCGAATATTTTTTCCACGAAGAGCGGGGCCAGTCCCAGCGATGGTTCATCAAAAAGAATCAGTGAAGGCCTGGACATCAGTGCCCGGCCGATGGCCAGCATCTGCTGCTCGCCGCCGGAAAGGGTGCCGGCGGACTGCTTCTTTCTTTCGGCAAGAATCGGAAACAGCGTGTAGATCCATTCCAGGTCACGGTTAATCTCCTTTTTGTCCCTGCGCAGAAAAGCCCCCAGCATCAGGTTTTCCAGGACGCTGAGACGGGAAAACACCTGGCGCCCTTCGGGACAGTGCGCAATGCCGGTTCCCACAACATTGTGAGCGCTTACTTTTGAAAGGTCCAGCCCTTTAAAGACAATCGTACCGCTTCTGGGGCGAATTGTTCCCGAAATTGCCCTCAAAGTGGTGGTCTTACCGGCCCCGTTTGCCCCCAGCAGAGCTACAAGCTCCCCCTCTTCTACTTTCAGGGAAATCTCCTTAACTGCTTTAATGTTTCCGTAGTAAATATCAACACCGTTCAACTCAAGCATTAACTGCGGACCTCCCCAGATAAGCGTTGATGACAGTGGGATTGTTTTTGATTTCTGCGGGAGTGCCCTCTGCTATGGTTTTACCGTAGCTCAAAACCAGAAGCCGGTGACACAGATTCATAACCACGTTCATGTCATGTTCAATGAGGATTATGGCAAGGTTAAACTCATCCTTAATTCGCCGGATAGTGTGCATTAGTTCCAGTGTTTCCTGCGGGTTCATGCCCGCTGCAGGCTCGTCCAGCAGCAGCACGGCAGGACCTGCAGCCAGGGCCCGGGCAACTTCAAGCTTGCGCTGGGCGCCGTAAGGCAAGTTTTTCGCTTCCTGATCCCTGTAATGAGCAATGCCAAGGGCTTCAAGATAAACTAAAGCCCTGGTTGCAAGTTCTTTTTCCTCCCGGATAAACCCCGGGAAACTGAAAACAGTGGACAAAAAACCACTATTTTTGTGTATTTGTACTGCAATCAGCAAGTTTTGCAGAACGGTCAGGTTGGGAAAAAGGCGGATGTTTTGAAAAGTGCGGGCAATTCCCAATCTGGTTATTCTATCGGGGCTAAGTCTGGTTAAATTCTGATCCCGGAGCATAATCCTGCCTTCTGTAGGCGGGAGCACTCCGGTCAATAAGTTAAAAACAGTGGTTTTGCCAGCGCCGTTGGGACCAATGAGGCCGACAATCTCACCGGGGTGGAGTTCCATACAGAAATTGTCCACCGCCACGAGTCCTTTAAATTTCTTTGTTAAACCGCTTACAGTTAGAATGGCCCCCGGGTGTCGCACTGCAGAGCTGCGATCATTACCGGTTGGAAACTCAGCCGGTTCATTAATACCCATTCGTTAACCACCACATTTCCCAATAAAATATGCCCTCCGGATTTCAGCCCGGATTGTGGGCGGGCAGCCCCTGGAAGGCATCAACAACCATGGTCATAAGCTATGTACAAAGTATTATTTAATGCTCTATCTCCGACCTGCGGCCTTCCTGGCATTTCTACTTGTTACGTGATTAGGCAGGACTTTTTCAAGCTTCGGAAGAAACAATTAATCAACTGTTTTAATTATACACGCAGAAGAAAGCAAGTCCATAACTTTTCACTAATTTCACTATTATGTACTTTATATTCATTAAAAAGGTAAATATAGCCATCCGATTTGTAATAGGTTTTCTCTTGCCCCCGGCATGAAGTTCAAATTATAGTAAATATTATCTTATTATAAAAACACCTGATGAAATGATCAAATTCATTATTAAAGGAGGTATTCAGAATATGTCATTTCTTGAGTTGATTAAAAAAAGGTACAGCGTGCGCTCCTACAAACCCGACCCCGTTGAAAAAGAAAAACTGGAAATGATCCTGGAAGCGGCCCGCCTCGCGCCCACTGCTGCAAACCGCCAGCCTATCAGTTTTATTGTCGTCCGGACCGAAGGCAGAAAGAATGAGTTGAGCAGGATTTACGGCAGGGCTTTCTTTACGGAGGCGCCGCTGGTAATCTGCGCCTGCTTTACCCCGGAACAGGCCTGGACGAGGAAAGACGGCAAGTGCTATGGGGAAGTGGACGCCACCATTGCCATGGACCACCTGATCCTGGCAGCAACAGAGCTGGGCCTCGGAACCTGCTGGATTGCCGCTTTCGATCCCATAGCTGCCCGGGAGGTCCTGGGCCTGCCGGATGATGTGGAACCTGTCGCCTTTACCCCTCTGGGTTATCCAGCCGACACAGCGGTTCCCAAAAAACGCAAGCCCCTTCCGGAACTGGTGAGGTATGAAGGCTGGTAGGGTTTTGCTTCGAACAAACTAATACGGAAAGGTCTTTTTGTTAGCAGTTTTCCTGAAAGTATTTAAAAGCACCAGCGAAAAAGGGGTTGCCATAAAACAGCAACCCCTTCAAATAAAAAACTATTTAATTTACACCAACAACAGAATTTCCTGAAATCTTTGTCGGTTTATTTTAAAGTTTATGTAGCTCATCTTTTAAGCAGCGGAGTGTTTTGTTCTTTTACCCCACGGCTTCAGCACTGAAATAAAAATGACAGCAATGAGCAGCATGATTTGGACAGCGCCTAAATAGTTACTCATTTGCCTGAAATAAAGGTATGCTGTATTTTGAAGCGCCAGAACGCGTTCTGCCCCGGCTATGGCCGTAGCTCCATTGGTCCAGGGACCTAAAAAGAAGGTGCCGAAGAGAATTTGTGCAATAGTAGAGATCAATTTAAAGATGATCCAGTTGAATTTAAAAAAACCCCAATTGGTCAGCCAGCATAGCAGGATCCCGGTAATCAAAGAACCCATGGCCGCCGGAATAATAATGAAATCGTCCAGCAGCTTGATGGCCGCGTTAAAAGCGTATAGCTCATCCCCATTGGGCACGTGGCCCTTGAGAAGGCCGATTAACATCATCGAGAGGCCTGTACCGACCCAGGCACATACAAAAAAAAGGTGAAAACCTTTTAACCACTGTCTGCCTTTAACTCCTAATTTAGCCATATTACGCACCCCCAGAATTAATCCACAGTGAATAAGCACTCCAGCCAGCGCAAATTTTTTCCCAGTTGCAGGGGATCGCCCAATTGCCCTATGGCGCTGTCAATAGCCTCCTCCTCAGGTATTCCCCTGGATATTTGATTTTCAATGATTTCATTCAAACAGTGTTCCAGTTTATTCTTAATCTTGTCTTTGTGCAGTATTTGCATACAAATGGAGCTTAAATAATTCTGTATCCTTTGGTTGTCTTTCATTCTCATAAATCATCATTCCATTTAGAATTTGAGGTCCAAACGAGAAGATGCCAGAATTATTCCATATTGTAATATATTCTATTCAGCATATCTTTTAGTTCCCTGATTTTTTCAGGTCCGATACCATCCAGGGCCTTTTCCAGGATACCTTTTGCTATAGGTATCAGCTTTCCTTTTAGTTCCATACCCTCGTTCGTTATGTAGATTAATTGGGCCCTTTTATCCAGCGGGTTGGTCTTGCGCACAATAAGGCCTTTCCGGCACAACTTTTCCAAAATCCTTACCGTGTTGGGCAAATCTTTAAAGATAGAGACAGACAATTCCTTTGGAGAAACACCGTCTCTTTCCCATAAACGGTTCAAAACACCCCACTGTTCGGGTGTGACATTATAAGTCTTCAGACGCTGGTGAAATTCATTCTTTAACTTTGTATTGGTCCTGTTTAATATGAAACCAATCGATTCATCCAGACTGAAATCCATCTTTTCTTCCAATCATGATAATAGTTGTTATGACAATTATATTTGTTGTTCCTGCAGCAGTCAAGAAAGAACAAGGCAATTCATAAAAAGTTCAATCCGGATTGATTAAAGGAATCAATAAAATGCAAGCCCGGGTTTAGCAAAATGCATCAAATGGACCGTTAATAAAACATCCAGCTATCAAACCATTTTAAATACTTAGCATATTCCAGCGGTATTTTCAGACCCGCTGGAACAGGATAAAAAGCCAACCGGGCCCTTTCCTCCACCAGGGCAAAGGATTGAGCAAACTCTGGCTTATGGCACAATTCCCGGTATTTTAAGACCGGTTTTCATTTGAAGGCCGCCGGTATACACCCATAGATATTGTTGAGCAGTTGTTTAATTTTTTCAAGATCACGTGAGGGACTAAATATACCATAATTTTCCT
>DBRJ01000060.1:0-8135 GCA_002305915.1 Pelotomaculum sp. UBA1371 | reverse complement strand
TGGAAAATATCGGAAAACTACCTTCCAGATTTCCTGCTATATCAATTCAATGCCAGGTTCTTGTTTAATAATCCATTCCATATAAATCAATCTAATACTGAATTTCTTAAAAACCTTTAAAAACGCTTTCAGTACAGCATGGTAAAGGACTCTACGCCTGATGAGTATATATTATCAGGATATGTTCCGCCACTTCTATCAATAGACTTCTACTTAGCAAGGCTTAATATAAAAACTCGCAATGTAAAAGCCAGGTGGATTACAGTTTATTAACACCATTGATTATTCTTTCCAAATAATTAACAAATTGCTCCTGCTCATCTTTGGAAAGTATATCTAAGACAGATTGGTTTGATACTTTAATCGTTTCCTCAATTGGCTCCCGGAGTTGAATTCCTTTATCAGTTAAAACAACCCTGATGGCCCTGCGATCATTTGGATCCGGCTCCCTCTTGATCAGGTCTTTATTTGCCATTCGATCAAGAATTCCTGTAATAGTTGAACCATCGAGACTCAGTTTCTGGGCGATTTGAGTAGCCGTCCGCTCATTCTTAATCCAGAGACAGCTTAATATGGCATATTGTACCGGTGTAACACCGAACTTTTGAAGTTTGGCTCTAAAATAATTGAGGACAATTTGATGAGTCTTTGTCAATAAAAAGTTGATACATTGATTTAATTCCATTATGCAAATCTTTTCCTTTCCCTTAATATGGTTTCATTGTCTATATAACTTACTTTACAAGTAATGTTTCGGGTTTTAAAGTCATTTAACTATATATAATTATAACTCATATTACTATTTAGTAAAAGAGTCTATAATAGAAGCAACCTACCCCGCGTCTCCAGGAATACACCCCTCAGGCTAAATACGTCCTAATCCTTGCCTTTAATCACCGCCAACGGCAGCAGCCTTGCTACCGGATTTGTAAAACCTATTTCAGTCAGGACATTCACTACCTGGTCAATATTCTTGTAGGCGCCGGGGGCTTCGTCTAAAAGATCCTTATAGTTCCTGCTGTTATAAATCACTCCGTCCATGCTTTGTTCAAACTGCTCTCTGGATATACTTTTTATTGCAGCCGTCCTGGAAAGCGTCCTGCCAGCACCATGATTGGCTGAATAAAAGGATTCGGCCGCTTTCTCGGTACCTGTTAAAACATATGACGCCGTGCCCATGCTCCCGGGAACAAGGACCGGGTGGCCTGTTCCCCGGTATAAAGGCGGGTTGCCCCAGTGGCCGGGTGGCAGGGCCCGGGTTGCTCCCTTACGATGCACCAGTACCTTTTGCCCTTTGTGCGTCTCCCATTTGGCAATATTATGAGCCACGTCATAAACCAACTGCAGGCCCAGGTCCGCCGGGTTGCGCTGAAGAACATCGCCAAAAGCACAGCGGACGTCATGGGTAATTAACTGCCGGTTGGCGAAAGCAAAGTTGACCGCGCAGGCCATAGCAGCGTAGTATTCCAATCCCTCCCTGGATTCGACAGGCGCACAGGCCAGCCCCCGGTCAGGCACTTCGATGCCATATTTGCGGGCTGCCGGAAGCAAGCTTTTACTGAAATCCTTACAAATCTGGTGTCCGAAACCCCGGCTACCGGTATGAATCATCACGGTCAGAAAACCGGGGAATAAACCAAAACGTTTCCCCTCTTCCTGGTCATATACTTCCTGGACAACCTGCAATTCAATAAAATGATTGCCTCCGCCCAGTGTGCCCAGTTGAAGGGAACCGCGACTACAGGCTTCCTTGCTGACCGCTCCCAGATCAGCACCGCACAGGCAGCCCCCTTCCTCGGTTTTCTCCACGTCATCCGGCCAGCCATAGCCGTATTCGACAATTCGCCGGGAGCCGGTATGAACTACTTCTTCAAAAATTTTTCTGGTGATACCTTTATGTTTGCCCCTTCTTCCCACTCCGGTGGGCACATACTCCTCAATCCTGTTAATCAGGGCACGCAAGACAGGCAGATCCAGTTCCTTAGCCACGATCCCTGTTGCCAGCAGGCGAACACCGCAGTTAATGTCCATTCCTACCGCCCCGGCTGAGATCACTCCGTCAGCTGCTGTTGCCATCACTCCCCCGATGGGCAGGCCAAAACCCTCATGAATGTCCGGCATGCCGCAAACCCTGCCCACCACACCCGGTAAACAGGCTGCATTAGCCAGCTGCTGAAGTGATTTATCTTCCCTTACCAGGGGCAAAAGGTGGTGGTTAAGGTATACTATACCCTCGACGCACATGTTTCCCCGGCGTCTCAGGATATACCTGTTTCTTCCTTCCCTCACAAGCTCCGGATTCATATAAAAAACCTCTCAGTCCTCAACGCAATCATACTGCTGATTTCTAAAGGAATTATGACAGGTAAACACTGTCTGTCTAGAGAAACCGGGCAGTAAAAGCAGCCGGGCTGAACAACAGGGCGCAGCCAGGAGATTGGCAACTTAACAAGCTGTTATGATTTCAGCAATATTTGTCCGTTCTTGGGTAATCAATATTTTGTCTACAAAGATTTTAACACAAAACGTCTCCAAGTTCAGTATTGTTTTTACAAAATATCTTAGCATAGGTGATTATTCTGTTCAGGACAATAAAAACGTGTGAATGGAAAAGGGTAATAACTGGATAAAAGAGCAGTTGCTGGTTTTGCGGGAGCAGATTCTTTAAAAGAATTCAATGAACCGTCTCCTTAATCTTAGTTGATCAGTTTTTGCATATCCCCGGGTAACGGAGCTTCCAATGTCAATCCTTCGCCGGTAACCGGATGCGTTAAGCTTATCCGGCAACAATGTAAAGCCTGCCTGCTAATCCCTTCCTCCCGCCCGCCATAGAGCGCGTCCCCCACCAGCGGATGCCCGATATGGCTCAGATGAACCCTGATCTGATGGGTGCGCCCCGTTGCCAGGCGCAGCTTTAGAAATGTTGCATCAGTCAAATATTTAAGTACGGTGTAATATGTTAAAGCCTTCTTGCCGTCAGGACAAACCTTTCGTTTTACCCTGCTGTCATCACTCCGGGCTATGGGCAGGTCAATTAAGCCCTGCTCCTGCGCAATCAAACCATGTACTACAGCGAAGTATTCCCGCTGCAGCCCGCCGTTGGACAATTGTTGCCCCAACCGGAAGGCGGCATAAGCGTGTTTTGCTATAACAACCAAACCGGAGGTATTCCGGTCCAATCGTGATATCGGGCGAAAAGCTGCTTCTATACCCTTTTCAAGGTAGTAATGTAAAACTGCATTGGCCAGCGTATTTTCCTGTTCGTATTTTATAGGGTGAACAAGCATGTCCGGTGGTTTATTTACAACCAGAATATGCCCGTCTTCAAATACAAAAGCAATGGGTATGGGCTGGGGAAGCACATTGGTAAATTCATCAAACCGCAATGCTATACTTATCCTGTCTCCATCCTGCAGGCGCCTGCTCAGAATAACAGGCTGACCGTTTAACAGCACGCCGGACAGGCGTTTCAATCTTCGGATCATGCTCCGGGAAAAACCGAGCACATTTCTCAAAAATTGTTCTATGCTGAGACCTGCTTCTGCCGCAGTCACCTGACGCTCAAGTTTCAATCCATACTCCTCTAATTATGTAAGCATTATAATTACCGGGGAATCTGTTACTGGTTTTTTTCAATTACTAAAGATTGTCCAGGGCACGATTCTTGCTACATTGGCCTGTTGGATCAATAGATTCTATTACTCGACAGATTACATCTTTACCCTCTTCTTTTCCACTTATTAATTGAGTTGTTTGTTGCTTTGCATCCTTAACACTATTATACCGCATAATAGCATATAACAATATCAATGCCTTCAAGTTTCTTAAATATTTTCGAACAGCGCTGTAGATTGTGATCTTAAAAGGATAAACAGAAAGATCCTTCTGCAACATTTTACAGATATTATTAAAAATAACCATTAATCACAATGACACCGTTATCGGGTAATCTAAGTTTAATGTAGAATGCAGTTTCTTGCGGTTCGATCTTTAAATCCATTTTAGTCTTATGCCTTTTAACGATGTTGCAAAACACACCCGGTAAGTTTTGACAGCATTTAGCCGGTGCTCAAAAGCACACCTGATAGTACAATAAAAACTGCACACTCCAAACACCTGGAATGTGCAATCATAACGTAATCGGCATGCTTAAATAGTTTTCAATTGCAATTTTTGATGATGACAATAGATCCTTTTTAATTTTTTTATGAGTCTCCGGCAGCCCACTTCTTGTCTTTACTTTTACTTTTGAAGTTCCTGTTTATTTGGGGGGACTTTTATTTCCCCGCTGATAATACCGGTTTTAATCTTATCCAGACGGGGTTTCAAATCCGCCAGCAAGGCTTTGTTAATACTGTTTTCGGCATAATAAACGCCATCGTCCTTCAGCCCGTACTCATAGTAACCACCGGCCAACTCACCCTTCATCTGGAGGTTGACACTGTCATAAACAGCTTTGCCCACGCCCTTGATAACGCTGGTCAAGACATAGACCTGCTGCTCTTTAGGTAGAGTTAAAGTCTGGTCCACATCTTCCCCGATAACCAGCCTGCCCCGGGAAGTGACAACTTCATTGACACCATTACCCGATTTTCCTGCAGCGTGGTAAATGACATCGGCGCCGCTATCCATCTGCCCGGCAGCCAGCTCTCCGGCTTTTTCCGGACTGCGAAAGCCCTCCAGCCCTGTTCCTACATAGCTGGAAATCACAACTATATCCGGTTTCACATACTTTGCCCCGGCTATATAACCTGCTTCAAATCTTTCAATAGCGGGCGCAGGGATGCCGCCGATAAAACCAATTTTCCCGCTTTTTGTCTTCATGGCAGCAGCTGCACCGGCCAGGAAAGCGCCTTCATGCTCTCTAAATGTAAAGCAACTGATATTGTTGTTTGACTTGAGGCCTTCGATATAAGCATCAATTAAAACAAATCTGGTTAAAGGGTAATCAAGGGCTACCTCTTCCATTATACTGGTAAAAAATTGTCCCATACCCAGCACAAGATCATACTTTTCCTGAGCCAGGGAGCGGAGCAACTTTTCCCTGTCGGCTTCTTCCAGCGGTTCCACGCATTGCACCTGAACATGGGTGCCGAATTCTTTCTGGACTTTTTGCAACCCATTATAGGCCGCATCATTAAATGCCAGGTCGCCGCGGCCGCCGACATCCAGAACCAGCCCCACCTTTAGCGGTTCACTATCCTGTTTCCGGCTGCCGGTGGGATCGAAAATACTGCTGCAACCAGAAGCTGCAGCTAAGAGCAACGTTACCATTATTAACCATATAATAATCAATACGTTCCTGTTCATTTTTCGTCACTCCTGTCAATTCAATGAATGCAATCAACGTTAAGATTCATTGTTCTGATAATCTTTAAGACACCTTCCTTTAGTTTGAAATATATTATTCTTTTACAATTCACGATGAAAATTGATGTTCCTCTTTTTATTGACAAAATTTTTCGTGAAACTGGCTTAAAAACCTGGCCCTGAATCAAGTTAAGCATTAAAAAAACCGGTCAAACCGGAAACTTCATGCATATGCAAAAATTTACATTATTAATTTAAATATTAATTAATCAAGACTGGTTAGAAGAACGTCTAAAGGGGAGAAACTTGATTAATAGCAAAGTATACATTAAAAAGGTTCACAATAATATTAAAAAGTCAAGTTTATTTCAAGGCTCATTAAAAAATTAGCTTAAGACCTGTTTGGACATCTACCGGTAGGTTTACATTCACGCTGTAAAACTGACGGCTTCCCATTTTTAACAGAGTACAGTTACATTTAAATTAATAACGTTTCTTATATTGATTACAACTCTTAACGTTAGGACGTTCCCTGTTGTGGCAGGCGCGATCATAGTCATAGGCACAGCTGTCACAAAGGAACTTACTGTTTGAATCTGAAGAATAATTACCGGACATCCTGTTTTTCAGAAAATAATAAACCAGGCAAAACCCGATAACTAACATCATTGCAATTACTAGTTCTTTCATGTTTTCATCTCCAATTACTTTTTGTTCATTAGAAGAAAGTTCCGCCGGCACCCGGATGGTTCGAGCCATAGCTCAACTCATAGTTCTTGAAGTAACCAAGAAATCCTTCTAAACAAGGAGAATGTCATATAATTTATGTTCGCCTTGCCGCCTTTCACCTTAGCTTCGATTTGCAGAGTTTTTTCGAACAGGAGGGGAAGTAATAAGCCGGGTTAAATCCCGGCTTTCGTATCCTTAAAATTGAATTTTAGCCCTTCTGCTGGCGTCAGCGGCATGATAACCTAATTTAATATGGTAGTCAAATTTAATAAATGATAACATTTGATTGCAAAGCCACTTTTACTATTTCAGCAATGGACACTTGCACTTTATGCATAAGTCATCCTTTATGTCGTTTAAATAAGTGCAAGCGTTACAAAAGATAATTTCATCCCCGGATTTATCGTATTTTTCAATTGAATTCAACCCACCATGATGCCGAACTTTGTCACCTATTTGGTAGTAATTAAAAACAGTATCGTCATCTTCGGCGCTTTTAGTGTAAATCTTGCCGTCATCTCTCTTGATGATTACGCTGAACAGAGTATATTGCTCCCAGTAACAGCAATATCATACAGAAGCCGGCCAGGAACCACATCGCCGCGCTGATCGGCCACATACCTGTAATTGCCTGTACTGTCCCTCCGTTGATTAAAAAAGGCAGCCCATAAAAGGGCACCAGGAGGATCAAGGCGACAAGATCACCTGCCAGTATACTCCCAGTAGAGTAAGCAATGTCATCCGTCTGTTTTTTGCGGCGGGGCAAAAATATGTAGAGCAGCAAGCCCATAGCCATTACACCGGTACCCAGGCTGCGATAAGGGTGATAAAGCCAGTCCGGCGCTACCCGGTATGGTTTGGACATAGCCGATATGCTGGTACTGTAATCCTCATAGCGCAACAGCAAATAAGAGGTTTTGCCGCCAGCCGTGTTACTGACATAAACTTCATCCCCGTCTATCGCAACAAGTCCCCATTCGGCCCAGGGTATTTCGTCAGGCTTGAAGAAGACCTGCACCGGCCATTTTGGCTTCCAGAAAGGATCCTTATCTTGATCACTGACCCGGTTGCCATAGGCTGACCCTTCATATTGACCACCGCTGGCCAATTGCACCTGGGTGAAAAACTCCGTCCACTGACTGGAATCAACGGCTGTCAACTGACCACCGGTTTTCTCTTTGATGTAGTCGAGCAGCGGCAGCTGATTCAACCTTCGCTTTTCCTGACTGACATACCCGCTAATTGACCTTAACTCATCTGCCTGCTCCTGTGCCCAATCTACTGCAGTCACGCTGACCATGGCCGGCGCCACATAGAAAAACAAAGACAAACCGGTAATAACGCCAAACAGCAATGCCAGGCGCCGCCACAATTCCATCCGGCCTGAAGCAACCGGCATTACAAATCCTCCTTTGTTGGTGAGGGGTGAGCGGTATTGTCCATCCCGATGGTGTCAAGAGACCCGTTTCCTGACACCCTACACCGAATTACTTTGACACCATCAACTCTGGTTGCGATCATCCTTAATCTCCGCATAGTTGGGAGACCACTGTTTTACAACTGCAGCCGCCTGGGTTGCGTCTATCCGGGTAAGGGCCGTCAGTTTGTAATAGTCAACTGACCCGCTGATGTCCTTAACCAGTACGCTGCCCAGCCCCGGCGCATAATACGTAAGGGACTGAAAGCCCGCCGCCTGATTGTCTTCCTTCACCAGCAGACAATCCTCAAAAACGGCAAATCCCAGGTCCAGGTCCACGCCCATATCCACTACTGTCCAGGTGATTTTGCCGAACTCATCCTGGTAGTGCCAGGTTTGCCCCACACTCAAATTATTCTTTAAAAGCGGGAATATCTCAAAGGGGGCTTCATCCAAAATATAATAGGTACCATCCGCACGCTCCACATAATGGAAACCAAAGCCGAAGGCTTCGCCCCGTTCAACACCGGTTTCCACCTCGCTCACCCGCACCGTTTCATTGGGAACCACCCGGGCACTGGTGCGCTCCACCACCCCCGACATTCCATCCGGATAATTGACAAAAAAGGTGCAATTGAGGCCTGGCTCCGACAGGTAGGTGGAAGCCCGGCTCAGATCA
>DBRJ01000037.1:9122-17549 GCA_002305915.1 Pelotomaculum sp. UBA1371 | reverse complement strand
TCATGAGCAATGGCCGTCCCGATTCCCCCATAGTTTTCGGCAGGGGAGGCATTGATGCTGTAAAACGGTTCCTGCAGTATTCCGGCCGGAAATACTATTTCATTGTTTTGCGGATCGTAATAGGCATTCACTACATAGACAGGCATTTTCCAGGTACTCTTATCCACAGGTTGGCCTTGTTTAGCTTTATTCTCATTAATATCAGCCAGGTTAATCCTGCATACATTATCGAAATAGCTGCCGCCGTCCGCATAGGATTTGATGTCCGTATTATCCAGAGTTGCAGGCCATTTATCCGGGTAGCCGATTTTTACATTCATATAATCCAATTTTTTCAGGGCTCTTTCTTTGGTCTCGGTGCTCATCCATTCCAGATTAATAATCTTTTGTTTATACACCTCAACAAAGTTGGCAATCATCTCTTCTACATCTTGTTTGGCTTGCTCAGAAAAATATTTTTCCACATAAATTTCACCCAAATATGCCGGCAGATAATCTTTTACTGCGATTACTGCCAGCTGTTGATCACTTTTTACTCCTTCCACACCGAAAACCAGGGCATCAAACTCCTGTTCAGCCTCGATAAATCCCCTGGAAAGGGTGAAGCCGCAAGCATCAATAAATTTAAATTTTGCATAGTCTTTTAGCAGTTCCAAATTCTCTTCATTGAAATACTGAGCTGATTTTAGCAGCAAACCTTCATCATCTACCCAAACTCGATCAGGTAATTGGTACCCAGTGTCTGTGATTGTTTTCTTAAGGTCAAAATTTGGATAAAGCGATTCGAGTTGTTCCAGAGTATAAACATTATAGGTCTTGTCTACATCGTAATATTCCTCCGGATCCAGACTGTTTTCTGAGAGTTCCTTTTCCATGTTGAATATTTTTTTGGATACACTCTGGACGGTTGCTTCGTCTTCTCCGGATAGTGTCAACAACCGGCTAATATATCTCATACAGGCATCCCTTTTGTCCGGGGATGAATAAAAATCCTTCTCCCAGGTAGGCACCAGAGCTTGATGATACATAATGTAACTGGAACTGTCCTGGGGATCCTGATATAAATAATAAAACAGCAGTTGTCCATTACCTGTTTCCCGGTTTATATTGATATCAGTCTGAATCAATTGTTTCAGGCTGTCCGCCTCTTCGTAAGCCTGCAGATACTTCCTGACCGGCTCTATCCCCTGTTCATTCCTGCTGTCCAGATCAAGGGCACTTTGATAAAAATCAACCAGCTTTTGTTCTTTTGACCCCTGGGGCCAATCCTTTTGCGACAGGGTATTCAGAATATCAGAAATCCGCTTATCATTTTCATCCCTCAGCTCGGTAAAGGTAGTGTTACGGGCCTCTCCAGCAGGAATCTGGGAACTATCCAGCCATTCCTTATTGACAGCCGCATAAAAATCATCCTTCAGGTTGTTGCCTTCCAGAGCCCAAATTCTTTTTATGATCTTATTCAACTGGGATGCGCTTATATTTTCACTTGCCCCCAATTTTCCCTCAACCGGGCTGGATAATATTCCTGCTTTTTTTAGCTTATCAACTTCTTCCGCTGCCCATGGGGGCACATCATTAAAATGCTGGTCAAAAACACCTCTTCTCAGGTTATCGCCCCGGGGTGAAGGAAGTTCTCCAAAGGCACGGCTGAGCATGACCAGAGCTTGTACCATGCTTGCCGGTTCCTTTTCACGCAGAGTGCCATCCTCAAAGCCCAGCATGATCTCATTTTTCGAGATCCCCGGGTTATAGTCGTCAGCAGCGTTTAAAACGACCCCGGCAACTTCCCCCCGGCTTAGATAAACCGGTGTTTTCACTGCCCAGGCGGGGCTTACAGAAAAGATAAGAGCAACAATTACAAGCAAGGCTATAATCCGGCATTTAGTGAGTTTCAATAATACAATTCCCTCCCATTAGTAATCATCAACCTGGATGCCAATATTTGTATATAGCCCCAGTGGTTTATCACAAGTATTGTTCGCCGTAGTTAGATAAATTCCTGTCAATATTATGACAAATAACCAATATGTACAGTTTTTAACCAAATACACAAATCAGCTAGCACTTAATGCGTATCTCTCGCATCAGTGCTACATTCCACTAATCAACATAGCTGGGTGCCGCTTCCATTGCTCATGTACAAAAAAAAGCCGGCTGACGCCGAATAGATATTCACGACAACTGACCTTGTTCAACTTTTCCGCTACCATACGCGGCTCCTTTTAGCGGCTCTTTTTAAAAGAAACCTTTTGTCCTGAGGAATAGATCTTAACCTTTTCAGCGCCGGCGGTGATTCTACGGGCAAGTGCATTATCCTTAATAATGAATCCCGATAATTCACTGATGCCGTAATCGAATAACACGGGGGCCAGGGGAGTTGAAGGCCCTACCACGGTGACCCGGGCTCTTTTGGCTAATTCCAGCATTCTGGGCATGGTTTTATCTGTGATGCATGAGCTATAGATAAATACATAGTGGCACTCCGGCAGAATATATTCACAGGCCGGGAGGGGATAATCCCCCTCCTGCGGATTCCAGCTGATTATAGATAAATCGCAGATCGGCTCAAAAAGACTTTCCAGATAAGGAAAATGTCCGATGACGGCTACTCTTTTGCCTTTGATTTCGTTTTGGTACATAATAAACGGGTCGTTCATTCTGTCCTCAACCCGCCGGGCATCAGAAAAGTTGACCCCGTTAGCCCTTGCTGTCTCCGGGTTATTGTAATAGGCATTAATGGCTGCAAGACCTGCCGAGGCTTCCACAAAATTCCATGATTTGACGGCGCCGGCAACTTCCCGCAGGGGGGCTCCAATCAGGTTTTTGGTAAACATGGGCATTCTGGTCTGATAATCCCTCAAGTAAGCTATTCCCGCTCCGTTTCCGCTGCGCACATAGGAAGCTTCGTACCCGCTTATCAGCTCATCCACAATGAGGTCTTCAGGTATTCCGTCAATCAAGGCGTCGTAGATTTCCCACATACCCTGTACTCCTTTCCTTTATTTGAGAAGCTCTTCTGTTATTATTTCGCCGTTGCGCAGGCGGTTACGGAGCTCCTGCAGGGTGTTGTCAATCTGCTCAATGGCGGCAAGGCTTTTTCCTTCGGCAGCCGATGTCCTGATAACTTTACTGATTCCGCCGTTTTTCATAATGATGCGTTTATTCGCTCTAAGGGCCAGTAGCGGGTCGTGGGTGGAAACAAAGATAATCTTTTCGCTTTTCGCTAAAATCTTGATGGCCTGGCGCCTGTCGATTCCTGCGTTTTCAATCTCATCGATCAAGATCACCGGCGAATTGCTCATATTGGCTGTATCTGCAATCATCAGAGCTCTGGACTGCCCGCCGCTCAGTTGTGTTAGTTTTGTATCCAGGGTAAATTTTTCGCCGGCCAGTTCATTGGCACTGAGGAAGCATTTTTCTACTATTTCAGCGGCATTCCCGGTCAATCTGCTTTTTGCGTGCATCTCCAGAAATTCGCGGACCGTCAGGTCCATAACGAAATTCATATTTTGCGAAAGCTGGGCTACCAGTTTCCCACCCATTTCAAAACGCCGGAGGTCATCCGGTGCAATGCCGTTGATCAAGATTTGCCTGGCTGTAGGTGTATCCCTTTGGGCAAGGCATTCAATATCGCTTAGAAGCCTGCTTTTCCCGGACCCGGTGGGCCCCACAACGCTGATCACTTCACCGGCGGCAATGGTCAGCTCAACGCTTTCCGGTTCCTTCATTTTATTAAAACCGCCCAGGATGGTCAATGAGGAAACTCTGCCGGTAGATTCTTCTACCCGGGTAAAGTTTTCCAGAAACATACAAAACTCTTGCAGTAAACCATAGGTGTCCAGTCCGAATTCAGCAAGAGTTTCATCTTCCACTTCTTCAAGGGCCTGGGGCAATGGTAGTACTTTAGAAATGGCTTCCAGGCGGAAATTGGCCAGAAAGTCTCCGGCAATGGGGTAATCTTTTAAGATCCTCCCCAGGTTTGTACTCTTTAAATAGGTTATTAAATCTGCAGTATTCATACGCCCTTAAACTCCAGTTTTTTTAGCATACCCATCTGGTACTTCTCCCCGATTCTCGTTTCCCCTGTGCAGTAGGAACAAACCGCAGCAGGTGTGGTAAACCTCAGCTTCAAGTCTTTCAGCGTAAGGATGTCGCGTGCCTGCCTTAAATACTTGGACAACATAAAGGTTCCTTGCCCGGTGATGCCGTTAACAAAAATAAGCCTTGCCGATGAGTTGACCTGTTTGACATTAAACGCAAACACTTCCCTTTCCGCCTGCGAAACGATATCTCCCTTGGTGATCACAACTATGTCCGCAAACCTCAGCAGGGGGCCTATTTTGCGCGGGGTGTTGATTCCCGACAGATTATCAATGACACATATGGCAAGAATTCCATTGATATACGGAGAACAGCGGTTACACAGACCGGCGCTCTCCGTAATAAGCATTTCGAATTCCGAAGCCAGGCCCCATTGGACGGCGTCCTCAATATTGCTGACATAATAGTGGTCAGGGCAAAATTTTCCGGAAAACCCTATCTGGACAGGGACGCCCGCTTCCTGATAGGACAGTTTGTCAAAGGAAGTGAGACAGTCAAATTTGACAACGCCGATACTGCCTTTCTCCAGATCCATACACTCAATGAGCTTTAGAATGACAGAAGTCTTTCCCGAAGAAGGGGGACCGGCCACAGTGACAAGTTTCATAGCAGCTCACCTTTGATTTTCGTTGATTTACTTGTTGTTTCTCAGCAAAGGACCCGTAAACTAAAACACTGCCCTACAACACTTGCGCCCCAGGCAATTCTATGGCATTTAAGGAATCATACCTGGGGCTTGGATTATTGATTCTCCATGTAGCTCCCAATATTTTCCCAAAGGAGTTATTCCTTCGAAGAGACAGCAAGCTGCATTGATAATCTTACCGGAAGAGCAGCATTTGCCATCTGGTTCAGGTCTCCCACAAAATATAAATCTCTGATGGGATAATAAAAGGCAAAAGAGCCGGTTGAACCGGAATGACCAATTAATTCACCTTTTCCCATAAAGAGTGTGACCAATCCGTTTAAAGGTATCCGCATATATCCTCCACCGTAGTAAATTGGTCCCATTGAAGCTTGCAATTGTTTGTATGTTGATAATCTAGCAAAGATTTCTTCATTAAACAACCTTCCCCCAAAGAAAGCTTTAATAAAGATCATTAATTCAGAGGCTGTGGTGACGCAGCCTCCGCTTGCCCGGCTACTTATAACTACCCTGGGCCGGTGGATAGCCTTATTCTTATAATAGATCCGGGGAACATATTCATTTTCGCTTTGGGGAAGATACGTCTTAATAAGTCCTAATGGTTCATAAATATATTGTCTGTATGCTTCCGGCAGGGTTAAACCGCTTACCTTTTCAATTATTTCACCGAGCAGATCAAAGTTTATATCCGCGTAGTAAGCTTTTCGTCCGGTACGTGGCGCAAAATGAGGTTTTAATTTCTTTACCCGGGCAATCATTTCATCAATAGTGAAGTAAGAATCTTCTTTAATGATATTAGTTTTTAAACAATCTTTCCCTTCTTCATAAACATCGGGCAGCCCGCTTATCTGAAACAGTAAATCAAAAATAGTTAATTCAAATGTATATTCCTTTCCACCATAAACATGAATCCCACTTATCAAAGATCTGTCAAAATACTGTGCTACCTTATCGTCAAGTGACAATTTTCCCTGTTCCAGCAGGAGCAAAATGCAGGTTGTGGTAAACAGCTTTGTGATGCTGGCCATAAGCAGAGGCGAATTAAGTTTCCTGCCGCCGTAACCCTTGCTAAAGGAAAAATCGCCCCTTGTGCTTTCTATTAATAATATTCCTTCATAAATTTGCTTCGATCTTGTAAACTTATCAAAAATTTTTTCAAATTTTTGTGCTCTAATCACATCCATAGTCTAATCCTTTACCATAAAATATCCCCAAACGTGATTCGGTGGTACTCTTTTCAGCTTACAATTGAACCTGATTATATCTTACAATTCCTTAGTACTATAAGCAATACTTATTTAAATACCTCAAAACAGAACGAGCAGCCCTGCCGTAATGGCAACATCGATGAGCCTCAATTAAACTTAAAACACAAAATTTTGGACTATGCCCAACGTCTTTCACCCCCAGCTGCTTCCGTATAAAATATTAACAAAAGCAGCATTTTAAGACTAAGAAATAGTGCCGGGGTGAAATGATTATGGTCAACAAAGAAAACAAAAAACAACCTTTAGAGCTGGCAACCTTTGCAGGCGGGTGCTTCTGGTGTCTGGTGGCCCCCTTTCAGCAGCTCCCGGGAGTGGTTAAAGTAGTATCCGGTTATACCGGCGGTCATAAAGAATTCCCAACCTATGAGGAAGTCTGCTCCAATACAACGGGGCATTATGAAGCAGTACAAATAACATATTATCCTGATTTGTGCCCATACGAAAAATTGCTTGATACTTACTGGATCCAAATCGACCCCACCGATCCGGAGGGTCAATTTGCAGACCGGGGACCGTCATATAAAACTGCGATCTTTTATCATAACCTGGAACAAAAACAAAAAGCCCTGGCATCTAAAAAGGCCATTGAAGAAAGCGGCCGTTTTACCCGGCCCATTGCCACGCGAATCCTGGAAGCCTCCAGTTTCTACCCCGCCGAGGATTACCATCAAAACTACCACGAAAAAAACCCCGGGCACTATAAAATTTACCGTCAGGCCTCGGGGCGGGCCGGCTTTATAGAGAAGTACTGGGGTCAAGATGATGATCAGGAATTACTTAAGAAAAAGCTGACTAAAATCCAGTATGAAGTAACCCAGAATAACGCTACGGAGCCGCCCTTCAACAATGAATACTGGGACCATAAGCAAGAGGGCATCTACGTGGATATTGTTTCCGGCGAACCGCTGTTCAGCTCCCTGGATAAATTTGATTCCGGATGCGGCTGGCCCAGTTTCACTAAACCGCTGAAACCGGAATGCATCACAAAGCATACTGACAAAAGCCATAACATGCTCCGCACGGAGGTTAAAAGCAAAAAAGCCGGTTCTCATCTAGGCCATGTATTTGATGACGGCCCGGCTCCAACAGGTTTGCGCTACTGTATTAACTCTGCATCATTACGGTTTATCCCAAAGGAAGACCTGGAAAAGGAAGGTTATAAAGATTACCTCAGTCTTTTTGATTAAATCACCAGCTGCTTATCCGGAGAGGTTTTTTAATTGATTTCGTTTGGTGAATTTGCATCCAGGGAGGGATATATGCGCTCTCTATAATTCAACGGGCAGATAGTTTTGTAGGCCAATGCCCTGCCTGCTCACACTACAACCCAGCGCATATATCTCTACGCCGGCGGATGCAGCCAGACGAAGCGCTTCTGCAAATAAAGGGTCGGTAACCAGGTTGGGAGAGAAAACACGGGCGTCGTTGCGCTGCACCACAAAGATAACAGCAGCCCGAAAACCATCATGAAGCGTCCGGATCAATTCCTGAAGATGTTTTTTACCTCTTTTTGAAGGAGCATCCGGAAATCTGGCGACACCGTCATCTTCCACCAGGGTAACTGATTTAACCTCTATAAAACAACGGCGGGCCCCGTCCTCCAGATACAGATCAAAACGGCTTTCACCATAACAGGCTTCTTTTTTAATTTCCCGGTAACCTCTAAATTGAGCCAGGGCTTGTTGTAACAGGGACTTATGAACAAGCCGGTTCGGCAGCAGGGAATCCACAGATACCAGTGTTTCACCATGATGAGCCAGGTGAATACGGTATTGAGTCCGCTTCCCGGCAGGCAGCGGGGAAACATAAACAATGTTGCCGGGAAACAACAACTCCCGCATCCTCCCTGAACTCGAAACGTGAGCAGGGCATACTTGCCCCGCCACATCCACCAGCCCAACAAAACGGTTCAACCTTTCTACAAAGCTAGCTTTAGACAACTCAGGTAAAAGGATAATAACATCTTTGAGCAATAAGGGCTTTTCCGTAAAATATACCTCCTACCAAAGTTCTTTCATTATAAGCTTCATTTAGAATATGCTTAACAAAAAAACAACCTCGTAATCTCTTAATATCAAAAGACATCTAAATAAACTGCCAGCCCATAGCCTGGAAAAAGTTTAAAGTTTTCTCCAACGAACAGATTGAACGAGAAGTGTTTGGTAAAAACTTCTCCTGCAAACAAAAAGTCCAGGCACATGGTGGCCTGTGAGGTAAAACTATGGTATTACCTTATTCTCCTGGACCGACAGCCGGTTTTCAAGTCTTAATATATCATCCCATACTGCGCGGACGTCCCTCTTGATGGTTGTAACATCCTGCTGGAGTTTCCTTTGCCCCTTCTCCAAATTATCGAGTCTCGTATCTACCTGATCGAAACGGTTATCCATGTGATTAAGTTGTCTATCTACT
>DBRJ01000037.1:2638-9059 GCA_002305915.1 Pelotomaculum sp. UBA1371 | reverse complement strand
ACTTGGTCGAGGCGTTTATCCACTTGATCGAGGCGGTTATCTACCTGGTTGAGTCGGTTATCAACTTGGTCAAGGCGGATATCTACCTGGTCGAGGCGGGAATTTACCTGATTTAATTCTTGATGGACAGGCTTTAACTCTTCCTGGACGATGGACCGGAACTCTTGCCTAAAAGTCTGCATTTCTTCACTTATTACATTGCGGAGCATCTTTACCAACTCATTATTTTCCGGCATTGGCGACGACTTCCTCTCCCGCGCAAATAACGTATATACAGTATTAAACATTAAACCGGTTTTTCCTTCCGAAATTATACTAGTGACACTCCGCAGGGATCTTTTTTTGCATTCAGCGGGGGGGGGCTTTTCTATAACTGCAAAAAATATTGGGCATCACCGATAGCCGATTCCATATGGTATCATGGAAAAAATACGTTAAGCGGGGAAAACAATTTTGATTTGATTCCATATGCAGGAGGTCTTTAACATTGCTTGGTTCTTGCCGTCTCTGCCCGCGCAACTGCGGGGTCGACCGCACCGCCGGCAAAACTGGTTTTTGCCGTGCCCCTTTGAAGCCGAAAGTGGCCAGGGCTGCCCTACATTTCTGGGAAGAACCCTGCCTGAGCGGTGTTCAGGGCTCCGGAGCCGTTTTCTTCTCCCATTGCAATCTAAAATGTACCTTCTGCCAGAACTACCGGATCAGCCAGGAGCACTTCGGCAGGGAGGTGGACATTCCCACCCTGACTTCAATTTTTAGGGAACTGGAGCAACAGGGCGCCCATAACATCAACCTAGTTTCTCCCACACCCTACATTCCCCAGGTCGCAGCAGCAATA
The DNA here is from genome assembly GCA_002305915.1 of Pelotomaculum sp. UBA1371. GTDB lineage: Bacteria > Bacillota > Desulfotomaculia > Desulfotomaculales > Pelotomaculaceae > DTU098. The sequence continues at coordinate 8,224 of DBRJ01000037.1, read as the reverse complement.
AAAAAGGCCCGGTCCCTCGGGATGAAGATACCGGTGGTATACAACTCAAACGCATACGAGGAAGCCGGCGCGCTGGCTCAGTTGGAAGGACTGGTGGACGTCTACCTGCCGGATCTGAAGTACGCCGGCCAGGAAACTGCCGCCCGGTTCTCCGGCGCGCCGGATTATTTTGCCGCTGCCTCGCAGACTATTCGGGAGATGTACCGGCAGGTAGGCCTGCCCTCCTTTGATACCGGCGGCCTCATGACCGGAGGACTGATGATCCGGCACCTGATCCTGCCCGGCCAACTGGCTGATACCCAGCAGGTGCTGCGGTGGATTGCCGGGAATTTTCCCCGGGAGGTTTATGTAAGTCTGATGGCCCAGTATTTCCCTGCCTACCGCGCCGTACAGACCCCTCCTTTGAACCGCCGCCTGACCGGACAGGAATACAACCAGGCGATGGAAACCCTGCTCCAGCTGGGTTTGGAATCAGGCTATGTCCAGGAACTGACCGCAGCTGATGAATGTTACGTGCCCCCCTTTGACGGCACAGGCGTACCCGGTTCACTACCTTCAGAATTAATATGACAATCCTGATTCCCCGTATTCATATGGAGGAATTAAAAGTTTAAATCGAGAAAACATTAACCCTAGCACAGTTGCTAAGTTAAGGAAAGGGGAATGGGTAAGTGAGCAAGGTTCTGATTATGCCCTGTCTGGATATAAGGGACGGGAGAGTGGTAAAGGGTGTTCATTTTGTTAATCTTAGAGATGCGGGCGATCCGGTGGAGTGCGCCAGGATTTACTGTGAAAGCGGGGCCGACGAACTGGCTTTTTTAGACATCACCGCAACCATTGAAAAAAGAAAGACCACAATAGAAGCTGTCCGGCGGGTTGCTCAGGTGACAACCATCCCCTTCACCGTAGGCGGAGGCATTAAATCTATATCAGATGCAGGAGAGGTACTTGAAGCCGGGGCCAACCGCATTTCTATAAGCAGTGCGGCTTTCCGCAATCCCGGTTTGATCGACCAGGCCGCTGCAAAATTCGGCTCTTCCAAAGTTGTAGTGGCAATAGATGTTGACCGGAACCCGGCCCTTCCTTCCGGTTACGAAGTTTATATTGACGGGGGCAACACCCCCACCGGTAAAGATGCCGTGCAATGGGCCGGGGAAGCGGAAGCCAGGGGCGCAGGGTATATCCTGCCGACCAGCAAAACCCGCGACGGGGCAAGAACCGGCTACGACATCCCGCTAATCCGTGGAATTAAAGAAGCGGTAAAAATCCCGGTGATCGCTTCCGGCGGGGCCGGCACAATGGAGCATTTTCTGGAGGCCGCCCGGGAAGGGAAGGCTGACATCCTTCTTGCTGCATCCGTTTTTCACTTTGGGGAAATCAAGATCATGGAGTTAAAAAAATACCTTAACGAGCACGGGTTTTAAAAAATTTTTGATTATGAAATTTTACGGCAAAGCTCTACCGGAAAAAACTTCTAAACCTCTCGATTCTCCCTCTGAATGGAAAAAATTTTGTTCTTAAAGCAACACCGCTTGCAAGCTTCTCAGCTTAAAAGCGGTGTTTGTCTTCGATCCGGAACCTCTTTTAACAGAACAAGGGCTTTTTCTGGATTAAGGTTTTAGGGGCTTTCAATATTATATTAACCCCTTTTTACATAAAAAGTTTCAGGCTCTAAAATAATACTTATTAAAACAAAGAAGCCCCTTGACTCCGGCAAGAGACTGAGCATTTATAATTGAGTTGTTTCAAGGGGTTTGCATAAAGTTCGTAGATAGAGCTTGTACACAGGGATCCTGGAGCCTGGCATCATTTTTTATAAAGCCCTGTCCTTAAGGGTACTTTCATTTGAGTTGTGTCATCAGGTCCCTTCACTGCACTGCATCTATACAACCGGCTATTTGGATACGCTTTGCACGTTTTGCGGCTCCACCCTGGGACGTTGTAATAACATAAAAACAATATATCTGATTAAAACATAAATAACAAGTATAACAGCCAGTATTTCTTGGAAATAAACCAAGTAACCGAGCGCGGCGGGCAGATCAATATGCATTTTGCTTAAATAGCTGTCAATGTCCTTTATTGCTATGGCACTGATTACAAGTGGGAATGTGAAAGCAGAGTAACTGGGATAAAACTTTAACCTGAGCATTACCGGCAAATACAGAAGTACGGCAAGTAACATGATTATGGCTAAAAAAGTCAGTAACCAGAAGATGGTCATGTTTATTTCCTGATACAGTTTTAAATATCCCACCAGGCAAAGGCTGGCGGGGGCGGCGAAAATTGTTAAGGTGGGCAACAACGGTTCGGGAATTGATTTTATTACAAACACTCTATAAGTGAGCATGGGCAAAAGAATCAGATAGCTAATAAACCCGAACCAGAATAGTCCTCTGCCGGTTCCTATGGCATTGAATACAGGCGCTGTTAAACTTGCAGCTGCAATACCGACATACACCACAAAGTAGCCCGGAAGTACTTTCTGTACCCTAAAACCCGGTATAAATCTTATGGTAAAATATATGATCAGAAAACAGTGGATCAGGATTCCCGCAATCCACATCAGATAACCTGCAAAAGGGGAAACCGGCTGAATGTAGCCGGATAGAATCATTATGCCCATGGGAAAAGTTCCGGCTATACCGGCGATGGCGGGATTTTTTAAATCCTCCCTGAGCACTCCGGTTGCACATACTGCTTTTGTCAGGAGAAGCAGCAGCAGCACAGCCGATATAACGCCGAATACAACCTTGAAGATCATCCCGTATGACGCAGTTAAATTGCCTGCTGCCGCCAGTCCCAGCATCAGCCCGGCTGCCGGCACGGGCAAACTTTTGATAAGACCTATCATTTTTCTTTTCACCTTAATTTGCAAAAACAGCTCCCCTGGCAATCCGGGGCAAATCTATTTTTCACATATTTTTAAGCTGCGCTCCCTAATCCCTTCTCAAGTAGGCCCAGTACCTGCCCCTTGCTCACCCTGTCGCCGGGTGATACATTCAGTTCCTTTACTGTAGTGCCGGTAAAAGTGTAAAACTCCTGCTTGGCGCACAACCTCACCCTGCCGGAAGCAAAAACGTTATCCTGGATGGGCTTAATCTCTGCCTTTGCGGTATTAACGAGAATGCCTTCCTGTTTTTTACTCCTGAACATATTAAGCGCAACCACTGACACGATCATACCAAGGATCAACACCCCGGCAAGCATCTTTTTCCTGGAAATGTTTCGTAACCGTTGCAAGTTTAACTGCAAAACACAACGCCCCTTTCAAAGGAAAAACTATCTTTAACATACAGACGCAAAAAAGATCATTTTTGCTCTCTATCAAAAATTTTTTTTAACTGGAGCTTGTTATAAGCAAAACTTACAAATAACCCTTCCACCAGTAAACATATCCAGGCGCTGTCTTGTGGCAATTAAAATATTTATAATCATGAATATGTCTGTTTTTCATTGAGAAATTTTTTAACGGTCTCCTGGAGGATTAAAGTAAAAAAGGGTATAATGCTGCTTGATGGTAATAAATCCTAAAAAATAAGGGGGCATATGCTTTGGAAGCTATCTTTAACAGGCGCAGTATCCGGAAATACACGGATCAAGCAGTTCCCGGGGAATACATTACTGAACTGCTGGAAGCGGGGATGTGCGCACCGTCAGCGGGAAACGAACGTCCCTGGCATTTCATTGTCATTACAGAACGTTCATTGCTCAACGGAATCACTGAATTTCATGATTATGCCCAAATGTTGAAGCAGGCGCCCGCGGCAATTGTTGTCTGCGCCGACCTGACCTGTAATAAATATCCCGGCATAAATTACTGGGTCCAGGACTGTGCGGCGGCAACACAGAATATTTTATTGGCTGCTCAGGCCAGGGGATTGGGATCATGCTGGCTCGGAATCTATCCCAGGGAGGACCGCGTGGCAGCCATGGGCCGGTTATTGGGTTTACCGGAACATATAGTTACAATTTCGGCGATTGCTTTGGGATATCCTGCTGAAACAAAACATATCCGCTCCCGCTACGATGCCTCAAGGGTGCACCACAATGGCTGGTGAGCCGGTGATTCAAATAAATAAGAATGAGTCAAGGGGCCGGTTCTTGACTCATTTCTTTAATTATACAACCCATTTCTATTAAATCCCGTGCTATGCTTTTGCCAACCCCCGTTATTGTTGCAAATACGTTTTTTTGCCTTTTCCCCATGGATATTACCTCAAACTTCTTTTTTGTAAGAAAGAGAACGGTTCTTTGACTCACTGTTCAACTCATTTTCTCGAAACCTGTCAATACTGTACCTACAACAGCAGATTCAATTATTAACATTTATCTATCTGTAACAATATGATTAATCCTATTAATATTACTAGGATTTCACAAAAATCAGGCGCAGCTAAATACCTGACATTTTCCATCACGTTTGACAGATATCATTTAATAATAATATAATTAAATGGTTATAACCAACTCAACATAATGGTATGCTTAAGAAAATCTTGTAAAAACTAATGATAGCACAATAATAACTATAGAAACCCTGCATATAAAGAATATTTAATACTCAACCCCTGTTGNNCCCGGAACCCCGGAAATACCCGTGTTACCTGATTGGTAAAGGGTAAGTAAAGAATGCGCCGGGTGTCCTTCCGACAATAGGAGGCAAAAGACCCCAGAGCAAAGGGTTGCTGTTCTGAAAACTTATTATAAACCAATATATTACAAAGAGGTGCTTTATGGATGATGTAAAAGATGTTGCCAGGGAAGTTTTATCTTCAACTCTTCCTGTTGTTTTAATGGTGATAATATTCCAATTTATCTTTTTTGAAAATCCCGGCCATATGGTAATTCAATTCATAATTGGTGCTATAATGGTTACACTTGGGTTAGGCTTGTTTCTTATCGGTGTTAAGATTGGCCTATTGCCTCTGGGAGAGACGATTGGAGCGGAACTTCCCCAAAGAGGCTCCGTTATTATACTATTATTTGCCATATTATTCATTGGCATAGCCGTCACTGTGGCTGAACCACAGGTAAGTATTCTAGCAAACCAATTTGAGTATGTTTCAGGTGGCAGCATACCAAAATACTTGCTTGTATCTTTTGTTGCTGCAGGGGTGGGACTGTTTATAACTATCGCTGCCGTTAGAGTACTTCTAAACATCCCAATGAAGCATGTTTTAACCGCAGGTTATCTTGCAGTATTTATCTTAGCAGCTTTTGTGCCTCCTAATTTTTTGCCAATATCCTTTGATGCGGGCGGCGTAACCACAGGACCATTGACAGTACCCTTTATTATCGCTCTGGGAGTAGGCCTTACGTCTGTGTTAGCCGGCAAAAGCTCCATGAGTGACAGCTTTGGTTTCTTAGCCCTGGTCCTAATAGGTCCCACCCTGGCTGTTATGTTGTTGGGCGTGATCTACGGATGAAAAATATAATGTTTTTAGAAGGCTTTTCACATGTTTTATTGGAAGTGGCTATTTCACTTTTACCTCTCATAATAATATTCCTGTTGTTTCAGTTCCTCTTTTTGAAGCTGCCCCTGGAGGAGATTAAACGCTTGGCAATTGGCATATGCCTGTCTTT
>DBRJ01000037.1:0-2626 GCA_002305915.1 Pelotomaculum sp. UBA1371 | reverse complement strand
CAACTGGGCAAATTGGATTATAATTGGGTAGTAATTCCAATCGGCTTGCTGCTAGGTCTTGTTACGGTGATAGCTGAACCGCTCGTTCGCGTATTAAATTATGAAGTGGAGAAGGTATCCGCAGGACACATCTCCCAGCGGTTAATGATGTATACCCTTTCTGCAGGGGTATCCATAGCCGTTGCCCTGGCCATGGCCCGGATAGTTTACGGCATACCACTTTTATATATACTTGCCCCGGGTTATCTACTGGCTTTGATCTTGATTCGATATACATCACCCACCTTTGTATCGGTAGCTTTTGATTCTGGAACAGTAGTAACAGGTCCCATGACTGCAACATTTATTCTAGCCCTGGCAGTGGGAGTAGCATCCGGTACAACGGGCAGGGATCCCTTGATGGATGGATTTGGTTTGGTAGCTATTGTTGCTCTATCGCCCGTGCTATCAGTATTATTACTTGGATTTATCTACGGGGGAAGGGGGGTAGAAGATGAAGATAGGTAGGGATTATCAATTAATAGTAACAATCATTAAAAAGGGTTTTGCAGAAAGAGTCGTTAATGCGGCAAAAGCAGCCGGAGCAAGAGGGGGCACTATTCTGCACGGACGCGGCGTCGGTATACACGAGCAGAAAAAACTGCTGGGAATTCCAATAGAACCAGAAAAGGATATAATTTTAACCCTGATTCATCAAGATCAAACCAAAAACGTGTTAAAAGCAATTGTTCAAGCCGGACAGCTGGAAAAACCGGGAACAGGCATCGGTTTTGTTATTGATGTTGACAAAGTAGTGGGTATCGTATCTTTACTGGAAGAATTTAACGATGAAATATAAAAGCAATGATCAATACAAATGAAGTACCCTGTAAAAAGCAACCACATATGTTTTCAAGCGCCAGTTTCACCCCTCTACGCCGGGCCGGCCAAATCGCTTTACTCTATACGCCAGTTATTGGGAGCGTGTACTCAAAGCTACAGGCAGATGAGAAGCCTCTCCAGCTCATTATTCACATTATGAGATAGTGTAAGGGCGACGATCTCAACGACAAACAGCAACGGCTGTTGTGACCCAATACATACTAAAACCCCGAAAATTTTTAGGACGGGGTTATTTGTTTATTGCTATTTTTATTTGTTGAACCATCCCGGTTTGCTGCCTGATAATCCACCCTTTAAAAAAGGCGACCGCCGCACTTTTCCGTTGTAGCAGTGTTCTTTTTTATTTTTATATTGGATATATAACTCAGTTATACCGTCCAGTCTACAGCGGATTTATTTAATAGTTGTTTGTAGTTTTAAATTCACATTTACTGCCGGGTTTGAAAAGTAATTATGCAGATCTTATGTAAGTAGTACAGGCGCAGATCTTTCCCTGAAGATTACTTAATTTACCTTCCTATATTGTTAAACCTGACCGCCGTCCCACTGCTTTACTTAGTTCCACCAGAACCAGGGGTAGAAAACTCAGACCCAGAACAACCGCCCAGTCAGACGGCCGTAGCAGGGCAGTCTCAAATATGTCTCTCAAAAACGGTGTAAAGATAACCAATGACAACATCGCCAAAGACACCATAAAGGCATAATTTAAGCTGCGGTTGGAACCAAAACCCAGGGTAAAGAGTGACTGCTTCACATTCCTGACGTTAAATGAATGCACCAGCTGTGACAAGGCCATGGTGGCAAAGGCCATGGTGTGTGCCTCCTGCAGGGACCTGTCCCAGCGCAGGGCTAGCCAGAAGGCGGCCAGAGCCAGAAGCCCGATCATGATGCCCTGCCAGATTATTCTGGCGCCTACTCCTTCTGAAAAGATACCTTCCTTTAACTTGCGGGGGGGCCTCTTCATAATCTCCTGCTGGGGAGGCTCCAACCCCAGGGCCAGGGCCGGCGGCCCGTCAGTGACCAGGTTTAACCAGAGGATCTGAATGGGACTTAAGGGACTGCCCAAACCGAGCAGCAAGGCTGAAAAAATAGCCACAAGCTCTCCGGTATTGCAGGAAAGCAAGTACTGGATGGAACCGCGAATATTGTTGTAGATGGTCCGTCCTTCCTCCACAGCCCTTACAATGGTGGTAAAGTTATCGTCCTGCAGGACCATGTCAGAGGCTTCTTTAGCCACCTCGGTCCCGCTAATCCCCATGGAAGCCCCAATGTCAGCCCGTTTAAGAGCCGGGGCATCATTGACACCGTCACCGGTCATGGCCACAACATGACCATGGAACTTCAGCGCTTCCACAATACGCAACTTGTGTTCCGGAGATACTCTGGCGTAAACAGCTACACTGTTCACTACCTTTCTCAAATCCTCATCGTTCATTTGTTCCAGCTGTTTGCCCGTCAGGCTCCCGTCGCCGGGCTGGATAATGTTTAATTCCCTGGCGATGGCTACAGCAGTCTCCAGGTGATCACCTGTGATCATAACTGTCCGGATACCTGCACTGCGGCAGAGCGCAACTGCCTCTTTAACTTCCGGACGGGGGGGGTCCTGGATGGCGAAAAAGCCTATAAATGTCATCTCCCCCTCCACGGTCTCCGGCAGGAGGCGATCCGGAATGTCCGGCCAAATACGGGTGGCCAGGGCCAAAACGCGCAGCCCCTGGGAAGCAAATTCAGCATTAACTTCCAA
>DBRJ01000003.1 GCA_002305915.1 Pelotomaculum sp. UBA1371 | reverse complement strand
TCCGGTAGGTCCGATAACACCGGCCACAAAGGCCTGGTTTCCCACAACCTCACGCACCAGCTGGGCCGCCCTTTTGTTCACTTCCTCCACGAGGTGGACCGCGCCGTATTCCTTCAGTTTCAACGCTGAGGCACCCAGGGTGTTTGTCAGGATCACCTGGGAACCTGCCTCGAAATAAGCCCGGTGCACCTCTTGCACTGCCCGGGGATGGGAAAGCATCCAGAGCTCCGGATTTTCTCCCGGCGGCAGCCCATGCGCTGCAAGCATGGTGCCCATGGCACCGTCCCCCAGCAGAACTTGTTTTCGTAAGGTTGTAATAAAGTCAGCCATCCAAAGACCCCCTGTTTTTGACCCTTTATATCCTGAAGTAAGCCAGTCTTTCGCTGCAGGACGGGATTCATCCCGCCAGAGAAAACCACATCTTGGCTGATAAATCCGATTCTATAAGGCAGAAGTATTAAAGGGCGTTGTAGTACAATATTATCTGACGAAAACCGGTAAGTATATTAAAGTATATTAATCATGATTATATTTGAGATGGATAAAAATTTCTATAGAAGATGTGTTGAAATACTTAAAAATATGAACCCGTCCCTCTGGTACTAATACAACTACATTTTGATCATTGACTCTTATATACTCAATAATAGTGTTTACTCCGCAAACGGAGTAGAATACAACCTTTTCATCGGGTAAACCAGCCATAACTTTCTAATTTCCAGATGAAATATTTTACGTGGGCATCGGGAGAACCGCACTTCAGGCAGACGGTTCTGTAAAAGTAGCCAACTTCCTTTGTCAAAGAGTCCTGCAGTTCAGCTGCCGCTTTGCGATAGGCTTCCAGGTCAAGGTGTTCGATTTCCTGGCGCACAATCCAATATGACATTGGATTAATGTCGTAACCAATGATATTGCAGCCAAGACGGTTGGCTTCAATAAGCGGTGTTCCACCACCCATGAAGGGGTCAGCTATATTAAGACCTTTCAGGTTATGGGCTTTATAAAAATTCTCTTTTAGACTGCCTTCCGCAAACTCAGACAACAAAAGCCCGCGGAATAAAGTGCCCGGGCGTCTGGCAAACCATTTATGCACAGCGATAATCGGCCGGTAATTCTGCTGGATCTGCTTTTCATGGAGAGCTTAATCAGAAATAATCGGAACATCAAAATTTTTCTCAATCATTTATAGCCCCCGGAGAACATTTGATAAATTTTTACTAGTAGAATATTTCTTTAACCTTCACCGGCTTTCCTGCAGAAGATTATAACAAACGTAAATGCACCATAAGGCGGCAGCTGGCCAAGAATCACCAAGATCACTTAAGAGCATAGTCTACCGCCCCTTTTGCATGGAGCACCGTGGTATCAAAAAGCGGAACTGCTGAATCCTCCTGCCGTACCAGCAAACCGATTTCGGTACAACCCAGGATAATTCCCTCCGCCCCGGCGTTTGCTAAACTTTGAATCACTTTTTTATAGTGGTCCCTGGAATCTTGCTCGATGCGTCCAAGGCACAGCTCCTGGTAAATTACCCTGTTGACAAACTCCCTGTCTTCACTGCCGGGAACCAGGACCCTGATCCCCCTTCTCTCCAGGCGGGATTTATAAAAGTCTTGCTCCATCGTGTACCTTGTCCCCAGGATCCCTGCAGTTTTAATCCCCCTTGCCAACATCTCAGCCGCAGTAATGTCCGCAATGTGCAGTAACGGGATGCCAATATTAGCCTCGATCCGTCCGGCTGTTTTATGCATTGTGTTGGTGCAGAGCAGGATAAAATCCGCTCCAGCCGCTTCAAGGCTGCGGGCTGCCTGAACCAGAACGTTTCCTGCTTTTTCCCACTCACCGTTTCTTTGATAAATCTCAATTTCCTCAAAATCTACACTATAGAGGATGCATTTTGCAGAATGCAGGCCACCCAGCCTGGCTTTAACTTCTTCATTGATAATCCGGTAATATAAGGCTGACGACTCCCAGCTCATCCCGCCTATCAACCCGATTGTCTTCATGGTTCAACCTCCAATCTTCTGACCGTTCAGCTATATACCCGGTGTTGGATTAAACATCTAATAATCTTCTGTTTGACAGACGGGAAGCCTTAATAATGCAGGTACCCAAGTTAATTGTAAAGACTGTTGATGATTACAAAGCTGATCCCGCCATGCATCCGGCTTGTCATCGCCGTCGAATCGCGTCAAAAAACTAAAAAGCGTTATAAGAGTCTGCCGTGACGCCGGGGGGCAACCAGCATTCTTCAAAACAGGTGGGACACATGTGGATGGGGCCGATACAGCCGCAACCGGTGCCGTACAAATCGAGCTTGACACAGTGACTGCACAAAGAAATCCCGCATTCCGTGCATTTAATACAGGAAACCCTCTCCTGACACAGTTGGCAAAGCATTTCATCACCCTCTTGGAACCATTTTTTATTAATTTTAACATTCTATAGTCAACTGCTCAACTGGCGCCATCAAGTCAGACACCCGAAGAATATGGGGATGGCACTCACTACTTTTTTGCCCTCCTTTCCCCTTCCACGTCAGTAAAGCTCCCTTGTCCATTTGCACCTCAAGCCTTGATACCTTTTATGCCTTTGTACGGCTGACAGGAGTCATTCCCCCTGACGCACTTGCGGACTGATGCATAAGAGGAGGATATAAAAAGGGGACGTCCCCATCTTTACATCTTTATCCTGTTTACTATAGCTTCTTATCCTTTACCTAATTTTATTTGCTTTTTAATACCTTTTCTAAGGATTTCCCCCCCACACCAACGTTGTCATATGGGTTTTCTTTCAGTAAGACAACGAAGGCATCCGGCGAGATTTTTAAAATATCGCTGGCGACCCTGGTTAACTCCGCAATCAGGCTTTCCTTCTGATTCTTATCCATCTGGCCTGCTTCCAAAGTAATTACCGGCATGTTCAGCACCTCCTATGGTTTATTCTAAAAACGTGGGTTTCTCCTAGTTTAATACAATGGGATTCAATAATTTGCTTGAGTTTCCCCCATTCAGGCTCAAATATTTCCTGGGGCATCCGTCTTAAATTGGGAACAAGCATGGGTTTGAATTCCATAGCCGCCAGGACGTCTATTACAAGTCGAAGTCCGGCACGATTTCGTCCAGGGTTAA
>DBRJ01000008.1:12490-15623 GCA_002305915.1 Pelotomaculum sp. UBA1371 | reverse complement strand
ATGTGCCTCTTTTTACGCTTACGTCTCCGCAAGTTTGAGCCGAACGTGGATTCATAAAACGTTCGGCTTTTCTTTTGGGGCCTGTAAATTAACCGACTGGGCGGTGCAAAGGAAAGAAATGAAAAGAACTGCGGAAATTCCGCAGTTGGATTAAACCACCGGCGCGGATTCTCTGCTTCGAAAAAATTTTGACCTGTGACAAATATGGGACAATTAGCTTGCTAGAATGAAATTGAGGGCGGGGGAACCCGGCAGGCCTCAAAAAATTTGAAGGGGTGGTCATGGTGAGTGAACCCACTACTGCGGCGGCCATCAGGGGATGGCTGGAGGAGGGCATAAAAAAAGGGGCGACGCACTGCCTGGTGATCTGCGACACCTGGGACCCAGCAGGCGGGTACGAGGACTATCCGCGGTATGTCATGCCCGGGGAGAATGCCCGGGAAATTGCCGAACGTTACAGCGACCCCAACGGCATCGAGCGGCTGGTGGAAGTGTATAACCTGTCGATGGACCTGGAGGAGCAGCTGAAGGAGGTGCGGGCCAGGAACTTTTAACCGCCAGTGGCTGCCGGAATTTGTTCGGTTTAAATGCCGGCCGGGCAACGGAGACCTGCCCGGTGCAAACGCCGGCGGGCCTTTTGGGCAATGCCGTCTGCGCCGGCAAGGGAGAAGGGGGGATTTAAACATGACAATTCATATCTATACACCCGGCCCGGACGACCGGCCGGCGGAAACCAAAGAGGCGGAGAGCAAGCTTTTTGCCGAAAACCTGGGCCTGATCCTGGATAAGGCCCAGGTGATCATCGACACGCCGAGGTATTTTTTCTGCACCTTCGACTCGGCGTTCATCTCGGTGATGTTTGTCCACGGGGGGATGATCCCCCTGGGTGTTCTGTCGCTGCTCTGGCAAAAGGGCAATTTAAGGGCTGCCTGCCGTCACTGCGGCGGGGAGGTGTACATTTATGGCACCGGGGGCAGCCCCCTGTCCGGCAGCCACAGCGCCTGGGGCTGCTGCCTGGCCTGCGGGAAATACAACAGAGTGCAGGTGGAGCATTTCTCCGAAATCTGGGCGCCGCTTGCGGAGGCCATCAGGGATAACCCCAATGAGGCCGTTATTGAAAAGGGAAAGCGGCCTAAATTTTCCTGGAGCAAGGGCCTGGAAGGGGAAACAACGCCCGACAAGGTGATTAAGGCGAAGGTCGAGGCAGTGACGCTGGCTCAATTGATTAAAGAGCTTAAAGAGCGGGGTTAAATGAAAATAATTTTGAAATATGTCAAATTTAGGACAACGAATCTGTTAGAATATAACTAGCCAATTGAGGTTAAATATCCCAGTTTGCCGTAAGTTTAACTATCATGCATAAAGAATGTGAAGATGGCTGCTGGCGTGATAATACCGGGGCTGGTTGCCGCCCGGGGCGGACCTGGCGCTTTTCCCGGTGCAATACCCGGCCGTGTCAAACGCCGCAAGGGGGGAAGTAATGAACACCATCGTGGAGCAAGATCTGGACAACTATCTATGCAGGAAAGCAGTCACAGGCGAAATCGCTAGCTTTTGGGTCAAAAACGGCACAATCTATTTTCTGACCGCGGATGGGCGGCGGGCTACCCTGTCCAGATTTGAAGGCGGGCACAGGGAAGATCTGCTCATCTTCGAGCCGGCGCCTGAACTGCTGCCGGAGTTTGCCGTGGCTGATGACTGCATCTATATCATCAACCATGGCAGCCTGCACCGATTTTCTTTGGCCGACCGGGGCCTGACCAGCCTGGGCCTGAAAGGTGTGCTGGACTTTCATGTGTACGATAACGTGCTGTATTTCACCCGCGGCGCCGGGAACAACCTGTTCAGACTGGACCGGCAGCTGAAAAAGGTGCGCCTTAACGACTGTTACTGCACCTACCTGTCATTTGCCGGCAGCTGGGCCTACTTCGCCAACAGGACGAAAGGCAACCTGGGGCTTTTCCGGTTTGACCTCGCCGGCGGCAGCTGCGAAAAGCTGGCAGACGGCGAAATCAGCGACCTCTGCGCCGGGGCGAGCGTTGTATTTTATATGTCGAACCGCACTAACCACCGGCTGGCAAAACTTAACCCCGACGACGGAAGTGAAAAGCTGTTTAATGTGTCCCCCTATGAAATGGCCGCCCATGGTGACCGGCTGTACTTCAAAAAGCACGGCAGGCCCGGCCTATACGAGCTTAATGAGGAAGATAAAATCAGCAAAATCTATGACTTTCCCGCCGGCAGGATCAAGGTGGGGCAGGGGAAGCTGTACTTCCTGACTGACACGAAATTCCGCCAGGCTGATGACCGGACGGAGCTGCCCTTCTAAGCCATTGAACCGGGCGCAGCAACCGGGTGAGGGAGGGGATGGAAAGGCTATGGATAACCGTGAAAGGCTGCTGGCGGTGATGAGGATTCTGGAGAAATGCGGCATTGAGCAGAAACGCATCACCGCGGAACAGATTGTCGACCAGCTGGAGCGGGAGAGCGGCCAAAGTGTCAACCGGAAGGCAATCTACAGGGATATTGACGCCATCAGCGCGTCCACCGGCCTGGAGATTGAGGGCAAGCCCGGCGGGCACGGCTACCTGGTAAAGAGGAGTGACGCCCTCACCAGGGGAGAGGTGGAGGTGATCACCAAGGCCATGCACAGGGCCAGGTTTATCACCCGGGCCGAGACGGACGCGGTGATCAAAAAGCTGCACCGGCTGGCAGGCCTGGCCCGGGAGCAAACCAAACCTGACACTACCATCCTGCTGGACCCGGCCAAGCTGCCAAAAGAAGATGTGATCAAAAACATCGAGTTGATTAAGAAAGCCATCAAGGATAATAAAAAGCTGCAGTTTGACTACGTCAAGTACAACACCAGCAAAAAACTGGCTGTGGAAAAGGAAAACTGCCTGGTTAGCCCGTATGAATGCGTCTGGTACCAGGACTATTACTACCTGCTGGGCAGCTATGACGGCCAGAGACTATCCCACTACCGGGTGGACCGCATGGCCAGGATTAGGAGCACCCCCGACAGCAGGAAAAGCCTCACCGAAATCACTGGCAGCCGCCGGGGTTTTGATGTGTACGGTTACCTGGGCAAGATGGTGGGCATGGCCTCGGGCCGTGAAGCCGGTGTCGAGAT
>DBRJ01000008.1:0-12461 GCA_002305915.1 Pelotomaculum sp. UBA1371 | reverse complement strand
CCAGGGTGCTGCTCAATAAAAAGTTTACCAAGTGGATCCTGGGGTTTGGCGCCGGGGCGGTGGTGATCAGGCCGGAAGAGTTGAGACAGGAGATTGTTCAGACCTTGGCGCGGCAGGCGGAGAGCTACAGGATTTAATTGGTTTCAAATTGACTATTCGTTATCAACATCGCACTTGAGAACTAAAAGAAAGGGAGAGGGCAATGATCAGCAAGGCAATCTCACTGGCGAATATCGCCCATGCGGGCCAAAAGCGGAAGGGCACAAACATCCCCTATATTTTGCACCCTCTGGAGGCCGGCATCATCGTGTCCCAGATGAAATATGACGAAGATTTAATCTGTGCCGCGATCCTGCACGATGTGGTTGAGGAAACTTACTTATCCTACGAGTCAATAGAGGAGATGTTTAACGGGAGGGTCTCCTCGCTGGTAAAAGCCCAGAGCGAGGACAAGACAAAATCCTGGCATGAAAGAAAGGCGCACACGGTGGAGTTTCTTAAATCAACAGCCGACAAGGACATCAAAATCGTCGCCCTGGGTGATAAGCTGTCGAACATCAGGGCTCTGCACAGGGATTATTTAAAGATCGGGGATGAGCTGTGGGGAAGGTTTAATGTTACTGATAAAGGTGAGCAGGGGTGGTATTATAGGGGGCTGGTTGAGGCCTTAAACAGCCTGTCAGAATCACCAGAGTTTGTAGAGTTTGAGCATTTAGTCCGCGAAGTATTTGGTAAATAGATCTGTGCCGTAAAAAGGATAAAGGTAAATCATATTTGGGAGGTTTGAGTGAAGTGTCTAAAAAAGATGAATATCAAACTGGATTAATTATATCATCCTTTAATGAAAATCTATATTCGGATTTGAAAGCCATATTTAGAGAGATTGGTTTAGAAGAGGACGTCATTCTAAAAGGTATTATTGACGATATTTGCAAAAACGGTTTAAGTAGAAAGGCCCCCGATATATCACGTCTGCCTGATGGTGGGAGCCATGGCCGAGGCAGAGGTGTAATGAATGTTATACCAAGTTCTTTCAGGGGGGCCTGCCATGAGAAATTAACAGTGCTTTGTTATGATAAAGATAATTTTCACGAACGGTTGCGGGAAATGCTATATACAGCGGGAATAATTTGCAGAGAAATTAATAGACAGGTTATATTTATCACTTCTAAGTTTGATAACAATACATTTGAAAAGCATGTGCATGCCATATATTCCCTAAAATCACAAGGAGTTGATTTTATGTTCATCCAGGTCACTAACCAGGGGGCAATCTTACTACCGGTAATTTAAACTCGGTTAGAGGAAACATAATTTACCGAAATCAGGGCAAGATGAGGCGTTACCCAGAATTATTTGATGCTCTTCCCAATATAAAGATAAACGAACGTCATGGAACAATAATAATTTGACGTTGAAGGAGAATATTATATGGCTATTATGACTAAAACAATTGCTGAACTAAAAGATCACAGGTTTTACGTGCCATCGTATCAACGTGGATACCGATGGACAGAACATGAGGTGACAGCACTGCTTGATGACATTTATGAATTTTCGACTGAAGGTGGTAAGCGTTACTGTCTTCAACCACTGATTGTAAAGCATCGCGATGACGGTTCCTTTGAAGTGGTTGACGGGCAACAACGTCTTACAACAGTTTACATTTTTATGAAAATTGCCTCGCAGGAAATTCGTTCAGCGGTTCCACCTTTTGAGCTTGAGTATGAAACTAGGAGTGATAGTGCTAAATTTTTAAAATCTCTATCTGATGAAGGTCATTTAGACAAAGAAAAGAATATTGATTTCTATCATATAGCATCTGCTTATGAAAAAATAAATAGCTGGCTTGATAGTCAACCTGATAAGTCCGTTGCTATACAGGAGTTAAATACAAAAATCAGAAAAAATGGGCTCTTCGCTAGATCGTGTGGGTAGTACCGAAGAAAACAGCTAGCAAGAGCATAAGCTTGGCAAATTAAAGTTTAGATGACTGGAAATTATGTAAGACATTGTTATTAAGGTTCTGTTGTTACGATACCCTCTTGCTCTAGCTTTAGCAGCCTGGATTAAGCTGTTGATCCCTTCCAAAATTCCGTTGGAGATATGGGAACTAAACCAGTTCAGAATACCATTCCAGTGATCTTTTATGGTATGAGCCGCATTAACCATCGGAACTAACTTAGAATGGGTAGCCCAGTAATACCAGCGTTTAAGAAACTTCTCACCTGAAACGCGATTTGGCTGCTCAAAAAGACCCTGAAAGGATAACTTTAGGTTATACGCACGTACAGTATCAAGATGCTCATATTTTAAACTCTCAAGCTTGTTACGCTGTTTAACAGTTAGATTTTGCTGGTTTTTTAGCCAAATATAACGGGTCTTTTTTAGTGCTTCATTTTCGTAACTTTCATACCTACGTACTTCGTCTACCGCCGCATTTATGATTTTCATGATGTGGAAGCGGTCAAAAACCATTTGGGCTTGGGGTAAAGATGACTTAACTCCGGCAATAAATGCAGGGGAAAGATCGCAGCATACGTTCTTAATTTGATTGGTATTACCCTGGTGATTCAGCAAATCTGTCACAAAGGAATCAATAGTTTCTTTGCCTTTGCCTGGAGTGGCAAAGAGCAACCTTGACCTATCCAAGTCTACGAAAAGCGTTATGTAATCATGGCCCCTTTTAGCGGCAGTTTCATCTACGCCTACTTGTGTAACTTTCGAGAAATCTAACATGGTGCGGGCTTCTTTAACGTAATGGTGAAGTATTCGCCATAACCTTGTATCATGTTCACCGGTTAACTCAGCGATGGCATTAACCGGCATATCCTGGGCCAGCAGCATAATTAATGATTCAAAGAGCAAGGTGAATTCACTGCCCGGTCTGGCCCAAGGTAACATGACCTGCTTTACTTTGCAGCCTGCGGAGCATTTAATACGGGGGACACGGGCATGCAGGTATGTTCGGAACTGAAAAAAATTCAGGTGTCGCCAAGTCTTTTCCTTGGCATCATACACCGACATACCTGATTGGCCACAGATGGGACAGTTAAAGGTATTTCCTTCGGGAAACCCTACCCAGATATCCAGACGGTTCTCAGATTCAGAAAACTTAATATCTTGTACCTCCCACGGTGGTGTTAAACCTAAAGCAACAGTGAATAACGTTTGGTAATCCATAATAGAAGGCCTCCTATTCCAGAAATCGAAACCAATTTTACATTTCGTTCCCGGGCTGGGCTCTTCCTTCAGGTGCCATATTTACCATTCAGTTTTTACATAATTATTTGTGGGAACACTTGTTTACCCACACGATCTAGCGAGGAACCAAAAAATGTGTTTTTCATTTGGTACGATATACCTGCTAGCAGTAACCCCATAGCGATATTTACCAAAGTAAACTTAGGGAAAATACCATTAACGAATGCGGAACTAATAAAAGCCTTGTTGCTAAATAAGGACAATTTTAGTGCAGACATACACAAGCGGCAAACTGAAATTTCAGTCGCATGGGATAGAATTGAGCAAGGTTTGCGTGAAGATTCTTTCTGGTATTTTCTCAATGAAAAAGAGCAGAGTGGCACACGTATTGATATGTTATTTGATTTATTGGCAACCGAGCAGAATAACAAGTTACCAACCCTTATACCTATTAAACAAAATTATTTTTCGTTTTTAGTTTTTTCAACAGTGTTGAATTCTGCTCCTAAAAAAGAGGATTTTGTGAAGTTATTGTGGGATAAGGTAGAAAAGTTGTATGCTGAATTCCGCGACTGGTATACCGATTTGAACAAGTATCACATAATAGGTTATCTTATATCATCAGGAGTAGAGCTCGCAGAGATATTTGTACTTACACGAGGCAAGCGTAAAAGTAACGTCATGAAAGCCCTACTTAAAAAGGCGAAATTGGTAACAGGCAATTATGACCTGCACAATATATCTTATGAAATTTCAAACGACCGGAAAAAAATTCGTAAGTTGCTCCTTCTATTCAACATAGCAACATTAGTCTGTAAAAGCGAAAAGCAGTACCGCTTTCCTTTTGACATATATAAAGGGGAAACAGGAGACAAAGTAAAATGGGACATTGAGCATATCCATGCTACAGCAGACGAAACAGACGAAGCAGATGATAGCCTAGGCAACCTAACGCTACTTGATGCACAAACAAATCGCAGTTATCAAAACAAACCTTTTATTGAAAAACGAAAAATTATTATTGAACGTGAGTCAAAAGGATTATTCGTACCATTGTGTACAAAAAACATCTACCTAAAGGTGTATTCCAAAGATATAAGTGATATGGATAATTGGGTAAATGATGATAAGGAGGACTACATTGGGGCAATGGAGCATATACTTGAATCATTTTTTGACAGGGGGTTTGAAGAATGAGCGAAACATTATTTGATTTACTCGATAAATATGAGATTGAAGTACCGATTATACAGCGTGATTATGCGCAAGGCAGGCAAGATGACCATACCAAAATGGTGCGTTTCAATCTCTTAAAAGATATGAAGTCGGCTATTCTGAAAAAAACACCACCGCTTGATCTGAATTTTGTGTACGGCAAAGTAGAAAGTAATAAATTTATACCTTTAGATGGGCAACAGCGACTAACCACGCTTTTCCTTTTGCACCTTTATGCTTTCTACGATGATGATAGTAAAACAAACCTTCTTCAAAAATTCACATATGAAACCCGCAAAAGCTCACGTGATTTTTTTAAGGAGCTGACCAAAAACCGTGCTGACGTTTTCAAGTCTGATCTGTTACCTTCTATGGAAATAGAAGACTCGGAATGGTTTGTTTCAACTTGGAAATATGACCCAACTATCCAATCAGCTCTCGTAATGCTCAATGCTATAAAGGAAACTTTCAGTAATGTTGAAAACCTTGGGGAAAAGCTGTCATCCCCGGGAGATGTTCCCCTTACATTTAAGTTTTTAGAAATGAATGATCTCGGAATGGAAGATAGTTTATACATAAAACTAAACGCACGTGGCAAACCTCTCACACCGTTTGAAAATTTAAAAGCACAGCTGGTAGGCAGACAACAAAAACTCAAACTGCCATTTATTGCTGAAGTTGAGCAAAACTTTGATGGCAAATGGACCGATCTGTTTTGGTCGAATTCAAAAGAAAATTTTAATACATTGTATATGACATTTTTTGGTGTGCTTTTTATGAACGAAAAAATAATTTCAAGCGATGTCAACTGGGCGAATACATTTGATTTTGAAAAAATTGACGCAAGAATTTTTAAGACTATGTATTACACATTAAACTTCCTGTGTGAAAATAGGAGCAGCACAGCATATTGGTTTATTTTTAATTCTTTATCTGACAGTCGTACATATTCAGATAGAGTTTTGTTTCACGCGGTAACTACCTATCTATATAGGGCGAAAGGCAAAGACAATGGTTCTTTAAAACAATGGTTGAGGATTATTAAAAACCTTACTGTAAACACTCGAATTGATGAATTAGATCTGTATCGCGGTGCTATTGAAGGAATTAATAAACTTACTGAAAACTGGGATAATTTGCTTTCGTATTTTTCAACAGAAGGCTCGGTGTCAGGATTCTCACAAGAACAAATAGAAGAGGAATATATTAAAGCACGAATGATAATGCATAGTACTAGTTTTGCGGACGAAATTTATGAAGCAGAAGAGCATCCATATTTTGATGGCCAAATACGCTCTGCTTTGTACTATGCTGGGTTTTATAAATCGATAGGAAATATACAAGACTTTAAGAAATATCGGAATAAGATATCTGCTCTGTTTAATGAAACTGCTCCTAAACACGGACATTTACTGCGAAGGGCTTTGCTCACATTTGGGGATTATACTCTTCCTGTAAGCGCGTATAAAACATTATGCGTTGATAGACCTGATGAACCTACAAGGACACCAAGTATGAAACGTCTATTTTCAAGCCATGGTGATATTGTAAGAAAACTGCTTGATGCACTAAAATTAAAGAAAAATATTAAGGATCAGTTAGATCAATTCGTATCAAACTCAACCCTTCAGAGAACTGATTGGAGGTATTGTCTCGTAAATTTCCCTGAATTATTTAATTTGATGAGCGCATCACATTTACGATTGCGCGAAGTTCAAGGAGAAATGTTCATTATAAAAAACAAGTCATCGAACGGTTTCAGTTATGAAATATTTGTTGCTGCATTACGTGAAGTGTTAAAACGGGATGGCATTGAATCTACATTCGAAGGCAACTTAGGTACATGGGCGGATCGTTACTTATGTGTTGGGAAATGGCATGTGAGGTTTAAAAAAGGTTATTTTGCTGTCAGTGATTTGGCAGAGAGGATTATTTATGAAACAACCTCTAATGATCCTATCACTGAAGTTGCAGAGTATTTAAGGCAAAATATATAAAGACATACAAAATGCATTGAAGACAGTAAAATGGTAATACGTCACGTCGACACAGTTGTTGAAAGTTTGGGCAGGCATCATCGGTGCCTATTCCGCTTCTGGTTGTACACGTCAAAGCTCATATACTTGCGCGCTTCCTTTATGGATGACCGTGAAAGGATGCTAGCGCGATGAGGATTCTGGAGAATTATGGCATTGAACAACGCATCACTGCGGAGCAGATCGTCGACTACCTGGAGGGGAAGAGCGGGCAAAATGTTAACCGGAAGGCAATCTACAGGGATATTCAAGGATATTGACAACCTAAAAATAATTGTATTAGCACATATTAATTTATAAGTAGTTATTTTTAAGCAGCATTTGATGGGGAGATGTTCCAATGGCTTTCACATTAAAGCAACTTTTTAAACAGGTTGGCTTTAAGCCCAATCCCAACCAGGAAAAAGCTATTAAACATGTAAACGGCCCGTTATTTCTTGTTGCCGGGCCGGGCTCGGGTAAAACTGCAGTGCTTTTGTGGAGGAGTCTCAATCTAATCGTTTTTCACGGCATAAAGCCGGAAGAGATTTTCCTCAGTACTTTTACCGAAAAAGCGGCCAAACAGCTTAAGGAAGGCCTGCTTTCGCTGCTTGGTCTTGTGACTAATGTGACCGGTCAGCCCTACGATCTATCCCAAATGTATGTCGGAACGGTCCATTCTCTTTGCCAGCGCTTGATGACCGACCGGAGATTTGCCCGTGGGGGCAAGCACCCGCGCCCGCCCGTTTTACTTGACGGGCTTGATCAGTATTTCCATATGTATAATAGCCGTTTTTGGAGCGATGCAGCTTCAGAGCTGAGTCTGCCTGATGACATTAATAAGCAAATTAATCAGTATATGAACAAAAATCATACTTTATCTAAACACAAAGCTGTTGAGAACTGCATCCAGCTCTTCAATAGATTTTCTGAAGAAGAGCTGGATCCGGTAAGGATTGTGAAAAGCAGCTGTGACGCCGAACTTAAACTAATGGCCAAAATATATAGCTACTACTTGAAAAGTTTGCATACGGGCAATCGCCGTCATGTGGACTTTTCTTTGTTGCAGCAGGAAGGCCACAAGATTTTAATGGAAAACCCGTCATCAGCCTGGGTTTTTAAGCACGTCATCATTGACGAATACCAGGATACAAATTCAATTCAGGAAAAGATCTTCTTCAGCCTTGCTGCAGGCCACGGCAACATAGCTGTGGTGGGAGATGATGACCAGGCTCTTTATCGCTTCCGGGGGGCCACTGTGGAAAACTTCGTCTGCTTCCCGGACCGCTGCCAAACTGAATTGGGGTGCTCTGTATCGAAAATTCCTCTCAGTACGAATTACCGCTCCCGTAAAAGGATTGTTGATTTTTATCGCCGCTTTATTGACCAGGAAAACTGGACTAAAAATGCCGGAAACAAAACTTACTACCGTATTGTAGACAAGAACATCACTGCCTTCAGCACTGATGAATTGCCTTCTGTGGTGGTTGCTGGGCCAGGGAAATCACTAGATGTATGCGAAGAAATTGCAGATTTCGTTGCCAAGTTAATCAGTAAAAAGAAGGTGGCCGACCCGAACCAGGTTGCCTTCCTCTATCGTACCTTAGGGAGCGAGCATGCAAAAAGAATGATTGACGCCCTGGAGCGGCGCGGCCTCAAGGTCTATGCACCCAGGGCCAAACGCTTTTTAGATAACCATGAACCAGCTGCAATCATTGGGCTCTTTCTGAAAATCTTTGGCAAGCCTTATCGCGACCCCCGCTATGACATGGGAGGGAATCGCGAATTTCATAACTGGTTGGATAAATGTGACGATGCTGCTAACGGCTTGCTCCTTAATGACCGCAACCTGGTACATTTTGTCGGCGAAAGGATAGCTGAAGTAAAGGCGGCAGTGGAGGATTACCGGATTTTAATCACCCTATTCCAGGATGAGGGCTGGCAACTTTCAGATGAATATGAGCCAAAAGTACATAATCATTTGCTTCGCAGTGCGGCGGGCCTTTCTGACCGGGCAAGGAAGGATTTAGCATCAAAAGGGCTTGATTACGCTTTACAAAAGAGAAGCTCGGAGGGAAAAACTTCGCCGCTTAGCTGGGTGCTGGGGCGGGCAACCTCCCTGGACTGGAATGTCCTGGACCTTTTTTACCGTTTTTGCGGCTTCAAGCACTTTAAAAAAATGTTTGATTTGGCTGAGACCGGCACCGATGAAGGCCCGATCTGCAACCTGGCCATGACCAGCCAGTACCTGGCCCGGTTTATAGACAATTATTATGGGATTATCGGTGGTTCATCACTTACGGACGGTAAATTTGTACGTATCTTCTTTATTACCTTTTTGGGTGCTCTCTTCCGCAGGGGTGAGACTGAATATGAGGATGCTGAGAATATTTTCCCGAAAGGGCGCATACCCTTCTTGACCATCCACCAGTCTAAAGGGCTGGAATTTCCGGTAGTTGTGCTGGGCAATCCGGACAGGGGACATTTGAAACCCCAGCGGGTTGAGGAAATAGTAAGGCCTTTTCTGAGCGGTGATTATGAGCCCTTGGACCGGGTTGCAGCTTTTGATACGATGAGAATGTACTACGTTGCCCTTTCCAGGGCGCAAAACCTGTTGATTCTAGCCCATCTCAAGGTTCCTGGTACTTCAATGCACCCATGCTTTAAAAACTTAATGGAAGAAAAGGACTTACCGCGGTTGTCAGAATTAAAATTGTCCACGCTGCCGGCGGCTGACGAAAAAAACAACGATATCAGCCGAATGTACTCTTATACGTCAGACTACCTTGCCTACCGGGATTGCCCCCGCAGGTATATGGTTTTCAAAAAATATGGTTTTGCGCCTTCACGCTCTACGACGATGTTCTTTGGCAGCCTGGTCCACCAGACCATTGAGGACCTGCATCATTACTTAATTCAGTCCAGGAAGGGGAGTTCCTGATGAGCGCCGCCAGGACACCGGATCCATTGGAGAAATTTTTGCAGGATGCATTTGAGGACAATTTTGAATACCTGAAGATGGAGAGTGCGCACACTATTCCGCCAGCCCTGAAGGAACTGGCCTGGCAGCAGGTGTTGCTTTACTGGCGCAAGCTGAACAAAATTGCGAAAAAAGTGACTGAGACAGAAGTGAAGCTGACCCTGCCTGAGCAGAAAACCCCCGGCGGGCGCCGGTATACCATTGAAGGGGTAGTTGATATCGTAGCCGCAGATAACAAGGTGGTCATGTATGACATCAAAACTCACGAGGCGGAGCAGGTCCGGGCTTACCGGGATCTATATGTCAAGCAACTCAATGTTTATGCGCATATCTGGCAGAATCTGCGGGGGCAGGATTTGGACGGCATAGCGATCATCGCTACTGACCCGCCGCAGGAATTAATCGAGGCTTTGGCGATTGGGGACTCAAAATCAGTGCAGGCAGCAATGAAGAAGTGGAAACCTGTGGTTGACTTGGATTATGCTCAGGAAAAAGTAGCAGAATGTATAAGCGATTTCGGCGCAACAGTGGACATGATTGAGGAAGGGCAGTTTTGTGCTCCTGCTGTTAAAAAGCTGAAGGAAAAGATGCCGGGCCGGAAGGTGCAGTTCGGCACGGCAGTTTGCCGGTACTGTGACGCCCGGTTTTCCTGTGACTCTTACCGGCAGTACGTAGAGGTGAAGGGAGCCAAAGTAAAAGGCTATCAGGCGATGCGTGCTTATTTAGAGGATTACGGGGATGAGAACGACAGGAATCAATGGATTGAGGCAAACTTAAACGCTCAGCTTGAAAAAGAGGAATAGTGAGAAGGTAGTTGATTAATACATATATCGTATCATTAAGCTATTACAATTATCTATCGGTAAAAGCCTACTCCAACTGAACTAGTTTATTTTATTGAACCGGCACGAAAAAAACCAAGCCTTGCTAAGTTCTCAAAAAGAAAATGGGTCCAGGCCGAGGCCGCCAAGATTATGGTAGATCGCGCCAGAGAATGGGGCACAGATTTGATCTTCCATAACATCTGGGAAAATCTTGGCTTGCCTGCTACACTGGAGAGGCTCCTGGCTAAAACGGATATAACGACGCCTATATCGGAAGCCATCTATGCAATGGTATTAAACCGGATCTCTGACCCGCTATCCAAGCGGGCTGTTAGTGAATGGGCTAGTGATATTTACCATCCGTCTTTTGCTGTATTGCAATTGCATCATTTTTACCGGGCGCTGGACTTTTTGATTGAAAACCAATACTTTATCGAGCAGGATTTGTTTGAAAAAACCAAAAACCTTTTTAATCTTGATCTGGACATGGTGTTCTGGGATACCACCTCTACCTACTTCGAAGGTGAAGGCCCGGAAGGTCTTGCCGAGTATGGATACTCCAAGGACCACCGGCCAGACCGTGTACAGGTTGTGGTTGGAATATTAATGACCCCGGGCGGGCATCCCGGTAGCACATCAGATCTTTCCTGGCAATACTGCCGATATTGATACTTTTAAAGCCATGATTCAGGAAGCGCGAAGTCGCTTCAGATTCCGCCACGCAATATTTGTGGGCGACCGGGGTATGGTCAGTCAAAAACTTTTAGACGAACTAGATCGTCAGCACATTGAGTACATCGTAGGTATGCGGATGCGCAAAATGAAAGCGGTTGAGCAAGTCCTGAAAACCGGTGGCCGGTACAAGGTAGTCAGCAACAACCTTCGGGTTAAAGAGGTTTGGTCAGATGACGCTGACCGATACATTATTTGTTACAACCCTATCCAGGCCGAGCATGACCGCAAGGCCCGGGAGGAAACAGTCAAGAAACTTGAGAAACACCTTAAGGAAAACGGTTTAAAACAGTTAATCGGAAATAGTGGCTACCGCCGTTATCTGGTCATCGAAGGTCCTAAAGCGGGAATTGACTACCCGCAGAGGCTCCATCTAACATTAAACAAACAGCTGGTATTTCTATAAACTAGATTTAATATTCGGTAGAGGGTTTAACCGATGGATGTAGTGAAGGGATGATTCAAGCATTTAAACAATTTTCGGAAGGACGCTTGGAGGAAGCTGTGTTCATGGAAGGATAAAAGCCTGGGAGATATTTATAATATCAGCCTTGGCTTTTATTTTGTAAGCGTCAAAGATAGCACACCTTCAAGATAAAGCGAAAATATGCGAGAATTAACCTGAACATCAAAAAGGAAGGAATGTTCAGGTATATGGATAAGAAACTATACAGCATATGGGAACAACGACTGGCAGAATATGAGGGCAGCGGCAAAACAATAAAGGCCTGGTGTAAAGAACAAACAATTAGAGAAAATCAATTCTATTACTGGCGCAAAAAACTCCGTACCTGCCAGACAGAGAAAACAGTGCCTGTGAAATGGCTGCCTTTAGATTTTCAGATTAATGGGCTGGCAGATTCTTCTGGTGAGTACATAACCGTTTATATAGGACAGGCAACAGTTGAGGTTCGCAAAGGATTTGACCACCACCTATTGCGCGAAATCGTACAGGTCTTGAAGACAATATGATTGATATAGCTGGCAATCAGGTATATCTGGCCAGCGGCAGCACCGATTTAAGAAAATCCATTGACGGGCTAGCAGTGCTGGTCAAAGAAGCCTTCAAATTAGACATATTCAGCCAGTGCCTGTTTGTATTTTGCAATCGTAAACGCGATAAGTTAAAAATTCTTCAATGGCAACATAATGGTTTCTGGCTTTATTATCGACGTCTGGAGCGAGGTAAGTTTAATTGGCCGGTAGAGCAAGGCGATGTAATGAGTATTGACTACCGGGAATTCCGCTGGCTGCTGGACGGGCTGCCGATAAAACAACCACGAGCACATAAAGCATTTACCGGGCGCACTGTTATCTAAAATAATCAATAAATTCGGGGTTTTTCAGCCTTAAGACTTAAAAACAGCTGTTTTTGTGGTATAATTTACCTATGAATACACAGGATAGTTCAGCCCGGCTAATTGAAGAGCTAAGCGATAAACTCCTCCAACAAGAGCTGCAGATCGAGGAACTAAGCGCCAAGCTGAAGTG
>DBRJ01000009.1 GCA_002305915.1 Pelotomaculum sp. UBA1371 | reverse complement strand
TGCCTGGAGCACCGACCTTTCAATCAGAAAACAGGGCGCCAGCGGGGGGCTGGTTACCTCTCTACTGATTTATGCCCTGGAACAGGGGCTTATCGACTGTGCCCTGCTGGCCGGTTTCCGGCGGGACCAGCCTTGCCGTACCGAAGCCCGGCTGGCTACGGGGAAGGAAGACATCCTTGCTTCCGCCCAGAGCAAATACGCCTGCGTTCCGGTGAACACCCTTTTAACACGGGCAGTGTCGAAGGGTTACCGGCGCCTTGCCGTGGTTGGTCTGCCCTGCCAGATTCATGGTCTGCGCAAGCTCCAGATGTTGGGTGAACCGCCCCTTCTGGTTAAAAGCGTGGTTCTTATGGTGGGCCTTTTTTGCGCGTCCCAGTTTTATTACGAGGGTACCCGCCACCTGCTGGTGGAACATTTGGGTCTCAAGGCTCAGGATAAGATTGCCGCCATGAGTTACCGGGGCGGGGACTGGCCGGGCCACCTGCTGGTTGAGCTTAAAGATGGCCGGCGGTTGACTCTGGACCGGCACCGGTATATGTATCACCACCTCATGCCGGCCTACAAGCGGGACCGCTGCGAGATGTGTGTGGACTGGTCGGCGGAACTGGCTGACCTTTCCGTGGGGGATTACTGGGATCCCCAGGCCCGGACCGGGGAGACCGCCGGGACCTCTTCCTGCCTGGTGCGCACAGCTGCCGGTGAAGCTATCCTGGCGGGAGCCGTCAAGAGGAAATACATTGAAACAACCGCCCTGGAAGCCTCCAGGCTGGCGGCCGGGGTGGGGTTCGAACTGAAAAAACACGCGGCCGCGTTCCGGTTGAGGCAGCGGCGCCGTTTTAGCTGGCCGGTCCCCGACTATCACAGGGATACTGACCACAATCCCTTTGCCCGGGAGCAGCATTTGGCGCCGGAGACAAAAACCGGCAAGTAAGCCTCCAGAATTTGTTCTTGACTGACTGCCCTTTTGGCAGGGTTTATGGATTTACAAAAAAGCAGGCATAGGGAAATATGTTGGTATGGACTGGAGCCGTCAGGCTCTTTTCCTGTTGGTGCCCAATGGTGCAACATTCTGAGAAGATGGCAGGCAGTTTGCCCGGCCCGGCAGTATAGGATAGTTTAGGATATTGTAATCATCAAAGTAATTCTTGAAAGCTGGAAGCAAAGCTTGACTATAGTTAGATATCTAACTATAATGAGAATAATTTAACTTTTCGGATAAGGGAGAGAGGTAAAACAATGACAATTGAAGAAATTTATCAGAAATTTGACGAGATAGGATGTTTAACGTTTGCTACAATTGACGGGGATTACCCGGAAACCAGAATTGCCCATTTGTTTGCCTGGGATGAAGAGGGATTGTATTTCCGGACCATGACGGTGAAGCCATTTTACAAACAATTGAAGGAAACAGGAAAAATATCCATCTGCGGCATGTCGGCGTCTCCACATGTGGAGATAGGGGAAGATGGCCTGCCCATCTTTGAACCTGGATATACCATTAAAGCAACAGGCCATGTGAAAGAAATATCCTTAGAAGAATTAAAGGAAAAAGCAGCCCAAAAGCCGATTTTTCAACTGGGGGTAAAGGATACCCTCAAATATCCCGATACTGTTACTTTTTGTATCTATAGTTTCAAGGGTGATTATTACAACTATGATTATGACTGCATTAGCCGTGACCACAAGATTGTAAGAAAGCATTTTAATTTTGGAAATTTCCCCGACAGGTTTAAAGGGTTGAAGATCAACCAGGAAAAATGCACCAGATGTGGAAAATGCGAAGAAATATGCCAATCAATTAAGTTTAAAGCAGTTTACCAAACCGAAGAGGGCTACGCAATTGATGTGGATAAATGCGATGTTTGTGGAAGCTGCTCGAAGGCATGCCCTGTAAATGCCATAGAGTCCTATTGTTAGAAAGCGGCATCTTTGTATAAAAATTTTCTGGATACGAAAGATAGGGGATAATTAAATGAAAAAATCCGTTTGGCTCCTGATGATCCTTGTTTGTACTGTCTTAATTGGGTCCGGTTGCACAAAAGAAGAATCAAACGTGCTTACCGTCGGTATGGAACTGGCGTACCCGCCCTTTGAAACAAAGGACCAGTACGGCAACCCCACCGGTGTGAGTGTTGATTTTGCAAAGGCTTTCGGCGATTATGCCGGCAGGCCGGTAAAGATTGAAAATATCAGCTGGGACGGACTGATTCCGGCGTTGCAGACCGGCAAGGTGGACATGGTGATTTCCTCCATGACCATAAAGGAGGAGAGGCTGGAAAAGATAGACTTTTCCAAGCCTTACGCAAAGGCTCTGCTGGCCCTGCTTGTAAACAGCAGGTCGGACGTCAACAAAGTAGAGGACCTGAACCGGGAAGGGAAGGTAGTTGCTGTCAAGACCGGCTCCACCGGGCAAATCTATGCCGAAAAAAACCTGACAAAGGCAAAGGTGGTACCGTTTCCGGACGAAAGTGCCTGTGTTACAGAGGTTACCCAGGGAAAAGCAGATGCGTTCATCTATGACCAGCTGACTATTTACAGGAACAACAAGAAAAACCCGGATGCCACAAAAGCAGTTTTCATACCCTTCCAGGATGTCGAGTACTGGGGAGTGGGAGTTAAGAAAGGCAACCAGGAACTCCTGGACCAGATAAACGCGTTTATTGATGAGTTCTATGTTCAAAACGGGTTTGAGGCAATTACTGAAAAATACTTGAAAGAAGAAAAGGAAGCCTTTGATAAGAACGGCTTTGAGTGGTTCTTTTCAGATTTAAACAAATAAGGGGAAGATATGCCAATTTACAGTCTATTTATTAAAAACAACGATAACAAAACGGCTTTTCTCCCGAAAGCTTTCAATATCGTAATAGCAGTGGCTCTTTTTATGCTGTTTTTTCTTTTTTCGATCAAGCGCCTGGGAATGGAGTTTGATTTCAGCTTCCTGTGGTCATTCCGCTACAGGCTGGCCCAGGGCTTTGCCGCAACTGTGGAGTTGAGTCTGGCAAGCCTTGTGGTCAGCCTGTTTCTGGGGTTTTTATCCGCCCTTGCCAATAATTCGAGGATTCTCGTCATTTCATATTTTTCAAAGGTATATGTACAGTTTTTCAGGGGTACGCCGTTGATCATGCAGGTTTACCTGTTTTTCTACATCATTGGTACGGCCTGGGGCGTGGACAACAGGTTTTGGGCCGGAGTCCTGATCCTTTCTATTTTTGAAGGGGCATATATTTCGGAAATTATTAGGGGAGGCCTTGATTCAATTGAACATACTCAACTGGAGGCGGCCAGGGCGGTGGGCCTGAAAAGCGGACAGACAATGCGCCTGATAGTCCTGCCCCAGATCATAAAACGTACCCTGCCTTCCCTTGCCGGACAATTTGCATCCATAATCAAGGATTCCTCGCTGCTGTCCCTGATCTCCGTGATTGAGCTGACCCAGACCATCAGGGAAATCAGCGCCTCTAATTTTGCCATATTTGAAAGTTACATCTTCCTGGGTCTTTTGTACCTGACCCTGACCTTTCCCATCTCGATGTATACAAGGTACCTGGAAAGCAGATACAGCTATGAGAATTGAACTTAAAGCTGTATCTAAAATCTTTTCAGACGGGAACAGGGCGCTGGACAATATTACTTACCGGGAAGATTTTAATGCCCTGGCCATTATCGGGCCCTCCGGCGGAGGAAAGTCCACTCTTTTAAGAATTCTTGGAGGTCTCATTGAGCCGACATCCGGGGAAGTGGCCTTGAACGGGAAAAAGATCTGCTATGATGAAAAGCACCTAATCCAGTATCGCCGGAAAATTGGCTTTGTGTTCCAGTCCAAAGGCCTCTTTAACCATCTTACCGCCAGGCAGAATATCATTCTGCCGCTGGTAAACGTCCATGGGTATACAAAGGCCGGTGCGGGAACCACCGCCGACAATTTGCTCGAAAGGTTCGGACTGTTCCGGGACAGGCATAAATATCCCCACGAGCTGTCCGGCGGCCAGCAGCAGAGAGTAGCCATCGCCAGGGCTGTTGCTGTCAAACCAAAGCTGCTTTTGCTTGATGAACCCACAAGCGCCCTGGATCCGGAGCTCACCAGTGAAGTCCTGGATATGTTAAATGAACTTAGAAACGAGGGGTTGAACTTTATTCTTGTAACCCACGAAATGGGTTTCGCCAAAAAGGCCTGTGACAAACTGATGTTTATTGTAAACGGCAGGCTGGCGGAGTACGGGGACAGCGAAAAACTATTCACCAGCCCTGAAACGGAGGAACTTGCCGGGTTCTTAAGCAAAGTGCTGGAATGGAATGTCTGACTTTTGCTTGCAAGACAACACCTTAAGGTGTTACTGGACCGGTTTTCAGGGTGTTTGCTGGTGGTTTGCCGGTGGTTTAATGCTGTATAGCTTTCAGGATTCGGGCGTAATCTAACAGCAGGCCCGCCGTTTCCCAAATAAACGGTGCTGGAAGGAATTTCTGTACACGTATAGAAGTGTTTAAAGGGTGATAGTTTATATGGAGAAGAAAGGCAAGAGGACGGCCACAAAGTTTACCTGGGAGATCTGGGCGGTTATTATTCTTGGCGTGATCATCTTTGCGCTTCCCATCCCTGTGGACTACAAGTACTTGCTGGCTGTTCCGCTGTACGGTCTTTTTATTTTTTTATACTACAGGGCCAAAAAACGTTCTTCTTAAACCAAAGGGAAAGCGTTACCCGAATTATCCGGTTCTTTCTGGATTTCCGTAATAATATAATATTTTTTGAAGGGTTGAAATCATGCCGGAAAAACAACTTGAAGAAGGAAAAAAGCGTCTGGCTAAGGACGCCTTTGCCAGGCTGCTGGGTATCGAGCTTACTGAGATAAGACCCGGCTATGCCAGCGCGACAATGAAGGTGACACCGGACTTGTTGAACGGTGAAGGGCTGACCCACGGCGGCGCTATTTTCGGCCTGGCGGATCTTGTTTTTGCCGCCGCCAGTAATTCCCACGGCAACCTGGCCCTGGCCTTGAACGTTAATATCAGTTTTTTAAAAGCCACCCGCGGCGGCACCGTGCTGACCGCCGTTGCCAGGGAAGAGAGCCTGACCAGAAAAACCGGCCTGTACCGGCTGGAGGTCAGGGACGAAAACGGTGAACTGGTTGCGCTGGCGGAAGGCCTGGCCTACCGCCGGTCATAACTTGCTCCGGGCTTCCTGCAGCTGCGCCCGGCAATATTTAGATTAAACCCTGTTCTCTTTGTCTTTCTGCCCCGGTCTTTGGGAGGGAGCGGACAACGCTTGAACCGGCGCCATAGAAAGCAAAAGAACCCTGGTTATACCGGGGCCCATCCATTTTATTGGTTTATCTATTTGCAGCTCAATTGTCTTAAATCTCTTAAGCCGTCTTAATCGATATATTCACTGTCTCCTGCTTTGACGCTCCCCAAATTGTTGATTAAACCGCGTTCTTTCATCTTGATCCAGAAGGGAAGGGCGTAGTCGTAGATTTCGCTCACAGAGATTTTTTCAAACTTCGGTCGCAGCATTAACAAGGCCTGCTTTCCCATACCCTTTTGCCGGGGGTTCATCCCTATGGTCAGAACCCGGATTTCAAAGTGGTTGTTTTTTTTAAAACCGATGATCCTGACGCCTCTGCCGAATTTGTAAATTGTCGCCCGCCTGTTTCCATAATAGCCTTCGGTTTCACGCATTTCGTGGAGCGTGTACATATCCTCTCCCTCCATAGTAATAATATTAAGAATATTATAACAAAAGGGACCAAAAAGAACAATGGTCCGGCCATCAATGGAAAAGTTAATTATGGATCTTAAACGGGGGCGTAACAATGGATTTCGACTTGATCATCGTGGGGGGAGGCCCGGCCGGCATGCTGGGTGCGGCTGCGGCAGGCGCACAGGGTTTGAAGGTTGTTCTCCTGGAAAAGAACGGCAGGCTGGGCAAAAAGCTTTCCCTCACCGGCAACGGCAGGTGTAATATTACCAATTGCGGTGATTTTGAAGATTATCAAAACCACATCGTAAACAATAAAAAATTCCTGTACACTGCCCTCCGCGTCTTTGATAGCCCCAGTCTCACCGGATTGCTCCAGGGGCTGGGGTTGAGAACCAGGGTGGAAGACAGGGGCAGGGTTTTTCCCGCCTCAGACAGCGCCGCTGATGTGATCAAGGCGTTGCAGAAATACCTGGAACAGAACCGGGTAGAGGTACGGCTTCATTCCGAAGTGGAGCGCGTCCTGGCCGGGAACGGGCGCGTGCAGGGCGTACTGGTCAGGGGGAAGGGCAGGGTATCCGGCAGGAACGTTTTGCTCGCTACGGGGGGTATGTCCTACAGGCAGACCGGATCAACCGGTGACGGCCACCG
>DBRJ01000054.1 GCA_002305915.1 Pelotomaculum sp. UBA1371 | reverse complement strand
CCGGAGCAGTTGAACATCCGGAGACTCTTGCAGCGCCTGGATGGGGGAACTGTTAAAGAAGTTATCCTGGCCACCAATCCCAATGTGGAAGGGGATGCCACCGCCCTGTACCTGGCCGGTCTGCTCCGGAACCTTGACCTTCGCGTAACCAGGCTTGCCCACGGCCTGCCTGTGGGCGCCGATTTGGAATACGCAGACGAGGTCACCTTGAGCAAGGCAATGGAGGGCAGGCAGGAAATTAAATAGGAATATTTTCCAGTCAATGTCATATAATGGAGCAAAGGGAGGTGCTCCGTCTTGGAATGGAAGATGTTCTTGATCGGAATGGCCGGACTGTTGGGACTCTACCTCATGGGAACGGTATTATTCCGCCCCTTGAGATTTCTAATTCGCCTGGCTGCCTGGTCCATGCTGGGGGCCTTTCTGCTGGTGGCCCTGAACACCCTGTTCGGCTACTTCGGCTTCCACATTGCCGTTAATCCGTGGACGATTCTCACCGCCGGGCTCCTTCAGCTCCCGGGGGTAGTCCTGCTTGTCCTATTGAACTATTTTTTGCTTTGCTGAATATTTTTGGGCAATAATTCATAAAACATATATGGGTAAAAACGGAATTATCTCCTTGAGCATATGAAACGTAAGGTAAAAGACCTCTTGAGAGAGGTCTTTTACCTTCAGTTATTTATTAAAATAATCTTCCTCACTGGTATTATGATCTGACTGTCCGGCCGGCCTGCATTGCAGTTAAAACTGTTAAAGGTTTGAGACCGGTAGAGGTATCAAGCAATTCATTAACCGGAAGTCAACAAATAGTTCCTCACGCCTTTTTTATTAATCTCAATCAAGGCCCCCTGGAGCAAACCCTGCTCGTAAGAGCTGCCCGGGTTTATGCCGATGGTTTTCTTTAGGCGCTGTGTCCCCCTGGCTTCGTGAATATGCCCGAAAAGTCCCAGCATGGGTTGATGGCGGTAAATAAAGTCGCGTACAGCTTTACTGCCCACGGGCACCAGCGATTGACCTGCAAACTTGGGACGCAGGTTTTCGTCCAGTTCGGGTGCGTCATCCAAACCGGATTTGTAAGGAGGGCCGTGAAAGTTGCAGATTAAACGCCTGAAATCCCTGACCAGGGGCAGCATTTTTTCTAAACGCTCCAGCAGCTTACTGTCTGACTCTTCCCTGAAGGTATTCCAGGGCGTGGGATTGCACCAGCCGGTACTGATCAACTGACAGTTTTCGTCCAGGTCAAAGGCCTGTCCCTCCGCAGAGATTATGTACGGTGACTGGTTCAATAAACCGTCGATTTCAAACATGTCGTCATTTCCCGGGCATACGAATACCTTGATCCCGGTATCCTTCAGCTTGCTCTCGGCGAAAGCGAGCCAGTCCTCGAGGCGCTTCAGGGCTTTTTGGGTAAAGAGCGCCTCGCGCTCTTCGGGGTGTTCCCTGTAATAGTCAATCTCTTCCGGTGTAAAGCGCACCGGATAATACCCTTTATCCGCAATCATTTTTTCAGCCTGGCTCACTTCTTCTTCTGATTGTAAAATCTGTTTATTTTCCATAAAATCAAAGTGAAAGCCGTCCTTTAGTTTGATAAACGGGATAATGGCTTTCCCCGTCATGTCCCCGCCCAGGATCAGGACTTCGGACCGGTAATACTTCCCGGCGTTAATAAACTTTTTCCAGCAAACATCGGACCCATGAACATCGGTGGCAAAAAATACAATCACTATACAACCAACTCTCTTTTTAGTAAACTAGCTATTCCACAGGAATTTCCCCGTAGATCTTTTCAAGGTCGATACCCTGCTTTTTGCGCAGCCCCTTGGCCGAAATATAGACTATCAGCGAGATAAGATATAAGACACCCATGTACATATACGACTTGACGTTGGCCAGCCCGTATACATCCTCAATCAGCCAGGCTTTAAACACCCAGGCCATAAAGGCCAGGAAGACAACCCCGCAAATTGTGATCAGAGGTATTCCCAGTACCTTGTATTTGGCCACGGGAGACGATTCATACATTTCCTTGTGCTTATACGGCAGGATGACGGCGGCAATAGCCGTGAAAACATAGGTCACGGAAATAACCAGGGTGGTGGCCAGGGTCCATTCCACAAACGATTCAGAATAGGCGTAAATCGTACTGACGATTAAAGACGGCACCGCCATCACCATCAGGGCGTTGATGGGGCTCCTGGTTTTGGGTGAAACCCTGGAGATCCATTCGGGCAGCAGCCGGTCGAAGGCTGCGGCGAAAATGACCCGGGTGGAGGAGAGGAAAACCGTACCGCACCAACCGAAAAACCAGGCGCTCATGGCCACAATCAGAATGAGCTGCAGCAGCGCGCTGTCGGTAAGGAAGCTGGCCAGCAAGGCGGGATACGGGAATATCGGCAGCGGCGAGTCGCCCATATAAAAAGCGTAGTTGGCGGCGTGGAACCATTCCCATCCGACACTCTTGTTCAGGATGGCGAAGAAAATTATGGCCAGAACGGTAACACCAATCAGGGCGGAAACCATACCTGTAAGGTTGCGGCGAAATTCGCCGGCCCCCCTGATTTCGCCGTAGAGGGTTGCTCCCCAGTTGGCCCACATGTTCCAGAACAGCAGCATGGGGATCAGAGCCAGGCTGGGGATAATGGCCATATTCGACCAGGCCACCGGCGTATATCCGTCCGCAGCGGTCTGGGTCAGGATCTGCTGGTAGGCATTGACGCTGTCACCGCCAAAAATGCTGGACACATAGTGGTTGAAGCCGGCTATAAACTGGGCGTTGGTTTTTAACAGCAGCAACGCCAGCATTAAGATAAAGCCCCCAATTGCAACAAAAAAACAAAATTTTTGGAAGCGGGCGTACCATCTCATACCGAAGCTGATAATAATAGAGGCCAGTACAATAACGGAAACGCAGCAGAATAGAACCCCGGCCTGGGTATTAAGCCACAGGGCGGCGTTGACAAAACTTTCGCTGCCGGATATTTCACTGAGTATGGCCAGGAACGGCTGGTAAACATTCCAGCAAAGCATGGTGCCGTACAGGGGCACCCAGTGCCAGAGGATCACCACCCAGCCGGTAAAGGCAACAACAAAACCGATCCCGCTGCCCAGGATCCTGCTTTGCCAGATATAATCCCCTCCGGAACGGGGTATTATAGAAATCATCGAAGCGTAGACAACGATCATAAAAATTAGAAAGATAGCAGCGATAATCATTGCCGGAATCATGTGCGCATCCGGCAGCCACACCGAAAAGCTAAAAATATAAAAGCCGAGTGTTACCAGGTTAATGGAAAAAAAAGCGTAAATAAACGCATCAAATACTGACCACGACCTGACCAGGCCGGTGGCATTTCTAACAAACAGGTTGTCGTTCCTCAAATTTTTATCACACCTCCAAGAGAATTATGTCACTGCCCTACCTATGCACCTCCTCCGGCAGTTCATACCAGGGTACCTTTTCGCCTACCATTGACCTCATCTTCCACTTTAACTTTTTCGGGGCTTTTTCTACTTTGTTGACTAGGTGGAGAAACCTGCCGACCACACTATCCGTATCTTCTCCTTCCAGTTTAAATTCCGGCAGTATCTTAACCAGTCTTTCGACGTTAAGAGAAAAAGTTTTATAAAGTCCCCAGTCATTGCTGCAGAGACCGGCTATCTGCAAATAGTTGATAGCACTGTCATCTTCAGTTATCTCGTTATTAAGCATTAAGGTGCTGAGGTCAATGATATCCTTGTGATTCATTTGTACAATCTGGATTTTCGTTAAGAGGAGTTCAGCCCTGGGGATGGTGTAGGGCTCTACCAGCAGGCGGTTATTAAGAGGGATGTAGTGGCACATTCGGAAATCTCCAACAAAGATATCCAACTGCCGCTGATTCTCAAGGTCGTAGTACAACTGTCTTTCATGACCGTTGTATGTATTAAAAGAGACATTGGGCTCGTACCCCATCTGTTTAAGGAAATTTGCAACTTTAGGCCCGCTGTCTTTATCCACCACCAAATCAATGTCGGAGTAATCTCTTTTAAATATTTCCGGCTCCCTTTCTGTGTGCAGCTTAACTGCTACACCACCCAGTGCGCGCAGGATAATGTTCTGCCTTTCCGCTTCTTCAATCAAACGTAACGCTTCTTCAACCGGTTCGCTAATAATTCTGGAACCCATGTTTTACACCTTACTTTCTTAATGGTTTTTCATTAGATTAGTTAGACAGTTATGAACTATGAACTGTAAAAAAGTATAGTCGTGATGATTTGGACTCCAAGAGAAGATGCTTTAAAAAAACTGCTGTTCTCCAGGGAAGATCTGCTGCCGACGTATTCATCCGGCTCACCGATCCAGCGTCAACTTGCCTTAATGTCTCCGTAGCTCAAAACATTAGCAGGGTGAATAGTCAGAGCTGTATAGAATTGACAGCTCAACATATCCGGTAGAAAAATTAAGCAGTACTGTTTATTAAAAATTTTATACCGTCTTTTATCTACTGTCAACTTTATATTGTTAAATAAGTTGCTAGCAACTTATTTAACAATATAAAGTTGTATGGTGTATAATAACAAATAATAAAGATTTTTATCCTAATCAAACGTAATTGGACAATTCCGGAAAATGCAGTTTATGATTGACAGGCGGGATAAAAACGGAGAATGACAAACCATAACAGATTAAACTTGGACAAATGGTTTGCTCATCAAACATTTTGTCTTTTATATTAATTTATCAAGTAGAGGAGGATGACAGATGTTTATGCGTTTTGAAAGAATGCACAGGTCCAAAAGTTTTGAGGTTCCCACAGTAATGAAAAATGGTATTGGAATTATCAGGCTTCTGGGGGAAGAGCAAAAAAAACTCGGGGTCTCAAAACCGCTTATCGTGACCGACACGGGGGTAGTAAAGGCGGGCTTGCTTGAGCCGGTAACAGCAAGTTTGAAAGAAGCGGGACTTACCTGTGCTGTTTACGACTGTGTTGTGGCCAACCCTCCCCTTGACTGCGTGGCCGGCGCCACTGAGATGTACCTGAAAGAAAATTGTGACGGTTTAATTGCTGTGGGAGGCGGCAGTTCCATGGATACTGCCAAGGCAGCCGGCGTGGAAATTGCCCACGGCGAGCCGGTTCTTAATTACGAGTGCGCAGAGGGGAAAAAGGAACTCACCAAACGTATTCCAAAATTGACTACCATACCCACCACGGCCGGGACCGGCAGCGAAGTAACCCAGTGGGCGGTTATCACCGACCCTGCCAGGGAGTACAAGTTTAATGTGGGCGGCCCCTTGATTGCAGCTCATTTGGCTGTTGTGGACCCGGAATTACATGTCTCCATGCCCCCTTTGGTAACTGCGGGGACCGGTATGGACGCTCTCTGCCATGCCATCGAGTGCTACACCTGTCATTACGCGCAGCCTGTTACCGACGCCGTGGCACTGCTGGCTATAGAATACTGCGCCAAATACCTGCGCCGCGCCTTTGCCAACGGCAGCGACATTGAGGCACGCTACGGTATGGCCATGGCCGCCCTGATGGCCGGCCTGTCCTACGGCAGTGAAAGCGCCGGGGCCGTACATGCCATGACCCAAACCCTGGGCGGCATTGTTCCGGTGGCCCACGGACCGGCCGTAGCGGCAACCCTGGCCCCGGTGATGGAATATAACTGGATGGGTGAACCTGAAAAATATGCCCGGATTGCCCAGGCCCTGGGAATTAACACCCACGGGATGTCACTGGAGCGGGCTTCCCTGGCTGCTGTGGAATACATCTACGAACTGGTGGAGGAACTGGAAATACCTTCCCTGGAAGAACAGGGTGTTTCCCCCGACTTGATTCCCAGGCTGGCCGAAGAAGCGTACAAGGACCCGCAAACTACCGGCAATCCCCGGGATATCGACGTAAAAGGCTATCAGCAAATCTACCTGCGCTGCTTCGACATGGACTAAAATCAGGTTTAAACAGATGGGGGGTTGTTGCGTGCGCGCTGTGATCTACAGCAATTTTGACCTGTGCAGCGGCTGTAATATTTGCCGGATGATTTGTTCTGAAAAAAAGACCGGCGGGACAAACCCGCGCCTGGCGCTATTAAACCTGGAAAAACACGGGCTTGTTTACCGGCCCGTTGTTTGCGCCCAGTGCCGGAATGCTTTTTGCCTCAAGGTCTGCCCTGTGGAGGCCGTTTACCGCCAGGAGGATAGCGGCGCCGTACTTATTGACCGGGCGAAATGCACCGGCTGCGGTTTGTGTGCCGAAGCCTGCCCGGTTTGCGCAATTGTTATGGACAAGCAGGCGGGTATTGCCCGCAAATGCGACCTCTGCGGCGGTGATCCCGCCTGTGTCAGGTACTGCCCCACAGGCGCCCTGGAGCTGGTTATACTGGGAGGGGACAAAGATGAATAATGGCTATTTCGATAAATTTTTAATGATCGATCTTTCCTCGGGAAACAGTTGGGAGGCGGCTGTGCCGGACTGGCTGAAGGCAAGCTTTGTGGGTGGTAAAGGCTACGGGCTGAGACTCCTTTACGACCTGGCGCCTCCTCAAGGCGACCCCCTGGCTGCAGATAATGTTTTAATGTTTATGACCGGCCCCCTTACCGGGACGCTGGCCCCGTCCATGCGTGCCTGTGTGGTAACAAAGTCACCGCTCACCGGCACCCTGCTGGATTCATACTTCGGCGGCTCCTTCGGGCCGGAAATAAAATACTGCGGCTACGACGGTATTATTATCACCGGCAGAGCCAGTGAACCGGTTTACCTGTGGATTGATGACGGACGCGTGGAAATCCGGCCGGCCCGCAAATTATGGGGAATAAGTACACTGGAAGTCAACAAGACTATTAAAGAAGAGCTCAAGGACGACAGTGTTAAAATAGCGTGTATCGGTCCCGCAGGTGAAAATATGGTCAGTTTTGCCCTCATCTCCTGCGAATATAACCGGCAGGCCGGCAGGGGCGGCGCCGGCGCTGTAATGGGCTCCAAGAACCTCAAGGCCGTTGCCTTGAGGGGTAGCAAACCGGTCAGGGTGTGGGATCAAGGAAAATTTCTGGAAGCTGTGGAACTGGCTTACCGCGAACTAAAAGACAATCCTGATATTAAGAGTCTGACGCTGACCGGAACCGCTTCTTCGGTACCCTTTGCCAATGAGGCCGGTGTACTGCCGAGACGCAACTATTATGACGGAGTCTTTGAAGGAGCCGATGAAATTAGTGATTTCGGTCAGAACAAACATTTGTGGCTGAGGAGCGATGCCTGTACAGGTTGCCCTATCCGCTGCAGCAAGATGGGGTATTTGCG
This sequence comes from Pelotomaculum sp. UBA1371, assembly GCA_002305915.1. Classification (GTDB taxonomy): domain Bacteria; phylum Bacillota; class Desulfotomaculia; order Desulfotomaculales; family Pelotomaculaceae; genus DTU098. Next base: position 31,193 of record DBRJ01000054.1, on the reverse strand, counting down.
CTCCGGGCGCTACCGGGGAACTGTTTCTGATATTGTCGAATACGAAACTGCCGCGATGCTGGGTTCCAATCTGGAAATAAGTGATGTGAAGGCGGTCACCCATCTGGCCCACCTCTGTGACACCCTCGGGCTGGACAGCATGTCGGCGGGCGGGGCAATTGGTTTCGCCATGGAGGCTGCTGAAAAAAACCTGCTGCCGCAGCAACGGGTTTGTGGACATGAGATCAAGTTCGGAAGTGTGGAAGCTGCGGAAGGCTTACTCCGGGCAATTGCCCTGCGGGAGGACGGGCCCGGCATCCTGCTGGCGGGCGGTGTGCGCCGGGCTGCAGAAAAACTGGGTGTGCAGGCAGAACAATTTGCCGTACACATCAAAGGCCTGGAAACCCCGGCCTGGGGACCCAGGGGGGCTACAGGCATAGCGCTGTCGCTAATGACTGCCGACCGTGGCGGGTGTCACCAGCGGGGCATGCCCCTCGGCGAGGACCTGGGAGGTGTTCCCTGGCAGGGCCGTCAGGTGGACAGGCTGGCCGTCACCGGCAAGGCGGAGATTGTTATCCATCATCAGAATTACCTTGCCGCGCTGGATACCTTTGTCAAGTGTGACTTCGGAACTTTTGGCCTCAGCCCCGCCACTTATTTAAAGCTTTACCACAGCTGCACAGGGCGGAGCCTGGAAGGTGAAGAGGGGCTGCAGGCACTGGGCGCCAGGATCTGGAACATGGGCCGCTTATATAACCTGCGCGAGGGGATTAATCCGGCTGAGGATACCCTCCCGCCGCGCTTCGGGGAACCGCTTCCCAGCGGCCCCTGCAAGGGGCACAGTTTTAGCCGGGATGATCTCAAAACTATGGTTGAGGAATACTACCAGTTGCGGGGCTGGACCGCTAAAGGAGTGCCGGGGGAAGAAACACTTAAAAAACTGCAGCTTACTGACACATTTTGTAGATTCTGACAGGTGTAGCTCTAATTTTTCTTCTAATCAACTTTCAATCTTTCCTGCTAGAATTAAGCAGAGGTGAGCATACTAATGGCAGAGCGAATTGTTGAGGCCTATACCGGGGAATACGCCGGGGGCAAGAGCGAAAACGCCCTGAACCGGGCCCTGGAACTGGCGCGCCGGGGCAGAAAGGTCACCCTGGTGGACCTTGATCTGGTTGAACCCTGTTATACCCTCCGGCCCATTCAACGGGAACTGACCGACCGCGGCGTTGATGTTATAGCCTGGGAGACCGGGCAGATGACAGGTCTGGGCGAGGCCGGCACTTCAATTAAGCCGGAAGCCAGGTGGGCGCTCCGCCGCGAGGGGGAGATCATCCTGGACATCGGCTACGGCGCTGAAGGGGCCAGGACGCTGAGACTGCTGGAAGGCGCCTCAAGCGACCCGGATTTGAAAGTCTATGCTGTCATTAACATATACCGCCCCATGACCTCCGGGGTCAAGGAAATTGTAGAGCATGTCCGGGGGTTGGGCCGGGTGGACGGCCTGATCAACAACAGCCACCTGGGGGATGAGACCACCGTGGAGGATGTGCAAAGGGGCGCCGGGGTTGTCAGCGAGGCGGCCGGGTTGCTTGGCCTGCCGGTAATCGCCACTTCCGCTGCCGCGCCGGTTGCTGAAAAAATTGGTTCCTTTGACTGTATGGGTAACCCCGTTCGCTCTCTGGAGCGGTTCATGCCCCGGGCCTTCTGGTAGGCAATGCTGATGAACTAAACATTAAATTAAGTGTGAATTAATTGTCGATAAATGTAGATTGTGGTAAGATAACAGGGTGAGTCCAGGCCACTACTATTTTAAAGGCATTCAGCCACAGGTTTTACCGCAGATTTGAGTATGGAACGGGCAGCCGGGGCAAGACAAGAACGGTTGCTCTTTGGGATAAATGATCATTGAAGGTTAGCCTTGCGCGGACAAATTTTGTTTATTCCTTGATCCGGCAACTGTGGGTCTTTAGTTTAAATCTGTTTTCCATGGCGGGGCGAAGGATGGCCGGCACGGGCTGTCTTAAAGCCCCTTTGCAAGCTGACTCACGGCTGCGGGTTAAAGGCCTGCTCTGCTGCAACCGAGATTTAATCATGGGGGGTTTTGATTGTCGCAAAAGGTGATTTCCGCGGAAAAAAGAGCATTTATGACAGGCAATGAGGTTGTAGCCTGGGCTGCGCTGGCAGCCGGGGCTGAGATCATGTACGGCTATCCCATCACACCTCAGAACGAGATAATGCACTATTGGACCAGGTTGGCCCCCAAGTACGGGAGAAGTTTTCTGCAAACGGAAGACGAACTTTCAGCCGGTTTCACGACGGCCGGCGGGGTCATGGCCGGACGCAAGGCTTTTACAGCTACATCGGGGCCCGGCAATACCCTGATGCAGGAGCCGATGTCCATGGCTGAAATGATGCGCCTGCCCACTGTGGTGGTGGTGCAGCAGCGGGGCGGCCCGTCCACGGCAACCGTGATTTATTCCCAGCAGGAGGTTACCCTGACCACCATCGGGGGCAACGGCGAGGGGATGCGGATTGTGTATTCAACCGCCACCCACCAGGAATTGTTTGATTATACGATAAAAGCTTTTAATGCAGCCTGGAAATACCGCTTTCCCACCTTTGTGCTGGGGGACGGTTACCAGGCCAAGATGAGAGAACCGCTGACGATTTACGACCCGGCAGAACGGGGTATCGGGATGGTTCCTCCGGAGCCCTTTGTAGGCAAGGAAGGAATACCGGGGGAAGATAGGCCCCCCGCCCAGTATAGAAATACCTTCAACCTGGAGGAAGAGCTTTACGAAAAAGTTATGGCCGATGTCTCGGAATACGAAAAAATCGCCCCGGAGGTTGCCGAGTTCCAGGCTGACGGCACGGAGGACGCGGATCTGGTTCTGGTCTGCCACGGCGTTGTTTTCCGGGCTGTCCGGGAGGCGGTGGCAAAGCTACGGGAACAGGGCCGCAAGGTCGGTTATTTCCGCCCGGTGACCCTGCGCCCCTTGCCCGTGCGCCAGCTTCGGGAAATGGTTGGGAAGGCCAAAAAGATTCTCCTGGTGGAATCAGCCTACGGTCAACTGGCCAGGCTCTTCAAGGAGGCGGCTTACGGCAGCGGCACGGAAATACTGACACTTTTCCGGCCGGGCCTGGGTATCACAGCCGGCGAAGTGGAAGCAAAGGTAAAAGAAATTTTAACTTAGCTAGCAGGTGCCAGGCACCAGAGTTGGAGTTGCCAACTTTTCAACTTTTTGTGTCAGGCACCGAAGTTGCCAAGTAGGTAGCGATGCCAGAGTTATTTAGTTTTTGAATATTTTAACAAATTAAGGGTTTTAAGGAGGTTGAACATGTCCCCACAGCCTGCAATGCCCCGAAGCTGGAGGGTTGACACCAAGCCCCACAAGTTCTGCCCGGGTTGCGGCCACGGGCTGATTCTGAAGTGCCTGGGGCAGGTAATTGATGAACTGGAAATCCAGGGAAGACTGATCTTTGGCTGTGATATCGGCTGTTCCCTGCTTTCCTGGGACTTTTTTAATCTTGATACAATCCAGACCCACCACGGGCGGACAGTCCCGGTTATGACGGGGCTGAAGAGAGCCCGGCCGGATTTGCTCTGTATTGCCTATATGGGAGACGGCGGCGGTTACTCCATTGGAGCCCAGCACCTGGTCAATGCCGCTGCGCGCAATGAAAAGATTACGGTAATTCTCGCTAATAATACCCAGTATGCTATGACCGGCGGCCAAATGGCGCCCACCACCCTGCCCGGCCAGAAAACGGAGACCTCGCCTTACGGCCGGGACCCGGAATTGACGGGATTTCCCCTGCAAGGGCCGGAAATGGTCGGGGCCATCGGCCGGGAGGGGGTCTACTCGGCCAGGGGCAGTGTCGGCAACCTCCGGCAATTAAGGCGTTTCTTGAAAAAGGCTCTGGAAAACCAGATTGAAGGCCGCGGCTTTTCATTTGTGGAAGCCCTCTCCGCCTGCCCCACAAACTGGCGGACAAATGCGGTGGAAACCTGGAGTTTCATTGAAAAAGAAATGCCCAAATATTTTAAGACCGGGGAGATCAAAGTCCCGGGCGCCGGGCGGGAGGAGGTTGCCAATGGCTGAACTTACACGGATCGTACTGGCCGGGGAAGGGGGCCAGGGGGTCCAAACCGTGGCGGAAATCCTGGCGGAAGCCGCCAATGAGGAAGGCAAGCAGGCTCTTTACATCCCCAATTTCGGGGTGGAACAAAGAGGGGGAGTATCGGTGGCTTATGTTCAAATCAGTGACAGGCAAATCGGCGCCCCCAAGTTTCAAACCGGGGATATCGTCATAGCCTTAAGCGACAGGGCCGTCCACCGCACCCAAAAATATGTGGGACCTCAAACAACTTTCGTCTACGACAGCACAATTCAGGGACTGGAAGGCGAGTTGCCCGAAAACGCGGGCGAAGTGCTGCCGATCCCGGCTGTTGAAGTGGCAAAAAAAGAGTTTCACCCGCGGGTTTTCAACATCATTATCCTGGGTGCAGTGGTGGGCGCTTCAGGTGTTATTACCCTGGAGCAGGCCAAGGCAGCTGTCGAGAAGAGGTTGGGTTACAAATTTACAAAACAGCCGGAACTGCGGGATTTAAATTTCCGCGCCCTGGAACGGGGCGCCGGAATGGCCGTAAGGCGCGCCGGATAACCGCCTTAAAGACAAGGGTTCAACTCATGGGTAAACAGGAGGAGAGGAAATGAGCTTGGAATTCAAACCAAAAACACAGGAACTCAAAAGGGTGCTTTTTACCCTTTTCCCGGGACTTTGCAAGGGTTGCGGGCTGTGCATCGAAAAGTGTCCCAAAAAAAGTCTCTCCTGGTCCGATACTCTGGGAGTTTATGGTACTCCTTCCGTAAAAGCCAACGACGAGTGCACCGCCTGCGGCATTTGTCAGGAAGTATGTCCGGACTGCGCCATCCGCGTGGAAAGAATAAAACAAGAGAAATAAGTCTGAAAAATATAAGCTATAGAATAAAACATAGGTGTTTTTCTCACCAAAGGGACGCCCCGGTCATATTAATATTAAATACCGGAGGTTTTTAGTGAATCAGTTTGATGGTGGTGAGAGCAGTGGTTATTGAGTCAACGGAATGTATCCTTTGCCGGCGTCTCCGGCAAAAAAACAACCAGGGCCTCCTGGTCAAGGGCTACTATATCTGCCCGGAATGTGAGGCCCGGATCATTGTCCTTTCCAGGGAGGATCCCGACTACGATCATTACAAGTGGGGATTGAAAAAAATCTGGTACTGCCCGGGCGCTTGAGCCTGAGCCAGTGCCTGTTTTTTTTCAGCCAGGCGGTGGCGCCTGTGATCCAATTCAATATCCTGCTTGATCAAATGCAGGGTAGAAGGCTTGACACCGGTACGAAAAGATATTTCTTGGTCAGAAAGGCCTTTTTTCCAGGCTCTGATCAGCCTATTGACGTCCGTTCGATATTTCTTGGACAGGGTTCTCTCGTCCAACTTCCAGGGCAACCTTCCGGACATCCGGTATCAACTCCTTTTAATAAAAAATAATTTAACGTCTGTTTTTATAGTGTGTGCGGGAATTTGCTATCTATAAGATTAAACTAATGGCAAAATCTCAGGATTACAATGGTAATGCAACAAGAGTTATGATAAAATTAACGATTAGTAAAACTTGAATGTTTTACTTTTTTGTTTGAGCAGAGCTAAAATTTTTTGAATAGGGGTATTTTTTTGTCAAGTCAGGACAGAGCGCCTCTTTTTGAGGCGCTCTTAAGGCATATCGCCGGGAATCCGGCTCAACTGCACATACCGGGGCACAGGCAGGGCCGGGGCCTGCCGGAGAGTTTCCGGCGCCTGGACAATGGAATGCTTTTTTCTCTGGACTTGACCGAGCTCCCGGGTCTGGACGACCTCCATAATCCCGTGGGTCCCCTGGCCCGGGCCCAGGAGCTGGCAGCCACCCTTTACGGGGCGGACCGGAGCTTCTTCCTGGTCAACGGCACCACAGTGGGGATCGGGGCGTTGTTGTTGGCGGCAGTAGGCCAGGGTGAGGTTATCCTGCCCAGAAACGCCCACGGCTCCTTTCTGGGAGGCCTGGTTCTGTCCGGCGCCGACCCGGTTTTTGTCTACCCGGAAACCATACCCGGCTTCGGCCTGGACTGCGGGGTACCACCGGCGGCCATCGAGCAGGCGCTGGTAAAGCACCCCGGGGCGGCGGCCGTATTTGCCCTGCACCCAAATTATTACGGGGTGACGGGTGATCTAGCCGGCCAGGCCCGGGCTGCCCAAGGGGCGGACAAGCCCCTGCTGGTTGACGAGGCTCACGGGGCCCACCTGCGTTTTCATCCGGGACTGCCCGGTGACGCCATGTCCGAAGGCGCCGCTGCCTGTGTCCAGAGCACCCACAAACTGGGGGGGTCTCTGACCCAGACTTCGCTGCTGCACTTGAAAGGCGGGCTTGTGGACGCCGGTAGGGTCGCCGCCGCCTTGCGCCTGCTGGAAACCACCAGCCCTTCCTACATCTTGCTGGCATCCCTGGACCTGGCCCGGCGGCAGCTGGCCCTGCAGGGGCGGGAACTGCTGGAGCGGACGCTGGAACTGGCGGGGAGGCTGAGGAAGCGGTTGGCGCGGATCCGGGGCCTGCGGCTGCTGGCTCCGGAGGACCTGCCGGAGGGCAAATACAGCCTGGACCCTACCAAACTGGTCATTTCTGTACGCGGTCTGGGCCTTACCGGCTACCAGGTCAGGGATTTGCTGGCGGACCGCTACAGGGTTTACATCGAAATGGCCGATGCCTCCCACGTGGTAGCTTTTGTGACCATCGGCGCCGCCGGAAGAGACTGCTCGATGCTGGGGGATGCCCTGGCGGACCTGGCAGTAAGGGAAAAAGGACTGCCCGGGGCGCCTTTACCCGAAGCGCCCGGGACTTGTAAAAAGCTCATGAAGCCCCGGGATGCCTGGTTTTCCAGGGCCGGACGGGTTGCCCTGGCTGAAGCCGCAGGGAGGATCTGCGCGGAGACGGTAGCTGTCTATCCCCCGGGAATACCGGCCGTGTACCCGGGTGAAGAAATAACACCGGAAATCATTAACTACCTCACAACTGTAAGGGAGTTGAAACTTCCCTGCCAGGGTCCTTCCGATCCGGCATTAAAAACCCTGAAAGTTGTGATAGAATAAACAATAGATATTTATTGTGGGGACCTTAAAAAGAAACAGTCTAAAGGATAAGGCGAAGGGACGCTTCATGAAGGGCAAGTTTATTGTATTTGAAGGTATCGACGGTTCTGGGAAAACGACTCAGTTGAAGCTTCTGGGAGAAAAGTTGGCCGCCCTGGGCTGCCCGGTGCTGTGTACCAGGGAACCAGGTGGAACCAGGGTGGGCGAAAAGGTGCGGGAACTCCTGTTGAATCCGCAATATGGTGAACTGGTTCCCCGGGCGGAAGCCCTTCTTTATGCCGCTGCCAGGGCCCAGCACGTGGAACAGGTTATCCTGCCGGCTCTGGAGCAGGGAAAGGTTGTCCTTTGCGACCGTTATATAGATTCCAGTCTGGCTTATCAGGGATTCGGGAGGGGCCTGGAGCTGCAGCTGCTGGAACAAATCAACCGTATGGCTGCGGCTGGGCTGGTTCCGGACCGGGTCCTGCTTCTGGATTTTTGTTGTGATTGCGGAGTGGACAGGATCTCCCGTTCCGGACGGGGTGCCGACCGGATTGAACGGGAGAAGCAGGAATTTCACCGCAGGGTCCGGAGGGGTTACCTGGCCCTGGCTGCCCGGGACTCGCAACTTTACCGGATCATCGATGCCAATCGCTCCATTGAAGAGGTGCAGCGCGATCTGGTCAAGGCTTTGGAGGGGGTTTTGGATGCGTTTCCTGCGGGAAATAATAGGTCATAGGCCGGTTATCAGGACGCTCTTGAACACGGTAGCCTCCGGCCGGGTTGCCCACGCCTACCTTTTTACCGGGCCGGAAGGAGTGGGCAAGGAAACTGTTGCTCTGGCCTTTGCCCGGGCGCTGCTCTGTTCCCGGCCTGTGGACGGTGATGCCTGCGGCCTTTGCCGGGAATGCCGCCAGGTGGAGCACCACAACCACCCCGACCTGTGTGTTCTTCAACCGGACGGTAATACAATCAAAATCGAACAAATCAGGGGAATTTTGCGCAGGGCCCCCTACCGTTCCTACCAGGGCGGGCGCAAAATATTTCTGATCCCCGGGGCGGAGGCCATGACCGCCGAGGCTGCCAACTGCCTGCTGAAGACCCTGGAAGAGCCGCCCGGGGATACCCTGTTTATTTTGCTTTCCGCCAGGCCCCACGCTCTGTTGCCCACGGTCCTGTCCCGCTGCCAGCGCTGCGCTTTCCAGGCCATCCCTGCGCCTGAACTGGCGGAGGGCCTGGCTGCCCTGTACGGGCTCAGTGAAGAAGAGGCCCACCTGCCGGCTCTGCTGGCGGGAGGCAGTATGGGCAAAGCCCTGGCTTGCATCTCCGGCTCAACCGGGGACGCCCGCGCTGAGGCCGGGCTGCTGGCGCTTTCCCTGGGACGGGCCGGCCCCCTGGAGGCCCTGGATTTGGCTGAAAAAACAGCTGAAAGCAGGGACAGGGCGCTTTGTATTCTGGAAACACTGATTTGCTGGTACCGGGATCTGCTGATCTGGCTGGAATCCGGGGAGACCGGGTTTCTTTACAATCCCGACCGGTCAGAGGAAATCCGGAGGGAAGCAGGGAGTTATGATGCCCGCCGTCTTGTAACAATAATAGAAGCAATTGGAGCTGCAAAAAATAAGATCGAAGCCAACGCCAATACCAGGCTGGTCCTTGAGGCCCTGTTCCTGCGCCTGGCCGGACTGGTGGCGCCGGTTTAATAAACCTCATAAAGAGTACAAAATTGTTTAGAATATAGTTTTTTCCGGTTTACCCGCCGAAAGGGAAAGGAGGTATCATTCCATTGGGATTGACCGTTGTGGGGGTGCGCTTTAAGAAGGCCGGCAAGATTTATTATTTTGCTCCTGATGAGCACCAGCTCTCACCGGGAGACGGAGTCATCGTGGAGACCGCCAGAGGGGTGGAGTACGGTCGGGTGGTTTTTGGCCCCATGCAAGTTGATGAGAATGAGATCGTGGCTCCCCTGAAAAAAGTCATCCGCAAGGCCGACGCCCAGGATTACCGGCAGCTTGCCATAAACCACGAAAAAGAAAACAAGGCTTATCAGATTTGCCTGGAAAAAATAGCTGCCCATAACCTGCCTATGAAGCTAGTAGGTGTTGAGCAGACCTTTGACGCCAATAAAATTATTTTTTACTTTACTGCCGACGGCCGGATCGATTTCCGGGAACTGGTTAAAGACCTGGCCTCTGTTTTCAGAACCAGGATTGAGCTGAGACAAATCGGCGTCAGGGACGAAGCCAAAATGGTCGGGGGACTGGGCTGTTGCGGCCGGGAACTCTGCTGTTCCACCTGGCTTTCAGATTTCGCTTCGGTTTCCATCCGCATGGCCAAGGAGCAGAACCTATCCCTGAACCCCACCAAAATATCCGGTATCTGCGGCAGGTTGATGTGCTGTCTTAAATATGAAAACGAATCCTATGAACATGCCCGGGAAAACTTCCCCGACCTGGGTAGTTGGGTGATTACACCGGACGGAGAGGGTAAAGTTTCCGGCGTCAATATTTTTAAAAAGTGCCTCAGCGTGGAACTTAAGGAAAGTAAAATCATCAAAGAGTACCAGGCAGGTGAGGTTACCCTGAAAGAAGGTCATCCCAAAAACTGCCGCCATAAAAAAGAGTGCCCCAAACAGTCAAGCGAGGAGAGAGTTTAGTGCCGTCCCTTTTAAAGCGGGCCAAAGACATAGAACTCAAACTGCATGCCCTGGTGGCCGAGGTGAGGGAATTAAAGGATGAATTGCGGGAAATGGAGGAAGAAAACTCCCGGCTCAGGACAGAGCTGGCTGCTGTTTACCGCGAGGGCTGCCCCGGCGCAAAGAGTTCCGGTGAAGCGGAGGTCAAGTACAGGGGGTTTATTAACCTGCTGGATCTCTATGACCAGGAATATCATATTTGCAACCTGTACTTCGGCCGCAGGCGGATGGGCGAATGCCTCTTCTGCATGGCTTTTTTAAGAAAAGAAATGGAACTTGATGCTTCGGGGGAAGACGGAGCATAATCCAGAGTACAAGCTGCCGGATACTGCTTGTCTACAATGCCGGGGGCTTGCTTGCTGGAGCATAATCCAAAGTATAAGCTGCCCGGGTCATTGCAGGAGCCTGCAGCACCGCATCAGGTATTTTGCGTATAATTCTCTAGGAACGAGCTGCGTGGAGCTGCCTGGAACCCTTTTGAAACCGGGTTGCAGGCAGTTTTCCCATTTAATAAATTATCTTAAATATAACTATCAAAGGTAAAACTATAATCAGGTTGTTGCCGGAGTGGTCTTAAAAAAATTTAAGAAAGACTAAAATCTCTGCCCGGGAGGTGGCCCGGCTGGATCAGGAAACAAAGGGAACGCTGTACCTCTGCGCTACACCCATCGGCAACCTGGAGGATATTACCCTCCGGGCCTTAAGGGTGCTGCGCGAGGTAGACCTCATTGCGGCCGAGGATACCCGCCACACCAGGAAACTGCTCAGTCACTACGACATCCATACCCGGCTTACCAGTTACCACAAGTTCAACCAGACCAAAAAAGGTGAATTCCTCCTGGAGATCCTGGCGTCCGGTAAAAACATTGCCCTGGTTTCCGACGCGGGTCTTCCGGGGATCTCCGACCCGGGCGCCGGGCTCGTGGCAGGAGCCCTGGAAAAGGGATTCAAAGTTGTGCCTGTGCCCGGTCCCAGTGCCGGGATTACGGCCCTGGTTGTTTCGGGGCTGCCGGCCGGCGAATTTGTTTTTGCCGGTTTTTTGCCCGCGGCCGGTAAAGCCAGGCGGCAAAAATTGATGGAACTCCGCAGCTTGAAGGGAACACTGATTTTTTATGAAGCGCCTCACCGGCTGCTGGCGGCTCTGGCAGATTTCCTGGAAATCCTTGGTGACCGTCCGGCGGCTGCAGCCAGGGAACTGACCAAAAAGCACGAAGAAATTGTCAGGGGTTCCCTTCAGGATCTCTTATACCGGTTTCAGGAACAGGAACCCCGTGGCGAATTCACCCTCATAGTGGCGGGGGCTCCGGAGACCCCGGCAGCAGGTGTCCCAAATGTAACGGAGGAAAAAGAGTCTGCACTTGCGCTTGACCCTGCCGCCCACGTCGCCCAGCTGGAAGCCGGAGGCATGGAGCGGAGGGAGGCCATGCGCCAGGTTGCCCGCTTGCGCGGCATCTCCAGACGTGATGTTTACCAGGCTGTGCTGGGGAAAAAACAAAAGAAAAAATAAGGAAGGGATATAATCCCTCCCGTCAACTACATCGCTTTGGCGTTTTCAAACATAGCCAGAGCGCACTCGCGGCAGACCATCTTGCCGCGGTAATGCTGGACTTCTGAAGCATTGCCGCAAAAGACGCAGGCCGGCTCATACTTTTTTAAGATAATCTTTTCGGAGTCGACGTAAATCTCAAGGGGATCTTTTTCGTCGATTCCCAGGGTGCGCCTGAGCTCAATAGGAATAACCACCCTGCCCAGCTCGTCCACTTTTCTGACAATACCGGTTGACTTCATATTCTATCCCTCCTAACAAAATACGACAAAATTTATAAAATCTCAACTAAATGGTACCAACGATTCCAGTAAAAGTCAATATGTTTTTTAGATAAATACTACTTTTTTTTACCTCTTTGCCGAAAACTTGACAAGTTCAGTGGGGTTCGTTAGAATCAAGTTATTGGTAATTATGAACTAAAAGCTGCGAAGGGGAAGAGTAGGCCGTGCTTGAAAACCCGGACAGAGAGCGGGGTCAGGTGAAAGCCCGCCGGGGATTACCGGTCGAAGATGGCCCCGGAGCTGCGCGGCTGAAATAAGACGTAAGCCGTGCCGGATTCCCCGTTACAGGATCAGGGTATGGGGGACATCCCCGTACCCGCTGAGGCCGCCTTTGCAAAAAGGCGGTAAAAAGGGTGGTACCGCGGAAAATGAATACCCCGCCCCTCTGGCTTTTAGGGCGGGATTTTTTATGATCAGGACCAGCTTCATTAGCAAGGGAGGAAAACACCATTGAAAAAGAAAAAGTTCTATATCACAACACCGATTTATTACCCCAGCGGCAACCTGCATATCGGGCATGCCTATACTTCTGTGGCGGCGGATGCCATAGCCCGCTATAAAAAAATGACCGGTTTCGACACCTGGTTTCTAACAGGCTCGGACGAGCACGGCCAAAAAATTGAGCGGGCCGCAGCAGCCAGTGGAGAGCAACCCCAGTCCTATGTGGACAGGATCGTTGCCAACTTCAAGCACCTGTGGAAGCGGCTGGAGGTGGAATATGACGATTTTATCCGTACCACCGAGCCTCGCCACCAAAAAGTGGTGACCCGGTTTTTCCAGAAGCTTTATGACCAGGGGGACATCTTTAAGGCCAGCTACGAGGGCTGGTACTGTTCACCCTGTGAGGCCTTCTGGGCGGAAAGCAGGCTGGAGGAGGGAAACTGCCCGGACTGCGGGAGACCGGTGGAACTGCTCCAGGAAGAAAGCTATTTTTTCAAAATGTCTAAATACGCCGGCCGCCTGCTCCAACACATTGAAGATAACCCTGATTTTATCCAGCCTGTCTCCCGGCGCAATGAAATGGTAAGTTTCATCAAAAGCGGCCTGGAGGATCTCTGTGTAACGAGGACCACCTTCAACTGGGGTATACCTGTTCCCTTTGAGCCCAGGCATGTTATTTACGTCTGGGTGGATGCCCTGGTCAATTACATTTCAGCCCTGGGCTACGGCACTGAGGACGACAGTCTCTTCCAGAAATACTGGCCGGCGGACGTGCACCTGATGGCCAAGGACATTGTGCGCTTCCACAGCATTATCTGGCCGGCGCTTTTGATGGCCGCCGGGCTGGAGTTGCCTAAAAAGGTGGTGAGCCACGGCTGGATCCTGCTTGAGAGCGGCAAAATGTCGAAATCTAAGGGGAATGTTGTGGACCCCCTGGTTTTGATTGACAAGTACGGTGTAGACGCCATTCGTTATTACCTGCTCCGGGAACTGCCCTTCGGTTCGGACAGCCATTACAGCGAGGATGCTCTGGTTGACAGGATTAACAAAGACCTTGCCAATGATCTGGGAAACCTGATCAGCCGCTCCGTAGCAATGATTGTGAAATATTTTAAAGGGAATGTTCAGGCGCCCGGCCCTGCCGCGGGTCCGGACGGGGATCTCATTGAGCTTGCCTGCCGGACTCCTGAAGACGTTGAGGAATGTATGAACAGGGTGGACCTGTCCAGCGCCCTTGCTGCCATCTGGCGCCTTGTGGGACGGGCCAACAAGTATGTGGATGAGACGGCCCCCTGGAACCTGGCCAAGGACCCGGCCCAAAAGGAGCGCCTGGCCACGGTTATGTACAACCTGGCCGAGTGCCTGCGGTTTATTACAATCCTGGCCTCTCCCTTTATGCCCCTGCTCCCGCAAAGAGTTTTTGACCAGCTGGGAATTGAGGGCAACCCGGGTATCCAGACCTGGGAATCCCTGACCTGGGGTAAACTGCCCGCGGGAACCGTTGTCAAACGGGGACCGGCGCTTTTCCCAAGGATCGATACAACCGCAAGGTAACCTCTGGTCACCGGGCAGGCTGGATTGATCGCAAAAAACTGCGAACTGTCTTTGGTATATTAACAATCTACAATTTAAGACATAAAGGACGGGTGTGACATGATTCTTTTTGATACCCATGCCCACCTCGACGGCGAAGAATACGCGACCGACCGGGAGGAGATGATTGCCCGGGCCCGGTCCGCCGGAGTGGTTCACATTGTCAACGTGGGCTTTAATCTGGAATCATCCCGCCGGTCGGTCAGGCTGGCGGAAGAATATGACCTGATTTATGCGGCTGTGGGTATTCATCCCCACGATGCCGCGGAAGCCGGGCCCGGTTACCTGGAAGAGTTAAAAGAAATGGCTGCGCATCCCCGGGTGGTAGCCCTGGGCGAAATGGGACTGGACTATTACCGGGATCTTTCCCCGCGCCCGGTACAGCAAAAAATTTTTAGAGAACAGTTAGCCCTGGCCCGGGAACTGGAACTCCCCTTCATTATCCACGACCGGGAAGCCCACGGTGACCTCATGAAAATCCTGCGGGAAAACCGGCCGGGTCCCTCCGGCGGCGTTCTGCACTGCTATTCCGGGAGTTGGGAAATGGCCCGGGAGTGCCTGGCTCTGGGACTTTACCTTTCCATCGCGGGTCCCGTAACCTATTCCAATGCCAATAGGCTGAAGGAAATAGTTACCCGTGTGCCCCTGGACCGCCTCCTCATTGAAACCGACGCCCCCTACCTTTCCCCGGCGCCTTACCGGGGCAAACGCAATGAACCGGCCTACGTCGCTTGCACCGCGGAGGAGATTGCCCGCTTGCGGGGTTTAAAAACGGAAGATTTAGCAAAAGCATGTACGGAAAACGGCAGGAAGTTGTTCCGAATTGCTTGAATAGTATAAAATAAGGTTGAGGTAAAGAGAAAGAGCCCTTTAAAACCCTTATTGGAGTGAAGTAAGAACGTGCTGTGATTTGATGTGATTTTTAAAAGGGGGAGAGTTGTGCTGTGAGTACCGCAAAAAGAAAAGGTCTGATTCTGGTCAATACAGGGAACGGTAAGGGCAAGACCACAGCTGCCCTGGGCATGGCCCTGAGAGCCTGGGGACAGGGGATGAAGGTGCTGATTCTTCAATTCATCAAGGGCGGGTGGAAGTACGGTGAGCTGAAAGCAGCCCGGAAATTGGCCCCTGACTTCGAGATAAGGCAGATGGGCGAGGGTTTCATCAAGGGAGAGGACGACAGTTCCCTGGGCGAGCACCGCCATGCCGCCCGTCAGGCCCTGGAAACCGCCAGAAAAGAAATTGCTTCGGACCGGTATGATTTGATTATCCTGGATGAGGTTCTCTATGCGATTTACTATGGTCTGATTAAACTGGATGATGTTTTGGAACTCCTTGGTCAAAAACCGGAAAAGCTTCACCTGGTCTTGACCGGCCGCAATGCCCCGCCCCAGATTATTGAACGGGCCGACCTGGTTACGGAAATGCGTGAAGTGAAACACCCCTTTACACAGGGTATTGCCGCCCAGAAAGGGATTGAATACTGAGCGGCCTGCAGGAGCGCGAGTTCTTGAAAAAGTTTTGCTTGCGGCCCGGCATCTTTGAAAGAAGGGGGGTTGCCGGTGCGTCAGGTACCGGTTTTTATAGCGTGGCTTGTCAATGCCTTTGAAAACAGCAGTCAGTACTCCGAATACTACCTTGATCTCCGGACGGGCGATGTCAAATTTTTTTGTCCCATGGATTTTCCGGAGCACAGCGACAGGATAAAAAGGCTTGACCGGTCTGAAAACTATATGAAACTGCCCAAACTGGAGAAGGAACTGGCCCGGAGAATTAAAAAGGAATTCATTGACCTGACTGATGATCCCGGGCTTAAAGAGTTACTGGAAAAAGCCCTGGCTGCAGATGTCAATTTCCGGAGGGCACTGATGGGATTGGAAGATGAATCTGCCCGGCTGAAATGGTATCAGTACCAAAATAAAAGGTATGGGGATTACCTTAAGGATTGGTTTAAGGAAAAAGGTGTTGAACTGGTTGAAAAGCCTCCAGTCAACGTACTGGAGTTCAACAAGGGCTGTTAAAAGGCCAGGACCCGGGTGTTATGAGACGCCCGGGTCTATTGTTTTTCCTGATCTGTCTCACGGGGCTGAAAGCTATGTATTCAGGGATTTTTTAGCTCCCGGGACGGAATGAAAAAGCGGCTTACAGAGTCAAATGGAAAATATCGACAAAAATAAACCCTATCCACTTCCGCCAACTTGTAGTAAAATGTTAATGTGTTAGGTAAATACCGGCACAACAACCAGGCTGCCTATCCTTTTGTTAGTTTTCCACATATCAGGTTTATGGTTTCAAGTTTTAGCCGGACTTGGATACAAAGGGGGCATTTAATGAGTTGGCGCAGACTGTTGGATTGGGTAAGGCCATACAACCACAAAGATTCAGAGGCACCCCGGCAGCGGGGCGTTTTGTTCCTGAGGGCAGTTGTTCTTGCAGTAGCTGTATTGTTTTTTATTTGTGGATACGCCTGGGCGAAAAAGACCGTTGTGCTGGTTGTCGACGGTGAGGAAGCGACTGTGCAGGCATTTTCCGCCACGGTTGGGGGGGTTCTGGAAAAGCAGGGGATCTCCCTGCAGGAAAAAGACGAGGTGACCCCTGCTCCGGAAACACCGCTGAGAGACGGGATGATTATTAACGTAAGCCACGCTGTGAATTTAAGCATCAGTGTCGATGGAAGTGAATTTGCAGCCAGAACCAGGGAAGCTACAGTAAAAGATGTTCTTGCCGAGTACCAGATCAGCCTGGGGGAGGAGGACGTGGTAGCGCCGGAGCTGGAAACGCCTGTTGCTCCGGACATGAAGATTTGTGTAGACAGAATCCGTACCGCAACCGAAGTCTGTGAGGTTCCCATTGACTATGAAACCCGGAAAAAATACACTGTGAACCTGCCCCAGGGCTCAACCCGCGTCGCCCAGGAGGGCAGGACGGGTACAGAGCGGCAGACCTGGCAGGTTGTTTACAAGAACGACAAAGAAGTCAACCGTCAGTTGGTCTACCAGGAGGTTGTCGCAGAGCCTGTTGAGAGGGTAATCATGGTTGGAAGCGGGATGGTGGTTTCCCGGGGCGGTGAGGAAATCAGGTATTCCGAGGTCAGGGAGATGGTGGCATCCGCTTACACCCATACGGGTTACAATACCGCTTCGGGGGTATATCCCCATTACGGGGTAGTAGCCGTCGACACCTCCAACATTCCCATGGGTACCAGGATGTACGTGGAAGGATACGGCTACGCTACAGCCAGGGACCGGGGAAGCGCCATTAAAGGAAACAGGATAGACCTCTTTTTTGAAACCCGCAGCGAAGCATTGAGCTGGGGGGTCAGGAGGGTGAAGGTATACTTCTTCGATTGAGCTTAAGGGCCGGAAGGCCCTTTCTTTATTATCTTTTAATACCCGTATGATCGCTGTTTTGTGGCTTGAACAATCAGGAGAATACAAGCCGCCAAATTCATAATTTATTAGTGCGGGGAGGAGTTTGTTGATAAAAGTAGAAAAAAGCAGAGAGACAGGCCTGTGACTCTATTCTCCGGGGCCGGCAACTTTCCCCCTGGACTGCCGGGGCTGTCCGGGCGGAGGTAAGTTTTAATCAGGTTGGGCTAAAAGACAGGGGCAGGCCTTAACCATTATGCTATAATCATCATTATGGGCTGATCCGGCATCGTTTTAATTAATAGACCGGAAGTATACCTTCAACTAAAGAAAGCTGCTGGAAAATCAGCTGATTTAGCATAATAAATAATAATCTCGAAAAAATAGGCATATAAGGAGGTTTTAACTTTTTATGAGTAAAATCCGGACTATTCGCAGGATTTTAAAGGGGCAGGATGTAATTGACGGCGCAGGGATGAAACTGATCAGGACTTTTGCCAACAATGATGTTGAGGACTTTGACCCTTTTTTATTGCTGGATATTTTTGATTCCGTTAATCCTGAGGAATACGTCAGGGGCCTTGACTGGCACCATCACAGGGGTGTAGAAACGATCACATATTTGATTGAAGGAAAGATTGCTTATGAAGACAGCCGGGAGAACGAACGAGTTCTGTCGGATGGAGAATGTCAATGGTTGACCGCGGGAGCCGGTATCTATCACCGGGAAACGCCGCGGCCTGTGGACAGGCTGCTTGGCGTACAGCTGTGGCTCAATCTCCCGGCTAAGAACAAAATGGTGCCGTTCAAGTACAGAGATGTATCCAGGGAGAACATCCCTGTTATTGACGAGGGGGACGCTAAAATACACATTATTGCCGGACAGTATAAAGACACTCCGGGTGCTTTCAAAAGCGATTATGTCAAAACGCTTTTTCTCGATGTGGAACTCAAGGCAGATTGTGAGTGGTCTTTTGATACCGTTAAAAATTCAAAGCTATTTGTTTGTATTGTTCAAGGTGAGGGATGCTTTGAGCCCAAGGGCAAAGATTTTATCCCTGAAAGGCACGTGGTTTTGTTTAATGAGGGTAAAACACTCCAGGTCAAAGCATCTAATAAAGGTGTCAGGTTTCTGATCCTGGCGGGTAAACCCCTCAAAGAGCCGGTTTTCTGGGGAGGCCCCATAGTAATGAACACAATGGAAGAATTGGAGCAGGGTTTTGACGATATGGACTTGGGGAAGCATTTCTTGTACGAAGTAGACGATGATGAGGAAAAATCTTAATTAATTTGAGGGAGCAGTGGGATAGCGCTGCTCCTTTAAATATTGGATTAAACTGTTCTAACTGATTATCCTTGAATTGAAAGGAATCTTTTGATTTTAACGAAAACAGGGAATAATAAAAGGAAAAACTTGATTATCTGTCGAAATTCTTGAATTCAGACGGTTTGCAGGGGGACAGGAAGTTGGTGGAAATTACCTCGCCTTCGGCTGTGAGGGCGGTTATGAGCCGGTACGGCCTGAGCTGCCGGAAAAGCCTGGGACAAAATTTCCTGGTGGATCAGAATATTATCAATAAAATAATCGGTGCGGCTGATTTAAAAAAAACGGACCTGGTTGTGGAAATCGGCCCGGGACTGGGGGCCCTGACCGTACCGGCTGCCCGGAGGGCAGCCAGGGTGCTGGCAGTGGAAGTGGACCGGGGGCTGCAGTCTGTTCTGGCGGAGGTTCTGGAAGGGGCGGGGAACATCGAAATCATCGGTGCCGATGCCCTGGAAGTAGATTATGATGAAATGGTTGAAAAAAAGACAGGTGGGGCTTACGGAAGGGGAGCCGGAAGCTACAAGCTTCTTTCCAATATCCCCTATGCCATTACAAGCCCCCTTTTGATCCACCTGTTGACGGGACGCTTCCACTTTTCGCTGATGGTTATTATGGTTCAGTTGGAAGTAGCCGCCCGGCTCATGGCGGCCCCCGGGAACCGGGACTATGGCGCCCTGAGCGTGGTTGTCCAGTACTATGCCCGGCCGGAAAAACTCTTTCGTGTGCCCAGGACGGTTTTTTATCCCCCGCCGGGGGTGGATTCCGAAGTGCTGCGGCTGACGGTGCGGCCCCGGCCGGCTGTAGACGTGCGCAGTGAAGGGGATTTCTTTAAGGTTGTCAGGGCTGCCTTCAGCCAGCGCCGCAAGACCCTTTTAAACGCCCTGGCAGGCGCGGGCCTGGCGGTTTCCAGGGAGGCGTGGCAGGAAATCCTTGGTCAGGCTCAAATCGACCCCGGGAGGCGGGGTGAAACCTTAAGTCTCCAGGAGTTTGCAACGGTTACGGAATGCTATCTGGACTACAGGGATACTGGCGGCAATTAAAAGGCCGGGGAGAGCTTTGAAGAAGTAACTTTTACGAAGCATGGCAGGGTTCCCCGGTTGCCGGGCTTTGCAGCCGTTTACGGCGTGTTGTCCCGGATGGAGCGTGCTGACGCAGTTACGGCAGCAGGATGAAGTAGGAGGAGCCGGGCAGTTCAGAGGCTGTCCCGTCAGGAAAGAAGGGGGAGCGTGTTTTTCAACAGTCCAACCAGGGGCAGAATGACTTTTGAGGCGATGATGCGGGATATTGTCGATTATATCAAGGGGCTCCCCGCTTCGTCCTGTAAAATTATTATCGGCTCTGATTCACAGGTGAAAAGCGATACCTGCTTTATTACCGCAGTGATTGTCCACCGCCTGGGAAAGGGGGCCCGCTATTATTACCGCAAGAAAATACACCGCAAAATTATCAGCCTGCGCCAGAAAATCTTTTATGAAACAGCCCTGAGCCTTGAGGTAGGGGGGATGGTCCACAGGTATTTTGCGGTTGAGGGGTTAGACGATTTGGACGTGGAGATCCATATTGATGTAGGAGTACACGGAGAAACCAAGGATCTTATCCGGGAGGTGGTGGGCATGGTTACCGGGAGCGGCTTTAAGGCCAAAATCAAGCCCGACGCCTTCGGGGCTTCCAGCGTGGCAGATAAGCACACAAAATAAACTCAAGGATGTTCAACCTGGTTCAGATATTTGTTCAGCAAGTCCAGGCGCCTTTGGGAATGATAACCGTCATAATCAACCGTGCCCGAGGACCTGCTCCGCAGTTTGTCCCGGTAAACACAGATAGCTTCCAGACAGTCCCCGATAATGGTTGCGGCAATTTTTTTGGAATGGGAGGCGTCTTTTGCAGGGGAGCCCAGGGCCTTATGGGGGATGGTTGTGCCTACGCAAACCTTTAAGCCGCCCTTTGCAGCCAGCGCCAGGGATACCGGGGGAATGGCCAATTCAACCAGGGGCACTTGCGCCAGGAAGCGGCTGGATACTGCATGAGGCCCGTGGCTGGGTGAGGCGGAGCCAAGGGCCTGTTCCAGGCCGATTTCCCGGTTTAAATTGCGCCGGTAATGCAGAAGCTTTGTTGCCAGAGGCGATAAACCCTCCGTTTTTTCGGCCGGATAACAGTTGGTCAAAGCCATGTCCGCGCCCTCTTCCACCTTCCGGATTAACTCCCTTAAGTTATCTTCGATCTCTCCGTTCATATCACCATCCAAAAACAGGACTGCTGTGGCGCCTTTAATTTTTGCCGTCCGTGCGCCGATAGCCCTCGGTACATCAATGCCGAGGGTTTCCCTGTAATGCAGGGGGAATATATGGGGAGACTTCAAGTCATGAATTATTCTGCAGGAAAGATCGCTGCTTCCGTTGATCACGGGGATGATCAAGGCGGCTGGTAGAGCCAGCAGGGTCTCAAGGGTCTTTTGGATCCGTTTTTCTTCATTTTGAACCGGTACTACGGCAGCAAGCATTGGACACCTCTTCCTACAATAATAATAAACCTGAAAAAGTTGCACTGGGAACCGGTCAACGATGCCTTTTATAGCTAATATATGGAATCAAGCAGGAGAAAGTTACCTTACGGACACACCACCGGCCCGGTCCCTTTCATATCATATAGAAAAAGTAAAGGGGATGCAGCCGGTGAAGGGCTTCGGCGTAGGGGATATTGTAGGGAGGAAATCCTATAATTTTGATATTTACTTTAAGATCACGGAGATTAATAAAGGCCCGGACGGGCGAAATATAGCCAAATTAAAGGGTCTTCATATGAGGTTATGCGCCAGTGCCCCCCTTGATGACCTGGTCAAGATTGATCCTGCAGAACTGGCCGATTACTTGCGGGAACAGGCCAGGGAGAGCAGTGAACATCTGAGGCGCATATTCATCAGAAGAGAAAAAGTCCGGCAGTTCTCCCTGGAAAGGGGCGCCAAAAAAGGGGACAAGGGGAAGAAGTCCGATGAGCCCGTGTCCGGTTCCAACGCCAATGGCATATACGGCTTTGATGTGCCCGGCAGCGTTTTGCACATAGACGGGGACGGTGATTACCTGGAACTGTGCCTGACAACTTATAAGCGCCTCAGCATTCCGGCTCATGGCTACAGTATTGAGGAAGCCCAGCAGCCTGAGGTGGTGGAGGGCCTGCTTATTAAACACAGCCCCGATTTACTGGTTCTGACCGGGCACGACGGTTTTATTAAAGGAAAAGAGAATTATGCGGATATTGACAACTACTATTCTTCAAAGTACTTTGTTAAAGCTGTAAAGGCCGCCCGCAGGTATGAAAAAAGCATGGATGATCTGGTGATCTTTGCCGGCGCCTGTCAGTCCCACTACGAGGCGATCCTGGCCGCCGGGGCGAACTTTGCCAGTTCCCCCCAGAGGGTGATGATCCACGCCTATGATCCCGTCTTCGTGGTGGAGAAGATTGCCTATACCTCAATTTTTGACCCCATTTCCATCCGGGAGGTTATCACCGATACCATTACCGGCTTTAGCGGTATTGGCGGGGTGGAGACCCGGGGAAAATTTCGCCTGGGCTTACCAACTTCGCCATATTAGGTCTTCGTACCCTTTCCTAAGGTCCTGCATAAGATGTTGTAGGATTTTTTAGGAGGGGTTTTGCGTATGGATCGTTATTTCAGCGCCCTGAAAAAAACCCGGGGTAAGCTTTTAGCCCTCCAAAACGTGGTAGGTATCGGTGTGGGCTATAAAACTTCGGGTGCAGAAGACACCGGGGATCCGTGCTTTGTTATTTATGTGCAAAAAAAGTTGTCCCCCGGGGATCTGTCCAGAAAACAAGTGGTTCCCAGAAAAATTGACGGGCTCAACACGGACGTGGTAGAAAGCGGCGTGTTCCGCATGCTCAACGTGCGAACCTCAAGGGAAAGGCCCTGTCAGCCGGGGGTGAGCATCGGCCACTATAAATCCACGGCGGGTACCCTGGGGGCAGTTGTTAAAGACAGGAAAACCGGGGAATTGATGGTCCTTTCCAACAATCATGTGCTGGCCAACGGCTCCAGTATTCAGGAAGCCAGGGCCAAGACCGGAGACCCCATTCTGCAGCCGGGGCCTTATGATGGCGGCACCATCAACGACCGGATCGGCGTTTTGCACCGTTACGTGCCCCTGGTTAAAACCGTCTCCAGGGCCGACTGCCCGGTGGCTTCCGCCGTAGCCCGGGGAGGTACGCGCCTGCTCAACCTGCTCGTGGCCGATTATGAATTGAGGCTCTATAAACACTTTAAAAACGAAAACGTTGTAGACTGTGCCCTGGCCAAACTTGACTCGCCGGATCTGGTTCTGGCCACCGTTCTGGAAGTCGGAGAAGTTGCAGGAACAGCTGAGATCAAACCCGGCCAAAAGGTGCAAAAAAGCGGCCGGACTACCGGACTCACCAGCGGCAAAGTTAAATCAGTGGGGACCACCCTGCAGGTGGAAATGAAAAATGATGAAAAAGTGTGGTTTTCCGATCAAGTGGTCGCAGAGATGGCCTCCCAGCCCGGTGACAGCGGCGCCTTAATCCTGAATCCGGAGAGAAAGGCAGTGGGCCTTTTATTTGCGGGTTCGGATAAATTAACAGTGTTTAACCGGATTGGCACAGTTTTGGACCGCCTGGGAGTGGAATTATAAATCCTGGGGTCCGCCGTCTTCGAGAAATTTTGCGCCAAGCCGCCTCACCAACTGGCTGTCCCGGCCATATATTAATAAACGAGGAGGCTTACCGCATGGCATACCCTTCATTTTTCTCAGGGGAAATTGCCTTGACCTTTTTGGGGGATAATATCCCCGCCATTGGCCCCAAATTCACTGACCGGGAAGAAGCGGTGCTGACTGCCCGTCGTTATTTGCAGGGAATTAACCAAATGGCGGGCGGGAACCGGAATAACACTCTTAAAATTGCTTTTAAAAGGCAGGCGGACGGCCGTTATTCCCTTGTCATGGAGGGTTCCCGCCAGCTGATTGGAAAATTGCAGGATCTCGATGAGCTTTTTATGAAAAGGTTCCTTAAGAGTTTGAAAAAAAAGCTCTTCATTTTGACTTGTTTTGTTGAAGGGGTGGATGGACTTGAGTGCCTCGTCCTTACCGAAGGGTTGGGGGCTGTGTTTTACGCGCCCTGTGCGGTCAAAAGCTGGCGGCCTTAAAGTGTCCGGTGTCTTCCACGGAGAAACCCCATTTTAATGGGCATGGGGGTCGGAAAGGGCGGTGACCATGGGCAATAATACTTGTGACTTTGAAAAGGTTTTCGCCTGTGGTTCGCAGCAGGGACTACGGGCGGGTAAAAAAAATCTGGCGGAAGAGGCCTATCAGGCCGGTAAGTGCCTGGGCTACAACCTGGGCTACAACCTGGGTTTCGAGTTGGGCTACGAGAAGGGTTACACCGAGGGCAGCAACCTGGGGTATAACAACGGCTTTGTGGCTGCTCTGAGAAATGAAGAAAGCGGGGGGGCTTCCTCCCGGCCAAAGGTACCGGAAATTCAGGTTTTGCAAAAACTGATTGCCGAAGGTAAGGTTAAGGTTTTACTGGCGGGCTGCGGTGCCAGGGACGCGGAATTTCTGCTTCATCTTCTGAATATCGAGGCTGTTCCGTTGAGCCGGATCCATGATTAATCCTGACTAATATTAACAGTTGTTCCTAATTAAGAGCAAGTATGAAAATATTTGGCCATCGCATAAATTTGTTAATTATTCTCTTGACAGGTTCTAATAACAAGCTTTGCCAAATTACTTTCCGATCATTATAGTAGGCTTGTACAAGTTATCTTTGTACAGGCCTTTTTTACCTTGTCCGGAAATCGTTTCCAATGTTGGCGCAGGTCCTTCCCAGTGCTTTGCAAGGCCTTTTATCAATGGGGCTAATAGCGTCTAAAGGACAGTGGGGGTTTTGGGACAAGCCGGCCGTGTTCCAGGTGTCAACCTGGGTACGGAAGAACCATTTTTTTAAGGGGTGAATCCAGTTTTGGCTGTTCCAGAGCCAAAAAAACGGGTAGGGTCTTCTTTTGCAGAACCCGCCAGCCAACTCCAGGAGGCATAAAAGAAAGGGGAAATAATGATGAGGGTCCTTTCAAGTAAATTGTATATCATTCTATTTTTAGTTGCCATATTCCTGACAGCTTCAACCGGGGCAGCTTTCCCTGCCCCGGCGGAAGCGGCAGGTGTTCCTCTGACCGCAAACGAGCAGCAAATGGCAAAACTGATTAACCAGGCCAGGAGCGAGGCAGGTCTGTCCCCTTTGGTTGTAGATTCCACACTCTCCGGCCTGGCGAGGATTAAGGCCCAGGACATGGCTTCCAACGGATACTTAAGTCACAAGTCTCCGACCTACGGCTCGCTGAATGATATGTTAAAGGCAGCCGGTGTTTCCTGCTATTCCGCCGCGGAGAACCTGGCCAAAGCTCCCTCGGTATCTACGGCGTTTAACGCTTTGCTCGGTTCCAGAACGCACCGGGCCAGTATGCTCAACGATAATTTTGACCGGGTGGGCGTAGGGGTTATTAGCAAAGGATATTCAAAGATAGTTGTGCAAATCTTTATTGATAGTAAAGCCGGTTCCCCGGAACCAAAACCGCAGCCCAAGCCGCAGCCGCAGCCACAGCCGCAGCCCAAACCACAGCCGCAACCGCAGCCCGAGCCGCAGCCGGAACCTCCCTCCGGGATCAACGCGGATGAACAAACAATGCTGAACCTGGTCAATCAGGAGCGGGCCAAGGCGGGTTTAAAAGCTCTGCAGATGGACTCAAACCTGGTCAAGCTGGCCAGGATGAAGGCCCGGGATATGATCGACAAGGGGTATTTCAGCCATAATTCCCCGACCTACGGGTCGCCCTTCGAGATGATGAAAACATTCGGGATCAAGTACAGCTACGCCGGTGAAAACCTGGCCGGGGCGCCCAGCGTGAGCAGCGCCCACACAAATCTGATGAATTCACCGGGCCACCGGGCCAACATCCTCAACAGGAATTATTCCAAAGTGGGAATCGGTGTAGTCAGCGGAGGACCCTACGGTAAAATGTTTGTTCAAATGTTTACTGGTTAATTAGAAAACCGGTTGTTATTCAAAGAAACGGCAGCGTGTTGACTTAAGGCAAGGTAAAAAAGGCCGCTCCTGTTTCACAAAATTAGTAATAGTTAGCAACATAAGGAAGGGGACTTAGGTCCTCTTTTTTGCGTATTTTTCGTTTTCGCTAGCTTTTTTGCACATTTCCATGTCACCCTCATATATTAGTATAGAAATGTTTTGAAAGGAGGAGTATGTATGGCTGGAACCCAACGGCTTAAGGTCTATGCGGTCCAGGGTGAAAATAGAGCCCAGGCCGTGGTCAGGGGGAAAATTGAAGTTCCTCATGCCAAGCCTGATGTAGACAAAATTCTGTCTAAAGATGTCACAGCTAATGTCAGGAACGTAAGTATCGTGCCCAATAAGGTCATTGTGGAAGGAACCCTTAATTTACAGGTTATGTATGTTGCCTTTAAGCCGGACCAGTCAGTTCATTCCATGCACGGCGATGTCAGGTTCACCACTTTTGTAGATGTGCCGGGCGCTGAGCCGGAGATGGATTATTTCGTCGATATTACCGTCGAGGATGTGAGCCTGACACCCAGCAAAACCGACGCCCGTAAATTCGATGTTGCGGCTGTGCTCAGTGTGTTCGCCAAGATCACGGAAGTCGATGAAATGGAAGTTCTGACAGAAATCCCGGAAGACAACGAAGCCCTGGAAACCGAGGACATCACGGTGGAACACCTGGTTGGTGAAAAAGCGACGAAACAGGTCATTGTCAGTGAAGAGTTTGACGTGCCCGAGGAAAAGCCGGATCCTGAAAAAATCCTGGATACCAAGGCGGAAGTTGTTATTACTGATAAAAGGCTTGTGGCCAACAAGGTGATCATTGACGGGGAGGTAAGGCTCCAGGTCCTCTACGTAGCCCTTAAGCCTGAGCAAACTGTACACGACCTGCATCATACCATCCGCTTCAACGATTTTGTAGAGGTACCCAATGCGATGCCCGGGATGAATGTTCAGGTACGCGCAGTTGTGGAAAGCGCTGAAGTAAATCCGGTGATCGACCCTGCCCTGGTTGCGGATGTTATCATCAAGCTGACCGCTTTTGTAACGGAAACCAGAACGCTTTTCGACGTGCCCACCCAGCTCGAGGATGAGACGGGTTATACCAGGAGATTGCTCAAGGTGGACCGGGAAATCGGAACCGGTGAATCCCAGGTTGTCTTACGGGAAACCACTGAAGTGCCTCCGCCAAAACCGGACATAATTAAAGTACTGGATGCCAGGGTCGATAAGATTGAAGTAACCGACAAGCGGATTCTAAATGGAAAAGTACTTATCCGCGGCACGGCCCATGTGGAGATTGTTTACGTCAGCGATAAGCCCAGCCAGGCCGTCCACGCCCTCCATAAGGCCTTGAATTTCCGCACCTTTGTGGAAATCCCGGGCGCTATGCCGGACATGGATGTCAAGGTCAAAGTGGATGCGGAATATGTCAACGTGGAGCAGGTGGGTATCGATGTGCATATAGAAGTGGTGCTGAGGGTCAGGGCAACAGTCACGGAAATGGCGCAGTCCACGGTTTATGTGCCTGAATTTGAACCCACCGAGGAGCCTGAGCCTACTTTTACGCCCTGCCCGCCCACGCCCTATACGGTAAAACGCGGCGACACATTGAGCAAAATTGCCGCCCGGACGGGGACCACGGTACAGATGATTCTGGAAATCAACCCTGAAATAACCAACCCGGATGTAATAGAAGTGGGTCAGGTGATCATGATTCCCTGCCCGGCTATGGGTTAATCAAAAACCTTACGGTCCGCCGGGTTAAAAAGTAAAGAGGAGTCAGGCTCTTGTTTTCCTCAAGTTTTTAGCCGGGCGCTTTTTATAAATTAATTATTTAAGGAGGTTTAAAACAGGATGTCGGTGCCACAGCAGTTTTTTTTAAGCGAACAGCAATTTGTCAAATGCATTGAGATCAAGGTCCCGGTGGTAATTGAAGCGGCCGAAGTGCAGGTCGTAGTTGACAATCACGTGACCCTGCCCGAACTGGCAATCAAGATTGATAAAATTATAGCCTCTGTCCGTGACCTCAGGGGTAACCTGGTCTTTGTCGACGAAACCCAGTCCGGGGATATCGTTCTCGTACCCGGGCACAAACACCAAAGAGATGTTAAGGTGAGAAAGATCATCATCAGCGGTACCCTGCACAAACAAATTTTCTACGTCAATAAGAACAATGAAGTCAGGCATACTTCCGAGGACATTCCCTTTACCAAAATGGTTGACCTGAGCAAACCCAAAGAGGTAGACAACAGGAATGATGTTTTTGTCCAGTTCCACAGCATTGACGTCGACGTCAACTGGGAGCTGGTCCGGGCCAGCAGGGTCCACCAGACGGCCGTGATCGTCCTGACCGCCAAAGTAGCGGAAGACCGCCAGATTTTTGTCCAGACCTGCCCCAGACCTAGAGAATGCCCGGAAGGCAACCTGGTCAGGGATGGCGGTCTGGAAATCTGGGCAGACGCCGCTCACCCGGTGTTCTGGGGCGCCAGCAATGTTGCCCAGACTACCATCACACACGGCGGTTCCTTTGCTGCTGAACTGGGACGCCTCAATCCCCAGCTGCCGGGTTCGTTGTTCCAGATGATCTCCAGGGGTATTGTCGCCGGGCGCCAGTACCGTCTTACCTTCTTTGTCCGGGAAGATGTGCTGGGCAGCGGCAATAGTGCCTTTACCCTGAACGCTGAAGTGCTTTTCTTCGATGATAGCGGTGTCCAGATCGGAATTGGCTCGCAGTCTCTGGCCAGCACTTCTATACCGGAAACGGCCTACTCCCAGGTTCAGATTACTACGCCCATCACCAGGGATAATGTGGCTTCGGCCATGGTTCGTTTCTCCTTTAACCCTTCACACGGAAACACAAATACAGTGAAGGTGGACGATGTGGTTCTGGAATGCGTTCCGCTGACAACCAATTTTTAAAGGAGCAGGGCACGTTCTAATAACGGGACGTTTTCAGTCAAATGAAAATAAAGCTGTTGTATAACAGCTTTTTTTTTGCAGTTGCAAAATTGATTGAACAGCCCGGTGAATATATTAGTGTAAGACTAGGTGAAAGGATGATGCGGTTTTGATGCAAAATATGGGATCCATTATACAGCAGATGCAGCAGGTGCAACAGGCTTTAAGGGAAATGAAAATTGAGGTGGGCGATCCCGCTGGAATCTTCCGGGTGGTTATTAACGGCCGGCAGGAGGTGGCGGGTGTGGAGTTTGACCCGGCGGCTTTAAGTCCGGACAGGATTGAAGAACTTCAAAGTGCCGTGGCAGCTGTCTTTAACAGGGCTATAACTGAATCAAAACAGATGGTTAAGGGGGAAATTGCTAAAATGACCCAGGGGATGAACCTTCCCAATCTACCGGGTATGTTTTAAAAAGCTTTGGAGGAGTGATTAACTTGGCGCAAGAATTGAAAGGAAGCAGCGCAGCGGAGGAAACAGTAATCAGGCTTTTGGAGCAGCAGTCCAAATACGGGGTTGACCAGGAAGCCATGCTGATTTACTTGAATTCTGTAAACTTAATGAACATTTTAACCCTGATCGCCCGGCGCTACACCGGCAGCTCCGGCCTGGCAGCTCCGGTCCTGCCGCCGCTGGCCCAGGGCGCGGCTCCGGCCGGCATTTCCCTGGAAAACCTCCTGGGGATGATGATGAAGCTGCTCGGAAACCAGGAGGGAGGAAATGTCCAGGGGGGGCAGGGATTAAACCCGGCGGCGCTTCTGACCCTTTTGGGAGCGCTTGGTCAAAACGTGGATTTTCCCGGTCTCTTCAATATGCTGGGAAGCCTGTTTAGCCCGGGCGGCGCCCCCGTACCCGGAACCGCACGTCCCGGTGAAACGCAGCAGCAGGCTGCCCCGGCCGGGGAAATCAAGCCGGAGGTTAAGAAGGACGTTAAGGAGGATAAGCACGGCGTACAAAGTGCCCCGAAGCGGGAAGTACCTAAAGTCATGGTCTGGGATCAGCTGGAAAACCGTAAAAAGTGAATGATTAAGATAATTCTGCACAGGGACCTGCTCTTAAGAAACGCACCGGACCCGCCTCGGGGAGGCTGGCGGTGCGTTTTATGAGTTTAAGGCAAAGGACGCAGCTGGTCTGAACATCTTGAGCTTATAATAGTTTACAAAGGTCAATTTTCCATTAAGAAGAAGACGTGGGGGAATTGGAATTATAGCCGGGCATCTGAACAGCCGGCCCCTTTCCGCCTTCAACCGGCTCAGCGGGCTCCGGATTAACAGCGGAGTCTGGTTCTTGTCCGGCCTGGTCAGGCTGCGCAGGCTGGCCGGGGGCAGTTGAGCCGGACATGTTCATGATGGTAGCCTGGATGTTGTCAATTCCATTTTTTATGCTCTGGACGGAATCCGTGGTAGCCTGAAGCATGGACATCAAGATTTTTAAGTTCCTTTCTACATCAGGAGTGTTTGCCAGCAAGAAAAGCATGGGACTCATAATTCGTTTCATAAAGAACACCTCCCAATAAAAAATAGAGCCGGCGTAAAATGCAGCCCGTCGAACCAGCGCAACTGATTGAAGCATGGGGCGAAAAAATCATCAGCGTGAGTCGTCCTGGGGTCCCGCTTTCGTTTCTGCCAGGGTCATCATTAGAGGCGCCATGGTGGCATGAAAGCTGTCCAGGCCGTTTTGGATGTTCACCACGGATTCCTTGGTTGCCAGGACAAAAGAGTGAAGGTTTTCCAGTTTTTTAACAGATTCAGGACTGACGGCCAGCATGAAAAGAATTGGAAGCAGGCGGTACAAGGGTGTTGACAACTCCTTTCTTTGGGGTTGTAAAATGAATAACCCACGGGATCTCGGGTAAAGGCCGGATCAGCGGGGAGCCCCGCCCCTCAACCGGGTCCTTTAACACGCCTTTAAATATCTTATGTTTCATTCAATTAATCTGTTACTCCTTAGCCTGCGCAGTACCGGAAGCCCCGGGAGCACTGGAAGGCGCCGGCCCTGATTAGGGGTGGTCAAGGAACTTTCTTGTGGGTCAGATGGCCGAATTCAGGAATAATGACCGGGCGGGCGGAAAAGATAAGGCTAAAGGGGGAAAAAATATGACCTTAAAAGTTTTGCCCCTGGTTATAGCTGCGCTTTCAGGGGTTGCTATGGCCATTCAGGGCTCTCTTAATTCTGCTCTGGGTAAAGTAATAGGGCTCTGGGAAACAACGTTTGTCGTGCATCTCACAGGGCTTTTGCTGGTGGCGGCCCTGCTCTTTGTTTGCAGGATCGGGGACGGCTGCCTGGCAAATTTCTTACAGGCGCCCTGGTACACTTACCTGGGTGGAGTTCTGGGAGTATTAATCATTTACGGTGTTGTCAGTAGCATTCCCAAAATCGGTGTTGCTCCGGCAACCACCGCCATTATTATGGGACAGGTCCTGACGGCCGGTCTTGTGGATCATTTTGGCCTCTTCGGTATGAATAAGATCCCTTTCTCAATTTATAACCTGCTGGGTACGGTTATGATGGCAGGGGGTGCCTGGCTGATCCTCAGACAATAAGATTATGAATTATAATTAAGAGGGCAGTGAGACTGGGACGGCTCCTGGAGACACCTCAATGTCCTCTTAATCCTCTCAATACCCTTTAGGCCGGGATAACCGGCTTTTTAGAAAGATCAACAAAGCCCACGGTCAGCCTGATCCAGGGACAAAAAAATGAATTTCCTACTCCAGATCTAATTAACTGGTGAGCCGGGAACAGTGCCGGTTTTCCCGGCCCTGGT
>DBRJ01000058.1:16876-17729 GCA_002305915.1 Pelotomaculum sp. UBA1371 | reverse complement strand
TATCAATTTAGATTGCGCGCAAAACTAACTTAGCAGCTAAAACTTAAAATAACCTTAAATGCTGCAATCTGAAAACAACAGCCCTTATTCTTCCAGGTAGTTTCTCAATTCTACCAGGTGCATCTTTTCTTCTTCAAGCAGCTTATAAATGGTCCTTTTAATTTCCTGCGAACGTATAAACACCGTCAGTTCGTGATAGAGCAAGATAGAGTCTTTCTCTGCCTGAATCCCGATATTCAGTACATCCCGATAAGAATCGATTTTCTCCGACAGTTCCTTAAGCTCAGAAAAATCAGGGAAGATGTCGTCCCTGCCAATTGCGTTCAGGTAACGCAATTCCTCCTGTTCCAGTGTCTCATCCCCCTGGTATTCGTTAATTATTTTACTGAAAACCTGCTGGTGTTCCTTTTCATCTCCGGCCAGTTTTAAAGCCAGTTGCTTTACCCCCTCATCCCTGGCCAGGGCGGCGAGATTCGTGTAAAAATTGAAACCTCTTTCCTCCAGCAGCAGCGCCATTTTCAGAATATCAACCAGTTTTGCTTTTTTCCCCATTCGGCAAGCCTCCAACCTGATAAGTTTAACATAGAATGCCCCTTAGAAGTTTTTTCAATTAATTCTACCGTTATTACAAGTGTTTCCGTCTGTAATATACTTCCGCCTACCAATAATGTCAACGCCCGTAGATAAAAGTTGCCGGCCAGTGATTTTGTGAATAACCAGGGCCTTATGCAATCAACAATCATTATTGAAGGGAATGGATTCAAGCAGGAGGTGGAGATGTTTGCAGGAAAGTTATGCCTTTTGTTGAATGATTTAGTTTAGGACTCTGTCATATATTACGACAGCGGTTTGC
>DBRJ01000058.1:0-16711 GCA_002305915.1 Pelotomaculum sp. UBA1371 | reverse complement strand
GGGTATCGAACAGGCCGGGCAGGAATTTGGTGAAAAATTTGATTTTGAGTTGTACAACTATACCACTGATGATGAAAACTATGAGGATTTCCTGCGGTCTGTAGCTCAAAAAGAATATGATTTAATCATTGCTGCCGGAAACATGTTTATCGAAGAGCAAGTAAGGACAGCGGCAGATTATCCCCGGACGAAATTTGCGGCTCTTGACAGCGCTGTTCCTGGTTTAACTGAGGAGAGCAACATCACCTGCCTGACATTCAAAGAAAATGAAGGCTCATTCCTGATGGGCGCGGCGGCTGCCCTGAAAAGCAAGAACGGTAAAGTCGGCTTTATAGGCGGTATGCAGCTGCCTGTGATTGACAAATTCAAAGCAGGCTATATAGCCGGCGCAAAATACATCGATCCTGATATCGAAGTGTTTGAAAATTACATTGAAGATAACAGCAGCGGCTTTTCTAATCCTGATAAGGGAAAGGAAATTGCCACGCAACAAATTAAAGCCGGAGCTGACGTTATTTTTCAAGCTGCCGGCGGCTCAGGTGCAGGAATAATTGAAGCTGCGTCGCTACAAAAAATATTTGTAATCGGTTCAGANNAAAAGATGCGACCTTGCTGTCTATGAAACAATAAAAAGCCTGGTTAATCAAGAATTAAAGGGCGGCTGCCGCGAATTTGACTTGAGAATGTCTGGTGTGGGTTATGCCGAGAATGATTATAATAAGAGCTTGATTGCAGAGATCAAGCCCAGGCTGGAAGAAATAAAGGCAAAAATAATAAGTGGGGAGATTAAAGTCCCCACAAACTAAACTGGCCGTTTATTTATTATATTGATTACAAATAATAAGCCGGGTGAATTTATGTCCGGGGCCGGAAAAGAAAAATTTGCCGGAAACGTAAAATTTACAAAAGGTATCAAACCTTTTTATATCTCCGGAGGGGATACAGGCTGCCTGTTGCTTCATGGTTTTAGCGGCTCACCGCTGGAGATGCGTCCTCTGGGCGAATACCTGGCGGCCCGGGGGATCACTGTAGCGGGTGTGCGCCTGGCAGGTCACGGAACCAGGCCTGCGGATTTGAAGGGGCTTACCTGGCATGATTGGGTGAAATCAGCGGCAACCGGGCTGGCAGAACTCAAGAACAAATGCTCCAGAGTATATCTGGTGGGCTTCTCCATGGGGGGTACTATAAGCCTGCACCTGGCGGCTAATTACAGGGTGGAGGGCGTAATTGCCGTTTGCGCCCCCGTTTACCTGGACTTAAGGCTGTACCTGAGGCATCCTTTTAGATACCTGCTGAGTTTTAAAAGGGAAGTTGACCACAATATCAAGGATCCCCGTGCGCGTAAAAATCACTATGCTTATAAAAGCGCACCCCCGGGCGCGGTGCTTCAACTGTTTAAGCTGATGCGCCTGGTCCGGTCTGAATTAAAGACTGTAAGCTGCCCGGCCCTCTTGTTCCATTCCAGGGGAGACTGCATCGTGCCGCCCGGCAACGGTCCTTTTATTCTCGAAAACCTCACCGGCGCCGCAGACAAAAAATTAATCCGGCTGGAAAACTCAGGCCACATGGCTGTTATTGACTATGATAAGGACCGGGTCATGTCCGAAGCCTATAGATTTATTGCAGCGCTCGATAAACAAACCTAAAACAGCGCCTGCTTCTTGCCGCCTGCAACTTTAATATAGATTTTTTATACTTACTTCAGCGTTTTTTCCTTGCCAGTAACTCAAAAACAATAAAAAGTATACCGGCGACCGACAGGGGAAATGAAATCAACAGGAAGGTAGAAAAGGATTTGTATGTATGAAAAGCAAAAGTGAACAGCAGGCCGGTTAAAAGTAGGATGCAGCCCCCGGCAACCGGTATTTTCCAGGTGAAGATCAAAGTAACCGCCAGAATAAGTGAAGGTATCATGTGAATTAGAAAGCCTGTGAGTTTTTGCAGAAGAGGTGAATCGCCGGAAAATGCATCCAGCGCAAAAAGTGATAAGAAGAGAATGAACAATATAGTAATAATCCTCGGAATCCAGATTAATTTCTCCGCTTTCATAAAACACACCTCAACCTTCTATACTTCTATAATCGAAACTATCATCACTCTCTATAACCAATTGACAAACTATCCCTGTTTAAACCTCCTTTCAGCAGACCGGGGAAGACCGGTCCACTCTGCTCTGTATCATCCAAACACAGCCAAATTAAAAGGCGCATTTTACGGGAGATTGGTCCGCGCTGCCCTTTCAGTTCTCACGGATCGGCCGGTAGCATGAATGTCTAATATTGTATTCATTCAGCCTGAACTTTTTTCCACACAGTAACAGCCCGGGCCAGTTCTGCTCCGGCAGCCTTATCCCTGATCCTGTGGTAAATTTTTAAAGTTCCGGACACTTCCGGTTCCTGCCGGGTCTCGGAAAGCACATAGGCGCCATAAACAGTTTCTTTTCTGTAGGAGATCTCCAGGGAGGCGGGATAAAACTCCTGATGGATCTTGAAAGGCACGGCCTCCAGAATCCATTCTACATATCTGGTGTTGTTTACGTGATTATATGTGTCAATATCGCTCAAACGGACTCTGAATTCCAGGCCGGGTCCGTATGAATCAGCGACCTCAACCTCTGGTAGTGTAATACTGTTGCTTTGATTATCCCTGCCGCCGTTCACCATGAAAGCCTCTGCAATTTCTGAGGGAACCCGTACCGGCCGGTTGCGATGGATGTCGTAAAGAATCCATCTGGAAAAGGCCGAGCCCAGG
The DNA here is from genome assembly GCA_002305915.1 of Pelotomaculum sp. UBA1371. Classification (GTDB taxonomy): domain Bacteria; phylum Bacillota; class Desulfotomaculia; order Desulfotomaculales; family Pelotomaculaceae; genus DTU098. The sequence goes on along the minus strand of DBRJ01000058.1, from coordinate 13,960 downwards.
ATGCTGTTTTTTTCATTCCTGATCGTAAAATTCCTGAAAGCATAAAATCTTTCAAATTTTAAAACCCTGGTCTCAACCAGCACATTTTCCATCCAACCGGGGTACCGGTTCATGCGCACCGACCAGTTGGTCAGAACCCAGATTAACCCTTTGTCCATCAACCGGTCGATTCCGCACCCGCACTCCTCGGATTGCCTGATTGCGGTTTCCTCGAAATAGTTGAGCACTGTCACCGGGGATGCCTGCCGCTGGGTGTTTATTTCGTAATAATGGACAGAATTGGTGGTACTGTATGTATTCATAAAATCTAAATCCTCCGGGATTTTTGGGGTAAGCTAAAGTTGATGCCGGCCCTTTCCTGTGCCGGGGGCGGGGGTATTAAATATAAAAAGCAATTTCCAGGTGTATCCTCACAATAATGTTATCACATAAACCCCCTTTTTAGGCATTATTTCCTACATCTTTGTTTATTAATTTCAACATGTTTAAATCGTTCAAGATAAGTGTTTATCCTTATATTTATAAAATTTTACAAATGCTTTATAGCCGGTAAACTATTAGAAGGCTGCGGCACTATGATGAGATTGGTCTTCTCAAGCCGCAGCCAATTAATAATGGTTAACCGGATCAATATTTTAAAGTAAATGTGGCTCTCGCCAGGGCGGTACAGCCAAATGCAGGGGGCTTTCATAAATATTCACCCCGGTTCAATGTCCTGAAATACTAAGATTGGCGTCAGTGTTTTGCATGAAGGTTAAGAGGGTACCGGGCAAAAAATGTGGTGCCTTCTTTTTCTGATACTTTAAAAGATATCGACCCCTGTAAATAGCGTTCAGACAGCAATTTCATGCTGTACGTCCCAAGTCCCCGGTTTTTACCTTTGGTGGAAAAAGACCTTTGAAAAAGCTGTAGTTGAACTTTACGGGACATGACTGCAGGATTGTTTACCCAAAAAATGACCTGGCCATCCCGGGTAAAACAGCCCAGCCTTACTGTTTCTCCGGCGCTGGAAGCTTCCAGGGCGTTTTTCAGCATATTGCCCAAAACCCGGCCCAATAGATGGGGGCTGCTTATAAATTTAACGTTTTCTGACGATGGCTCCAGCTTAATTTTAATACCTTTAAAGATTTCGTTATTTGTAAAGCGGGCGGCTGCTTCAGCCAAAATTTCCACAGAATACACTGCGGCAAGCTTTACTTTAAGGTCGTTGTTTTCAGCCTGGAGCAAGTCACGCTGTTCCTGAATTTCTTCAATTAATTGCCTGGCCGCTGATTGCATGGTTAATAATAAATCGTCCTTATTCGGGTCGTTTGTATCTTCTAATAACTCGGCAAGGGCCTTGATGGAGGAGGCTGTATTCAAGATGTCGTGGAAGAAAATTCGTTCTAGGGCGATTCGCCGCTTATGATCGCTGATATCGTTGAGAAAAACGATGGTGAATTGTTCATTTTCAATCCGCAACGGGGTGGCTGTTATCCCAAAATCAAAGGACCTTGTTAATCCAGCGGCGGAAGTTGTCAGACGGCATTCATGGTAGGCCTCCAGACCGTCCTGGCTCTCCAGAATGGCAAGGACGGCGCCGCATGAACGGCAGGACTCGGAAGTTCCGCAGCCGCCAGACATTTCAGAGGCATGGATACAGCCCAATAACTCTCCAGGGCGGGAGCCGAGCACCGGTTCAAGTTGGCCGATACCAAGCAAGTCTAAAAGAAGTTTATTGCAAAAAACCAGCTGTCTCTGTTGGTTGAGAACCATAACGATGTTTGGTATTGAGTCAAAGAAGCTTTGAACAGCGATGAGGTTTTCTACTATCTTAGACTTTTTTTGAACGCTTTCAATTGGCTCACGTATAGCGGGTGCAAAATAGGTAGCCTGTCGCACAGCTTCCATTTTCAGGCAACTCCCTTCAGCCGGAAAACCATTAGTATAGACATTGTTATATACTATTTCTTCATTGCTGCCCGTCAGCCCTTTTTTGCTTCACACAAAGGGCTTAACAAGCTGTTAAAAACCCAGTGCCCGGATATGGTGATAGAAAATATAAAGGTCAACACCGGTCGGGGCCGGTTTTGTCCAGGATAGGCATTAAAATCCTGATAAAATAGAGTTGCCTCAACTCGTGGCAACAGGACGAAAAATTTCTTCATAAAAAATATTTTATCAGAAGATCGTTTTCCGGAATACTGTGTGGATAGGGCAATTAAAATTCTCAAAGGTTTTCAAGAAACCGGCGGAAAGGGGAGCAGGGGTATTGGACTCTGGCTGACTTTTAAGGATATCAGAATTAATAAGTAAGAATTAATTAGATAGGAGTGGGCAGTCAGGATGGCAGTGGATTATTTTGTCCACAAAAGCAGTTATATAGATCAAGGTGTTTTCATAGGAAGCGGCACGAAGATCTGGCATTTTTGCCATATTCAAAGTGGGGCTCGCATAGGTGAAAACTGTTCTCTCGGCCAGAATGTCAATGTTTCAAATAACGTCAAGATCGGAAACGGTGTGAAAATCCAGAACAATGTTTCAGTATATGAGGGCGTAGAACTGGAGGACTACGTGTTTTGCGGGCCCTCATGTGTTTTTACCAACGACTTGACCCCGAGAAGCAAGTACCCCAAGGGTAACGCCTGGTACCAAAGGACACTGGTAAAATACGGCGCCTCTATCGGTGCCAATGCTACTATTATTTGCGGCCATACGATCGGCAGGTGGGCAATGGTAGCATCCGGTGCTGTTGTAACCGGGGATGTGCCGGACTATGCCCTGGTGGCAGGGGTGCCGGCCAAACAAATAGGTTGGGTCTGTGAGTGCGGCTTGCCGCTTAAGAGTGGACTGGTATGCCAGTCTTGCGGCAGGGAATACGCATTAGTAATGGGGTTACTGGGAGAAAAGCTGAAACCAGTATATGATAAGTAATATAAATGTAATTTAGAGATTTGCAAAATTCCAAAAATATAAAAGCGAGATAGAGCCAGCCATAAAAGGAATTTCCCTTTCTTAAGCCCGGCTGGTCTAAATATTTACGGGTTTCCACGAAGGATAAACGAATTGATTCGTAGAAATGATATCCTTTAGCACCTGCCCTGCTGGCAATAAATGTTTAAATATGCAGGCCGGAAAGCCTTCAGACTCCAGTGGGGCAGGAAATTTATGGATAAAAAGGTGGCTGGCTGTGACTCAACTTAGCGATGCAGGTCAAAAAGTTTTTAACGCCCGTTACGCCCTGAGGGACGAAGAAGGTAGAATAATTGAAACCTTTGAACAGGCTGTATACCGGCTGGCCCGGGCAGCTGCGGGCGCCGAGAAGGAGAATCAAAAATACTGGGAAGAAAAATTCGCCTCTTTAATGGGCGAGCTTATATTTGTTCCTTCAACTCCCATTTGGGCCAACATGGGCAAACCTGACCGGCCCTGGCAGCCTTCCGCCTGCTTTGTTTTGGCGGTGGAAGACTCGCTGCATTCCATGTACGAAACATTGATGTCCACCGCCCTTGTTTTCAAATCAGGCGGCGGTGTGGGGTACAACTTCAGCACCATCAGGCCCCGGGGTTCCCTGGTGCGCTCTACCAAGGGCAAGGCTTCCGGCGTGGTTGAACTGATCAAATTATACAACGCCTCGTCCAACATGGTCATGCAGGGCGGCGTGCGCCGGGGGGCTTCCATAGGCATCCTGAACGTGGACCACCCGGAAATCGTCGATTTTATCAACGCCAAACTGCACGGCGATCTTACCAACTTCAACCTCTCGGTTGGGATTACAGACGCCTTTATGGAAGCCCTGGAGCAGGGAGCAGAATGGCCCCTTTCCTTCAACGGCCAGGTGCACGAAACGGTTCCCGCCCCGGAGCTGTGGGAGTTTATAGTTAAAGCAGCCCACGCCTGCGGTGACCCGGGTATTATTTTTGTCGACCGCCTGCAGAAGCACAACCCGGTGCCAAAAATGGCAATTAATTCCACCAATCCCTGCGGTGAACAGCCACTGTGCCCGGGTGAATCCTGCCTTTTGGGAAGCATCAACCTGGCCCGCGTTGTCTCGGCGGACGGCCGGGTGAACGTGGACCTGTATAATGATGCGGTTTCTACTGCCGTCCGTTTTCTGGACAACCTCATCGATGTAGCCGAATACCCGCTGCCCCTGATAGCGGAGGCAACCAGGGCCACGCGCAAAATCGGCCTGGGCTTTACAGGCCTTGCCGACGCTTTAATCATGGCCGGACTGCCCTATGACTCTCCGGAGGGCAGAGATTATGCCGGCAGGATCACAGAAATGATGCAAAAGGCCGCCGGCGCAACCTCCCGGGAATTGGCAGAGGAAAAGGGCTGTTTCCCGGAATGGGAAAACAGCGTCTATCACCCTGAAGAGAAGAGGAGAAACGCTACCTGCGTGACCATCGCCCCCACCGGGTCGGTAACCACCATGGCCGGCTGCGAGGGCTACGGCATAGAACCCGTCTTTGCGGTGGCTTATAAAAAATCAACCAACGTGGCCGGGGATTTTGAAGTATTCAGCCCGTTGTTCCTGGAGGCTTGCCGCAAACACGGGGTTACTAAGGATATTCTGGGAGAGGTGGCCCGGCGGGGCTCCTGCCAGGATGTTAAAGGAATCCCTGCAGAAATAGCACGGATTTTTAAAGGAGCTCAAGAAATATCCCCTGAAGACCATATTCTGATGCAGGCCGAAGTTCAAAAGCATGTGGATAATGCGGTCAGCAAAACAATCAACCTGCCCGGGACCGCCACTGTTGAAGATATTAAAAAATGCTACAGGATGGCCTATGAGCTCGGTTTAAAAGGTATTACGGTCTTCCGGGACGGCTGCAAAGAGGGTACGGTAACCATAGGCAAGAAGGAAGACGCTATCGGGATAAAAGTGTTGAAGCGCGGCGAAATACTGCCCAGGCCGAGAAGCGCCCACGGTATGACCCACCGTCTGGATACCGGCTGCGGCAAGCTGTACCTCACCGTCAATTACCAACCCGGCAGCGGCGAGATTTTGGAAACATTCATCACTACCGGCTCCGACGGAGGATGCCTGGTATATACCGAAGCTACGTCGAGGCTGATCAGCCTGGCCATTCGCGGGGGAATACCCGTTGAAGAAATCGTCGAGCAGTTGCAGGGCACTCATTCCTGCCCGTCTTACATGCTGGCCAGGGGCAAGGGCAAGAACCTTTCGCCCGGCAGGTCCTGCGCATCGGCGATAGCCTACAAGGTAGCTAAAATCAAAGAGGAGCTGGACAAAAAGTACAACGGAAAAAGCCAACAGGAAGAGATGTTGGCGGATAATACCATGCTCTGCCAGTGCGGCCAAAAACTCGAGCGAGCCGAAGGGTGTTTGATCTGCAGAAGCTGCGGTTTCTCAAAATGCTGATTGGGTTTAAGTTTTTATAAATCTTTATAATAAAAAAGAGATGTAATTCTTAGCGAATTACATCTCTTTTCAGTTGTGCGCCCGTCATTTAATTTTTAAGCACAATATCTGCATGATATTCCTGGAGGGATTTGATGCTTCCTTCCGTATAGTGGTTTTCTTTATAGGCCGCGATGCCCCTGGCGCTGGCCAGGGCTGCTGCTGTGGTGGTGATGTATGGAACGCTGTACTTAATTGCCGTTTTGCGGATATAAGAGTCGTCATACTGGCTGCTCTTTCCGGAGGGAGTGTTGATTACCAGGTTGATCTCCCCGTTCGTAATGCCGTCGACGATATTGGGACGGCCCTGGGCCAGTTTTTTGATCTCCCTGGACGGGATCCCGTTTTCTTTTAAGAAATTGTGGGTGCCTTCCGTCGCTAATATTTTAAAGCCCAGTTTGATGAATTCCCCGGCAGTTTCCAGCACATAGGGCTTGTCCTGGTCGGTCACACTGATCAGGACGGTTCCGGAGGTGGGCAGGGGAGTCCGGGTGGCTTCCTGGGCTTTATAATAGGCCAGGCCGAAGGAATCGGCAATGCCCAGTACTTCGCCGGTGGAACGCATTTCCGGTCCCAGAATTGGGTCCACTTCCTGGAACATATTAAAGGGGAATACCGCCTCTTTCACCCCGAAGTGGGGGATCTCCCTGGAGAGCAGGGTATCCAGGGGGGATTTGCCGCCCGTGGCCTCGGTCAGCATGATTTCTGTGGCAACCCGGGCCATGGAGACACTACAGACCTTGGACACCAGGGGAACGGTCCGGGAAGCTCTGGGATTGGCCTCCAAAACGTAAACCCGGTCGTCGACAATGGCGTACTGCATGTTCATCAAGCCAACCACGTTCAGTTCCCTGGCAATTTTTTTCGTATATTCAACAATGGTTTCCACATGTTTTTTCGGGATACTTATGGGCGGAATCACACAGGCCGAGTCTCCACTGTGGATGCCTGCCAGTTCAATATGCTCCATGACCGCCGGCACAAAAGCGTCAGTGCCGTCGGCTATGGCGTCTGCTTCCGCTTCTATGGCGTTCTTTAAAAACCTGTCAATCAGAATCGGTCTTTCCGGTGTTACCCCCACTGCGGCAGCCAGGTACTGGCGGAGCATCTCCTCATCGTAAACAACTTCCATGCCGCGGCCGCCCAGGACATAGGAAGGACGGACCATTAAAGGATAACCAATCCGGCCGGCAATTTCCAGGGCCTCTTCGATGTTGACGGCCATTCCGGATTCAGGCATGGGAATCTCAAGGTTTTCCATGATCTGGCGGAACCTGTCGCGGTCTTCGGCCAGGTCGATTGTATCCGGGGATGTGCCGAGAATTCTCACCCCGGCTTTAGCCAGTTCCCCGGCAATGTTCAAGGGGGTTTGCCCGCCGAATTGAACGATTACACCCAGCGGCTTTTCCTTTTCGTAGATGCTCAGCACGTCCTCCACCGTCAATGGTTCAAAGTACAGCTTATCCGATGTGTCGTAGTCGGTGGAAACCGTTTCAGGGTTGCAGTTGACAATCACGGTTTCATAGCCCAGATCGCGCAGGGCAAAGGCCGCATGGACGCAGCAGTAGTCAAATTCGATTCCCTGGCCGATCCGGTTCGGACCTCCGCCCAGGACCATCACTTTCTGCCGGTTGCTGGATGTGGTCCGGTCCGGAGCGTTGTAGGTGGAATAATAATAGGCTGCGTTTTCCACACCGCTGACCGGAATGGCCTCCCATCCTTCTACAATTCCCAGGGCAGTTCTGCGCCGGCGAATTTCTGTTTCCGGCAGTTCCAGAAGCATCCCTAAATAGCGGTCGGCAAAACCGTCCTTTTTAGCCCGGATCAGGAGTTCGTCCGGTAATTGTCCCCCTTTGTATTTGAGGATCTCTTCTTCCAGGAGGACCAGTTCCTTCATTTGCTGAATAAACCATGGTTTGATATGGGTCAAGCGGTTAAGTTGCTGGATATCCGCCCCTTTGCGCAGGGCCTCGTACATGATAAACTGTCGTTCACTGGACGGTACTGCCAGAAGCTCAAGCAGCTCTTCCAGGGAGCGCCGGTTGAAATCCTTGGCGAAACCCAGGCCGTAGCGGTTAATTTCCAGGGATCTGATGGCTTTTTGCAAGGCTTCCTTATAGTTTTTACCGATGCTCATCACTTCACCCACGGCCCGCATCTGGGTACCCAGGATGTCCTGGGCGCCGTGAAACTTTTCAAAGGCCCAGCGGGCAAACTTAACCACCACGTAATCCCCCGACGGTGTATATTGATCAAGGGTACCGTCCCGCCAGTAGGGAATTTCGTCCAGGGTCAGGCCCGCTGCCAGCATTGAGGAAATTAAAGCAATGGGGAAGCCGGTAGCTTTCGAAGCCAGAGCGGAGGAGCGGGAAGTGCGGGGGTTGATTTCAATAATAACCACCCGGTCTGTTTTGGGGTCGTGGGCGAACTGGATATTTGTTCCCCCCACTACATCAATGGCTTCCACAACGGCGTAGGCATACTTTTGCAGCCGCTGCTGAAGTTCGGGGCTTATGGTCAGCATGGGGGCCGTACAAAAGGAATCACCGGTATGCACGCCCATGGCGTCAACGTTTTCAATAAAACAAACGGTGATCATCTGGTTTTTGGCGTCCCTTACCACTTCCAGCTCCAGTTCCTCCCAGCCCAGAACCGATTCTTCCACCAGAATCTGGCCCACCAGGCTGGCGGCGATTCCGCGGTTGGCCACAACCCGCAGCTCTTCAACATTGTAAACCAGCCCGCCGCCGGTGCCCCCCATGGTGTAAGCAGGGCGGATAACCACCGGATAGCCCAGGCTCTGGGCAATTTTTTCCGCTTCCTCAACACTGTAGGCTGGTTCGCTGCGGGGCAAATCAATTCCCAGCCGGTTCATGGTTTCTTTAAAGGCGATCCTGTCCTCGCCGCGTTCAATTGCATCTACTTGCACGCCGATCACTTGAACTCCGTATTTTTCTAAAACACCGGCTTTGTATAGTTCCGAACTCAAATTTAGACCCGACTGCCCGCCTAAATTCGGCAGCAGGGCGTCGGGCCGTTCTTTTGCTATAATATTGGTAAGACTTTTTAAATTCAGAGGTTCAATATAGGTTACGTCCGCGATTTCCGGGTCTGTCATAATAGTGGCGGGATTTGAATTAACTAAAACGATCTGGTAACCTAGTTTTCGCAGGGCTTTACAGGCCTGGGTACCGGAATAGTCAAATTCGCAGGCCTGTCCAATCACAATGGGGCCTGAACCAATTATTAAAATTTTGTTGATGTCGGTTCGTTTTGGCATATTTGTCCTCCTGCTTAAAGTTTGGAATTGATAATTTCCTTCTGCACAGGATTAAGGCTTATCCAAAAGCTAATTATATCAAAAAAATATAAAAATGTAAGTTAAAATTTTAAAATATTTTTTTCAAAGAAGATATTCTATTTTGAGTATGGGGATAGGCTTGGACTAACAGAAAGTAGCAGCAAGCTTATTATCTTTAGATAGGAAGTATCCTGCGGTGTCGGTGCTATCGCCCTCTTAATGGCTGCACATATTATTGATACCCGTTCCATAATGGATATGGATGCCACCATCAGGGGGATTCCGTTTTCCGAAAAGCCTTTTACAGGGATGCGAACAAGTAATGTACAAATAACCTAGAGAAAGATTAGATTACCTAAAAATACTCGAAATAAAGGTGATAGCCGGGTTTTAACAGAATACGGACCTATTTGGCAAATTAATGCCCAAGATAGCTCAATTTACACAGAAGAAACTCAATTGAAGAGAGAACGGAGGTATATTATGATTTTAGTATGTTATCCAAAATGCACCACTTGCCAGAAGGCTAAGAAGTGGCTGGAGGCTAACGGCATAGCCTTTGAAGAAAGGAATATCAAAGAAAACAATCCTACAATTGAGGAATTGAAAGACTGGCATAAAAAGAGTGGTCTACTACTGAAGAAGTTCTTCAATACCAGCGGACTGCTGTATAAGGAACTGAAGCTGAAGGACAAGCTCCCGACCATGAGCGAGGATGAACAATATAACCTGCTGGCATCAGACGGTATGATTGTGAAGCGGCCGATACTTATCGGTGACGGCTTTGTTCTGGTAGGCTTTAGGGAAACTGATTGGAAAGCTACGCTGGGCATCGAATAACTGATCCTTGTTATGACAACAGAATCGATGTCATCTACACCCTTTTGGGGCAGCTTTCGTCGGGTGGGGCTGTTTAGATGGAAAAGATGGAAATGAAATAATTTGGGCAAAATGAATAGGTGATATGATATCAGCGCTTATTTACTAAGGTGATTTCTATATTGCAGGTATTCCAAAAGATAATGAAAACACTTTTTATTAATAAACAGGAGGAAAAGAGAATGCAAGAAGTTTATGAGTTTTTAAAGAAGTGTGGAGTGTATTATTTAGCTACAGTGGAAGGAGACCAACCTAGAGTTAGGCCATTTGGTACAGTGGATATTTTTGAAGGTAAACTTTATATCCAGACAGGCAAGGTAAAAGATATATCTAAGCAGCTACAGGCAAATCCAAAAGCAGAGATCTGTGCTTATACTGATGGAAAGTGGCTTAGAGTAGCAGGTAAGCTTATCAGAGATGACAGAGTAGAGGCTAAAAAGCATATGCTTGATAATTATCCGGATCTTCAAACTATGTATTCAGCGGAGGATGACAATACAGAGGTTCTCTACTTTGAGGATGCAACAGCTATCTTCTATTCATTTACTGATGAGCCAAAGGTAATCAAATTTTAGTAAAGAGTATTCAACATGTACTGAAAGTTGACTCTTAAGGCACTGACAATGGCGGGGATATTGGCAAGAAGCGCTTATTGTAGAAAGCGACCAGCCTGCGGCAGGAGCAGAAGCTATTTTTTTGAAACTCTCCCGCAAGCTTTATTAGAATATTTTGCGGTTATGCTGGAAGTGTGGACGAGGTGGTTCTGGATCCGACCCCCAGGGGTTGTGTCCGTGAGGCCCTGGAAGCATGGCCAAAATACAAGCGCCGCGGCTGTTTTATGTCTCCTGCGACCCCGGCACCATGAACAGGTGTATGTTGGCTTTTAACAAAAAAGGGATACAGCCTGAAAGACGTTCAGTCGGTGGACATGTTTGCCTGGAGGGCGCACGTTGAGAGTTGCGTATTGATAACAAGGGATTAACAAAGGGGCTCCGGAGAGGCTCTATATAAGCCTTTTGTGTAATTGTATGGTCAGAGCCTAAAGCATGAAAAACATGATTTTTTACTTCGCGGGAACATATCAATACAAGCCTTAATCATAGTGACAGAGCGGTTTAGATGTAGGTGATTGCTGACAGAACAGTTTAGATGTCAGGGGTTAATGACAGAGCAGAATAGATGTTTTTTTAAAAATACAGGGTTGTGAGAGCAGGTTGGATGTTAGGGTTAAAAACTTGAAGAATAGACTAACCAACATAAACGAAAACTATAGATATGATAATTAGCCTGTTTACAAAAAAGGAATTATTTTCTGTTAGCTATTAAGATTTGCAACTGGAGGATTCATCGTGGCTGACAATAAAAGAATACACTATATTCCACCATTGCCTCCAAAGCGAGAAAAACGCGTAGGCATTTACTGCCGCGTGAGTACAAACAGTGTTGATCAGTTGAAAAGCCTTACCGCCCAAGTATCAGCGCTAACAAGATTAGTTGCAGCTAATCCAAAATGGCTATTAGTTGATGTATATATTGACATTGCTTCAAGCAAGACGGGTTCTTCCCGTAAAGAATTTACCCGTATGCTAAAGGATTGCAAGTCACGTGATATAGAAATTATCCTAACCAAGAGCATCAGCAGATTTGGCCGAGACACAGTAGAGATTCTTGATGCGTTGAACCAGCTAAGGGTGCTCGGCGTTCGGGTCATATTTGAGCAAGAAGTACTTGATACAGCCGATACAGATAATGACCTTATGATCTCAATAATAGAGTCAATTGCTCAGGCAGAGAATGAATCACGTGGCGACAATATTAAGTGGGGTATCAAACAACGTGCTGCACAAGGGACCTCAAAGTTATATAATAGAAAATGTTATGGGTATTTTAATGATGCAGATGGTAATCTGGCAATTGATGAGAAAAAGGCGAAAAATGTCCGATTGATATTTAACCTCTACCTTCAAGGCAAGAGTGTTTTAGGAATTGTGAAAGAACTGGAACGACTAGGAATTAAATCGCCTACCGGAAAGGCTACATGGCCCAAGAGAACAATTGACGTAATGCTAAGTAATGAAAAGTATATGGGCAATGTGCGGTTGTTGGATAACGGAAAGCACGATGCATACTATCTGGCAGAGGGTAACAATCCGGCGATCATATCCAAGGAAACTTTCCAAGCGGTGCAGATTGAAAAACAGCAACGAAGTAATGTTATAAAGGGCAAAGACGGAAGTAAGCGAAAAGGTAAAAAATATAGTTCGAAAAAGTAAATAATAAGATATAGGTCGCAATTGTGGTATTATGTGCAGTAACTACAAGATAAAGAATAATTGATGGTAGATATTTATACACATTAACAAGAAAGGAAAGGTAAATTTTAATTGTTTTTAAATGAGCTAAAAAAGGGAAAAAGTATTGTTATGATTTTATTATTGATAATGCTATTAATCATACCTCTCTACAACCATGTATATTACATGAGCCTGTATTATATAATAGTGGTCCTTGCCTTTATCCCACTTACGATTTTTCGAATCATGAGAAATGATTTACTAGAAAAGAGGTTTTATGATAAATGGCAAAAAAGGAGAAAAAAAGGACAATTATTTAATATTTTTGGTAATGGCTTACGAACTATTTTTTCAATTCTAGTTATCACATTCGGAACCCAATTCATAGTAAATGGTCGTACACCTAGTTATATTTTATCGGAGTTACCTAAAAATGTAAGAGTAGGTTTGATGTTTTTTCTCTTCGTTCTTGGTACAATAGCTGGTATTGTCGCTTGGTACGAAAATGAGAAAAGGTTCAATAAAATCTCCTTAAATTTAGAAAGGAAGTAATTAGTAGTCAGTCAACTGAATGAAGTAATGCCAAAAGATATGTGTAGAGAGATTTATATCTTGTGTACATTTTTCTTAAAAGACGAATTAAAGGAAGTCAAAGCGGCGAAAAACTGAAATAGCCTAATCGAGAATTATTTCTCGAGAGGACAGGATAGATTTCAAACCAACACAAATACAGCATTTACACTGTGTTTATGGGAAAGCGCGAAATAGCCTAAAAACTTCACGTGGAGACGGTAGTATTGATGTCAAGGGTTAAGAAATGAAGAACTAAAAAGCTTGTAAATAAAGGGTTTCCAGACATTTAACTTTTCTCAAAATCGATCTACCAGTTGTGGTAATGTCAGGAAGCCTTTATTTTATTGTTTGTGGGAACATATCAAAAACCTTGAAAATATATAGTTGAGTTACCAGATTAGATAACCGCCTTTTTTACGGGGGGTTGAGAATACAGGATAGATGTGTGTTACCTGGAAGAAAAAATTCATAGTATTTATTTATAAACGCTAGAATAATAGTGAGCCATAAATAAGGCAAACGCCAGTAAAAAAGTGATCCACTTCAATAAAGAAAACCCCGTATAATTTAGAAGGATCGTAAGCGTCAAAGATAGCACACCTTCAAGATAAAACGAAAATATGCGAGAATTAACCTGAACATCAAAAAGGAAGGAATGTTCAGGTATATGGATAAGAAACTATACAGCATATGGGAACAGCGACTGGCAGAATATGAGGGCAGCGGCAAAACTATAAAGGCCTGGTGTAAAGAACAAACAATTAGAGAAAATCAATTCTATTACTGGCGCAAAAAACTCCGTACCTGCCAGCCAGAGAAAACAGTGCCGGTGAAATGGCTGCCTTTAGATTTGCAGATTAATAAGCCGGCAGGTTCTTCTGGTGAGTACATAACAGTTTATATAGGACAGGCAACAGTTGAGATTCGCAAAGGATTTGATCACCACCTATTGCGCGAAATCGTACAGGTCTTGAAGACAATATGATTGATATAGCTGGCAAGCAGGTATATCTGGCCAGCGGCAGCACCGATTTAAGAAAATCCATTGACGGGCTAGCAGTGCTGGTCAAAGAAGCCTTCAATTTAGACCTATTCAGCCAGTGCCTGTTTGTATTTTGCAATCGTAAACGCGATAAGTTAAAAATTCTTCAATGGCAACATAACGGTTTCTGGCTTTATTATCGACGTCTGGAGCGAGGTAAGTTTAATTGGCCGGTAGAGCAAGGCGATGTAGTGAGTATTGACTACCGGGAATTCCGCTGGCTGCTGGACGGGCTGCCGATAAAACAACCACAAGCACATAAAGCATTTACCGGGCGCACTGTTATCTAAAATAATCAATAAATTCGGGGTTTTTCAGCCTTTTAAGACCCAAAAACAGCTGTTTTCGTGGTATAATTAACCTATGAATACACAGGATAGTTCAGCCCGGCTAATTGAAGAGCTAAGCGATAAACTCCTCCAACAAGAGCAGCAGATCGCGGAACTAAGCGCCAAGCTGAAGTG
>DBRJ01000039.1 GCA_002305915.1 Pelotomaculum sp. UBA1371 | reverse complement strand
TCTGTGGAATTAACGCCGCGGGAGCGGGTATTAACTGCTTTATTAGGCAAGGGTGAGCCCGACCGGGTTCCCTGGTTGGAACACGAGGTGCAGCACCAACTGCAGCTAAAACTGATGGGACGCCCGGACTTCACCCCCGGGGAACTTGCGGCTTATTTGGGCCTGGATGGTTTCGGCTTTTCCTACCCCAGTGGCGTAAGCTTCGATTTTTATCCGCCACTGATGGTTACGCGAAGCAAAGTAGATGGTGTGCAGATGATCGGCAAAGGCCTGCTCACAGGCGTTGACCGGTTGAATGACCTGAACCTGCCGGACCCGGACCGGCTCCAAATCTACCGGCAGGTGCGGGAGTGGCTAAAGGCCTTCAAGGGGGACTATGCTGTTTATGCCAGAATCCGTTCGGGTATTGCCCCCACTTATCTGGGAATGGGTCTGGAAGGATTCTCTTACAATCTGGTTGACAACCCGGATTTTGTCCATGAAGTGATCCACCGTTACTCCGGCTGGACAATCAGGGTGCTGGAACATATCAATGAGCTGGACTTTGATTTTTACTGGGTAACCGACGACCTGGCCTGCAATACCGGACCTCTTTTTTCCCCCGGTGTTTTTCAGGAGTTCTTCCTGCCTTACCTTGTCAAGGTAGTCAAAGCCATGCATAAACCCTGGATTTTACACAGTGACGGCAACCTGGAAGCCCTCCTGCCCCAGCTTTTGCCGCTGGGATTCCAGGGGCTTCATCCCATAGATCCTTCCGGGATGGACATTGTCGAGATGAAGCAGAAATACGGTGATAAAATATGCCTTCTGGGCAACATCGACCTGCGGCATACTTTAACGAGGGGAACGCTGCGGGACGTCAAGCAGGAAGTCAAAAACCGCATCGCCCGGGTGGCCCCGGGAGGCCGGTATATCATAACCAGCGCCAACAGCCTTACAAACTACTGTAAACCGCAAAATGTCCTGGCCATGGGGCGCTATATCAAAGAATACGGCAATTATCCCATTCAAATTTAACTGCGCCCGTTTGTTTTCCGGTTCCGGTCAAAACCGGACTTTTTAATGGGGAACAAGTCTAAGGGGTTGAAAAAGTGACCACTGGGAAGGTATTTTTTAAGCTGCAGGAAAGAAAAGTAGAGGTCCCTGCCGGGATGGACCTGCTTCAGGCGGCGGCCCTGGCAGGCGTGCCCATTGAGGGGGACTGCGGGGGGAAAGGGATTTGCGGCAAATGCAGGGTCAGAGTTCTGTCCGGCGGTCCCGGAAAAATAACGCCTGCTGAAAAAGGGTGCCTTTCTCCCGGTGAACTGGCCGGGGGCTGGGTTCTGGCCTGCCGGCAAAAAGTAACGGGAAACCTCGTCATCGAGACCCCGGTCCCAGGGGATGATGACAGAAGTAAAACCAGGCTGAAACTGCTGAAACGGCAGGAGCCGGGAGCAGCCCTCGATCCGCCCGTCAGGAAATATTTCCTGAAACTGAATTTGCCTTCCCTGGAGGACCGGACGCCGGACCTGGAACGGCTGATCAACAGCCTGCCCGGGGGGGAAATTGAAGCAGACCTGGGGATAGTGGCCGGACTGCCCCGGCTTTTGCGGGGGGCCGGCTTTCAAGTTACAGCGGTCCTGGCCGGCAACAGAATTGTGGCGGTGGAGCCCGGAAACACCACCGGGCGCGCCTACGGCCTGGCCCTGGATCTGGGCACGACCACCCTGGCGGGCTATCTGGTCGACCTTGTCAGGGGAGAAGTGGCGGCTGTTTCTGTTACCCGCAATCCCCAGTCTGTATTCGGCGCTGACGTTATCTCGAGGATCCGGCACGCCTCATACAATGAGGACGGCCTTCATCAATTGCAGGAGAAAGTGCTGGAAGCCGTCAACGAAGTTATCCGCCGCCTGCTGGCCCGGGCAGCGGTCCAAAAGGAAGAAGTCTACGAAGCGGTAGTGGTGGGCAATACCACCATGGTCCATCTTTTCCTGGGCGTAGAACCTTCCAACCTGGCCCTGACACCCTTCATTCCCGCCTTTAACCGTTCCCTGGAACTGCGTTCTGCCGAATTGGGGCTGCACCTTCCTGCTTCCGGCAGGATCCTGGTTTTACCCGGTGTTGCCGGCTTTGTTGGTTCGGACACCGTGGCCATGCTCCTGGCGGCCGGCCTGGACCGGCGGGAGAGCGCCTGTCTGGCGGTAGATATCGGAACCAACGGGGAAGTGGTGCTGGCTGCCCGGGACAGGATCCTGGTTTGCTCTTCGGCTGCCGGGCCTGCCTTTGAGGGATACCATATAGAATTTGGGATGCGCGCCGTTGAAGGAGCTATTGACTCTGTGGTTTTCGGGCAGGATGTTCAACTGGGGGTTATCGCCAGCGCAGCTCCCCGGGGCATCTGCGGTTCCGGTTTAATCGACGCCGTGGCCGGGATGCTTAAGGCAGGGATCATAGATCCCGCCGGCCGCTTTGTGGAATCTGAACCAGACAGGGCCAGGCTGCGTCCCCGGCTTCGCTCCAGGCTGGTCAAGAACGGCTCCGGCGCCGGGTTCCTGCTGGCGCCGGGCAGGCTCACGGCTACGGGCAAGGACATCGTCATAACCCAAAGGGATATCAAAGAGCTGCAGCTGGCCAAGGCGGCTATCTCTGCCGGTGTCCGGATCCTCCTGGAGGAAATGGGTATCGGCGCTGAAAGCATAGAGCAGATCCTGCTGGCGGGCGCCTTCGGCGGCCACGTTAGAAAAGAAAGCGCCCTGGCCATCGGGCTTTTACCTCCCGTGCCCCCGGACCGGATCAAGTCCATCGGCAATGCCGCCGGGGACGGGGCGATCCTCTGCCTGCTCTCCAGGGCCGCAAGGACCCGGGCCCTTGCTCTGGGTTCCAGGGTTGAACATATCGAACTCTCGTCAAGAGCGGATTTTTACGATAGATTTGTGGACGCGCTCCCTTTTCCGGACCTGGCGGACTAGCAAAGCGTGTTCTTCAGGTGTTCTTGAAATTTTGCGGAAACGGGGGTTTCCCGGCTGCAGGGCGGCTGTTTTCCTTGGAAAGTTGTCTTGACTCGGCTAAAAAATAATAGTATATTAGTATCCGTGGAGGTCTTCCGTTCCTCGATAGCTCAACGGTAGAGCAACCGGCTGTTAACCGGTAGGTTGTAGGTTCGAATCCTACTCGGGGAGCCAAAATTTAAAATAAAGGAACCGTGCTTTTTGCCGGTTTCTTTTTTTATGAATTTTTAAGGATTACCCCGGGGTTTTGTTGGTAAAAATATTAAAAAGTATTGTAATTCTACTAAATTCATTTATAATATAGTTAAGGTTAGTCAAGGTCAAATAGTTTTTGGCGGGAGGGGGTGGTTCCGGAAATGTCAAACATCTCCGATTTAATCGAAAGCTATCTTAAAAAACTCATCTCAGACAGCCCGGAAGAATCTGTAGAAATCCAGCGCAGCGAGCTTGCTGTACGCTTCAGCTGCGTCCCTTCCCAGATTAATTATGTTTTAACCACCCGTTTTTCCACTGGACACGGGTACATTGTGGAAAGCAGAAGGGGAGGGGGCGGCTATATCCGGATTGTCAGAATTCCCCTGGACAAGCGGAAGGGATTAATTCTGACCATCAGCGAGTTAATTGGAGATTCGATTACCCAGCAGGAAGCCGAAGGTTTAATTAATCGCCTGCTGGAGGAAAAACTGATTACCATGCGGGAGGCGCGGATCATGATCGCAGCTGTCAGCGGCGATACCCTGTTCCATGGCCTGCCCTCCCGGGAAGCGTTGAGAGCGTTGATTTTGAAGGCGATGGTTACGTCGGTTTTAAGAGACTGACGCTGCCGGCCGGGATAGCAGGGTTCCCCCTGCTGCATAAAGGAGGAATAAATATGTTGTGTGATCGTTGCGGGCAGCGGCAGGCAACAGTGCATCTGACTGAGATTACCAACGGGCACAAAAATGAAACCCACCTTTGCCAGGTCTGTGCCAATGAAATCCAGCCCCAGGGGTTTCAGCCCCAGGGGTTTGGCTTCGCTCCGCAGTTGAATCTTCACCACTTTCTGGCCGGCCTTTTAAACCACGAACTGGGCGGAGCAGGTTTCGGACAGCAGCATGCCGCCGGTGATAAATGCACCAGGTGCGGCATGGCCGAGGGGCAAATTATGAAACACGGGCTTCTGGGCTGCGGAGACTGCTACACCCATTTCGAAGAAAAAATGCAGCCCCTGTTGCGCAGGATTCACGGCAATACCCGGCATACCGGCAAGGTACCCGGACGGACCGGAGGCCGTGCGCGGCTGGTGAAGGAGATAGAAAAACTAAAAAGCCAGCTCCGGGAAGCCGTAAGCCGCGAGGAATTTGAGCGGGCCGCCCAGTTCCGGGACGCCATCCGGGATTTGGAAAAAAGCCTGGAAGAGGGGGGTGAGGCCTGATGCCCATTAAAGAAATTGTAAACCGTTCCCACAGCCACTGGATGGACGCTACAGGGGCGGATTCGGATATTGTCATCAGCAGCAGGATGAGGGTAGCGCGAAATCTGGCCGGGATACCCTTCCCGCACCTCTTGAACAGGGAAAAGTCCGGTGAAGTTATCCATGCCCTGCGCCTGGCCATTAAAAATCAGGAGGCGGCTGAACTTCTCGGCAGCCTTGAGCTGTGCGAGTTAAGCGAATTAACGCCGTTGGAAAGACAGATACTAGTGGATAAACACCTGATCAGTCCTGAATTCTTGAACAACCCGGAGGCCAGGGCGGTTGTCCTGCGGGACGACGAAGTTGTCAGCATCATGGTCAACGAGGAAGACCACCTGCGGATTCAGTGCCTGTTGCCGGGCCTGGCGCTGAAGGAAGCCTGGAATATCATCGACAAAATCGATGATGGCCTGGAAAAAACCCTGGATTATGCCTTTTGCGAAAAGCTGGGCTATCTTACTTCCTGCCCCACCAACGTGGGCACCGGCATGCGGGCGTCGGTCATGCTGCACCTGCCCGCTTTGAAACTGACCAAACAGCTTTACGGGGTCCTGAACGCCATCGGCAAACTGGGTCTGACCGTGCGGGGACTATACGGGGAAGGAACCGAAGC
>DBRJ01000030.1 GCA_002305915.1 Pelotomaculum sp. UBA1371 | reverse complement strand
CTGCCCGGAAGCTGAGCCAGGCTCATGAATAGGCCGGGACCGGGCGGGTAATAATAAATTTTTAGGGCAGAGGAGCTTTAGTTTATGCCCCGGTTCTTTGTGGAACCTGGTCAGATCAGAGATGGTTACATCTACCTGACGGGTCAGGATGTTGTACATATTACGAGAGTTCTCCGCCTGGGCAGGGGGGACCGGATCCTGGTCCTGGACGGACGAGGCAAGTCTTATCAGGCGGTTATTGAAGATGCCGGCAGGACCAGGGTGATTTGCGCCGTGACCGGAGAAATCCCTGTGTTCAGTTCCCCCGGTCCCCGGCTTACACTGGTTCAGGGATTGCCCAAAGGTGATAAGATGGACCTGATTGTTGAGAAAAGTACAGAGCTCGGAATCAGCAGGATTATCCCGCTGGTATGTGAGCGGACTGTTCTGAAACTGGAGGGGGACAAATTATCCAGACGCCGGGAGAGGTGGCTTCGCATCGCCCGGGAAGCGAGCAAGCAGTGCCGTCGCCCGGATGTTCCGGAGGTCGACCTGCCGGGGGGCTGGGATCAGGCCTTGCGGGATCTGGATCGGGCCACTGCGCTGATACCCTGGGAAGAAGAAAATGTTCTGACTCTGAAGTCTTTCCTGCGTGAAAACAAACCCCGGGAGCAGGTTTATGTTTTTATCGGCCCGGAAGGGGGGTTTACCCCCCGTGAGGTGGAGCGGGCCCGTTCCCACGGTGTCCGGCCGGTTACGCTGGGGCCGCGCATCCTTCGAACAGAAACTGCCGGTTTGGCTGTAGTGGCTATGATCCTTTACCAGTGGGGCGATCTGGGGGGTAGGTCAGATGGGTGAAAAGACGGTGGCGATTTGCACGCTGGGGTGTAAGGTCAACCAGTATGAGTCAGCGGCCCTGGCTCAGTCTTTCAAAGAAAAAGGTTACCGGATAGTAGATTTTAAAGACCTGGCTGACATTTATATTGTCAATACATGTACTGTTACCCATCTGGGCGACCGTAAATCAAGGCAACTGATCCGGCGCGCAGCGCGGGCCAATCCCGGTGCGCTGATTGTAGTGACCGGATGTTATGCTCAAATAGCGCCGGATGAGGTGGGGAGAATACCGGGGGTCAACCTGGTGGTGGGCACCCGCGGCCGCTCAAAGCTGGTGGAGCTGGTAGAAGCAGCCTCAAAGGAAAGGGAGCCCCTTTGCCTTGTCAGCGAGTTCCAGGCAGGAGAACAGTTTGAAGAAATTGCGGCGTTGCCTTTGGACGGGAGGACCAGGGCTTTTTTAAAAATTCAGGAGGGCTGTACAAACTTTTGCACCTACTGCATTGTACCTCATACCAGGGGGCCGCTGCGGAGCAGGCGTCCGGAGAATGTGCTCAGGGCAGCCCGGGAAATTGTCGCAGCGGGCTATAGGGAAATTGTCTTGACCGGCATTCGAACCGGAGCCTACGGACAGGATTTGGACCGGGACCTGAGCCTGGCTGCTTTACTTCGTGCTTTGTCGGAGATTCCCGGGCTCTTAAGGGTTCGGTTGAGTTCCATCGAACCAAATGACATCACTCTGGAACTTGTAGAGGTCCTGGCAGGGTTAAAGAATTTCTGCCGGCACCTGCACGTTCCGCTTCAATCAGGCGACGACGAAATCCTTCAGAAGATGGGAAGGCGTTATACAACCTGTGAATATGCCCGCCTGGCGGAGGTATTAAGAGACAATCTGCCGGGCCTGGGATTGACCACGGATGTTATCGCCGGTTTTCCGGGAGAGTCTGAAAGAAATTTTGAGAACACAGTCCGGTATATCGAAAGGATATCCTTCAGTGGTTTGCATGTTTTCAAGTTTTCCCCGCGCCGGGGCACCCCGGCAGCGGGGTTTGCAGACCAGATTAAACCGGGGATCAAGGAGCAGCGCAGCCGGAGGCTGATTGAGTCGGGTAAAAAACTGGCTGCCCGCTTCGCCGGGTCACTTGTGGGACAGGAGCTTGATGTGCTCGTTGAACAGCGTGCTGGAGAAGAAGGTTCCCTTTATGAAGGGCTCACCGGGAACTATGTGAAAGTCCTTTTTCCAGGTCGTGAGGAACTCCGGGGGAAGGTTGTCCGGCTCAAAATGCTGGAATCTGAAGGAACAACTTTAAAAGGTTTTTTGTGTGAATGATATTATTAATTGTCTCCTGCAGGATTTTCTTTAAAAATGTTGAATAAAAATATAAAAAAATGAAGCAATTCCCCTACAGGGAGGAGGTGGAAGAATGCAGGACTGCATATTCTGCAAGATTGCCAACAGGGAAATACCCGCTGATATTGTCTATGAGAATGAACAGGTTTTAGTTTTTAAAGATGTCAACCCGGCGGCTCCTGTCCACCTTCTAGTCATTCCCAAAAAACATATCCCAACTCTGTTCGACCTGAGCGAAGAGGATTCCGGCATCCTGGGCCAGGTCCAGTTGGCAGCTGCCCGGGTAGCCCGGGAACTGAATCTTGGGGAAAAGGGTTTTCGTTTGGTCAGCAACTGCGGCCGGGAAGCCGGTCAGGTGGTTATGCATATCCACTACCATCTTCTCGCGGGACGCCCGTTACATTGGCCACCGGGCTAAACAGCCCCGTTGTGAACTTTTACCCCACAAGCAATCATTAAATTAAGTTTGCCTGTGTACTTATGTACTAATGTACTGATGTTTTTGCCGGTACATTACCGCATGTAGCCGGACAGCCGGTTGACTCCAAGTGAGAGTCTGATGTATAATCATAAAGTATTTGTTATCTTGGAGAATTGGGTTACTCCCAACTTATTTACGGCTTTATGGTTTAGCGGAGGGAGGGAAAGTATAGTGGCGGAAGTAAAAGTAGGTAAAAATGAAACACTTGACAGTGCCCTCCGGCGTTTCAAGCGTACCTGTCAGAAAGCAGGCGTTTTGGCCGAGGCCAGGAAGCACGAACATTATGAAAAACCCAGTGTACGCAGGAAGAAGAAGTCAGAGGCAGCCAGAAAGAGGAAATTTCGCTAGTTCTAAATAAAAGACACAAATGCTTGGCCATTTTAGCCAGGCATTTTTTACAATCAGCGAGGTGAAGATCTTGACCCCTGAATTGATTAACTGGCTCGCGGTACTGGCATTTTTACTGGGACTAATAGCCATAATTTTGGAAATTATCGTTTTTCCCGGTTTTGGAATAGCCGGTATAATCGGGATTATCCTCTTTGGCTGGGGAGTTCTTTTGGCGTCCGTTGATGTGGTCCATGTTACGGAAGCCCTTGTCCTGGCGCTGATTGCAACCATTATTATACTTATCGTAGGGCTAAAATTGATGTCCCGGTACAAGCTGTGGTTCAAGCTGACCCTGCAAAACAGACAGCAGAAAGAAGACGGGTATGTAGCCCCTTTACAGGAACTGAGCTCCTTTGCAGGTAAAGAGGGTTTCGCCCTCACTCCTCTGCGGCCTGCCGGTACGGCGGAGGTGGCAGGGGAGCGTCTGGATGTGGTGACCGGCGGAGAGTTTATCGAACCCGGTTCCCGGGTTATGGTAGTAAGAGTAGAAGGTACGCGGGTGGTAGTAAAGCAGCTAAACGGTAATTAAGTAAAAAAATAATTGTATTTGCAAAGAGGAGTGGTTTTCTAAATGCTGGGTGCTGGAGCAATAGCCTCCCTGCTGTTTATTCTCTTAATCTTTATTGTAATTGCGGTACTTTTTAGCTTCATTCCCGTGGGACTGTGGATTTCCGCCCTGGCGGCGGGAGTCAGGGTCGGGATTTTCACGCTGATCGGCATGCGATTGCGCAGGGTTCCCCCGGCCCAGATTGTCAACCCGCTGATCAAGGCCGATAAGGCGGGTATCAATATAAGTGTGAATCAGCTGGAAGCGCATTACCTGGCGGGGGGTAATGTGGACAGGGTGGTAAACGCCCTGATTGCCGCAGAAAGGGCTGCGATACCGCTGCTCTTTGAGCGGGCGGCGGCTATCGACCTGGCCGGCCGGGATGTTTTTGAGGCGGTGCAGATGAGCGTCAATCCCAAGGTTTTGGAGACCCCTCTGGTTTCAGCAGTGGCCAAGGACGGGATTGAAGTCAAGGTTGTGGCCAGGGTTACTGTGCGGGCCAACATCGACCGCCTGGTGGGCGGCGCCGGGGAAGAAACTGTTCTGGCCCGGGTCGGCGAAGGGGTTGTGACGACCGTCGGCAGTTCCGAAACCCACAAGCACGTCCTGGAAAATCCCGACCTTATTTCCCGGACTGTCCTGAGTAAGGGACTGGACGCCGGGACGGCCTTTGAGATTTTGTCCATTGATATTGCCGATGTGGATGTGGGCCGCAACATCGGGGCTCAGCTTCAGACCGACCAGGCCGAGGCGGACAAGCGGATTGCCCAGGCCAAGGCCGAAGAGCGCAGGGCTATGGCCGTTGCCAAGGAACAGGAGATGAAAGCTTCCGTGGAAGAAATGCGCGCCCAGGTGGTCAAATCCGAGGCCCAGGTACCGCTGGCCATGGCCGATGCCCTGCGCCAGGGCAAACTTGGTGTAATGGATTACTATAATCTCCAGAACCTTTTGTCGGATACCCGGATGCGTGAAACACTTTCCAGGATAGGCCGCAACCCGGATGAGGAAGGGCCTGTCAAACCGGAGTAACCGGTACTGCGGGAGCCTATTCAACCTTTGTTAAGGGTGTGTGTTTTGGTGAAAACGATCTGGATTATTATCTTCCTGGTTGTTCTTTTGAGGAGCATCTGGCGCAGGATGGAGCGTACCGGATCTGCGGGCCGGTACGAGGAACCTGTGGGAACGGCTGCCCCCGACCCGGTGGAACTGCCTCCGGAACATGAGCCCGGGGAACGGGGACGGCGGAAATTGAACCTTCCCGATTACATCACCGGGCGCGGCAGTGGTTCGGATGCTTCTGGGGGGGAGGGTGCGCCCCGTTCAGTTCCGGAAAAAGCAGCTGCGGGACGGCTTTCCCTTGAAGTAGAAGGGCGGCCGGGAAGGAAGGCCCGGGAAGTAAATATAGCGCTGCCGGACCGCCGGTCCCTGCCCGAAAACCTGCCCGGTCAGACCTTCGCTGCAGCACCCCGGAGGAGCCGCAGGCAGCGTGCTGAAGAATATTTTATTGACTTTTCAGACGGCCCGGAGCAGGTTTTAAAAGGCATTGTCTGGGCTGAAATACTGGGTCCCCGGGGCGGCAGACAGATGCAGAGAAGAAAGTAAACTGGAAAGGAAAAAATAAAATCTAACTTGAAGAAGGCTTTCCAGATGGAAAGCCTTCCCTGTAAGAAGAAAGTTATTGATCATATAACTTACCGGCAATGGATTCACTCACCAGGGAAAATAAGCGGGGAGTGAACGGCAAATTCAATAATTGGCAATCTTGCCATAAAATAGGTAATTATTCCCCCCCTGCCGCATAAAATTGTGGCAAGGAGGGGGATTTTTTATGGCCTGGCGAGATGTTAAAAGAAAAGTCAAAAGGCAGATTTCTGAAATTCTTGAAATACCGGGTGATGTTGCGCTGGACCTGCCCAAAATTATCCTGTTCGGCAATATCCAGCTTTATATTGAAAACCACAGGGGTATCCTTGAATACAGCCCGGAGGGAGTTCGCGTAAGCGTTGGGGAAGGAGAGGTTATGGTTGAGGGGGAGAACCTGATCCTCCGCAATATCCTGCCCGACGAGTTATGTGTGGAAGGCAGGATCTTCTCTCTGAGATTTGATTAGGCAAATTTATGTTGCAACTCCAGGCCTTAGGCCGGCAAAGAACAATTCATCCACAGGGGGATAAACTATGTTTTTGTTTAAGCTGATGTCTTTTTTACTGGGGTACGTGACCATTTTAGTTACAGGCGATGCTCCGGAAAAATTTATCAACATGGCAGCCAGCAGGGGAATCAGCCTCTGGGACGTCGCCAGGTCAGGTGAGGGGGGAATCCGTTTAAAAGTCAGGCTAAGTGCGGTAAAACCATTGCGGCATATGGCCAGGCGCACACGCTGCCGTTTCAGGATCTGCCGGCGTGAAGGCCTTCCCTTTTATTTTGCCCGCCTGCGCCGGAGAAAGGCACTGGCGTTGGGGGCCGTCTTTTGCGTCGGTGTCCTCTATCTCCTTACTTCCTTTGTCTGGTTCATTGAGATCAGAGGCAATGAGCAGTTGAGTAGCGCAGAAATGCTGGAAGCAGCGGCAGAAGCGGGCCTGACCAGGGGTGTGCCCAAATGGCAGGTGGAAACGGGGGCAGTGGAGGCGAAAATAATGGAAAGACTGCCCCTTGTAGCCTGGACAGGCGTCTACCTTAAGGGGACAAGGGTGGTCATCGAAGTTGCGGAGCGAACCCTGCCTGTAGAAGAAGATCAGCAACCTGCGCATATTGTTGCGGGTAAAGCCGGGCTTATTAAAGAGGTGCTGATTGTAAGCGGCCATCCCGTTGTCAAGGAAGGAGACACTGTTGTCCCCGGGCAGGTGCTCATATCCGGTGTGATTCCCGCTGTTGAAGAACCTGAACCGGGCGAAGAACCGGAGCCGGGCCAGAAATCCGGTGAAGTCAGGCCGGCCGCCTATGTACACGCCAGAGGCATTGTCCGGGCCCGGGTCTGGTACGAGGGTTACGGTGAAGTTCCCATAATTGAAGAAGGCAGGCGCCCCACAGGCAGTACTAAAACCAGGACCAGTATTAAATTTGAAGGTAAGGAAATAATTTTATCAGGCAGTCAAAATATTCCCTTTGAACACTATGAAGCGGATACTTTGGTCAAAAGCCTGCCCTCTTGGAGGAATCTAATCATACCTGTCGAACTTATAACAATAAAATACCATGAATTATCAGACTACAAAATTGAGCGCAGTCCTAAAGAAGCCCGCAGACTTGCTGAAGAAAGGGCTTTGCAGGAAGCGCTGGCATCCCTTTCGCCCAATACCAGGGTAGAGAAGCAGTGGGTGGAAGAGGTGCAA
The DNA here is from genome assembly GCA_002305915.1 of Pelotomaculum sp. UBA1371. Classification (GTDB taxonomy): domain Bacteria; phylum Bacillota; class Desulfotomaculia; order Desulfotomaculales; family Pelotomaculaceae; genus DTU098. Next base: position 43,754 of record DBRJ01000030.1, on the reverse strand, counting down.
ACGGGCCGTGCGGAAAATCTTGTACGTGTTAAAGCCATCATCGAGGCTGTTGAAGATATAGGGGCGGACAAACAGTTTAAGCCTTAGGCACCAATAATTTAGAAGACTGAGGAGGTCTAGCCGGCTATTGTCCAATAAATATGAAGCTAGATTCGAACTAGATGATTTTAGCGCTGCGGCTGAGATTTTTGGAGAGCATGACCATCATCTGACGCAGATTGAAAAAACGCTGGGGGTCCGGCTTGTGACCCGGGGACAGGAAATCGTCATTACCGGGAATAAGGGAAAGGTGGAACAGGCCCGGGAAGTCCTGGTCCAGTTGCAGAAATTTCATCTTGCCGGAAACCGCCTGACCTTCCGTGAAGTTGCCTATGCCATCAAAGCCGCTCAGAGCGGCATCAAAAATGCCCTGGTGGCCCTGGCGACGGATGTTGCCATGATCACACCCCGGGGTAAACAGATCAAACCTAAAACCATTGGCCAGAAAAAATATGTTGAACAGATTAAGACCCATGATATTGTTTTTGCCATCGGGCCGGCCGGAACGGGAAAGACCTATCTGGCGGTGGTTATGGCCATCAAGGCGCTTCGCAACAAGGATGTGGAGCGCCTGGTGTTGACCCGGCCGGCCGTGGAAGCAGGTGAAAAATTAGGGTTCTTGCCGGGTGACCTGCAGGATAAGGTTGATCCCTATCTGCGGCCCCTTTATGACAGTTTATATGATATTCTGGGTGTCGACAACACCCTCAAATACCTGGAAAAAAACACTATCGAAATAGCGCCCCTGGCTTATATGCGGGGAAGAACACTGGAAGACTCGTTTATTATTCTGGATGAAGCTCAAAACACCACACCGGAACAGATGAAGATGTTTCTCACCCGTCTTGGCTTTGGCTCAAAGGCTGTCATTACAGGGGATGTCACCCAGACTGACCTGCCCAGGGGCCAGGCCTCCGGTCTTATACATGCCCTTGCTGTTTTAAAGGGAATCAAAGGCCTGGGTATTCATACGATGACCGGGGAGGATATTGTCCGGCATCCTCTGGTAGAGGAAATAATCAAAGCATATGAGGTAGAAGGGCAGGAAGGTGTGGCCAAAGAGGAGTGAGATTGATGTTCATCTTCGGCAGGATTAAAAACAAGCTGACGGCCGTCCTGTCCCTGCTGGCAAGGCAGCGCAAGATACGAAGGGGCAGCGCGGCAGTTTTATTTCTGTTTCTCTTGACCTTGATCATGTCGGTAAACTTTTTCCCCAATGAAACTAATCTGCAGGTGGGACAGGTTTCTCCCAGAACCTTTTATGCAGACAAGAGTATTGTATTTGAAGACAAAAATAAGACAACCGAACAGCGCCGGCTTGCCGCAGAAAAGGTGGAAAAAGTCTTCGTCAAGGACCCGCAGGTCAGTATCGGTGTTCAACAGGATATTTCCGATGTGGCGGGAGCGCTGCGTGAGGTCCAGGGGGATGAAAGCCTGGATAAAGACGCCAGAATCGACAAATTGAAGGATATCCTTCCTTTCACTTTAAACGACGGGGATCTTGAGAAACTGGCCGAGTCTTCACCGGGCTACACGCAGCAGGTTGAGAACTCCTTAAAAGGCATGATCGCCTTAAGCATGGAGGAGGGTGATGGAATTACCCAGGACAGCCTGGAAGAAGACGAGAGAGATATTGCCGGTCAAATTACCAGGATGAGCCTGCCCCAGCATTATGAAAATTTATCCATCAGTATAATTGAGCTCTATCTTCGTCCCAATGCCTTTATCGACTATGAAATGACAAGGCAAAAACAGGAAGAAGCCATGGCCCTCGTTGCTCCAACCATGATTTCCGTCAAGGAGAGCGAAAAGATAATAGGTGAAGGTGAAATTGTAACCGAGGAGCACCTGGCCAAGCTTCAAGCCCTGGGCCTCACCCGCACCAAACTTCCCTGGACCTCGGTGATGGGTATTTTAATGCTGACGGTCCTGCTGACCGTGGTTGTTCTCTTTTATCTTTTTCAGCAAAACCGGGAAATTTACGACCATCCAGGGCATGTTTATTTGCTGGGAATTATTGTTATAGTCGTTTTAGCGGTAGGTAAGGCTATTATTGCCATCAATGTCAACCAGTGGCCGGAATTCGGCGCCCAGTTCGGGTACATGGTGCCCCTTGCAGCGGCCGGAATGCTCATTGCCATTCTTTTGGACTCCCGGTTGGCAGTGCTGGTGGTGGCTGTAATGAGCTTTATGCTGGCAATCATGACCGGCAATCAACTGCGCTTCGGGCTGGTGGGCCTGATTGGCGGGATTACCGGTGTTTACAGCGTTTCCAAGCTCAGCCAGCGCGGCGACCTGGTCCGGGCCGGGTTTTATACCAGCGGCGCCAATGTGGTAGCAATCTTTATTGTAGGGCTGGTTATGGAAACCCCCCTGGGGCTGCTGATTTCTACGAGCCTGGCCCTGGGTATTACCAGCGGGATCCTGTCATCCATCCTGACCAACGGCTCCCTGCCCTTTCTGGAACATACCTTCCAGATTACTTCTCCCGTCAGGCTTCTGGAACTCTCCCACCCCAACAATGTGCTTTTGAAAAGGCTTCTTACCGAAGCCCCCGGGACGTATCACCACAGTATTATTGTGGGCAACCTGGCCGAGGCGGCTGCGGATGTGGTGGGCGGCGAGTCCCTGCTGGTCAGGGTGGGCGCTTACTACCACGATATCGGCAAAATCAAAAGGCCCTATTTTTTCATTGAAAACCAAATGACCTGTGACAATCCCCATGATAAAATCGCCCCTTCCCTGAGTACACTAATCCTGACCTCCCACGTCAAGGACGGGGTGGAAATGGCCAGGGAGCACAGGCTGCCCCAGAGGATTATTGATATTATCGAACAGCACCACGGCAACGGCCTGGTCAGTTATTTTTATCATAAAGCCCTGGAAAGCGACCGGACAGAAACTATAACCGAGGAAGAATTCAGATACGAAGGCCCCAAACCCCAGACCAAAGAAGCGGCCCTGGTCATGCTGGCAGATTCGGTGGAGGCTGCGGTCCGTTCCCTGCAAAACCGTACGGCGGGCCGGGTGGAAGGGCTGGTACGAAAAATAATTAAAGATAAATTAAACGACGGCCAGCTTGACGAGTGCGACCTTACCTTAAAGGACCTTGATGTCATTGCAGCAGCTTTTGTCAGGGTTTTAACGGGAATCTTCCACTCCCGGATCGAGTATCCGGACATGGCCCAGGAAATGGAAAGGAGAAGAAAGCGTGTCGGTACTCGTAAACAACTTGCAGAAAAAAGTGGCGGTTGATGAAAGTCTGATAGGCTTACTGAGCCGGGCTGTGCAGGCTGTTTTAAAGGACGAAGGCTACAGGGAAGATGCCGAAGTCAGCCTGGTCTTTGTGGATGACGACTATATTCAAGAGTTGAATAAAAAGTATCGCGGTGTAGACAGCCCCACCGACGTACTTTCCTTTGCGATGCTGGAAGGCGAGTCTCTGCCGGAAGAGGAAGAAGAGGTTATCCTGGGGGACGTGGTGATCTCTCTGGAGACTGTCGGGCGCCAGGCCCGGGAATTCGGTCACAGTTTTCAGCGGGAGGCGGCTTATTTAACTGTACACGGTGTGCTGCACCTGTTGGGTTACGACCACCAGGAGGAGGAAAACCACCGGAAAATGCGGGAAAGGGAAGAAGATGTCCTGGCCGGCCTGGAACTGTCAAGGCAGTAAACTGCCCGTTATTTGGATGATGGTGTCTTTAAAACGGTAATTTGATAGCGCTCGAGACAGACAGGCGGGTGGCTGCTGTGGGTCTGGACAAACTCAGGCGTAGTTTTCAATACGCCTTGGCCGGGCTTGTATATGCTCTGAAAACCCAGCGCAACGTGCGCATCCATTTTATGGCTGCAGTTATTGTTTTAGGAGCGGGGTTATATTTTAGAATCAGCTCCAGGGACTTTGTTTTGCTGTTTTTTGCCATTACCCTGGTGTTTATGGCTGAGCTGTTCAATACCTCCCTGGAAAAGGCAGTGGACCTTTTCGTTCAGGAATACAGCCACCTGGCGAAAGTAGTAAAGGATACAGCTGCGGGAGCCGTGCTTGTGACTGCCCTGAATGCCCTTGTGGTGGCCTATGTTGTTTTCTATCCCCGGCTGGAAAGCGTTGTTCCGGGCGCTTACAAGGACAAAGGAGTTCCCCTTCTTGTAACATTGACTGCCTTTTTGCTGGTGTCTTTATTGACACTGGCAGGGAAGGCCTGGAGCAGCATGGATAACGTTAAAGGAAGATGGCTGCCCAGCGGCCGTACAGCCCTGGCTTTCGCCGGAGGTACGGCCCTTACCCTGCTGACGGGGAATTTACTGGCTGCAACCATAGCCCTGTTCCTGGTTCTCCTGGCGGCACACGGCGGTCCGGGACCGGAATCCCGTACACTTGCCGGGATCATTACCGGAGCACTGCTGGGGACCCTCGTCACCTTAGCGGTTTTCAAGCTTGCGGGATGGTGAACACAGTTTCACTGGGCAATAAGGTCTAAAATTTAGAGTTATGGAGTTTCCTTCTCCTGGTTTTGACGATAATACGCCAGGCAAGCTTAAAAATGGCTGCAGAGCAGGGTATACTTTAAAGGTAAAAGAGAAAGAGGCCGGGTTGGGCCATAACAGATGAATTATTAAGGAGCAAATCTTGAATCGACCTGCAAAATAAAAATATTATTTTGACGGCGGTTTCGGGAAGGGAAGAAGTATGGAATTTCCAGTCGATAAGCTGATTAACGCTGCCGTGGACGCCAGGGAAAAGGCCTACGCGCCCTATTCAAATTACAGGGTGGGCGCTGCCATCCTGACCAGGCAAGGCCGTTATTATACAGGCTGCAATATTGAAAACGCATCCTACAGCCTGACCTGCTGTGCTGAACGGGTGGCCCTTTACAAGGCTGTATCCGCAGGTGAGCATGATTTTGAGGCCATTGCCGTCACGGCCGGTACCGCTGATTTCTGTGTTCCCTGCGGAGCCTGCCGCCAGACTCTGGCCGAGTTCGGCGCGAAGCTGAAAGTCTATATGGTCAACGCCCGGGGAGATTACCTTGTACAGACTTTGGATGAGCTCCTGCCTTGCGTTTTTGACCGGGAAAGGCTCCTTGCCGGAACAGTTGAGACGGTTGACCCCTAGCTAGCCTAAGGATTTTGCCCGGCGTTTGTTTATAGTTGTTCTTTTTAGAAGTAACCAGGCTTAAATTTTTAAAGTCGAAGCAAAGCTTAAAAATCAGTGCTCATAAAGTAAAGGTGGTTCCCTTGGAAAAGGTAAATGACTCTTTCAAATCCGGATTTGTTGCGCTTGTGGGCAGGACCAACGTGGGCAAGTCAACCCTTTTAAATAAACTGATGGGAAGAAAAATGGCCATCATGTCTGACAAACCCCAGACTACCAGAAATAAGATTCTCTGTGTCCTCACCCGGCCAGAAAGTCAGATTATTTTCCTGGATACCCCCGGGATCCACAAGCCAAAGCATAAACTGGGGGAACGCCTGGTGCAGGTAGCCCTGAAAACATTAAACGAGGTTGATTTAATCCTTTTTCTGGTAGAAGCAAATCAGCTGCCGGGGCCCGGTGACCGTTTCGTCGCGGAACGCTTTACAGGCCTTAAAACACCGGTCATTCTGGTAATAAACAAAATAGATCTTGTTTTAAAGGAAGACCTGTTCCCCTTGATTGAGCAGTACAGCAAGCTTTACAACTTTAAGGAAATAGTACCGGTTTCAGCTCTTACCGGCGAAAACCTGCCCCGCTTGCTCGAGGTTATCACAGGAAACCTGGGGGAAGGGCCGAAATATTATCCCGAAGACATGCTTACTGACAGGCCGGAAGCCTTTATCATGGCCGAGTTGATTCGTGAAAAGGTGCTATGCCTTACCTCCCAGGAAATACCCCATTCGGTTGCGGTGGTGATTGAAGATCTGACCCGGCGGTCCAATGAGCTTGTTGCGGTGCGCGCCGTTATTTATACGGAGAGAGATTCCCAGAAGGGTATTCTGATTGGGAAAAAGGGGCAGATGTTGAAGCAAATTGGCCGGCTGGCCAGGGAAGATATTGAAAACCTGCTGGGGTCGAAGATTTATCTTGAACTCTGGGTCAAAGTCAAGTCTGACTGGCGGAATAAGGAGGCTCAGATTAAGCAGTTTGGTTACAGGGAAGAGTTCTAGGACAGAATAAAAACAGGCGGTGTAATTAAAAAAAGGCTGTCCACCATCCGTCGGACAGTTTCTTTGTGTTTTGAAAGGGAGAATAAAATTTCATCTACCTCCTTGATGGAAATGGGGGTTTAAGAATTTCAGTACAGGGGGTTCCATAATGCCCGGCGACAGGAGCACAAGTAGAAATAAAAACAGGGAGGAGCTCCTGGAGCGCTTATTAGAAACATCTCCGGAAGTATTGCAGAAGCGCCTTGAGGAATTGCATCCCACTGATCTGGCGGAAGTATTTCCCTTGCTCAGTCTGGCCCAACGGGTGAAGATCCTGCGGATTATTGAGCCGGAGGAAGCGGCCCGGGTTATTTACGACCTGGACCGGCAAATGGTGGTTCCCCTTTTTGAAGGGCTGGGCAGGCAGCGGACCGCCAAAATTTTGGAAGAAATGCCTGGTGATGACGCCGCAGACCTGCTGGGCGAATTGCCCCGGAGGGATAAGGAAAGACTGCTGGGCATCATCGCCGCAGCGGAAGCCCGGGATATCAGAATGCTTCTGGCCTACGGCGCGGAAACCGCCGGTGGACTCATGACTACTGAATATGCTGCTGTTAAGAAGGACCTTACCGTCCGGGAGGCTGTCAGGGTACTGAGAGCTACGGCCCGTGAGGCGGAGATCATTTATTACGTTTATGTTGTGAACGGGAGCAATCAGCTTACCGGTGTGTTTTCCCTGAGAGAGTTAATTATCGCCGAACCGGGACAACCTTTGGAAGAAATAATGCAGACCAGGGTTATCAGCGTAAACGTCAGGACCGACCAGGAAGAGGTGGCCCGGCTGGTAGCCAAATATGACTTATTGGCTATTCCGGTGGTCAATGATGACCGGGAACTCCTCGGCATTATTACCGTGGACGATATCCTGGACGTTATCGAGGAAGAGGCTACGGAGGACCTCATGCGCCTTTCAGGCAACATTGACCTGGAGGGGGAGGAAAAGGAGGTCCGGACCTGGAAACGTGCAGCCCGGCGCCTGCCCTGGCTGGTAGGTTTGCTGTTCGGAGGACTGCTGGCCGGAAACGTCATCAATCTCTTCTCCGGGACCCTGGAAACCCTGACTGTCCTGGCCTTATTTATTCATATTCTGGCGGGAGGGCCGGGCAACGCCGCCACCCAGTCCCTGGCGGTGGTGGTGAGGGGACTGGCTACCGGGGAGGTGGGGCACGGGGATGTTTTGCGGGTAATCTGGAGAGAAACCAGGGTGGGGGTTTTAATCGGACTGGTCAGCGGTGTGATCATGGCGGTTACTGCCTACATCTGGCAGGGTATCCCCCTGCTGGGATTGGTGGTGGGGTTGTCCCTGGCGGTAAGCATGATCATCGCCACGCTGCTGGGCAGCTTTATACCGGTGCTGATCCACCGCCTGGGGATTGACCCGGCGCTGGCTTCGGGCCCTTTTATTACGACTTTGATGGACATTACCAGTATGGTGATTTATTTTAGCCTGGCCAGCAGGATCATCCTGGGATAAGTTGGTAACCCGGCTAACGGCAGCTCCCGGCGCAGGCGCTTCAGTTTTAAAGAGATAATTGAGGAGTTTTGAGGTCCAAGAGCGGGTCTTTTTTAGGAAATCAACAGAAAGTCTTTAATAAAGGATTTATTATTTGCTTTTGCGGGTATAATGATTTTGGGAGTGACAGAGAATGTTCTACAGTCATATCGTAGCCATTGCCATTAAAATCATCCCCTATAGTCTTGTCCTGGGGTTTTTATTGCCCCGGTACAGCGATATGTCAACCGCCTCCGCTCTGACAACTGCTTTAATCCTTGCTGTTATAACCACGACCATGGACCTTGTTCCGCTCCCGGAGTTTATTATCCCGAACGTGGACCATAAAACGGGGCTTTTGATTTCTGCGTCCCTGGATGTAGCCATAACCTACGCCGTAATCTGGTTTGCCCGGCTTATTACCATGGCGGCTTCTTTTTCCGTCATCGGTTTTTTATTAATAAGCTTCATGATCGGGCTGGTTGAAATTATTTTACACATGTACTTCAATTGGGCCCTGGCGCCGAGGGTTAAATAGGTCTTCTTTGCAATCATCTCCTGCCTTTAACAGGACAGGTTTAAGGCTTTATTTCCAGCGGGGATACAATTTGTTCCTGATGCCCAGCAGTTCCAGCGCCCGCCCGGCTGTTTGGTTTACAACTTCCTCTACTGTTGCGGGGCGGTGATAAAGGGCTGGTGCCGGCGGCATGATCACAACCCCGCATCTAGCCAGTTTGAGCATGTTTTCCAGGTGAATGGGGCTTAAGGGGGTTTCCCGGGTCAGGAGAACCAGCCTGCGGCCTTCCTTTATGGTTACATCAGCTGCCCGGGCGATCAAGTTGTCGGAATAACCGCAGGCAATTGCTGCCAGGGTCTTCATGCTGCAGGGCGCGATGATCATCCCGTTATGGAAAAATGAGCCGCTGGCCAAAGGGGCTGCCATGTCTTCAACCGGATAGTTGCAAGAGGCCAGTTTCACCACCCGGTCCGGGTCAAGATCCGTTTCCAGCACGATGGTGCGCTGGGCCCAGGGGCTCATGACCAGATGGCTTTCAACACCGCAAGACTTAAGATGCTTCAGGACGGCTATACCGTAAGCTGCTCCGGAGGCGCCCGTAATACCCACAACTATCTTCATCATCAAACACCACAACTCCCCGTCTGTCCGAAAACTCCCGGGTTTTAAGTGCGCAGGTCTCTTCTATCCCGGCTTTAAGGCCGGCTATTTTTGTGTATTATAGCATATTAATCTATTTTTCGAAATTTTGCTTTTTTAAAATAGTACTGGTGCTGTGCAGGTTCTGGATGACTGTTATGAGCAGCTTCCTCAGAATAGATCAAACAGCCCTGTCCAGCCGCACTGCAGGCGGGCAGCAGCAGTTGAAAAGTTTTTAGTAGGCACGGACCATCTGTTCAAAAACAGCTTCGGGACATCGATCCAGGGTTTTCTGGACAGAAAAAACCCGGTATAGTATATTACTTCTAAAAAAGTATTTGCTAAGGGCTACCTGGAACTGTTTTAGATCATGTGCTCATATAGTAAATAGTAATAAGAACCGGACAGATTTTATTAAATTAAACTTAATTAATTTGGAGTAATTTTTAGATGAAATTATATAAAACTGAAGCGCTGGTGCTCCGGTCCAGGGACTGCGGCAGGGGAGACAAGTTATTAATCCTTTACTCCCGGGAATTAGGCAAAATCAAGGTTATGGCCCATGGCGCCGCCAGGCCCTCCAGCCGGAAACGCGGTGCTGTTCAGCTATTTACCCGGGCCAATTTCTTAATTCGCCGGGGCCGGGAAATGGATTCGGTGAGTCAGTGTGAAGGGGTCGAAATGTTTTCTTATCTCCGGGAAGACCTGGAAAAAATCAGCTATGCCAGCTACCTGTTTGAGCTGGTGGACGTCTTTACCCCCGAGGGAGAGGCCAGTGAACCCCTTTATTTGCTTCTACTGACAACCCTGCGCCTGATGGCCACGGAGGATTTGGAGTTGCTGACCCGTGCTTTTGAAATCAAGGCAGCGGATTACGCAGGTTATCATCCTGTTCTGGAAACCTGCGCCAACTGCCGGGGTTTACTGGTTGGGCCGCTGAGCTTCAGTCCCAGTATGGGGGGAGTCCTGTGCGGCGCCTGCGGGGCTGCCGGACCGGACGCGTTGCCTTGCAACAGGGGTCTGGTAGAGATCCTGAAAGTGTTATGGCGCTGGCATCCGTCCAGGCTGCGCCAGCTGAAAGTAGATTGCCAGGCCAGGCTGCAGTTGAAGAATTTGCTGCATGAATACTTGAAATACCACCTTGAACAGGAATTCAAATCCACTGCCTTTCTGAACCGTCTTAAAACTGGTCCGGCAGGGACTTATGTATAAAAACAGGAATCCGTGGTTTAACTAATGTAAAAGGAAATGGAGGTGGCTAAATTGACCAGCGAACTTGAGAAAATTGATCTGATCAGGGCCCGGTTGGGAGTCAGCTATAAGGAAGCCAGGGAAGCCCTCGAAAAGGCAGACGGGGATGTTGTTCAAGCCCTGGTGAACCTGGAGGAGCAGGGACGCAATCTGGGGGAACGCTTTCAAGCCCGGGGGCAGGAAATGGTCGGTCAGGTCAAGGAGTTTTTGCAAAAGGGGCAAACGTACCGGATCAAAGTCAAAAAAGGGGACCGGACAGTATATGAATTTCCTGCTACAATTGGTGCCCTGGGGTTAATCGGAGCCCTGGCCAGCAGCGAAATTGCCGTGCTGGGAGCACTGGGTACGGTTGCTGCCATGGCCAACAAATATACCCTGGAGTTTGAACGCCAGGGAGAAAGACCGGAGTATGAAAACACCAGTTTGGGTGAAAGACCGGTTTGATTTTAAGGAGTTCTGAGTTAGTTAAAATTGCTTGATTGAGGATCTTTACCTGTAGTTAGGATTGACTTTAAGCCGGGAATTTGGTAAATTTGATAAAAAAATATGAGGCAATGAAGAAAAAAAGTAGCCGGATAATGTATTTTTTAGAGAGCCCGGGGCGGTGGGAGAGGGTAAAGCATTGCCGGTGAAAGGGGTTTCGGAGCTGCAAGAGGAAAGCCAAAACGGTCCACAGAGGGTAATGTTAATGTCTTCGAAGGAGACAATTGCAATTAAGCTGTGGATTGCAGTTCTGGTTAGTAAAGCTTGCTTTTTTACAAGAGGGCTGCAGGTTTTCAGGCAGATGCACATTCAATTATTCCTGGCTGCCTGGTAGCCGGATTTATTCCGGCGTCAAAAATGCGGCCAATCAGGGTGGAACCGCGGGAAAAGACTCCCGTCCCTGGTAGAATAATACCAGGGACGGGGGTTTCCTTGTTTAAAATGGGTTAAGTCCGCAGCGGTTGCGGGCGTCCAGTAATTTTTAAGGAGGTTTTTATGACTTTCCAGGAAATTATTCTTAAGCTAAATGATTTCTGGTCACAGCAAAACTGCATTATTCAGCAGCCCTACGACGTGGAAAAAGGGGCCGGCACGATGAATCCTGCCACATTTTTACGCGCCCTGGGTCCCGAACCCTGGCGGGTAGCCTATGTTGAGCCCTCCCGGCGGCCCACAGACGGACGTTACGGGGAGAATCCCAACCGGCTTCAGCATTATTATCAGTATCAGGTTATTTTAAAGCCTTCGCCGGACGATGTGCTTGATGTCTACCTGGACAGCCTGAGGGCTATCGGCATCGACCCCGATGAGCACGATATCCGCTTTGTTGAGGATAACTGGGAATCGCCCACACTGGGCGCCTGGGGATTGGGCTGGGAAGTCTGGCTGGATGGAATGGAGGTTACCCAGTTTACTTACTTCCAGCAGTGCGGCGGTATCGACTGCAGGCCGGTTTCCGCTGAAATTACCTACGGATTGGAGCGGCTGGCCATGTTTGTCCAGGGCGTGGACAGCGTCTTCGAAATCACCTGGGTGGAAGGTATTACCTATGGCGATGTTCATCATCGCGGTGAGGTGGAGCATTCTCACTATAATTTTGAGCTTGCAAACACGGAAATGCTCTTCAGGCTCTTTGAGGTGTACGAACAGGAGGCCTTAAGTATCATAAAAAAAGGCTTCGTCCTACCCGCATATGATTATGTCTTAAAATGTTCCCACACTTTTAATCTCCTTGATGCCCGCGGGGCTATCAGCGTTACGGAGCGTACGGGTTTTATCACCAGGGTGAGGAATATGGCCCGGATTTGTGCCCAGTCCTATGTGGAACAGCGGGAGACCATGGGCTATCCGCTGTTGAAAAAAAGGGAGGTTTGAAGGTATGACTGAGAACAGAACTATAGAACAGACGCGTTCCCTTGACTACCTCCTGGAAATCGGTGTGGAAGAAATGCCTGCCAGGTTTTTAGAGCCGGCCTTGAAAGAGTTAAATGAAAAAGCAAAGGCTGTATTTACGGAACAGAGAATCTCGTTTAAGGGGTTAAAAACATACGGAACACCACGCCGCCTGACTCTGTTTGTTGAAGGCCTGGCGATGAACCAGGCTTCCCTGGAAATGGAGGTAAAAGGCCCGGCTGTCAAGGTTGCCTTTAAAGCTGACGGGACACCGTCCAGAGCGGCGGAGGGTTTTGCCAGGGGGCAGGGTGTAACCGTTGCAGAGCTGATCAAAAAACCGGTGGGGCATGTGGAGTACGTTTTTGCTGTCAGGCGCGAGGCCGGCAAGCCGGTACGGGACGTCCTGCCGGATATTGCCGTAACCTTGATTACCGGGCTCCATTTTCCCAAGCCGATGCGCTGGGGCAGTCTGGAAGTGCGTTTTGCCCGGCCTATTCGCTGGCTTGTATCCCTTTTCGGCAGCGAAGTTGTGGAATTTGAGTTTGCCGGTTTAAAAGCCGGCAGAACTACCTGCGGCCACCGCTTCCTGAGCAAGGAACCTATTGTTCTGGCGGCTGCAGGGGAATATTTTGATCAGATGCGGAGTAATTATGTGATGGTTGACCCTGAGGAGCGGAAGGCGGCTATCTGGCGCCAGGTGCAGGAAGTGGCCGCCTCAGTGGGGGGCGCAGTGGAAGAGAATGAAGATTTACTCAGCGAAGTCAACAACCTGGTGGAGTATCCCACGGCTTTGGTAGGAGAATTCAGCCGGGGTTACCTGAGGTTGCCGAAGGAGGTCCTGGTTACCCCCATGAGAGAGCACCAGCGCTATTTCCCGGTGCTTGAACCCGGCGGCGGCTTGCTTCCGAAATTTATCGCCGTCAAGAACGGTGCGGAGGACCACCTGGATATTGTTAGGGCCGGCAATGAAAAAGTTCTGCGGGCCCGCCTGGCAGATGCAAACTTTTTCTATGAGGAAGACCTGAAGGAGCCGCTGGCCGAAAAGGTACCGGCTTTAAAGAAAGTAGTCTTTCAGGAGAGTCTTGGGAGCATCTACGACAAGATTGAAAGACTGGGGGTTCTGGCGGAGTTTCTTGGCAAAGTCCTGAACGCCGGGGAGCAAGAGATGAAGCATGCCAGGCGGGCAGCTTATCTGGCCAAGGCCGACCTTGTCACCAATATGGTTTATGAATTCCCTGAACTGCAGGGTTTTATGGGCAGGGAATACGCTGAGCGTACCGGTGAGGAAAAGGAGGTTGCGCTGGCCATCTATGAGCATTATTTGCCGCGATTTGCCGGGGATAATCTCCCCTCCAGCCTGCCCGGTCAAATCTTGAGCATTTCCGATAAAATAGACAACATCACTGGCTGCTTTGCCATCGGCATTCAGCCCAGCGGTTCCCAGGATCCCTATGCCCTGAGGCGCCAGGCCCTCGGAATCTGCCACATCATCCTGGAGGGGCAGTTCGACATTTCGCTGGAGCACTTGGTCGAAGCAGCCTACCGGTGCTTCGAGGGCAAGGTGGAGCTCAAACTCAGCCTGGAAAAAGTACAGGAAGATGTAGCAGAATTCTTCAAACAACGTTTAAAGGGGATCTTTAGCGACCGCGGCTTTTCTTATGATACGGTGGATGCGGTTCTGGCCGCGGGATTTCAAAATTTTAGCGACACCCTTCTAAGGGTGCAGGCCCTGACTTATTTTCGTCAGGACCCTGCCTTCGGCGACCTGCTGACCGCCTATATCCGGGCCAATAACCTGGCCAAAAAGGCCACTGCGTCCTGCCTGGATCCGTCCCTGCTGCAAGAGAGCAGCGAAGAACAACTATATCAACATCTTGTAAAAGTTCAGGAACAGGCCGGGGTTTTGCTGGAACAACGGAACTATCAAGCGCTGCTGGCGGCCATTGCCACCCTGCAGCAACCGCTGGATCATTTCTTCAATTCCGTGATGGTTATGGTTGAAGATGAAAAACTGAGGACAAACCGGCTGGCTCTTCTGGCAGAACTGGCAGCCCTGGTCCAGCGGGTGGCGGACTTGAGTATAATTGTGAACGGATCCAAATAGTTGTCATAAACTATTCTCTTTTTTATAGTTCCGTAAATATTTTAGAAATAAGGAGGGAAACCCTTCTCTATATAGTATATTATATAGACATAAGTTCTTATTAGTATGTCATATATGCTCTAAGGGGCGATGGATTTGGAACTAACCAGGCGGCAGGAGACCATTCTGGAAATCGTGAAAAATTCCGGGCCAATCACCGGAGATCAGATTGCCGAAAAACTTTCCCTGACCAGGGCGACATTACGGCCCGATCTTGCCATCCTGACAATGGCCGGGCTGCTGGAAGCGCGCCCGAGAGTGGGCTATTTTCACAGCGGCAAATCACCGTACCGGCTAGTGGCGGAAAAGCTTCGCAGTGTTCTGGTGGACAGCGTTCTCTCCATTCCTGTTGTGGTTTCCGAAAACTGCTCCGTGTACGATGCTGTTGTGACCATGTTTATCAAGGATGTAGGGACTCTCTTTGTGGTTAAGGAAGTAGGGCTGCTGGAAGGCGTGATTTCCCGTAAGGATTTACTTAAAACCACTCTGGGAGGCCATGATATTCACCAGCTTCCGGTTGGAGTGATCATGACCCGGATGCCGAATGTACTATATACGACACCTGAAGAGTCAGCCTGGTCGGCTGCAAAAAAAATCATAACCCATGAGGTTGACGCACTGCCGGTTGTCCGCAAGACTATCCTCTCCGATGGCAGCGAAGGATTGGAAGTGATCGGGCGTTTAAGCAAAACCAACATTGCGCGGCTTTTTGTGGAACTGGGAGAAAGGTGTTAAGGGGGAGTTTATCATTTCCATAGAAGATGCCAAACCGGTCATATTCATCGTGTCCGATTCCATCGGTGAAACTGCTGAACTGGTAGCCCGGGCTGCTGCCATTCAGTTTAATCACGGCGGAGTAGAAATACGCCGCCTGTCATATGTTAATAACCCCAATGAGATCCCCGAGATTATAGAAGAAGCGAGTTCTTTCAACTGTGTCATAGCCTATACCCTGGTTATTCCGGAATTAAAGAGAGTGTTGGTCCGGGAGGCGGCTAAATACGATATTCCGACGGTGGATGTCCTGACCCCGATGCTGGAAGCGGTTTCTCAGCTTGTTAACCGGGATCCGAAGCTGGAGCCTGGATTGGTCCGGAAAATGGACAGCGAGTATTACCGGAAGGTTGAGGCTATTGAGTTTGCTGTTAAATATGACGACGGCAAGGACCCCCGGGGCATCCTCCGGGCTGACCTGGTGGTAATCGGGATTTCCCGCACTTCCAAGACACCCCTGTGTATGTACCTGGCGAACAAGCAAATTAAATCTGCTAACATGCCGCTGGTTCCGGAGGTATCCCCGCCGGATGAACTCTTTCGTCTCCCGAAGCATAAACTGATCGGTCTGACGATACGGCCTCAGCAGCTACACGAGATCAGAAGAGAACGACTAAATACCCTCGGCCTCACTTCGGACGCTGACTATGCAAGTATGAAGCGGATTCTCAAGGAATTGGAATACGCCGAAAACTTCATGAAAAAGGTCGGTTGCCCGATTATTGACGTTACCAACAAGGCCGTTGAGGAGACAGCAAGCCGTGTGCTGGAAATATATCTTAGAGGTGAAAGGCATGTCAAGTAAGAAATATGTTTATCTGTTTGAAGAAGGAAATGCCGGGATGAAGAACCTGCTGGGTGGTAAGGGAGCAAACCTGGCCGAAATGACCAAGATCGGCTTGCCTGTTCCGCCTGGTTTAATTGTTACTACGGAAGCCTGTAAAGATTTCACCGCCCAGGGTCAGCAGTTTCCCGCAGGGCTGAAAGAACAAATCCGGAATGGTATTGCCCTGCTGGAAGAAAAAACGGGGAAGAGGTTTGGCGACGAGGTCAATCCACTGCTGGTATCAGTCCGTTCAGGTGCTCCTGTTTCCATGCCCGGGATGATGGATACAGTCTTAAACCTCGGTTTAAATGACCGTACCGCGGAAGCTCTTGCTTCCGCCACCGGAAACGAGCGGTTCGCCCTGGACTGCTACCGCCGCTTTATCAATATGTTCGGTGACGTTGTGATGGGAGTGGAGCACCACAAATTTGAAAGTATTCTGGCTTGCCAGAAGGACAAGGTCCGGATTTATCTGGACAATCAGCTTTCCGCCGGACACTGGCGGGAGATTATTGCTGAATATAAAAAATTAATCCAGAAAGAAACCGGCCGCCTCTTTCCTCAGGAGCCCATGGAACAGCTTTTTATGGCGGTCCATGCCGTCTTTAATTCCTGGAATAACGACCGGGCTTGTGTTTACCGCAGGATTAATAAAATCCCGGACGACCTGGGGACGGCCGTAAATATTCAGGTCATGGTTTTCGGTAACCTGGGGAACGACAGCGGCACCGGCGTTGCTTTTACACGTAACCCTTCGACCGGGGAAAATAAACTCTACGGTGAGTATCTGATCAACGCCCAGGGCGAAGATGTGGTGGCCGGGATCCGGACACCGCAACCCATTGAGGCGCTGCAGCAGGACATGCCGGAGATTTACAGTCAGTTTGCCGATATGTGCGGGCTTTTGAGCAGGCACTACAGGGATATGCAGGATATCGAATTTACTGTGGAGCGGGGCAAACTCTGGATTCTGCAGACCCGCAGCGGGAAGCGTACGGCCCAGGCTGCCATCAAAATTGCCGTGGATATGGTTGATGAGGGTTTAATCACCCGGGAGGAGGCTGTGCTGCGGGTTGAGCCTGGACAATTGGATCAGCTTCTGCACCGGCGCATCGACAGCGAAGCAAAGCTGAACATTGTAGCCAGGGGGCTGCCGGCTTCACCCGGTGCTGCCTCAGGGGTTGTTGTATTTGATGCGGACGAGGCCGAAAGACTGAATGCGGAAGGTAAAAAACTCATCCTGGTTCGTGTTGAAACAACTCCTGACGACATCCATGGAATTGTAGCCTCCCAGGGCGTCCTTACCTCCCGGGGTGGGATGACCAGCCACGCTGCTGTGGTGGCGCGGGGGATGGGCAAACCATGCGTTTGCGGCTGCGAAGCCATAAGTATTGATTACGAAAAAAACATTTTTTCAATCGAAGATCTGGTGGTCAGGAAGGGTGACACGATTTCTGTAGACGGTTCCACCGGTAACGTAATCCTTGGCGAAGTGCCGATGCTCGACCCCGAGCTGTCATCTGAATTTAAACAACTACTGGAGTGGGCCGACCAGATCCGGACCCTGGGCGTCAGGGCAAATGCCGATACCCCTCAGGATGCCGCCAAATCCAGGGAATTTGGAGCAGAGGGAATCGGTTTGACCCGTACCGAGCATATGTTTATGGCCCAGGACCGTTTGCCCATTGTTCAGGAAATGATTTTGTCCGCCGGTAAGCCGGAGCGGCAGGTTGCCCTGGATAAGCTGCTGCCCATGCAGCAGGGTGATTTCTACGGGATCTTAAAAGCTATGGACGGGCTGCCTGTGACAATCAGGCTTTTAGATCCGCCTCTCCACGAATTCTTACCCAATGCCGAGGAGCTTATGGTGGAGATAACCCGGCTGCGGCTGACTGAAGGAAGCAAGGCTGAGATTGAGAAGAAGGAAGAGCTCTTGCGCAAGGTCCGTGCCTTGTCTGAAGTCAACCCCATGCTGGGGCACCGGGGTTGCCGCCTGGGTATCACTTTTCCTGAAATCTATGCCATGCAGGCCAGGGCAATTTTTCTTGCCACAGCCCAGTTAGTTAAGGAAGGTTTCAATCCCGTTCCGGAAGTTGAGATTCCCCTTGTAATAGATCTCAATGAGCTGTCTTTCCTGCGTCAGATCATCGTGGCCGAGGCTGAAGAAGTGATGAAAAAGACCGGAATATCTTTCCACTACACCGTGGGTACCATGATCGAAATACCCCGGGCCGCTCTGCTGGCAGATGAACTGGCTCAATCGGCTGATTTCTTTTCCTTTGGCACCAATGACCTGACCCAGACCACGCTGGGCTTTTCCAGGGATGATGCCGAGGGTAAATTCATCCAGGCCTATCAGGACAGGAAGATTTTGTCTGACAACCCCTTTATGGTACTGGACCGCAAGGGTGTAGGCAAGTTGATGAAATGGGCTGTGGAACAGGGACGCAAGACTACTCCGGACCTGTTAATCGGGATCTGTGGAGAACACGGCGGGGAACCGTCATCCATTGAGTTCTGCCAGGAACTGGGTTTGGATTATGTCAGCTGCTCTACCTTCCGGGTCCCCATAGCCAGGCTGGCGGCAGCCCAGGCCGCTGTTAACAACAAACACCAATTGAAGTAAGATTTAAAATAATATAGGCAGAATTACCAAAAACTCCTGACACTATGGCTAACCGCAAACATTAAGCCGCAAACAATCATAATAACATGATTGTTTGCGGCTTAATTTCTTATGTTTATTCTTTTTTCCTGGTTTCAGTATCGAATTTGGGCACCACCATGTGAACATTTTTTAGTTCTGAGACATAATCATCGGTAACTTGAACCTGAATGGTTTCTTGATTATTCATAAACCTGAAAACGCCATTGTTGAAATCCGTACCTGTTTTCTTGAAAAAAATGCCCTCAAATACAACATCTTTTGTATGATTGAAGCTTAGACGATAAGTTTCCCCCTCTTTAACTAAATATGCACGTATTCCCTTTTCAAATAAACCTTCTCTGTTTTCTAATTGTCGTGCTACTGAAACAATGTGAAGGTCGATAAAGGGAATTTCTCGCAATAGAATATTGATGATAGATCTTTTGGTAATTTCCCGCCAGCGGCTTTGGGCGGTTTGACCGATAACAATCTGTGTAATGTTCTTTTCGCGGACTACCTCGCCAATGACCTTTGTAACGGGACGTTTTTCGTTGTCTTTAATTATGTATTCTTCCGCGTCATGTTCTTTAGCAAGTTGCTGCCATCTTGCGATATATTCAGTTTTCTCTGCATCAAACTCTTCAAGGGGCAGTGGATCAATGGTTAGTATATAAAGGGGACAGTCCAGCATATTTGCAAGCTTACCTCCCCTGCGTATCAAACGTTCGCCATTAGGACCGTAATATACACAGACAAGAATGCTTTCATCCATATGTGTTTTAGTGGGTTTCATTAGATAGCCTCCAGTTAAATCTTGTTGATCCTCAAATAGTACCAGAGTACAAAACAAATATGCAGCCAAATCGGCGCCGGCTCCTACGGCAAGGAATTTTGCCGTATTCACACAAAGAAACTTATCATCGCCGAAGCTGTAAACGCTCATTTACCGACTCCAATGCTAACTGGGGATGGGATAGTTAGCATGAACAATGCAGCGCCTTTAGTTTTTTTAAGTATTTTTTTAAGTATTTATCGACCTCCAAGCCGGTAAATTATTTGAGAAAAATTTTTGTTGTTAGTCTGCACAAATAGTTGATAAAATGCGGATTTTATGGTATCCTTGCCCTGCATTTTTTGGTCTCCTTATTTTAGAGAACCGTGCAGGAATACCTGTGTCTCTATTATAAGGAGTATTTTCTTGCAATTACAGTGGCATAGGATTTGCTGTCTGTAATATTCAAACTTGAATCTCAAATTTTATTTTCAAACGCCAATGATATATAATATAATATGTTATTTAAGGTAAACTTTCAAATAAAAATCAACACTTAAATATTTAAAGGGCGCCGTCAAATCAAGGGGGAAGAGTAGTATTATGTCCTGGTTGTATCTCATCATTCTTATTCCATTTTTATACGCAGTTATTGTTCCACTTATTTTTAAGCATATTCCGCAAATTCACACAGGATGGTTTGTACTGCCGATACCCGTCTTATTATTTATGTATCTTGCAAAGTATGTCACTTTTGTGGCTATGGATAGCCCTTTTATCCATTCCGTACCGTGGATTCCCTCTTTGGGAATAAACTATGCAACCTATGTAGACGGGTTAGCGCTAATATTTGGGCTGATCGTTACGGGTATAGGAGCCCTGGTTATCCTGTATTCTATCTATTATTTATCAAAGGAACGGGAAGCACTGGGTAATTTCTATGTTTATTTATTATTGTTTATGGGCGCCATGCTGGGCGTGGTTTTTTCAGATAATATAATTGTTTTATACATGTTCTGGGAGCTGACAAGCATCTCTTCCTTTTTGTTAATTGCTTACTGGTATCAAAGAAAAAGCTCTCGTTATGGCGCACAAAAGGCGCTATTGATTACCATTTTCGGAGGATTTGCGATGCTTGCAGGCCTTCTTATGCTTGCTAACATTACTGATACATTCAGCATTCGCGAAATGATTCTTCGGGCCGACAAAACAACTGCCCACCCGCTTTTTTTACAGTCTATGGTGTTATTATTGTTGGGGGCCTTTACAAAGTCAGCTCAGTTTCCCTTTCATATCTGGCTGCCTGATGCCATGGAAGCGCCAACACCAATTAGTGCATATCTTCATTCAGCAACAATGGTTAAAGCAGGAATTTATCTTATTGCACGCTTTACCCCTATCTTCGGCGGAAGTATGGAATGGTTTTGGCTAGTTTCCGGAGTGGGGATGATAACTTTATTCTGGGGTTCATTTTCAGCTGTTAAGCAAGTGGATTTAAAAGCTATGCTGGCTTTTTCCACTATTGGTCAGCTGGGAATGATTATATGCCTGTTGGGTCTGGGTTCGGCGGCCATGTATTATGGACCTGTAAAAGAAGCTGCCCTGTGTATTCCGGCAATCCTTGCTGCTTTATTTCACCTGGTGAACCATTCAACTTTTAAAGGCTGTTTAT
The DNA here is from genome assembly GCA_002305915.1 of Pelotomaculum sp. UBA1371. GTDB lineage: Bacteria > Bacillota > Desulfotomaculia > Desulfotomaculales > Pelotomaculaceae > DTU098. The sequence continues at coordinate 22,924 of DBRJ01000030.1, read as the reverse complement.
TCATGGTGGTGGGTATTATTGACTACGAAACCGGAACTCGTGATATCCGAAGGCTGGGTGGCCTCATGGGTTTAATGCCCGTTACCTTTACCCTGGCGGTCATTGGGAGTTTTTCCATGGCCGGTCTTCCCCCATTTAACGGTTTCCTCAGCAAGGAACTGTTCTTTACAGGGGTGCTTAATGCTTCCCGACTAGATATTTTCCGTATGGAAACCTGGGGCATGCTGTTTCCTGTTGTAGCCTGGATTGCCAGTATTTTTACTTTTATTTACTGCATGGTTTTTGTTTTCAGAACATTTGCGGGTGATTATCAACCTCAAAAATTAGAGAAAATAAACAACGAACCAGCTTGGGGAATGCTGCTTCCACCTGCAGTACTTGCTTCACTGGTTATCCTTTTTTTCTTCTTTCCAAGTCTTTTGGCTCAATATCTTCTTATGCCGGCGGTGGCATCAGTTTTGCCTGGGTTTGTTGAGGCGAGCCTTGGTATTGGGCCCATTGAAGCTTGGCATGGCTGGACCCCTGAATTGATTATGACTATTGGGGTGGTTGTAGTCGGCATGATCTTGTTTGCTAATTATCATAAATGGTCGAGGTTTTATGGTTATATTCCCGTTTGGTTTACATTGAATTTTGCTTATGACAGCCTGCTGGTAAAAACAGAAAAAACATTTGAGAAAATAACTCGTGGCTATATGACGGGATTTATTCGTGACTACCTGCTTTATATTTTTGCTTTCTTTGTTGTTGTGCTGGCCGGTGTAATTTTAATGCTGAACAGCTTTGCCTTTAACCCTGACGTTAATAATGTAAGTATGTATGAGGTTGTATTGGTATTTGTTATGGTTGTGGCTGCTTTGATGGTTTTATTAAGCCGCCACAGGCTGGTTGCCATTATAAGTCTGGGGATAATGGGTTATCTTGTAGCCATGTTTTTTGTGATTTTTAGGGCGCCGGATCTAGCCTTGACCCAACTGGTTGTAGAAACCGTTACCACCGTCTTGTTTTTGCTATGTTTTTATTTTTTGCCGGATCTAAAAAACAAGATTGGGGAAATAGGTTTTAAAGCAGCCAATATGGCAGTAGCGCTTGGGTTTGGCCTTATTGTGACAGTCATCGCCTTATCTGCCCAAAGCAATCGTCTCTTTGAAACCATCTCCTGGTTTTTCGAAAATTCTTATGAACTGGCGGGAGCAAAAAATATTGTCAATGCCATTCTTGTTGATTTTCGTGGATTTGATACTATGCTTGAGATCCTTGTTTTATGTATTGCCGGAATAGGTGTCTATACATTGATAAAACTACGTTTGGACTCCCGGAAAGTAAGTAGTAAGAACAGATAAAACTGGTGTCTCAACAAGTGAAAAGCATGTTTTTGAAAAGAGAAGTGCTTTAACCTGAAATAGATCTGGCGAGAGGATTCTTTGGAAACAGATTAGATAATGTTAGGATAAATTGTTGGAAAGATTAGGGCAGTTTTTTGCTTCACTACACTTCACTTCCCAATGCAAAATCAAAGCTTTGGGATTCTCCGGGGACTTAGACGTTTTACAGAGGGGAGCGTAATAAAAATTAAAATAAATGATGTGTTATTGCAAACTGTTACAAAGGTTGCTTCATTTGTTATTTTAACCTTTTCTGTATATCTTTTCTTGGCGGGTCACCACAATCCCGGAGGTGGATTTATCGGTGGATTAGTGGTTGCTGCGGCCATTACCCTACTTTTTTTGGCTTATGATGTTAAAACAGTACGGGCGGGTTTCCCCCCCGTAGATTTCAAAGTTCTGGCAGTCTCAGGTGTTCTTCTTGCAGTTATAACAGGAATGGGAGCAGTTGTATTCGGCAAGCCCTTTTTAAGTCATGCCTTTGGCTATTTTAATCTCCCTCTTTTTGGAGAAACAGAACTTGCTACATCAGTCATTTTTGATGTTGGGGTTGCTTTAGCCGTCCTTGGAACAGCCCTGTCGATTATTTATACAATAAGTGAGGATATGTGCATATGGAAACGTTAATGGCTATAATCATAGGGATTCTTTTTACCATAGGTGTATACCTTGTTCTTTCAAAAAGCCTGCTCAGGATCATTTTTGGGACCTCCGTTATAGCACATGGCACGCATCTTTTAATAATTACAATGGGCGGGCTAAAAACAGGCGGGCCTCCTTTATTAGATGGAAGGGCTGTTTCCTATACAGACCCCCTGCCGCAAGCACTTATTCTAACGGCAATCGTAATTAACTTTGCTACCACTGCCTTTTTATTGGTTTTGGCCTACCGGGCTTATTCAGCACTGGGCACGGAAAACATGGATCACTTGAGGGGTATCAATGATAATGAATAATCTTGTTGCTTTTCCCTTACTCATACCGCTGCTGGCCGGACTTATTATGGCGATTTATAGAAAAAGCATTCCCTTTCAGAGATGGTTCAGCCTTTTTTCCTTTTCTCTGATCTGTATTATTTCATTTTATTTAATTCAGCAGGTCTCTATTGAGGGAATCCAAATTTTAGAACTGGGAGGTTGGCAAGCCCCCTTTGGGATTGTGCTGGTTGTGGATATGCTTTCGGCACTTCTTTTGATGACTACAGGTTTTATTGGTTTAACTTGTGTTTTATTTGCCTTTGGATCCATTGGTGAAGAACGGGAGCAATTTTACTTTTATCCATTTTTCCAGTTCCTTATTACAGGTGTAAACGGTTCCTTTCTAACAGGCGACCTATTTAATCTCTTTGTCTGCTTTGAAGTAATGCTTATATCTTCCTATGTGCTAATTTCCCTTGGGGGAAATAAGATTCAATTAAGAGAATCAATCAAATATGTTGTTATTAATACTATTTCTTCAACCCTCTTTCTGGTGGGCATAGCTTATTTATATGCGGTTGCCGGTACACTGAATATGGCCCACCTTTCTGTGCGCGTTGCTGAATCAGGACAGCCGGGCATTTTAACCACTGTGGCGGTACTCTTATTAATTGTCTTTAGTTTAAAATCAGCCCTTTTTCTATTTTTCTGGCTGCCGGGAGCTTATAGTGCCCCGCCTACAGCTATCGCAGCCATCTTTGGGGCACTTTTAACCAAAGTTGGCATTTATGCAATTTTTCGCACCTCTACTCTGATTTTTTACCACCAGCTTGAGATCACCCATACGCTGCTTGGTGTGATGGCAGCTTTGACCATGCTTTTTGGAGGAATTGGAGCGGTTGCCCATTGGGACATTCGCAATATACTGGCTTACAACGTAATTATTGGTGTGGGCTTTATTGTTTCAGGAGTGGCGATATTTACCCCTGCGTCTTTAATAGGCGCCACTTACTATTTTATCCATGATATGGTTATGAAAGCACTTTTATTTCTCCTGGGCGGAACCGTAATTAGAATTGTTGGCTCTAATAAACTAAAGGAAATGGGTGGACTTATCCGCAACCATACCTTATTGGGCTGGATGTTTTTTATAGCTGCTTTGTCCCTGGCCGGAGTTCCCCCTCTAAGTGGATTTATAGGGAAGATTTTGATCATCCAAGAAGGGTTGGCAAGTGGTGCAGCCAGGGCTGGATTTTATTGGTTGGCAGCAATCGGTTTATTATCCAGCTTGATGGTTTTGTATTCACTGATGAAGATTTTTATCAATGGTTTTTGGGGAGAAACCTTGCTTGCCCAGGATATGGAAAAAGGGGATACCAAGGGGCTGCTGCTTCCCTGTGTACTTTTGACGGCTGCCGGTATTATTTGGGGAGTTGGTGCAGAGATTTTCTATCCATTTGTTGAACAGGCCGGAGAGAGTATGGTGAATCCTAATCTTTATATTGAGGCTGTTTTACGAGAGGTGGTTTAATTGTCCATCCAGTTGGTATTGAATATCTCTATCGCTTTTTTATGGATGCTGCTTAATGATCAATGGAGCAGCATGAATTTCTTGTCTGGTTATATAATTGGATTGGCTTTAATTTTCATAATGAGAAGATTTTTTCCAACGCCTTTTTATCTTAAAAAGCTCTTGGCCATGGTCAAACTTCTGCTTGTATTTCTTGAAGAGCTTATCTTATCCAGCATTTTTGTTATTCAAAAGGTCATTAACCCGAAAATGGATTTTGCACCCGGCATATTTTCATTAGAGACCCATATGGAAGGTGATTGGGAAATTACGGCTTTGGCAATGCTTATTACACTAACACCAGGCTCTGTAGCGATGGAAGTTTCACCGGATGGAAAAATTTTATATGTACATGCCATAGATATACCTGACGCAAAGCGTACGGTTATTAAATCAATCAATGCTTTTGAAAAGGCAATAATGGAGGTTACTCGTGATGCTTAAGGTTCTCTTGATGACCTCATTGTTTTTGTTTGCTGTTTCCATTGCAATTTTCCTTTATAGGTTTGTAAAAGGCCCATCCATACCGGATCGTATTATTGCGATGGATGCCATTGGTATTAGCCTGATAGCTATGATGGCCATTTTATCTATTTTATTGAAAACATATGCTTTTTTTGATGTAATTCTTTTATTCGGTATATTATCCTTTGTTGGTACAGTTGCTTTTTCCAAGTTTATCGAGAGGGGCGTTGTTGTTGACTATGAGCGTGATAGGTGAAATCCTGGCAGTTGGTTTAATAATGTTAGGTGCTGGTATAAGTCTTTTAAGTGCTATTGGGGTGCTGCGTTTCACTGATGTTTACACAAGATCACATGCGGCTTCCAAAAGCACCGCGTTAGGAGTTCTTAGTGTTTTATTAGGAACAACCTTTTATTTTGCTTTTACAGACGGTTTTGTCAGCATTCGTTTGCTGCTGGGAATTTTCTTTGTATTTCTTACTGCTCCAGTGGCAGCACATGTAGTTTGCCGCTCCGCATATCGTTCCGGGGTAAAGCTTTCTGAAACAAGCTGTCAGGATGACTTAAAAAAAGTATTGTACGGAAATAGTAACCAAGGGGAGCCAAGAGGACGGGGTTATTGACAATTTTTAGTGAAGGTGGCAACAACTCCGTCCCCTTGGTTTTCTCCATGCTCGCAAGAAGAATTCCATAATAGAGAATGATGATGGCAAGGCATAGGCCCATGTTCATGAAGATTACTTATAAAGGGGAAAAGATGAATCCCAATACTCTTTATCAGGAGTTCCTGTAAAAAACCCGGCAAGGCCGGGTTTTTGTACTAAACTATCGAAGAATTTGACCGGTAGTTTTTTTGTTGCCGCTTTTAATTCCCGCCAAATTGGCATGCTAAGAATAGATTTGTTCCAAAAAATTCATGTAACATTCCGGGTGCCGATATCGTTTTTATTTATGGATACAAACACCGGCCGGAAAGAAGGTGGAGAACCTGTGATAGCTGCAGATGAGTACGAAAAGGCTAAGGAAGGTGATCGCAAAGCAATAGAAAAGTTATGCCTGGCCACCTGGGAGTCCCTATATCGCTTTATTTATTATAAAGTACAGAACCGGGAGGAGGCAGAGGATATTACTCAGGAAACATATGTAAAAACCTTGAATTCCCTGCAAAGGAATAAGGCTCCCCGGGAAAACTTCCTGGGTTTTTTGAAGACGGTATCCCTGAATGTAATACGGGACCGGTGGCGTCAAAAGAAACGTGGAGGGATACTGGTGAATTTCCAGGAAATAATGCCGGAAGAAACGGCTGGAAGGGATCAGCAGGATGACCTGGCCCAGCGTTTAATGCTGGAAAGTGCACTAGCCGGTTTAAGCCGGGAACAGCAAACCATTCTTGATCTGCGAATTATTAAAGGCTATTCGGTAGCTGAAACTGCAAAGCTGGTAGGGAAAACAGAAGGTGCGGTCCGCATAGGGCAATACCGTGCGCTCCAGACCTTGGCCAAAATACTGGATGAGCAAGACCTGAAAGACAGATGCTACTAAAAGGGGGGAAAATGTTGGTTAAACATAGTATTGAAGAAAAACTTTCTGATTATATAGATGCATTAAATAATGAACAAGAATCAGAGGTTTTACAAACTAATAATGACCGGGAATTGGCAAAGTTAATGGCAACAGCCCGATTGGTCCGTACTCTGAGAGAGCCTGCTATGCCTGAAGAGGGGTACCCCCGGAGATTAGCTCAAGCTGTAGCCGGTAAAATTCAAAAAGAAAAGCAAGACAGCCCGAGACAACCGGTAAAATCTCCACCTAAATCAATTAAACGGATTTTAACACCTGTGGCTGCTGTGGCAGCCGGCTTACTAATGCTGGTATTTTTAAACTGGTTGGGCCTATTTAATCAGGATGTGGTTTATGCTATGGATAAGGCGGTTGCCCGGTTATCCAGTTATCATGGTATCCTGGAGATGCGCACAGAGAATGCGAAAGGTGAGGAATGGCTGGTACGCCGGGTGGAAATTTGGTCCGAAGATGATAAATATGCCATTAAGAACGATGATGGTACTCTGACCATTAATAACGGGCAACAAAAGTGGCAGGTTAGTCATGAAAAAAAGGAGGTAGCCTTGTTGCCGCTACTGCCGGATCCGGCCCGGAGCAATTTTGACTTGCGGGATGAGGCCAAAGGGGCGAAACATTATCCTCACATTATTGCTGGCTCTGAGCTGATAGCCGGCCGTAAAACAACAAAACTTGTAATCTCTCCACCAGGAGGAATGGAGTATTACTTATGGGTCGACACGGAAACCAATTTACCCGTTCAACTGCAAACAGCTATGCAAAATGCGCTGCAAACCACATATACTTTTGTTGCTTTAGAACTAAATACAGAGATCGATCCCCAAATATTTGCTTACCAGGTGCCTGACGGTTATCAGATAGTAGAAAACAATCCCGGGCAACTGGTAACGACCATTGAAGAAGCAGCCGCCATCAGTGGATTGACGCCTTTACTCCCCAAACAGGCGCCGGCCCGTATCCTAGCCTTTCAAGATAGAATTGTCCTGGATTACGGTGATACCACTATTATGGAAACCTTTTCTGAGGGAGATTTTGAACTGTCGGCCGGCGCCTCCCTTGGTATTGCTGCCGGCGGCCCCCTTGAGGTACGGCAGGAGCGATTACGGTGGAGACAGAATGGTATTGAGATCCAGGTCGAAGGAGCTCAACGGATGGAACTGGCTGGTCAGATTGCAGCCGATCTTACTATTCCCAATGCAGGTCAAAACCTGGTGAGTAAGGCTCAGGTTAAGGTTTCCGTAGATAGAGAGATTGTTGAAGCTGATCAAAAACAGGTGGATAGAGGAAGTAGCCCCTGGCAGCTCGATCCTTTACAGGTATCCCTCACTTTCGTTAATTTAAAAGTAACACCGGAGGGAATTCAAGGCGAGCCGGAAATACCCATGTCATCCTTTAAACTGGCAATGAACAATTCTGCTGAAGCAGTTGTGGAGGTAGCCGACGGCCCCATCAGGCGGGTTTATCTAAAGAGACTGGTGCGGCAGGATGAAACAGGTATATGGTCGGTAACAGGATATGATCCCCGTTAAGCTTGCTTTGGGTAAATACCGGCGTTGCGACCTTGACGGTGCCCGGGAACATGCTGCAGGCATCAGACATAGCCGGGGCAGAGAAAGTTTCCCTGACAATTGCCCCGGCCGATAGGAACAAGCTTACCAGGGAACTCCAGTTGCAAATCGGCGACAGGCCGGTAATAGAGCTTGGTTTAAAAATCGACGGCAAAACAGTCCCCTGGCGCAATAAGGACACTGCCGTAACGGTGAGCATACCCTACCTACCGACAGAAGAAGAACTTGCCGATCCCGAACACATAACGGTATGGTACATTGATGTAAATGGCAATGTGGTGGAAGTACCGTCAGGAAGGTATGACCCAAGCACGGGCACCGTCACCTTCAGTACCAGTCATTTTAGTAAATATGCGGTGGTCTTTGTGGACAAAACCTTTGAAGACCTTGGGAGTGTAACCTGGGCAAAGAAGCAAATCGAGGTGCTGGCCTCCAAGGGCGTATTAAAGGGCGTATCAGAAAAAGAATACGCACCCCAGGCTGCTATCACCAGGGCCGACTACCTGCACTTCCTGGTAAGGACGCTGGGGGTTAACGCCAGGTTTGACGAAAACTTTGCAGATCTCAAAGGCGACGCCTATTACTACAGGGAGATCGGCATCGCCAAAAAGCTGGGCATCACCAACGGCACGGGGAATAACAGGTTCAGCCCGGATGAACCCATCACCAGGCAGGACATGCTGGTGCTGACCGGGAGGGCCTTGGAGATGCTGAAAAAGCTTGAACTGGAGGGCACGGCTTCAGACCTGGACAGGTTTGCCGACAAATCCCTTGTAGCTGACTATGCCGTAGAAAGCATTGCCTCATTAGTAAGGGAAGGACTGATAGTGGGCAGCGGTGACAGGGTCAATCCCCTTGGTAAGACCACAAGGGCTGAAGCGGCCGTTTTCCTGTACAGGATCTACGGTTTAAATTGATGATAAATATTGAACGGCATGGGTAGCGTAATAGAATGGGTAGCGTAATAGATCAGGAAGATATAGCAGGGAATAGTTCCCCCGGATTTATAGGGAATACTGGTTGAGAGTAGCGGTCGTCGCCTTAGGGAACTCTCCCGGGGTTGCCGGTAAATTCAATAAGGCTACCGGGAGGGACAAAGACAAAGACCACAACAATAATCTGGGTAGAACAGGGGTGATAACTTGTGCGGCAGATGAGGCTCTTCATCGCAGTGAACCTGCCTGTTGAAATAAAGAGGTCCCTGGGCTCCTTCATCCAGGTTCTCAGAAGATTTCCCCTGGATGCCAGGTGGGTGACGGAGGCAAACCTTCACCTGACCCTTCAGTTCCTGGGCAATGTCTATGAAGAACAGGTCCCGGCCATTGTTCAGGGGCTGAACCGTGCTGCGGCAGGAGTTGCGCCTTTTAAACTCGTAATCAGCGGTACGGGAGTGTTTCCTTCTGTGGAACGGCCGCGGGTATTGTGGGTTGGTGTGTCCGGTGAAACAATAATCCTGACAGACCTGCACCGGAGGGTGCAAGAGGAGATGGGTCTGCTGGGGTTTGAGGCGGAAAGGCGCAGGTTTTCACCCCACCTGACCCTGCTTAGAATAAGGTCACCCTGGGGTTTTAGGAAACTTCTGCAAAAGGCCGAGGAGTATGCAGAAAGAGCGAAGAGCTTTGGAGAAACCAGGGTTGTTTCAATTGAATTGATGCAAAGTGAGCTCAGTCCCGCAGGCGCCAAATATTACGTTTTGGCCAGTATGCCCCTGTCGGGCTTGCCTGCGGTCTAAAAAAAGTTTGCCGGGAATAAATATTTTTGCAAGACGGGTGTACTATATTATAAATAACCCCGGCAGTGTTTTCCCTGCCGGGGTTTCCTGGCCTTGCCTGAGTTTTCAGGTCAGGCAGGATTATCCATCTCTTTGTAGAATAATTTAAGATTCATTTCAGGTAAGGTGGTTAAAATATGCATATCCGCCTGCGTGCCGAGGAACTTGAAAGGCTCAACCTGGCGCCCAACGCCTGCCTCAGCAGCAGGAGCAGAGGCAGGGTCCGTCCGGAACCGGAATGTATTGTCCGGACTTCATTTCAGCGTGACCGTGACAGAATTATTCATTCCAAAAGCTTCCGCCGGCTTAAACATAAGACGCAGGTTTTTATCATACCTGAAGGAGATCATTACCGGACAAGGCTTACCCATACCCTGGAAGTGGCCCAAATTGCCCGCACTGTTGCGCGGGCCCTGAGGCTCAACGAGGATCTGGCGGAAGCTGTGGCGCTGGGGCACGACCTGGGTCATACCCCTTTCGGACACGCCGGTGAGGAGGCGTTAAACGGAGTTTTTGGACCTGGTTTCCAACACAACGAGCAAAGTCTCCGGGTTGTAGACGTATTGGAAGGAGGCAGGGGGCTTAATCTGACCTGGGAGGTCCGGGACGGCATCCTGAATCACACAGGTCCGCACAAACCTGCAACACTGGAAGGGCAGATCGTCAAAATTGCCGACAGGATAGCCTACGTCAACCATGATCTTGATGATGCGATCCGGGGCGGCGTGCTGAGCCTCAGTCAAATTCCCGCACAGTGCCTGGATATCCTGGGAAGGGAGCACCGGGACAGAATCAATACGATGGTTCTCGATCTGATCGAGACCAACTGGATCAATTCTGGGGAAATCAGAATGAGTCCGGAGGTGGAAGAATCTACGAATCTGTTGCGGGACTTTTTGTTTGAACATGTATATGTTGGTTCCGAGGCCAAACGCGAAGAGGCCAAGGCCATCCAAATCGTTCAGAGCCTGTTCCATTACTTTTCTGAGCATATTGAACTTCTGCCCGACGAATACCTTCAACGCGCCCGGTCCGGAACAGCTGAAAGGGCGGTTTGCGATTATATAGCCGGGATGACGGACAGATTTGCCATTCGCATTTATCAGAAGTACTTTCTGCCGCTGCCCTGGCTGGAATAGAAGAACTGGCCAGGATTAGATTTAACATTTTATGGTAATAATATTTAAAAATATTGTCGATAAACGGGGAGGAAAAATATAAACTGTAGAGAATAGTCTTTTTTAAAACAATATTTAGAATGATCTTATTGATTATTTTCATTACCGCACGTGCAGGACTCTATTATTATTTGTTGAATCATTTGAGTATACAAGTTGATTAGTAGGTGGTCCGGGTGGGCTTTATTCCTGATGAAATAATTGAAGCAGTCCGCCTTCGATCTAACATTGTAGAGGTGGTTTCCCGCTACGTTCAACTGAAAAAAACAGGCAAAAACTATACTGGCTTATGCCCTTTTCACCGGGAACGCACACCTTCTTTTACCGTTACGCAGGAAAAACAGATTTTCCACTGTTTTGGTTGCGGCGCGGGGGGTGATGTTTTTCGGTTCTTAATGCTGAAAAACAACATGAATTTTTACGAAGCGGTGAGTTTTTTAGCGGAACAAGCCGGTATAGCCATACCTTCAGACACAAGCCCTGTTCAGAAAGAAATGGATCGTGAACGGGAGAGCTTGCGGCGAATTAATAGCCTGGCAAAGGATTTTTTTCATCACACCCTGCAGCACCACGAAGCCGCTGCCGTTGCAAGGCGGTATTTGGCTGGCCGGGATATTACCCCGGAGGTGCTCGAGCTTTTTCAGGTAGGTTTTGCCCTTCCGGGTTGGGATAACTTGCTGGCATATTTTGGCAGGCAGGGTATCCGGCCTGAAGAGGTGGCCAGGGCCGGACTGGTCATAAAGAAGGCCGGCGGTGGTTACTATGACCGGTTTCGAAATAGGATTATTTTTCCAATTTGGGACGCTGCCGGACGGGTTACCGGTTTTGGAGGGCGGGTTCTTGATAGCTCTCAACCGAAATACATGAATACTCCCGAGACGCCGTTTTTCAGCAAGGGGCGCAACCTTTACGGATTGCACCTGGCCAGGGGCGCTGTCCGGGATAAAGGCAGTATTATCGTGATGGAAGGTTACATGGATGTAATTACTGCACACCTGCATGGGATTACCAACGCAGTGGCTTCTCTGGGAACTGCCCTGACTGCGGAACAGGGCAGGCTGCTGTTGAACTACAGCAAAAACGTAGTTGTCGCTTATGACGCGGATGCGGCAGGCGTGGCGGCTACCATTCGCAGTCTTGACCTTTTGCAGGAGTTGGGTTGCCAGGTCAGTGTTCTAAGTATCCCCGACGGAAAAGACCCGGATGATTATCTCCGTAAGTACGGCTGTCAATCCTGGGAAAGACTAATGGATACAGCACCATCCCTGATCGAGTATAAATTGCGGCAGGCTACATCAACCCTGAAGGTAAAAACTGTTTCAGACAAGCTGAACATCATCAACCAGGTATTTCCCAATATTTATGGTTTGAAGAGTGAAGTTGAAAAAGAAGAAGGACTAAAGGCAGTTGCCCGGGAATTAAATTTGAGCTGGGAAACAGTTGCAGGTGAATATAAGCGTTATAAGACGAACAAGGGTAAAAAATGGACATTTTCGGATAATATTGTTAAAACCAAGCATACTATAGTAGGTAATAAGGAAAGAATGGATGCCAGGAGCAAGGCTGAAACTGTTGTTTTACAACTTGTGCTGGATAACCCCGAGTTGGGGAAGATTATTCTTGATAAAATGGGGCAGGCGCCCTTTAAAAATAAAACTTATCTTAAAATATTTGAACGGTGTCTGGAAGTGGCTAAACGGCCACTTTACCAACCGGTAGAAATTATAAAAGACCTGGAGGATGAGGAAAGGAGTTTGTTGAGTTATCTTCTGGCCCAGGAAATTCCCGGGGATGACCCGGTTCAAATAATGAACATATACCTGGAATCTATCAATCGCTGTTATCGGCAGGAACGCAGGAAAAACCTTTTGCAGGAAATCAGCAAACATGAAAATATGGAGAATGGCCTGCCTGACCATGATTTGTTGCGTGAGTATATGCTGCTCCAAAGGATTGAAGATGCTGAAATAGCGGGTGATCAGGGTAAAATTGACCAATTGCTGGAGGAATACCGGCAATTTGAGTCAAATATCTGGAAATACCCTAGAGAGGGGATTGATGGCTAGTGAGGGAAGAGCCGAAAACCGACGGTGTTATGGAATTGATCGAAAAGGGGAAAAAGCGTGGTGTCCTGACCTACAACGAGATCATGGACAGTCTCCAGGGAACCGATCTGACACCCGAACAAATTGATGATATTTATGAAAAGCTGGCCGGACTGGGTATAGAGGTCGTTCAGGAAGCGCCGGAAATAGAGCCTATTGACGGTGCAACTGTCGAATCTCAGCCCGAAGAAGTGGAAGTCGACCTGACTGTTCCCGAAGGTGTCGGGATAGATGATCCTGTCCGCATGTACCTCAAAGAAATTGGGCGGGTCCCGCTCCTTACGCCGGAAGAGGAAGTGGATCTGGCAAAGCGTATGGAGGATGGTGACGAAGAAGCTAAAAGAAGGCTGGCGGAAGCAAACTTAAGGCTGGTTGTGAGTATTGCCAAGCGTTACGTGGGCAGGGGCATGCTTTTTCTGGACCTGATTCAGGAAGGTAATTTGGGATTGATCAAAGCGGTGGAAAAGTTTGACTACAGGAAGGGTTATAAGTTCAGTACCTATGCCACCTGGTGGATTCGCCAGGCCATCACCAGGGCTATTGCAGACCAGGCCAGAACCATCAGGATCCCCGTGCATATGGTGGAAACCATTAATAAATTAATCCGGGTATCCCGACAGCTTTTACAGGAACTTGGACGTGAGCCCAGTCCAGAGGAAATTGCCAGTGAAATGAATATTTCCGAAGAAAAGGTCAGGGAAATCATGAAGATTGCCCAGGAGCCGGTATCTTTGGAGACGCCCATCGGAGAAGAGGAAGACTCCCATTTAGGGGACTTTATCGAGGATCACGATGCCAGGGCCCCGGCTGAAGAAGCGTCATTTACTCTTTTGAGGGAGCAGCTGGACGAAGTATTAAAGACCTTAACCGAGCGGGAACAGAGGGTTTTGCGCCTGCGCTTCGGACTTGACGACGGGCGTGCCCGCACCCTGGAAGAGGTGGGTCAGAAGTTTGGCGTCACCCGGGAGCGCATCCGGCAGATTGAGGCCAAAACGCTGCGCAAGCTCCGCCATCCCAGCCGCAGCAAAAAATTAAAAGATTATCTGGATTAAAATCACACGGTCAGATATCTTGACTACAGTTAAAAACTATCGTATAATAGCATTTGCCGATGTTCCTCGATAGCTCAACGGTAGAGCAACCGGCTGTTAACCGGTAGGTTGTAGGTTCGAATCCTACTCGGGGAGCCATTCTTTCGGGCCTATAGCTCAACGGTAGAGCATCCGGCTCATAACCGGCTGGTTCCAGGTTCGAATCCTGGTGGGCCCACCAGTTGAGAGGTGGGAGGCGAGAAGTTAGAAGTGGGAATCTATATTATTCTAACCTCTCACGAGTGGGAATCCATCCTGTTCTAACCTCACACATCTCACATCTCACATCTCAAACGGCCCCTTGGTCAAGCGGTTTAAGACACCGCCCTTTCACGGCGGTAACACGGGTTCGAATCCCGTAGGGGTCACCATATTAGGGCGATTAGCTCAGCTGGGAGAGCGCCTGCCTTACAAGCAGGATGTCGGCGGTTCAAGCCCGTCATCGCCCACCAAGAAAACTACAGTCGCAAGGATCTGCGTACTGTGGTTTTTTTTATTTTTACTTAAAATTTTCTCTTAAATAAATAATTAGGTGTTTTATTGTCATGTTGCTCAGAATCTTTCTTACGGAATCAATATCAATCTAATTGAAGTGACTCAGCGTTTATTTTAAATTCATTTACTAACATACGACAGACAGATTTCTATTCAAGTGGATAGAATTAAGATGTGTTATGTAGATTAACGACGGATTTTGGCAAAATATGACAATAAAACATGATATAATATATTTATATGACACAAGTTAAATAGTTGAAGAGTATTTTTCAGGGAGGTGAGTAATTATCGATATTACCAATGATTTGTGTTCGAATTTATGGGCAAAGTCGAAGCCATACCATCCCTTGGAGAGGCATATGATTGATACAGGCTGTATAAGCCAGGCTCTTCTAACCGAATCCTGCTTTGCAGTACTTTTGCCTCGACTAGCAAAAGCTTTCTCTGTTACTGAGGAAAATATGCTCAAGTATATCGGGTTCCTTTTTGCTTTGCACGACCTGGGCAAATGCCACCCTCTATTTCAGCAGCAGTGCGAAGACCTGGATATAGTTATTGAACTCTGTAAATTGGAGAAAATCCAGAAAGGAGACCAGTCTCTATACAGACATGAGTCATTATCCGCTAGTATTGTTCAAAAGATGCTTCGTGATGATGGTAACAGCAGGCCGTTAGCAAGGTTGTGGGCAGAAGTAATCGGTGTGCATCACCAACGCAAGCATGTAGAGCCGGCGCCGGTTGACCGACGGATTTGCGCATTTTGGAAAGACCTTCAGCAAGAACTGCAGAGAAGAATGCGTGTTGTGTTCTCCTGCAGCGGTCCATGCCAAATGGGTTCAGAACAGCAAAAGATTGCGGCAGTGTATTTGTTACTGGGGTTGCTGGTGCTCTCTGACTGGCTGGCATCGGGACACGAATGGTTTGCTCATGGCCAGGATGGTAGATGCATTAAGGAGTACTCTGAAGCGAGCCGGCAGTCAGCTAATAAAGCCATTAAAAAACTTGGATTCATTAAGGCCTCTGCCGGGGATTTGAAGCCTGATTTTAACCAGGTTTGGCCCAATATACCGCGTGAGGGCATGAGACCCCTGCAGAATGCCTGTGAGTCTTTTTTTAGAGAGATACCTCCCCCTGGTCTGCTGGTTATCGAGGCCCCCATGGGTGAGGGAAAAACTGAGGCGGCAGTATACGCGGGTATGCAGTGGATTGCCAGCTTTGGGCTTGCTGGTATGTATATTGCTTTGCCGACAGCGGCTACCAGCAACCAGATGTATGACCGTATTAGCGACTTCCTTAAAATGCAGAATATGCAGAAACAGATCAGACTTCTGCATGGGATGGCCTGGCTTCTCGACGAGGACACACCGGAATTTGTGCCGTCTGAGGAGCACAGTAGCGTGTTAGAGGCTGCCTGGTTCCGCTCCTCCCGTAAAGGACTGCTGTCACCGTGGGCCGTTGGTACCGTGGATCAGTCAATGATGGCTGCCCTGAAGGTGCGATTTGGCGCACTGCGCCTTCTTGGGCTAGCTTGCAAGGTCCTAGTAATTGACGAGGTTCACGCCTACGACGTCTATATGACAGTTATCTTGGAACGCCTTTTAAGCTGGTGCGGGGCTCTAGAAATACCGGTTATCCTGCTGTCGGCGACACTGCCTTCATCCCGCCGTTGCTCCCTTATAAATTCCTATACAGGGCATAAGATGGGGCAGTTGACGACAATTCAGCCCTATCCATTAATTACCTATGCTAATACTGACGGCGTCAATATTCAACATAATGTTAATGATGTTTACATGAAAAGAAGAATAAAGCTGAAGCTGTGGCGGGGCGGTCTGGGCAAATGGAAAGAGGTGGCTCAAAAAGCATTATCTATAGTTGCAAATAACGGCTGCCTGTGTATTATTGTCAATACGGTAAGAGAAGCACAGGAGTTGTACCTTTGTTTTTCGCATCTAGAAATAAATGATGTCAAACTAATGCTATTTCACGGGCGGTTTCCGGCAGGGGAGCGGCAGCGAATTGAACAGGAATGCCTTCGGGCTTTTGATAAAGAAAGTATGACCATTTGTACGGACTGCCGTCCCGTTAAAGCGATCCTCGTAGCTACCCAGGTGGTGGAACAAAGTCTGGACTTGGACTTTGACTGCATGATCAGTGCTATTGCTCCCATTGACCTGTTGCTCCAGCGCTCCGGCCGATTGCACCGCCACACTGGCCGCATTCGCCCCGCAAGCCTTAGAAAACCGCAGCTGTTGGTGCTGCTTCCTGAAGAGGATGACTTCGGGCCAACAGAAAATGTTTACGATAAGTGGATACTATATAGGACTATGGAAGTCCTTGACCAGCAGAAATATCTAGATATTCCTGACGACATGCGGCAGCTGATTGAAACAGTTTACAACGATAATGAGCCTTTTTCAGAACACCCCCACCGTCAGGCATGGGATAAACTCTGCCAGACGCGCCGGAAGCATGAGTTAGAAGCCCGCCAATATCTAATTCCTGCGCCTGATTTTGTAAATATCAGGGAAGAGCACTGGTATGATGATGAAGAAGGTCCCAATGAATGGTTTAGTGCCAGTACCCGCCTTAGCGGGAGTACCATACAGGTACTACTTATAGAGCATGATGAACTTAAGAGGCTGTCCGTAAATATGAATAACCTTACCCGGGCTGAGGCGCGTCGCCTGATGCTTGGCCTGGTTGCACTGCCGTCATGGTGGTTTGACGGCCTTATGAATGCTGACGGTACAAGCCCTCTGATTAAGGGTGCTGGCTGGCTGAGAGGATTTAAACTCCTGGGTCTGCAGGATGGCGCCTACACAGGTTTCAAGGGCTCCGGGGAAAAGGTTTGCCTGGTAAATGACTCAAAACTAGGAGTTATTATGAAAAGGATGTGATGTGTTGACGAACTTCAATGTCCTGACCGAGCCATGGATACCCATCGAGGACTTCCATGGACATATTAAGGAATACGGTATTTTGGAGGCACTGGAAAAGGCCCATGAATTACAGGGTATCTCCGACTCCTCTCCGCTTTTTCACTACAGTATGTACCGCCTGTTGATAGCCTTCCTTACAGATGCACTCAGACCACAATCAGTCGACGATCTCCTGGTCATTTATAATGCCGGCAAACTGCCGATGAAACGAATTACCCAGTATATAAAAGAATGTGAAGTAGATGGGACGTGCTTCGATCTGTTCGATCCGGTGCGCCCTTTCCTCCAGTCAGCCTGGGATGAGCAACTGGACAGCAAAGCTGTCAGATCTGTAGCACTGCTTGTGCATGACTTGCCCAGCGGCAACAACGCCATCCATTTTGACCACCGGCTGCAGGACACACAGGCATTCAGCCCGCAGATTTGTGCCAGAGCGCTGTGTGCGGTGAATGTTTTTTGCACCAGCGGGCTGCAAGGTCCTTCAGGAATCAATGGCGCCCCTCCTTGGTATGTACTGGTGAGCGGGAAAAACCTGTTGGAAAGGCTCATCTACAACATCTGGATACCTGTTATTGAGCTCCCACTTGATGTCCCTCCCGTTGCTTGGAGGAACGGAAGGCCTGTAAAGCCAGGCGAACAGGTGGACCAGACTTCCTATTTATACGGGCTTACCTGGCAGGCCAGGCGCGTCTGCCTTCTTCCCGGAGAAGGTGGAACATGTACTTACTCCGGACGGAAGAGCTCTGTGCTGGTACGTAAAATAGCTTTTCAAAAGGGATGGAAGTTTGAAGGACACAGATTATGGCGCGATCCCCACGTGCCACGGATAGAAAATGAAAGAGGTATCTCCACAGTTAAGCCAAAGACCGGCAGAGCGGCCTGGAGGGACCTGGGACCGCTGATGCTGCTTTATGGGAAAGACCACAATAAGGCCAGGTATTACCGCCCGGAGGTAATTCAACAGTATCAACACCTGGCCCGTGAAATTGAGCGCGGCGGCTGGGTTGAGGCTGAGATTTATGGCATTGTTACAAACCAGGCCAAATACATAAGCTGGATTCAGGACAGGCTCGGTATAGACTACAGGCTGGTTGCTGACGAAACTAGGGCTGTACTTTTCCAGAATGAGCTGACTCTAATCGAAACAGTGAACTTTGAGCTGAAAAGAGCGTTAAAGGGTACTCTAGCCCCAGCAGCTTTCTGTGAGCAGGCCGAAACGATATTTTTGGGGCAGATCAGGCCGCACTTCCTGGGCGGCTTTCAGGAAGAGGTGGCCCTGGCCGACGTGAGCAAGCCGGATTGGCGTGAGTCCCTGAAAGAGAAATGGCGCAATCAATTAAAAAAAATTACCCGGCGTATGTTCGAGGAATTCCTGGACAAGCTGGGCACAACAGCCGGGATGCTGGAAAGAGCAGCTAAGGCCAGGCGGTACTTTTACTCTAAATTAAACAAACTACTAAAGACTACTTAAAATGAAAGGAGAGTGAGCGGATGACACAGTCTAAGAAATTAGATTTGGAAGAAAAGGTAGCGGCTTATTTCGATGAACTTGATACGCTGCCTAAAGCGGAAAAAGCCATCCTTAAGCGCAATGCCGGTAATTTACTTCGCGAATCCCGGGGCGGCTCCCTGGGCATATTCTACAAAACACTGCCGCCGGGTGTGCTTAGAAGTCAGGAGGATATATGGTTTGCGGTCGCTACTCTTTATACCCTCACAAAGGCCCGCCTGAGCAACGAAGATGTGAATTTGCGGGTACAAACAAACTTTGGGTGGACCCTGCGGCGGGTATTTCAAGAAGGCCCCCGGCCGGAAAACCAGGATGTAAAACTGCGTGCATTGTTGGACAGTGCCTGTGATACACAAAACGGTTTCTTCTTTCACCAACTGCGTAAACTGGTCCGGCTAGCTGACAGCAGGGGTGTGCCCGTAAACTGGCCCAAACTGCTGGTTGATCTTATCCGGTGGAACAGTCCTCAGCGTCAGGTCCAAAAGGAGTGGGCTAGGGAGTATTACAGTCCAGTTAAAGAGAAGGAGGAATAATTAATGCTTATAGAAGTTCATATGATTAAAAACTATGCCCCGTCTAATTTAAACCGTGATGATACGGGAAGCCCCAAGAGCTGTATCTTCGGGGGTGAGCCCAGGGGCCGCATTTCCAGCCAGTGCCTGAAGCGTAACCTGAGAATCTCCGAAATTCTTCAGAACTCACTGGGTAAAGATTTATTCGGCAAGCGCACCAGAAAACTGCCCGATCTATTGGCTATGGAACTTGAGCGGCGCGGTATGAATCAGGATTTTATCGAGGCAGCTATGAAAAAAGCCAGCGGCTTTGGCAATAAAGAGGGCAAAGAAAACGATGAACTAAAAACAGCCCAAATTATGTTCTTTTCACCCGCTGATGTTACGGCAGTTGCTGACTGTTTCCTGGATGCCTGGAAGGAAGCAGGTGAAAATCTGAAAGATTTCAATAAGATAAAAGCCAAAGACTTGCAGGATAAAATGAAGGATATAATGCGTCCGGTAACCCTGGACATTGCACTATTCGGCCGAATGATCACCTCCAATGCCTTCCGCGATGTTGAGGCCTCTATACAGGTGGCCCATGCCATATCCACCAACCGCCTTGAAAGGGAATTTGATTACTATACCGCCATGGACGATTTATTAAAGAGCGGGGAAGAAACAGGCGCCGGTATGGTTGGGGACACGGAATTCAACTCTAATTGCTACTATCACTACTTCTCCCTTGACCTGAACCAATTAATTGAGAATCTTAAAGGCGTTAAAGGTGCAGCAGATATTGCTGTCAAGGCAGTGCCTGCGCTGGTACGGGCCTTTTGCTATGTCAGCCCTTCCGGTAAGCAGAACAGCTTTGCTGCCCACCAACTTCCCAGTGCAGTATGTGTTGAAATTAAGGATGAAAAGATACCGGTGAGCTATGCTAATGCTTTTGTGAAAACCGCAAGTCCTGGTTGGAAAGGCGACGGCTTGTCGCGCAAGCAGGTTAATTTAATTGAGGACAGTGTTGAAAAACTGGTCAAAGAGATTACAAATATCAGCAGGAAATTTGATATTAAGGTTTATAGAAGGCTCTGGTTTATTGCTGATGACACCCTTCCCTCGCCTGAAAATGCGCTTGTGTGTGAGAGCTTTGGCATAATGCTAACTAAATTGGAAGAAGCTCTTGCCCGGGAGGTGATGGTGTAAATGTCTGGAAAATGGCTCCTTCTGCTCCGGTTGGAAGGACCGCTGCAGAGTTGGGGTGAAAGGGCGCGTTGGGATTTGCGCGATACTGCGCCTATGCCCACAAAATCTGGTTTGGTCGGTCTGCTTGGCTGTGCCATGGGACTTCCCCGTGGCAACACCGGCCTAATTAAAATGGAGAAAGCATTAACTATGGGTGTAAGGGCAGACCGCCCAGGAACTTACCTTGAGGACTACCATACCATTACAGGAGAAATTATTACGGCAGATGGTAAGGTTCGCGGCAAAAAAAGTGACGATGGTACGATAATCTCGCGACGTCAGTATTTACAGGATGCTTCCTTTTTGGTTGTTTTGGACGGAGAGGAAGAAATCCTTCGTCATTGTGCTAAAAGCCTGAAATGCCCTGTTTGGACTGTTTACCTTGGCCGAAGGAATTGTGTACCCACTAGACCGGTTCTTTACGGTATTACTGACAGATATAAATCAATAGAGGAAGCACTTAAGAATGTCCCCAGTCTATACCCGTATAGGGAAAAGGGACTTCTCTGCGAGATTGAGCGCACTAATGGCGCTATGGAGCGCAGGGACAGGTCAACTACTGCACCATCACGCATTTTCTCTGCCCGCCGGGTGGATAGTATCTGGGTAAATCCGCCGGAACCAGAGGAGGCTGAGTAATTATGTACCTTGCCAGATTAATTATGGATGTCACTGAAAGGGGTGCCAGGCGTGATCTCAGAAACTGCCAGGATCTTCACAGAACAGTGATGTCAGCTTTCGACAACACAAATGAACGGGATGCCCGTCGCCAATTTGACGTTCTCTACCGCCTGGTTCCCTCTGGGGGAAGTAAATATATACTTTATGTACAGTCCAGGGTAAAACCTGAGGTGGTCAGGTGGCTGGATAAGGGCTACTTATACCCACTGCAGGAGGGCCGCTTTCTGCTGAATATATCTGAACCGGCTAAAATCATCAAAAAAGGAATGCTGTTGAATTTCGACCTCCTGGCCTGTCCTTCAAAGGTAACGGGTACCTCAACAAAACAGGAACGCTTAAGCGGGAACAAGCTCAACGGTCGCCGGGTGCCACTAGAAACAGCCGAAGAAAGGTTGGGGTGGTTGGCCAGAAAAGCGGAAGCGGGGGGGTTCAGGCTGCTTGAGGCTTGGGAGGCTGGTAAGCACACGGTTCATGGAACAAACTATTCAAATAAAAAAGGCAAGATTTATCATATTGGTGTACGCTTTCTGGGCTCTCTACTCGTAACCGATCAGGAAAAATTTTTATCAACAATATGCTGTGGTATTGGACCCGGCAAGGCTTACGGCTTCGGCTTGTTAATGATTAAAAAGTATTCTGGGTAAATACAGTTTTTATCAAAGGTGGCTGTACAAATGAAAGATAAACAGCTTCTACCGAGATTCAGCGACGGAAATAGCTTTTTATACCTCGAGCACTGCAAAGTAGAAAGGGATGCAAATGCTGTTGCAGCATACATGGAAGATGCAAAAATCCCGGTTCCATGCGCTTCCTTGTCTACATTAATGCTGGGTCCGGGCACAAACATCAGCCATGCGGCTGTTAAGGTGCTTGCGGATAATGGGTGCCAGGTTATCTGGTGTGGAGAACAGGGTGTCCGCTTTTATGCCCAGGGATTTCCCGATACCAAAAGTGCCGCCAACACCTTAAAACAAGCCTTTCTTCAGAGCATTCCCGAACTAAGACTAAAAGTAATCCGCAAAATGTACACAATGCGGTTTTTTGAAGATTTGCCTGAGGGATTAACGCTGCAACAAATTCGCGGCAAAGAAGGTGCCCGTGTACGGGACAACTATGCTTATTGGAGCCGTAAAACAAACATACCCTGGAAGGGACGTAATTACAAGCTAAATGACTGGGATATCAGCGATAATATAAACAAGGCGCTTTCCTGGGCTAACAGTTGTTTATACGGTGTTGTACAAGCCGGGATTGTATCATTAGGATATTCCCCGGCCCTTGGTTTTATACACATAGGCAAACAGTTGTCATTTGTTTATGATATTGCTGACCTGTATAAGACTGAGATAACTGTCCCCATAGCTTTTACCACTGTCTCAGAAGGGCCAACAAAAATCGAACCCGTGATACGAAAACGATGCCGTGAGATGTTCAAAGAAAAAAGGCTTCTGGAACAAATTGTGAAGGATATCGACATAATAATGTCTGCGGCGGATAAAGATATACCTAAATTAACCGAACCACTGGACGGTGAGTCAATGGGGATGCTTTGGAATGGATTTGCCAATTTTACCGTCGGAGGACGTAACTGGGGTGACGTTGATAAATGATTGTAATGGTTTTAGAAAGGGTTTCATCAGGTAAAAGAGGTCAATTAACTCGCTGGTTATTGGAACCCAAAGCTGGTGTATTTGTTGGCAATGTATCGGCGAGGGTTAGAGATAGGCTTTGGCAGATGATATGTAAAGGAATGGAACCTGACAATGGTGGCATTCTGATCTATTCGACATCTGACAACGAGCAGGGCTTTTCAATGAGGATACACGGTAATACCAACAGAACACTTATTGAACTGGATGGCTTGTATTTGGTCAAAATCCCTAGCAAATGATAGAGTTTAAAGAGTAGTCCCCGCGTGTGCGGGGG
>DBRJ01000021.1:83144-84508 GCA_002305915.1 Pelotomaculum sp. UBA1371 | reverse complement strand
CCATCGGCCGAGGTTACGCCGATAACCCTGCCGTCTTTGACGTTCAAGTCAAATTGACAGCCAACACCGCAATACGGGCAAGTGGTTGTGACTTTTTCTACTTCCCACTTGCGGCCTTTACCGATCATGGCTTTTTCACTCAAAGCTCCCACCGGGCAAACCGCGATACAGTTACCGCAAAACACGCAGTTGGATACATCCGTATCGCTGAGCGCAGAGTCCATGGCCGGTGTAACAACAGCGTTAAAACCCCTGTAAGCAAAATCAATGGCGTTATTACCCTGAATTTCCTGGCATACCCGGACACACTTGCCGCAAAGGATACACTTGTTCATATCGCGAACAAGAAAGGGGTTGTCATCCTCGATTGGATACTGATGTTTTTCACCAGGGAATACATCAGCCCTTATACCGTAATAGTAAGCGTATTCCTGAAGGCGGCAGTCGCCGTTTTTATGACAGGTCAGGCAATCCTCGGGGTGGTTTGCCAGGAGAAGTTCGAGGTTTGTTTTGCGCGCTTCAATAACGGCATCGGAAGCAGTATAGACAACCATGCCTTCCGTGGCCTCGGTAACGCAGGAAGCCGGCAGGTTGCGCGCACCGGGAATTTCCACCACACAGATGCGGCAGGCGCCCGGTTTGCTGAGCTCGGGGTCATGGCAGAAGGTGGGTATAAATATACCCACACTCTCGGCGGCTTCCAGGACCGTGCTCCCCCTGGGAACGGTAACCTGGATGCCGTCAATGGTAAGTGTTACAGTTGCCATCAATCAAAGCCTCCCTTCAATATCACTCCTTTCCGGTGTGGGAGGCGTAGTCGTTTCCCACTACGCCCTGACGGCCGTCTACCATGCCTGGTACGGTTTAGGTAGGATGGCTCGGAGTTATTATCGTAAATTAATTATTTAGAAATTGTATAATCCCTATTCTCCCAGTTCCTTGATCCTGGCCAGCACATCTTCCAGCTCCAGGGCTTCAGGCCAGGAGACTTCAATAAACTTATCGTCTTTCTTGAGCATGGGTGTAACCGGCTTGTCAACATAGCGCAGTTCCATGCCCAGCCTTCCCTTCAGACAAAGGGGGCGCCCTTCGCCGGGAGCGTTGGGTGTAACGGCCAGGACTTTGCCGCCTTTGTAGTTCAGGTCGAACTTGCAACCGGCTTCACAGAAGGAACAGGTAACTGTTTCCTTCCTTATTTCATAGGTCCGGCCTTTGCCGGCCAGCGAGGTGTAAGTGAGGGCGCCCACAGGACACACCGCTACACAGCGACCGCAGGAGACGCAGGCTGATTCCGCCAGGCTGGTGTCCATGGCCGGAGCCACCTTGGTATTAAAACCGCGGTAGGCAAAATCAATGACCTGCCG
>DBRJ01000021.1:0-83094 GCA_002305915.1 Pelotomaculum sp. UBA1371 | reverse complement strand
GACTTTCTGATGCCGTAGCGATAAGCATAATCCTGCAGGCGGCAGTCGCCGTTCTTGTCGCAGGTCAGGCAGTCCGTGGGGTGGTTGGCCAGAAGCAGCTCTATAATTGTTTTCCGCGCTTCCTGAACCGCCGGAGACTCGGTTTCAACTACCATGCCGTTAGTTGCTTCCGTTACGCAAGAAGCTACCAGCGCCCGGGCACCTTTTACCTCTACCACGCAGATGCGGCAACCCCCATAACCCGGGTTGGCCGGGTCATGACAGAGCGTGGGGATGAAGCAACCGGCCCCCGTAGCGGCGTCCAGCAGGCTTGTGCCGGCAGGCACAGTTACCTGGACGCCGTTAATCGTCAGAGTTACGTTAGTCAATTAGCTCCCTCCTTAGGCCTTTTTGATTGCGTCAAATTTACATCTGGTAATACAGGCACCGCATTTAATACATTTGGCAACGTCGATGCTGTGGGGCTGCTTCTTCTCTCCGGTGATGGCTCCTGACGGGCAGGCTCTCAGGCAGGCGCCGCATCCGGTGCACTTCTCCGCATCGATAACGTATACCAGCAGTGCCGCACAGACGCCGGCCGGACAGCGCTTGTCCACAATATGTGCCTCGTACTCATTCCTGAAGTACCTCAAGGTTGTCAGAATGGGGTTGGGGCAGGTCTGCCCGAGTCCGCAGAGGGCGGAATTTTTAATAACCTTGGCCAGGCGCTCCAGGGTATCGATATCCTCCAATTCGCCTTCGCCGTCGCAGATCTTCTGCAGCAGCTCCAGCATCCGCTTTGTGCCTTCACGGCAAGGGGTGCATTTACCGCAGGACTCCAGCTGAGTAAAGTTCAGGAAGAACTTCGCCACGTCCACCATGCAGGTGGTCTCGTCCATAACTACCAGGCCGCCGGAACCCATAATCGAACCGATGGCCGCCAGGGAATCGTAGTCAATGGGCGTGTCCAGGTGTTCCGCGGGTATGCAGCCGCCGGAGGGGCCGCCGCTCTGTACAGCCTTGAACTTTTTGTTGTCCTGAATGCCGCCGGCAATATTGAAAATGATCTCTCTCAGGGTAATCCCCATGGGCACCTCGGCCAGACCGGTATTGTTAATTTTACCGGTAAGGCAGAACACCTTGCTGCCCTTGCTCTTATCGGTTCCCATTTGGGCGAACCAGTCAGCTCCGTTACGGATAATGTTGGGCACGTTGGCGTAGGTTTCCACGTTGTTCAGGCAGGTCGGCTTGCCCCACAGTCCTTTAACGGCAGGGAAAGGCGGCCGTACCCGGGGCATCCCCCGCTGGCCTTCAATGGAGTTCAGGAGGGCTGTTTCTTCGCCGCAGACAAAGGCGCCCGCGCCGGCCTTGATTTTAATCCGGAAGCTGAAGTTGGAGCCCAGGATGTTATCTCCCAGGAGACCGTGCTTTTCGGCCTCGGCGATGGCCAGGTTAAGACGGCGGATGGCAAGGGGATATTCAGCCCTGCAGTAGATATACCCTTCGTCGGCGCCGATGGCCAGGCCGGCAATCATCATGCCTTCCATAACCGCGTGGGGATCCCCTTCCAGGACACTGCGGTCCATGAAGGCGCCCGGGTCGCCTTCGTCGGCGTTACATACGGCATATTTCTTCTCGCCGGGGGTGTTGTAAACAAACTGCCATTTATTGCCTGTGGGGAAGCCGCCGCCGCCCCGGCCCCGCAGGCCGGACTTCTTGATTTCATCGATAATGGCCTGACGCTCCATTTTGAGGCACTTTTCAATGGCTTCGTATCCGCCGGTTGCAATATACTCTTCAATACTTTCCGGGTTGGTCCGCCCGAGACGCGAGGTTACCGAACGCACCTGCTTCTCATAATAGGGGGCCTTTTCCATAATATCGATACCCTCTAAGGGAGTGGCGTCGCCCGGGATTTGGATGGCTGCCCACTCGTATACGGGTGTCTTATTCACCACATGGCTCTCCAGCAGCTGGGGAACTTTATCCGGGTAAATATCCCCGTACACGACACTGGGCATGCCGGGTATAGCCACTTCCACCATGGGCTCCCGGTAGCACATCCCGATACAGCTGGTGAAGTCGATGTCCACATCCAGGCCCTTTGCCGCGACTTCCTCTTTAATAGCTTTCATAACCCTGTCGCCGCCGGAAGCGATGCCGCAGGTCCCGAGACCAACAACCACACGGGGCCGGCTTAACTTCTTCTCGTATCTTTCTTTACACTTGGCACGTAATTCGCTCATATTATTCATTCTCGTCCCTCCCCTACTCGTACCTGTCCAGAATATCGCCAACAACTTTTGGAGACAGACGGCCGTGGGTATCCTCGTCGATCATCATGCAGGGCGACAGGCCGCAGGCGCCGATGCAGGCTACTGTTTCCAAAGTATAACGCAGATCATCTGTAGTTCCCCCTGCTTCAACCCCCAGGTGCTCCTTGGCAGCTTCGAATATTTTAGAGCCGCCCCGGACGTGGCAGGCAGTGCCCAGACAAATCCGGGCAATATAACGGCCCCGCGGCTTCAGGTGGAACTGGGCATAAAACGTAACAATTCCAAAAACCTTGCTGAAGGGCATTTTCAGCTCCTTAGCTATCTTTTGGAGGACTTCTTTGGGGAGATACCCATAGATGTTCTGGGCTTCCTGCAGGACAGGAATGATTCCTCCTTCGTAGTCGCGGTACTGGTTTAAAAGCTCATCCAGCGCCGCATCTTCTTTGGTTAATTCAACTTTTTCACAGGCACAAGCTGACAATTGCTGTTCCTCCTTTTACATTTTCTTATAAGGAAATCAGCGGGAATTTACCCGTCCCCTACGCCAAACAAGACATAAGCACAGGTCAATCCAAAAAGTACAATAGCCCCTAAGATTGACGGCTCATTTAGTTGGTGAGCATCTTTTCTCTTGTTTTTAACCGCTCAATTTTACGACTCTAACTCCAAATACCTTCTTCTCTCTTGATTTCCCAAAACTCCGTAGGGTCCCGGCGGCTTCGATGGTGTCGCCAGGTTTAATATCCTCGTGCGCTGCCGCAAACAACATGACTCCAATTTTGCCGCTGCCGTCATCAATCCTGAAATGAGGCCGGTTAAGCCATTTTAATGACAGTGCCTCAACCCTGCCGCGCAGGCGAACCGGGTCACCCGGGTTAAGCCTGGAGAGATCCTTGATTGAATAGAGCTTGAAGTTTTCCATATTTATACTCTCCGCCTGGCGCCTGTTCATCATATTTAAAATGATGGGGACACCTGCGAGCACCGCGAGCATCGGAAGCGCAGCTAATAAAAAGGATGGATCACGATTCAACGCAAATGTAAACAGAATCAGGGCCGTGGCAAAGATTAGGCAGAAGTAAGCAGGCACGGACATACGCATTGAGGAATACCCCCTATTCCATTTGCTTTGGCTGAGAGCAGACACCCAAAGATAGGCGTCTGCTCTTTTTTAAGGATTATTTCATAAGTTCTTCCGGAAACTCGCCGCGGAAGCAGAAGTAATAAACAAATCCGATGAAAATCATACCACCTACAATATTGCCAAAGGTTGCAGGAATGATATTCCAAAGCATAACATCACTCCAGGTGAGCCCGCCAAACTTGTGCAGGAGTGGATTCCAGTAGGTGATTGTGCCGTCTGCCGCCGTCGACGCGACTTTGTCGGCAATGCCGGGAAACGCCTGGTACAGCCAGAGGCCGGCGGGCAGGAAATACATGTTGGCTACACAGTGCTCAAAGCCCGTGGCAACGAAGGCCATGATCGGGAACCAGATGCCGAAGAACTTTCCGATAAACTCCTTAGCTGTAATACCCAGCATGATGGCGACGTTAACCAGGAAGTTACAACCAATGGCTGCCAGGAAACAGGACCACAGGCCTATACCGCCGTTTACCTTATAGGCCAGGGTTTTGCTCACGGCAATTGAGACCGCGTTCAACCCGAAAGCATTTGGTTCCGCTGCTGCAAACGCACCCTGGGTGAAGGGACCGTTGACCATGATATAGGCATAAGCCAGTGAACCAATGAAGTTTCCGATCCAGACCCAGACCCAGTTATTTAGAATTTTTCCCCAGCCGATTTTACCCTGCAGATTGGCCAGGGGACCAAGCATCGCGTCGCCGGTGAAGAGTTCCATACCGGTCAACACGATCGCAATCAGGCCTACCGGGAAGACGGCGCCCCCGATGAGTTTACCTGCGCCAGCACCTAAATAAGGCGCCACTCCAGTACCGCAAACCGTACACAGGGCGGCCCCGACCGCGATATATGCTCCAGCCATGATCCCACGTAACAGAAGCTGTCCTACTGGTAAAGAAGACTTGTATCTGCCGACGTTCCCCGCCAGGCAGACGGTTACTGCTGGAGGATTTGCCATAGATATACCCCCTTTTTTATGAAAGGAATTATTTCTTGTAGGGAAACGTTAATTTTGGACCCCAACTTCTTTTAGACCCTATAACTAGACCCTATAACCGAGACTTGATCAATTTTAATACGATCGTTTTTAGAACTACCAACCACTAAAACACCAACCCTGTTTCGAGTCAATATTATTCTTCCGGGTAATGGTCCACCACCTTTCAAAAGTACTTTCGGCAGCCGCCCTGATTTCATCTTTATCTCTCTCCTGCCGTGCCATCACCACCTCTCCCAAGTAATCCGGCACAAGGGCAGCCCCCTACACAACTCCTTCCTTTCACCAGCATTTTACATTGCACATATTACGTTTTACGTTTTGCCGGTATGCTCCATTATTTTTAAGGCTTTTTTAAATAAAGCAAGAACTTGAGATAAATTTTGATTTCCCCAATAATGTAATACTATGCTCTTGAAATCCTTTTCACTAGTCCGTGTGGCTTAAGTCTTAACCGGTAAGGCGTACTTGCTTTTAGAAACCCCTCAAGGCAAAGTTAATCATACTTTGCCATGTAATTTCTGCGCAGGCCCAACCGGGCTTTCGGGTCTGGATGATACCTGGCCTGCTTAACGCAGGACAGCCTGTTTACCGGAGATTGAAACCACAGAAATAAATAGGCCGGTAGCCCTTGCTCCAACAAGGACTACCGGCCTATCGTTGTTCGATTCGACCTTTATTATTAAGTTCATTACTATGCTAGCATGATCTTAGACAGGTGTCAACTTAAGGAAGTATTTCAATGTTGCTCCTCAATTATCCTGCCAGTAGCCAAAAAATATCTACCTCAGAATTCAACAAAGAACAAAAGCATTAAATAAATGTTACATCTCATCAAACTGGTTTGTTTTGATACCTTGCCATATATGTTATGCAATTTTTATGCCAATTCTACTTATCCAAGCCGGATTACTGCTCACGGTATCCTAGTTACAACTTATCATCATCAACCCGGTCTTATCTGCTTTCAGGCGGGATTTCTGAGATCAACTAGAAATAATGCAACCGGACGGCATTAGCTGATCCGGATTATTCGTTCCTCTGTGATTAGACAGTGCATCCTTACGTCCTGGCTGCTCCGGGGCACACTGTCACACAATTGCATTTCATAAGCAGGGGCAACGTAAAACGCCTCCGGTCCGGTCCGAAGTAGAAAACGGTCATAAAATCCTCCTCCGTAACCCAGGCGGTTTCCCCTCCTGTCAAAGGCTACACCTGGAACAACAATCAGATCCAGTTCAGAGGGATCCAGTGGTCGCACACACCGGGGCTTGGGCTCTAAAATTCCCCAGGCTCCCGGTTCAAGCTCATCAGGGTAAAAACTAAGGGATGACGGCGTTAACATGCCGCTTGCCGGATCCGTCAGGGGAACGGCCACCCTTTTCCCATCAGCCATCACTCTTTTGACCAGTTCTCCGGTTTGGACCTCGTTTCGAAAATCAAGATAAGTCATGATGGTGGAAGCATACCTGTATTCATCCAACTTCAAAAGCGTCTGGATAATCCGCGCGCTTTTTTCAGCAACTACATGGGGGGGCAAGGCAATCCTTGCATCTAAAACTTCTTTCCTCAGTTTATGCTTTAACTGGTGTATCGTATTCAAGAAAAAGCTTCACTCCGGCAATGATTAACACTCAAACCAGGGAAGTGTAATTATTACTTCCCACGCCTGAAGCCTTACAAATGAACCGTTGGGATTCGTCAAAAGGGTCAATAATAATTGATTTATTTCAATCATTTTAACACAGCAGCAAAAAGCTTACAATATTTTTAAGAATTTTGTGTATAAAGTTACCATCAATCCATGAGCAAAGGTTGGCGCAATCAACCGGGCCTGTTCAGGTCTGCCTTCATCTTTTCCTTCCTTAAGAGTATCCGCCGGCTTCGGGGGCTCAAGTCAAACAACTTACAACTGGTAGACCTCTTCTTCACTTAAGAGACGTATGCCGTTTTCCTGGAGCGCCCTAACCGCCTCATCCAACTGTTCTACCCTGAAAACAACCAGGGCCGCGCTGGAAGCTTTCTGGACAAAGGCATAAAGATACTCTATATTAATACCTGCCCGGTCCAGGATCAGAAGGGTTTCGGAAAGACCTCCCGGAACGTCGGCCACCTCAACTGCAATCACATCCGTGGTGCTCAGGGTAAAACCTGCATTTTTTAAAACTCGATAGGCTTTCTCAGGATTATTTACGATTAATCTTAAAATACCGAAATCAGTGGTATCGGCTATAGAAAGCGCCCTAATATTTATTCCACTTTCCCCCAATACCTTGGTCACCTTGGCCAGCCGCCCGGACTTGTTTTCTAAAAAGATAGAAATCTGCTTGACCTTCATTCTCTTAAAACCCCCTTTCTTTAGTTATTTTATATTCAACATTTCCCGTTGCTTCCCTGCACCTAGGCCTAAAGCTTTACGGAAAAATCTAAAGATCTAAATTTTCACAGGACCTCACAGGGCAGCCCGAAGCGCTCCTCCAGTTCCAGGTAAGATCTTCCCGTGATGTCCATGCCCCGGCTGTCGAAGGCAACACCGGGTAAAAGGACCAGAGGCGGCTTTTGACGGGACTTCCTTTCCAGAAACGCAGCAACAGCCGCCTCAAAATCTGACACGGTCAAAAGCCCGGCTACGCATATATTCCCAGCAAAAAAAAGATTTTTGACTACAACAAGTTCCAATAACCGCCCCTCTTTCCAAAACTGCCGGAGAGCCAGGTCCAGCAGCGGCCCCGCCAGCTCCGACGTCAAAACCAGCGCGCCCTCAACCCTGTGACGCCGCAGGGCACGGCCCAGGTCATCGATCAGGGCCGGGTCCAGATCATAGTCCAGCACCATTCCGGACCTCTGGCCAGGTTCCTTTTGAACCTGAACAGTTAATGGCTGTCCTTCTCTTCTTAATTCAAGCAGGGGCGACCCGTTCCTGGTGATTTGTCTGAAAGCCTGTACCCGGGTATGAACCCTGGAACCATTCACGGTTTCAATAATGTCACCTGTCCGAACTCCCGCCAGTTCTGCCGGTGAAGCTGCAATCACACCTGCAACTTCCGGCTCAAGTCTTTCAAGCAGGGGTGGTTCACAGGTGACTGGCGCCCTGACCTCCCCTCTGAGACTTTTAATAAACATCTTGATTTCTTTCCACAGAGAAGGTTTAAACTTTAGTCCCGGGGCTGCCAGGGAGGAAAAACCGGGCAGGAAAACACGAACGGTCTCAGCCCCGCAGGCGCTCAGGTATTTTACGGTCTCTGCGAGATCCTTCCATCCCACCAGGTGGGGCAGGGCCACAACACTGCCATGAAAGGGTACCCCGTACCTTTGCAGGAGGACTGCGCTTTGAATAGCCTGCAGTCCCTGCTGATCAGCCATCAATGCCATCCTGCCCTTGACCCCTGAGCTGTTCAATGAAAGATAAACAACCACGTTGCCCAGCTTTTTCAACATCTTCACCTTTTTCTCGTCAAGCAGGCTGCCGTTAGTTGTAATTTGAACGGGCGTGCGGGGAAAGTGAAGGCGAAGCATTTGGAGAATTTCCGCCAGGGCGGGATGGGTAAAGGGCTCTCCTTCGATTATTTTGGTGGCTGATTCACCAATGATAATTGGTTTTGCGGGGTCCAGGGCACACAGATCTTTTTTGACATCTTCCAAGCTGCGGGGGGGGATGCGGTAGGCCTTTACCCCGGGGGGATTATTCCGGTGGGAACAAAATACGCAGTGAACATTGCAGCTGGAGGTAAGGGGCAGGGTATTAGCTGCAACGCTCTCGAAAAGGATCCTTTGCGCTGCGTCCGGAGCATTTTTTGTTTCCAAATATTCACCCACAGGCAAACCCCTTGAATCACAAGTTATTAACAGACTTATACACATTATCCACAGGAACAACCATCCACAGAACCCTTGTTTTATCCATATTTTATCTATATTACGAGTTATTACCTTGTATTATAAAAATATTCGACAGTATAACATGGGGATAACTTGCATCCTTTAGTATTTTCAGCTTTTACATAATTCAGACAACCATCCAGCAAAGGTCGAAAAAAATCGAAGAAAATTATTAATATAGCTATTTTAGCTATACTGGTCTGTCCTATATACCCTTCCCCGGAAATTACCCTCGTATCTTTCCTCTCCAAGCTTGAGGTCCGGCACGGCATTCAAAGTCAATGGAGCTAAATCGCCCCGCAGGTATTTGAAATAAGCGGCGCAGGCAACCATGGCGGCGTTGTCCGTGCAAAGCAGCGGCGCCGGGATCACCACCCGGCGGGATTCCCGGCGTGCTCTTGACACAAGGTCGGACCGCAACCCGGCATTCGCTGCTACCCCCCCGGCCAGTAAAATAGTTGAAACCCCCATATTCCTTGCCGCTAACAGGGTTTTGTCAACCAGCACATCGGTAACCGCTTTCTGGAAGGAAGCCGCCAGATCTTCTTTCTTGATCACTTGACCTTGCCGTGAGGCGCGGTTCAATGCATTGATGACTGATGACTTGAGACCGCTGAAACTGAAATCGAGACTGCCCTCCTCCAGGTAGGCCCTGGGCAGGCTGAAAGCTTCCGGGTCACCCGCCCGGGCCAGACGGTCGATCAGGGGCCCCCCCGGATAGCCCAGGCCCATGGTCCTGGCAACCTTGTCAAAGGCCTCACCCGCCGCATCATCTCTGGTACTCCCCAGAACCCGGTAACTACCGTGTTTTTGGATATAAACCAGGTCGGTATGGCCGCCGGAAACCACCAGGCAGAGCGAGGGGAAATCCAGCTGCGGCTCAGTCAAAAAATTAGCATAAATATGACCCTCCAGGTGGTTTATCCCCAGCAGGGGTATGTCCAGGCCAAAAGCCATAGCTTTTGCTGCCGAAACACCCACAAGAAGCGCCCCTACCAGCCCGGGCCCGTACGTAACCGCCACTGCGTCAAGGTCTTTGTAGTCCAGCCCCGCTGTTGAAAGCGCTTCCGCCACAACCTGGTTAAACCGCTCCAGGTGCTTCCGTGAAGCCACTTCAGGCACAACCCCGCCGAACTTTTTATGGACATCTATCTGGGAGGAGATGATATTTGACAGCACCTGACACCCATCGACAACCACAGCCGCCGCAGTTTCATCACAGGATGTTTCCAGGGCAAGAATTACAACGCTCATAACAGCTTGACCCACCCCTGTTCATTGTATTTTGGAACGCTCAATCCGCTTCTCCGTCCTTCCGTTGCAGCAGCCGCAACAGCTGTGTTTATTTTCCTGTATTATAACATAAAAAGCAGGGTGGAATACGTTGTCAGGCAGATCAAACCGGCGCCGGACAGCAGACTGGTTGGACATTATCTTAAACACCCGGTCTTGCTAGTTATGTAGCACAGCTCCCTTCTCAGATAAGCCTGGCCCTGTTTCCAAAACAACTTTGCACCGCAGGCTGCTGCCTGCCTTAGATCGTCACAATACAGGGTCTACGGCCGGCATAAACGGCCGGGCCCAAGAAATAAATTGCTTTTATGATCCAGAATATGCATAAAAAGGAGCTGCCGGTTAAAACTATGAGCATCTAAGGGATAAAGGAGTGAATAAATTAAGTATGTTGAACCTGGCCAACTCCAACTGGGAAAGCTGGAAAAAAACATTGGGGCAAGCTGTAGAATTTGCCGAGGAACTGGGTATATCAAGGAATCAAATCGGTTCCATAGCCCAGCAGGTGGGAGATCTGCTGGCACAGAACGTGCCGCCGGCAAATCCGGAGCAAAAAGCGGTAAAGGAACTCTGGGACGTGGCCAACCAGGATGAAAGACAGGTACTGGCAAACCTCATGACCAGGCTGGCAACCCGGCAATAAATCTGGAAACCGCCCATCGCCCGATGGAGCGGTTTCCAGTTGTTTGCACTGTTTCAATACTTAGAGGGGACCAAAAACAGCGTGTACAGGCCCTGGAGGGCGCTTATCCTGCACAGTTTCAATACTCGGGGGGGGTACCCCGCAAAGGAACCGGCTTATCTGTTCCAGCATTTCAACAGTTCCGTAGCGATGACCCCCAGGCCTTCTTCTTTTTTGAAATACTCCCTGTGCCCTTTAATGGGATCAAAGAGGTTAATTGTGAATTCAATGTTTTGATCCAGTCCCCCAATCACCCCGGGCACAGCCTGGGGCCAGGCGATATCCAGAATACCGGCAATATTACTGAAGCGTCCCACCGCAGGCCTTGATTCCAGGCCGACGCACTCAGCCACAGCTGCTTTGAACCAGTAAAGCGGGCTGCCCACCATGATTAACTGGGAGACTTTTTGGGCCGCCTCCTTGTTTTCTTTGAGAGCGCAGTAACAGACAAGGGAACCCAGACTGTAGCCAATCAGGTGAACCGGCCCGTTGCTTGCGCCAATGGCCTCGTAGAGACGGTCATTTACTGCAATGCGGGTATTTTCCAGGTATAGATAAGCAAATATATCACCAAAATTATCAATTATATAATCGGCAAGCTTTTTAACAGTTTCAATTCCCCTGGCAAAGGGGACGCGCAGTATACCCAGCTCGCCGATAGCCCTTTCCCTTAAACCCAGCAACTGGATTTGAACCTGTTCCTCAGCTGCCACTTCCTCCCTGGGGCCCGGCACCAGGTCGTAATAATAGACCCCCCCAAAATGTTTCTCACCTAAATCAAGCCCCTTTTCAGCCAGCCTGACTCTAAGGGGCGCCGCCCAGTCCTTCCAGTAAAACCTGTCAAAACTGTGGCCCATTCCGTGCACAAAAAGAATTATCCCATTTAGTTAACCCCCCGCTATCTTTGGCTAATACAGTATATTCGGAGACTTTTCCCAGGGTCAGGGTTTCTGCCTTAAAAAGCAGGCCTTACGGTCATTTCCAGCAAACATGCCTTTTTAGTTTGGATGGAAGGGTAGATGTTCTATAGGGCTTGGATAAACCGGGGAAAACTACATAAAATAATTAGGAGACAATCCATCAGAATACGAAGTAAAAAACCTGGGAAATCAAAGATATTTAATGATAATTGAAGTTTGTTAAGGGAGGTGAGCAGCTTGAAAGAAAAAAAAGAAATGAACTTGAAAGATCTGGAAGCAAATGAAGAAGCTTCGCAGGATTATGTGAGAATCATGGAAGAAGCTGAAGAGGAGGAAATCTTTGACTGGTTTTAAATCAGCATGCCTGCCCGGTTTCTCCCCTTCCTTTCCGGGGTAAACCTGATTCTTTATAAAGAGCCGCCGACAGCCGGGCACAGAAAAAAACCCTGCTCTCAGGCAGAGTTGGGCATGTATTGTCTTAACATTATGGAATCCCTGTTGCAGGCTACAAAGTCTTCTCTGATATCTCCACACTGCTTGCATACAACGGTTAGAATATCGCAGAGATCGCCCTGGGTAACATAAACGTCAAAGAGATCGGGATCGTCATTGCCGCATTCACAAAAGTATCTAATCAATTTTCCACCTCCGCTCTGTTATTACACCCTTACACCAGGTAATAAACCGCGCTTTTTAAGCAAGAATGGCAACCTTGCAAAACAATCAAAAAAACAAAAAGCCGCTTCTTTTAACCCTGGAACAATGTTACTCCAACTCAGCGACTGTATCTATTTAAAAAGTATACTACCCCCGGCCGTGAAAAACCACCCGGCAATTTCTGGGTCCGGGGCGGTCGTTTTCTACGTCCGGGGATAGTATTGCCGGCGGCTGAATATTTTTACAAGCAACATCCCGGCTATAAAACCCCCAATATGCGCCCAGAAAGCAACACCCTGGGCAGCCTGGGCTGAAAGACTGGCCGTTCCGTTAAGAAGCTGCAGAATAAACCAGAACCCCAGAAAGACCACGGCCGGAATCGGGATAATTTGAATAAAGATAAAAACGAAAACCAGGGTGAGTACCTTAGCCCGCGGGTAAAGGATCAGGTAAGCGCCCAGAACCCCTGCAATGGC
This sequence comes from Pelotomaculum sp. UBA1371, assembly GCA_002305915.1. GTDB lineage: Bacteria > Bacillota > Desulfotomaculia > Desulfotomaculales > Pelotomaculaceae > DTU098. Next base: position 70,794 of record DBRJ01000021.1, on the reverse strand, counting down.
TCCGCTGGCGCCGATTAAAGGTAATTCTGAGAAGGGTGCATAGAGAACATGGGCAATGGTTGCAATATATCCGGTCAAAAGGTAAAAGACCAGATACTTTAAATGGCCCATCCGGTCTTCCACGTTATCCCCGAAAATCCAGAGGTAGAGCATGTTGCTCAATGCATGAAACCAGCCCCCGTGCAGGAACATAGCTGTTGTAAGCCGGACCAACTGCTCTGAAGTAAAACCCTCGGCCACCAGATGTGCGGGTATAACTCCGTAGGTGAAGATATAGCTGTCCACGTTTCTCCCCAGGGATAATTGAAAGAAAAAAACCGCTAGATTAATCGCGATCAGGAGCACATTTACGATCGGGTAACTACGGGAAGGAATATTGTCCTTTAAGGGTATTATGAATGTTCACCCCTTTTTCTTTTTCTATCATAGTATTCTGTCTTTTTCAGTTTTTCCTTCCCTTTTAAAAAAACTTTTTTCAAGATTCCAACAGGACAATATTACCAGCCTCCGGCAAGAACCAGGATCAGGGGCCGGGCTATATAATGGTATGCGAGCAGTTCAGAACCAGCAGAAGGGGGCAGGCTGACACCTTGAGCGTAAGCCCGGCTGAATGAGGGTATCATCCCCTGTCCAGGACTGACAACAAGTCGCTCATAACTTGTCCCGCCTTGCCGTTGATCACTAGATTCGCCCGCAGGTCCCAGGGGGTGTGGCCTTCATTGATAATGACAAGCTGCCTGGCCCGTTCCGGGAGCGAAGCCACAGGGTATACCTGAAGGCTGCTGCCGATTACAAGCAACAGATTGCATCCCGTCAGGGCACGGGTAGCGTGGAGGAAATCCTCACCCATGGGATCCTCAAATAAAACCACATCCAGGCGGAGCACTCCCCGACACCTGTCACAAATGGGCGGAACGGTTCCGGCCCGGTACTGGCTGACAAGATGGTCAAAAGAATAGCTCTCCCCGCAATCAAGGCAGTGGCAGGTACGCAGATGTCCGTGCACTTCCCAGACTTTTTGAGTTCCCGCCTTCAAATGAAGGCCGTCAATGTTCTGAGTGATCACACCTGCCAGAAGGCCGTCCCTCTCCAAACGGGCCAGCGCGTAATGGGCAGCGTTGGGCTTGGCTTTGGTAAAACCAACCCATTGCTCCAGGTTTACTTTGTAAAAGGTAGCCGGGTCCCGGAGGAGGGCGGAAACAGAGGCAACCTGAATGGGATCGTGCTTTGTCCAAAGGCCTGTTCCGGGGCTGCGGAAGTCGGGAATACCGCTTTCGGTGCTGATCCCGGCACCGGTGAGGGCATAAGTAAGGTTGGAGTTCTTCAACATTTTGGCCAAAGCCAAAATCTTTTGCTGGTAATACATCTTTTCACCTCTATCTGCAAATTCCTTAATTCCCTTAAAACCTCTTTAATACCTTGCGAATTTTTACTTAAAAACCTGCCATTTCCCTCTTGCCGCCGCAACTTTCTTACTTTTCACGATTTGTTTTTAGGCTGGATTTCCGGCCACAAATTACGCCGGTCGAAGGTCTGCAGGGCGTTTAAAAAGCGCGACCGCAAATCAGGGTGCCGCTCCAGCAGTCCGGTTACCAGTTCCCTGGCCTCTTCCCTCTTGGTATGCCCGCTGGCCGGGCAGGGGTTCGGCAGGGCCGGCAGCTTTTCCAGTTCCACCCAGGCCCGGATTTCTTCCGCTGAAACATAGATCAGGGGTCTGATCATGGTCAGGCCGCTGCGGTCTAAATACGTCGCTGGGGCAAAAGTTCGCAGCTGTCCGGTATAAAAGAGGCTCATAAAAAATGTTTCAATAACATCATCCAGGTGGTGCCCCAGGGCGACCTTGCCGCATCCCAGTTCCAGGGCCTTGTTGTGGAAAGCTCCCCGGCGCAGGTGGGCACAAATGGCACATGGATTTTTGCCCCCCCTGGCTTGAAAAACGATTTCAGCAATACTGGTTTTCACCACATGGAAGTCCACCTCCCTGGAACGGCAGAAATCCTCCAGTAGAGGCACGTCCACAGGCCAGCCCAGATCAATATATACCGCTTCCAACCCGAACTTGACCGGCACCGAGCGGCTGATTAGGGCCAGGGCATGCAGCAGGGACGTGCTGTCCTTCCCACCGGACATTCCCACCGCCACCCTGTCTCCTTCAACAATCATACCGTAGTCGGTTATGGCTTTTTTAATCCGGCCGAGAAACCCTTTGCGAAAGTCTTTAACCATAAATTAACTCCTTTTGCCTTCTTAAATTATACGCTTGAATAAAGGTCAAAGACAAGTCCCGGTCAAAGTGCCGGGACTTGAGCTAAAGCTTAGTCCTCAATGTAATCCAGAAGATCATCCAGGGCAATCCCGGAATACAGGGTTTTCCAGCCTTTCCCCGATGGGCAAAATACTTCCAGCGTGGGCTGGGCTTTTTGCTCTTTCCCGCCTTTCCAGGATCCAGGAGGAATAGCCGGTCAAACTGGCAAATTTGCTTTCTTAAGAGGCCGAGCTGCTTCCTCCAGAACTTTATCCGGTTCATAATGATCATGTCGAAAAACCCTGTTTTAACCTCCTGCTTGTATTTTATACAGAAAAGGGCTTTTCCAGTATCGTAATGAAAACCCTGTCCAGCCGTTAGGACACATTACAGACTGATGTTTCTTAACGGCGGCCAGCCGGGCTGCACAACAGCACCGAGTGGATATACTCCGGCCTGCCGGTAAGCATAGAGTGGCTACCATGAAATAGTGGTTTTATCTGGATGGAAACAGATCACATCCAAAAATTGATGGAGTTTCCAGTTTTCACTGTCTTTCGTGGAAAATTTCTCAATAACTGCTTAACTGACCAATTGCATGGTTATTCGACAACGTTTATAGTATAGATATACTGAATGAAAGGAATCCCTCCTGATGCTTTACAAATACGCCATGCTTCTTTTGCTGAACATCCTCCTCATGACCGGCTGCAACACAGCACCCCCCACCCCCCTTTCGCCTCCCGGTGAACCGCTGGCCCTGGCCGAAGCTGCGCCGGTGGTTGAGCAGGAAACTGCAATCCCGCCGGAACCTTTGAAGAAAGTTTATCTAACCTTTGACGACGGCCCCAATTCATATTATACCGGGCAGATTTTAGACATCTTAAATGATTACGGGATTAAAGCAAGTTTTGCCGTCCTGGGTGTCAACATAGATAAAAACCCGGATGTCCTCCAAAGAATCGTGGATGAGGGACACGGGATCATCAACCATTCCTATAGCCATGACTATAATAGAGTTTACAAAAGCCCGGAGGCTTTTCTGGAAGAACTGGAAAGCTGCAACGAGTCCATAGCCGGGATTACCGGGAGGGGCGTTAAAATATTCCGGGCACCCGGCGGTCCGTCCAAACTGAACAAAGAAACATTTAAACTTTTAAAACAACACGGGTATGTTTCCATCAGCTGGAACGTAGCCAGCGCCGATACTGATCCCAAAGGAGTTAGCAGGGAGCAAATTATAGAGAATGTTCAAAAGGGAATTATGCAGATTGAAAGCTTCGAAAAAACCCCAATTGTGCTCATGCACGACGGCACGGAGATTAATCGCAACGGAGCAGCTCCGGGCAGCGCGTTAGCCAATTACATCCGCAGTCGGGAAAGTGGTGTGGCTGCTCTCCCTGAGATTATCGAATTTCTTATGGACCGAAACTACACCTTCGCCGTTGTTGATGAAAATACCCCGCCGGCCTGGTAGTTGAGCCGGCAGGATCAAGCCGTTTATTTCTTTTGACCGAGCCCCTCCAGGGGGTCGATTTCCTCCAGTTGACTGCCGAACAAAAGGCTGTACGCGCTGAAGCCAAAGTTCAGCACGGCAAAAAAAAGGTAAATCAGGCTTAGCGCCGTGCTGCTTTTTAAAACGAGATAACCTGCGAAAAGCAGTAGTCCGTATAAAAAGTAGCTTTTAGCTCTCTTCCGGGAGCCGAAAGCTGTATCACGCAGGGCAGTCAGGACAGCTGTCCGCCTGCCCGTTGCAGTCAGTGCTTTAGCCCCCCCGGCAAACCCGTCCTCCTGGAAGACACCGGTGCCGGCCCGGCGGGCCAGGTCCATCAATCGGTACTTATTGACGGGCTTAATTTGTACACCTTTACGCGCTGACTCTTTCAATACGCTGAATACACCGGTATCAAATTCACCAGTTGTTATAAAAAGACCGTGTCGATATTCACTCTGCTGAAGCGCCCGGGCAAAATCCCTGATATCATCGGGAAGTACTTTTTTGTCTCCTTCCTGAAGGACACAGCGGACGGCAACCCGCGAGCCTTGATATACTCCTTCCAGATCAATTCCCTGGTTCCCTTGACCGCCCTTCTGGTCCTTCTCCCCTTTGAGCCTCACTTCCTCAAACCCGGGCAGTTTTGCCAGAAGATCCCGAAGATAGGGACAAAACTCCCTTTGAGGGTCCATCTTACTGACTTCACCCAAGAACTTTTGCCCGGCATGATAAAGCCTTTGCTCAAGCCGGAACCTCCTCTCCCGCAAGGAGCGGTACCTTTGCAAAACCAGAACTTCAATAACCAGCAGGGGCAGGGAAAGAGCCAATGAGGCTGCCGGCCGGTTTGTCAAACTGGAGAGCACAAGAAAGCTTGCCAGCCAGATCAGGAAACTCCCCACCAAAACGTCGACCCTTTTACCAAAAGAGGACCGGCTGTCTTCTTTAGGCTTCAGAAAGTAGCGCAGGGGCGATCTCTTACGCAGACGCTCTTGCCATTTTGAAAAACTCAACTTAAAATTCCGGCCTCTAAAACTAAAATGTTTCCTTGCTCTCATCTTAGTAACTAACCAGCCTTTCCTTGTATCTACACTATAATTTAACCATTTGTAACGGAATTTAACGTAAAACTGAATAACCTTGCCAAGATAATGAAAGGACAAATCACAAAATTTGTCCAGGGAGCCCCCAAAAATAAAAAAAGCCGCAGGAATATTGATTGAGGGCCTTTTCTCTTTACATCCGGCAAAGCTTTGTTGTTTAATAGTAGATATATATGCTGTCTTTCGGACACCTCCAGAAAATGAGATCACGTTCCTTTTGAGAGCCGGTGTGTGTCCGGCAGATAATTTTACGGAGTGATGAAAATGTTGTACAAAAGCACCAGGGGACAATACAGACAGGTATCTTCAGCAGAAGCCATCAAAATGGGTATAGCTCCGGATGGGGGACTGTTTGTGCCCAGCGAAGAGGTCAGGGTTTCGCCAGACCAGCTCAGGGAATGGGCCGGGCTTGACTACCGGGGAAAAGCCGTCCGTATCTTAAAAGAATACCTCACGGACTTCACGCTGGAAGAGATTACGGAATGCGTATCCCTTGCTTACAGCACCGGCCGGTTTGACGCACCGGAAATTGCACCCCTGCATAAACTGGAAGACTCGCTGCATGTCCTGGAACTGTGGCATGGCCCGACCAGCGCCTTTAAGGATCTGGCCCTGCAAATCCTGCCCCACCTTCTCACAAGGGCAGCAGCTAAAACCGGAGAAGAAGCGACAATTGTAATCCTGGTGGCCACCTCCGGAGACACCGGAAAGGCCGCCCTGGAAGGCTTTAAAAACGTCCCGGGGACCAGAATCATCGTGTTTTATCCTGAACAGGGCGTCAGCAAGATGCAAAAACTGCAGATGATTACCCAGGAAGGCAATAACGTCGCGGTAGTAGCAGTCCGGGGCAATTTTGACGACGCTCAGACCGGGGTTAAAGAAATTTTCGGAGACAAACTGTTCAACAGGGAACTGCAAGTTAAAAAGTTCACCCTATCCTCAGCCAATTCAATCAACTGGGGCAGGCTCGTACCTCAGATCGTCTACTATTTTTCGGCCTACCTGGACCTGGTTTCGCAAAGTGTAATTAAACCGGGTGAAGGGATAAATTTTGTTGTGCCCACCGGCAACTTTGGAAACATCCTGGCAGCCTATTACGCCAGGGAAATGGGGTTGCCTGTTAAAAGGCTGATTTGCGCCGCCAACACCAATAACGTCCTGGCAGACTTTATCCGTACGGGCCTTTATGACCGGCGCCGGCTTTTTCAAAAAACCATTTCCCCCTCCATGGACATCCTCATCTCCAGCAACCTGGAGCGTCTCCTTTACCATCTTTCAGGGAGCGACGCCGGACGTGTCCGGGAGTGGATGACCAATCTGAGCCGGATAGGAGCTTACCGTATTGACGAAACAACCCATAAACGGATCAAAGAAGTTTTCTGGTCGGATTTTGCAGATGACTCCGAAACTACGGCGACCATACGCTCCGTTTATAAACGTTACGGCTACCTGCTGGATCCCCACACAGCCGTAGGCCTGTGCGTTTACGACAAATACACTGCCGCAACAGGTGACGCAACCGGAACAATCGTAGCATCCACAGCCAGTCCCTTTAAATTCAATGCCAGCGTGGCCAGGGCCATCCTGGGGGAAGACGCTGTGAGGGATAAGGACGAGTTTAAACTCCTGGAGGCCCTGTCCGCTGCCAGCAACCTGGAGATACCCGCAGGACTCAAGGATCTGAACACAAAGCAGGTGCGGCACGGGGAAGTCACCTCCAAAGAACAGATGCGCAAATCCGTTCAAAGCATCCTGAGCCCCCAATAACTTAATAAATGTACCCGGTGCGATTTTTAAGTATTGAATTCTACAATATTTGTGCTTTCAATCAAAAACCCGGGCGGCATTAATGCCGGCCGGGTTATGTTTTATTAACTGCAACTGCACGTTAAAAGATCTGGGATAACCTGCCCCCTCAGGTTAGTTACTCTATAGAAAAAAGATGTGTTCAGATCTTTGGGCAGCAAATAAACGGCATACCTAATAATGTTGCGCTATCAGCAACGATTTCAAGAGAAGGTTATAAAGAATCCAATAAATCACTTGCAAAACCCTTATATTAACAACCCCTCAATCCTACTACTGGTTCTGGATAACCTGATCATGATTCAAATCTACATATAAACAATTTTCTTTTTCGTCATATTTTGCATGATACTTACCTTTGGCAACAATATTGAAGTGATTGAAAAAACCCCTGCTAAAAACCTTTGTTTTTTTGATGTTCTGCCCGTCTTCTGTGGCTTTTATCCGGATTGTGTTAGTTTCCCGGTCATAGGCCAGTTCGACCTTGTCCACATTTAATTTTTCACGGGCATGTTTGTTTAACACTATGGAATTCTTTGAAATCGTTATCAAGGGTAACTTGGGTATTCTTTCACCACGCGGTTTATAAACTTCAAATGCCATTTCTCACACCCCTATTTTTGGATTCTTGATAGATTATAAACAAAGTTGCATCATTTGTCAAACCTGGATCTCAATAAGAGCATAACTTATTTTAAAAAACTGTGACAGAGTAATTCCAAAACAAAAATCACTCCTATTCAAGTAAGCCGACAACTTAAAGAAAATAAGGGTTTAATTATATAAATACTCTAGTCTGTATCAACATGTTATCCAGATTATTAACGCAGAATAGTTTAGTACCTATTGTATGCGATCTTGGCCCGGCAGCAACGGTTAAAAGCCTAAAAACAAAGGCGGGGCTCTAAAACACAAAGAACAGGCTGTTTTACCGCAGGTTGTAATTTACGGCCAAATTGCAACACACAACTACCTCTATACACGCATAGTGCTTTACGAAATAAAAGAAACAAATTTGTCCAAAACATTCTAATTATAAACCTTTACCTCAATGTTTGCGATATTTGAAAAATAAAGTCTCATCCCTGCGAGCAAGAAAGTTAATTAACAAATAAAAAGGAATTTGCTTGGGGCGGTAAGAATATTCAAAAGTTAATTTCAAATAAGCTATATCCAAGGGGGTAAAAATATGGTCTTTACAGAAATGACACTTGCAGAGAGGGCCAATTATTGTCTGAATATCTACAGGCCGGTAAAGGAATCCGTCCCCAAGTGCGCTGACAACTTCAACGATAATTCAGCCTGCGGTTCCATCTGCTGCGGTCATTGCCCGGATTATAACCGCTGCGACAGGGAAAAATGTGAGCGGGTATGGATTGATCCCAAATTAATTATGGATAACCCTGCAGGAAGACTCATCTATGTTGTTTTAGCAACCGGCCGCCTGGTTTCGGGTTCTGTCCCCTGTATTATCAGTGAAGCCTATGATGATAACGAGCATCTTTAAAAATTAGTCCGGAGTTTATTAAAAGATGAGTTATGGATTTTTGTTCATGATGATTACTGTGTTCTGCACCGTTGGTGTTTACTATTTGTGGTCTTTTAAACTGGGCTTGAATGAGAACACCGGGTTGTTGATCGGCGTCTTAGTGGCCGTACTGGTCTCGTACCTGCTTTCCAGGTTCAAAAAAAGATGAAGCATTACCTAAAACCATACTGGATATGCTAAAAACATCATTCATTCCACATAGTTTATTCATACGTGGTTTTTGAAGTTTCTTGTATAATAAAAAGCATTTTAATTGCAGGGGTAATAAATGGACATCAGGTTCGGCTATGTGGCCATGTCGGTTATCCTTGAAAAAGCCTCCCCTTCAAAAAACGTAACAGTTAAAACCTACAGCCGGTTGGCGGAAACAAACCCCCGGGCAGCCTTAAGCAAGGTGTGCCGGACGGCCTCTGAAAACCTGGCCAACACCCTGCGACTGCTCCGCCATAACAGGGCATCCGGTGTGAAAATATACCGCTTTTCCTCAAAACTAATACCACTGGCCACCCACCCCCTGCTTTCCGGCTGGAACTATGCTGATGAATTTAAAAAAGAACTGGCGACAATCGGCAGCTTTGTACAGGATAACGAAATGAGGGTCTCCTTCCATCCAGATCACTATACTTTGATTAATTCACCCAGGGAGGAAGTCCTCCTGTCCTCCCTAAAGGACCTGGAGCACCACTGCCTGCTCCTGGAGACAATGGGCCTCGGTCCAGCCGCCAGGCTGGTCACCCATGTGGGCGGCAGCTATAAAGATAAAGAAAAATCCCTGAAGCGGTTTTTGGACAACTGGACCAGNNCGCTTCCAGGCTCACCCTGGAGAATGACGACAAAACCTTTACAGCCGGTGAAGTCCTCTACCTGTGCCGCAAACTGACCCTGCCAATGGTACTGGACATTCATCACTTCAGATGCAACAGCGGTTGCGACAAGCTTGAGGAGATTCTGCCCGGTTTTTTAACATCCTGGAAGGATACTTCACTGCCTGCCAAGATTCACGCCTCCAGCCCCAGGAGCCCCGGGGACTGCCGGAGTCACCATGATTATGTCAACCCCACCGATCTTTATCCTTTCCTGAAGCTGGCCCGGGAGTTCGGGCAAGACCTGGACGTGATGGTTGAGGCCAAGCAAAAGGATCAGGCTATGTTTCGGCTGGTCAAGGACCTGGCAGCCTGTCCCATGATCCGGCAAACTGGCCCCGCCTCGTTAAGCTTTGCCTGAGATCTTGAATATTTACTGACATTATGCTGAAAACCGGCTCCTAAAACAGATTTTTCGGCCATTAAACAAAGCGAGGTGATTGGAAATTCCGGAGAAAAAGAAAGGCAAACAAAAAAAAGAGACGGCTGCAGCTCCCGGCGACGAAGAAATCCTGGCCAGGAGTGCCTCTAAGGAGGAGATCCGCAGGGGCAATTTTACCCTGGTTACAACCCTTTCCCTGGACGAAGTGGATCCCAGTTGACCCTGCCGGTATTTTACAGGTTGAGACGCCGGGCAGAACCCCTGTTGTAAGCGCCTGAACTCTCCTTACCCTTGTAAGAGCCCGTCCCTCTGTTGTAAACTGGATAGGTGAAAGGGGGTAAGGCAACGGTGATCCTTTTACAGGCAGCCCGTGTTTCCAAATCCTTCGGAGCCCGGCAGGTCCTGACGGACGTTAACTTCTCCATACAGGAAAGAGAGCGGGCCGGTATTGTCGGCATCAACGGCGCGGGCAAGTCCACCCTTCTTAAAATCCTAACCGGAAGCCTGACACCTGACACCGGGGAGGTGAGCAGGGCCAGGGACCTAAAGCTGTCTTATCTGGCCCAGGATGGAGGTCTGGAATCCACTCAAAGCATCTGGCAGGAAATGCTTGCCGTATTTGCTCCGCTGCTTAACCTGGAAAGGCAGCTGAGAGATATGGAAAGCAAAATGTCGGATCCCTCTCTGACAGCCGACACTAAAGCTTATGGTCAACTCCTGCAGACCTACGACAACCTGTCTTCAGTTTTTAAAAACCGGGGCGGGTTTGAATATGAAGCCAGTATTCGCGGAGTGCTGCGCGGCCTCAAGTTTGCCGAGTCCGACCTGAATACCCCCGTGGGAACCTTGAGCGGCGGCCAGAAGACCCGGCTGGCCCTAGCCCGCTGCCTCCTGGGAGAACCGGATCTGTTGATCCTGGACGAACCCACCAACTACCTTGATCTGGATAATCTGGCCTGGCTGGAACAATACCTGCGTTCCTACCGCGGCGCAGTTCTGGTCGTTTCCCATGACCGCTACTTTCTGGACACTCTGGCCGAAGTCATTTACGAACTTGAACGCGGTGCCATAACCTGCTATACCGGCAATTATACGCGTTTTGTGCAGCAAAAAGCAGAGGCAGTCCAACAGCAAATTAAAGATTTCAATCGCCAACAGGCTGAAATTGCCCGGATGGAGGAATTTGTGCGGCGCAATATCGCGGCCAAAGATACCACCCGTCGCGCCCAGAGCCGCCTCAAGGTACTGGAAAAGATGGAGCGGTTGGATAAGCCGGTCAAGGAAATCCGGGCCAGTGTATCCTTCAGCGTCAGCCGCGCCAGCGGCCGGGAAGTTCTCCAGGCGGAGGACCTCTGTATCGGCTACCCCGGATTAATCCTGGCCCGCAGCCTGAATTTTGAAATCACCAGGGGTGAACGTGTGGCCTTGGTAGGTCCCAACGGCATCGGCAAGTCGACCCTGTTAAAAACCATCGCCGGCAGGCTGCCTCCCCGGGGCGGCAGATTGAGGACGGGCAACTACGTGCAGATGGGCTATTACGACCAGGAACAGCAGGGATTGACTGACGGAAAGCAGGTCCTGCAGGAACTCTGGGACCGCTACCCCCGGATGAACGAGGCGGATCTCCGCAAAGTACTGGGAAGGTTTCTCTTTCGCGGCGATGATGTATTAAAACAGGTGGCGGATTTAAGCGGCGGGGAAAAATCCCGGCTGGCCCTGGCGTCCCTGATGCTGCAGAAAGCAAACTTCCTGCTTCTGGACGAACCCACCAACCACCTGGACCTCCCCGGCAGAGAAGTGCTGGAAGACGCCCTCACAGGCTACCCGGGCACAATTCTTTTTGTCTCGCACGACCGCTACTTCATTAACAAAATTGCTACAGGAATTTTGGAACTCACTCCTGAGGGAACATCAAGCTGGCTGGGTAATTACGATGATTACGTCTCCAGGAAGGCTGAACGGACACCGCCGGAAGCATTGAGGCAGCAGCAGGCAGAAGAGGACCGCGGCGCGATCTCGGCTGAAAAAGAACAGTACCTGCAGAGGAAAGAGGAGGAACGCCAAAAACGCCGGCGCCGGCGTTTGCTCAAGGAACTTGAAGAGACCATCGCCGGCCTGGAAGACGCCATTGCCCGCCTGGAGGGAGAACTGGCCCTGCCGGAGGTCTACCAGGACTACCAGGCCTGCCTGGAGCGCCAGAACCAGCTGGAACAGGCCCGGTCGTCCCTTGATGTTCATCTGGAAAAGTGGCTGGAACTGGCCGGGGATTAAGAACTGCTGTCAGCGCAAACCTTAAGGAGGTTTTATAGATGGCATTCTGGCTGCTCAAAACCGAACCCGGGGAATACAGCTTCCAAAACCTGCTCCAGCAGGGGCCGGACGTGTGGGACGGGGTGAAAAGCCCCGCAGCACAAAAAAATATAAAAAGTATGCAGCCAAAGGATCTGGCTTTCATTTACCACACCGGAAAAGAAAGGTCCCTTACAGGCGTAGCGGAAATCATCACCCGGCCTTATCCCGACCCGAAGGGGACAGGCCTTTATGTAATTGATCTTGCACCGGTGTACCGCCTGAAGCGGCCGGTCTCTTTAGCTGAGATTAAACAAGACCATTTTTTCTCCGGATGGGAACTGGTGCGCTTGCCCCGCCTATCCGTCATGCCGGTGCCGCCGGAATTCTGGGATAAAATTCACCGGATGGCCGAATATCCCCTTACCTGAGCAATTTTAAAAGTCAATATATCTTCATCGAAATGGGCATACTAGCGGCAGGAGGGATCTGCTGTGAAAATCGAAAGGGTTAGAAAAAACGCACAGGGGGATATCACCGACGTTCTTATAAACGGCAATATCTACAGCATCGACGATGCCGTCAAAATGGCCAAAGAGGGGATGATTGAAGGGGTCAACGTGGGCAAGGCCAGGAACGGCAGGGAATTTCTAAGGGCAGACCCGGACGGCAACGAAGCAAACAATCTCGATAACCTGCCGGTATTCTGAACAATAAATACTGGATTGGGTGTAGTCATGAAAAGGGGTAGTCCTGTTAAATACAACAGGCTACCCTTTTTTGCTTTAAGACTTTCGTTACAACCATACCTGCCGGCTCTTGCCGGTCAAGTCCTTACCGGGGCCGGAACCGGCCCCTTCCTCATAAAGCCCGATCAAGCCCGCCGGGTTAAGGCTGCCGGGAAACCCCTCCGGTAGTGACTTTTCCCCTGGCTAAAGATGCAAAAATACCCCCAAAGCAGGTCAGGGCAAAGATACAGAAGGAAACCTTGACGCTTTTAGTAAGCAATTCCGCCTGAGCCGGGCTCAATTCCGCGCCGCCCAGGTAGAGGGTCACGATCAAAGTCGCGATGGCCATGCTGATGGCCTGTCCGGTAATTCTCATGGTACCCAGGGTGGAAGAGGCCACACCGTAAAACCTTTTCTCCACCGAACCCATAATTGCATTGCTGTTCGGGGAGGAGAAAAGGGCAAAACCCGTACCCAGCAGGACAAGATTAACAATAATCAGCCACAGGGGAGTTTGTATGGTTAAAAAACTAAAAATAAAAAGTCCGGCTGTGGTCAGACCCATGCCCCAGGAAGCAACCACCCGGGGTTCCACCCGGTCGGAGAGTGTCCCGGCAAAGGGAGAGAGCAGGGCCATAATTACCGGTTGGGACAGCAGGATCAGGCCCGCTGTCTGGGAATCGAAACCTGCCGCCACCTGCAGGTAAAGGGAGAGGAGAAAACCTACCGCAAAGGTTGCGCTGTAGTTAATGAGAGCCGCCAGATTAGAAAAAGCGAAGGAAGCGCTCCGGGTGAACAGGCGAAGATTCAAGATCGGCTGTTCCAGTTTGATTTCGTAGCGGATAAAGAGAATCAGCAGCAACAATCCCGCCGCAAAAATGTATTTGGCCCAGAGCGAGGCGGCAAAGGAAGATATCCCGTACATGAAGGCTATCACACCGCTGATGTACAGAACCGAACCTCCCAGGTCAAAACTCTCCCCCCCGGCGCCGGCCCACTCCCCCTTGAGCTTCCAGAGCGCCAGGAGCATAACCAGGCAGCCGATGGGCACATTAAGATAAAAGATTGAATGCCAGCCCAGATGCTGGTTCATGACACCTCCCAGCACCGGGCCCAGGGATAGACCGGTATAGACGGTAGCCACATTGATTCCCAGCACTTTCCCCCTTTCCTGGGGCGGGTAGACCGAGGTGAGAATAGCCATGCTGGTACCGAAAAGCATCGCGCCTCCTATTCCCTGGAGCGCCCTGAAAGCTATGAGGGCCTGGATCGACCCGGCCATGCCACAGAGCAGGGATGTGAAGGAGAACATGGCAACACCTGTAATAAAAACCTTTTTCCTGCCGATAATGTCGGCATACCTTCCAAAGGGCAGCAGGAACGCCGCCGAAGCGAGAAGATAGCTGGTGACAACCCAGCCCAGGAGCAGGGCGCTGCTGTTGAACTCTTTCCCGATGGAAGGTATAGCCAGGTTCACAGCGCTACCCATAAAAGGTGTTAAAAAGGAGGCCATTGTTACCGTGATCAATGCATATTTTTTAATTGACGCGTCCTGATTCATAATAATCCTCCGTTTCCCGCATTCTTACATGATACTAATAATTTAATACATGATATTTTTTATTATAAATTAAGCTTGCTTATTATTAAACATAATATTTATTTTAATTATAATATCACTGGATTTTCTATTATTTTAAGCAGTCTTGAAAAAAAAGGACCCGTACCGTTCAAACCGGCACGGAGCCATTAGAATTTCAATAAAATATTGACTGTTTTTACTCTTTCGCAAGTAATAAAAAGATTTACATGATCAGGGCCTGCAACCCAAACTGTTTTTTTAAATTACTGTTACTGTTTCCAGAGGTGGCTTAACTTGTTTTCCCAAAGCAGTGGATTATCTGTTTCTACCTCAATTGGAACCAGGGGTCCTTGCAGGACCATAAAGGCGCCCTCATCTGCCCACGGGTTTTCAATAACTTTGGCAGGGGACCACAGAGCATTTTCCTGCTCCACTATATCGCCAACCTTGGGAATATCCTTCCCTGTTTTTAGATCATATAAGTACTGCACCGCCAGTTCCGCTGAATCAAGGGCAGGCTGTCCGACAATGGCCCTAATTTTGCCTTCTTTTATTAACTCCAGGCCTTCCGGTCCCATACAGATTCCCGTAATTCCGTAGTCAGCCGGCTTGAGACCCGCCGCCTCAATGGCAGTGACAACTCCGGGTCCCATAATATCAGGCGTATGCACGTAAATCCCCAGGACTTCTTTCCCGTAACGGGTCAATAAATCGCTTGTCCTTTGGTGGGAATCATCATTGTTCCACTTTCCTTCTCCCTGCACCACCGTCAACTGCGGGTACTGACTTACCACGGACGAAAACCCCTTGGTGCAGGACTGGGTAAACATATCTTCCAGAGATCCGGTTATTTCAATCACAACGCCCTTGGGTACTTCTCCGTTATTCCTGTCCTTAATCCCCTGGACAAAGGACTCCGCAGCTTTTTTACTGGACTCTTCGATGTCAAAGGAAATAAACAGGTCAACCTTGCCGCCCTCCGGGGATGTATCAAGAGCAATAATGGGGATGCCCGCTTCATTTAATTTCTTGACGCCGGGCACAATTGCCTTCAGGTCAACGGCCCCGGCCATAATAAACCCATCCACTTTTTGCACGATGAAATTATCCATCAACTCCATGATTTTTAAAGAATCGGCCTGACCGTCCTTGATCTCAACCTTTACTCCCAATTCCTCAGCCTTCTGCTCCGCGCCATTGATAAAAGCCTGAATAAAAGGAGCCGTCGGCTCTTTTACAATCATCCCAAAGACATACTGTTCACCTGCAGCTTTATCTCCTGTGCCGGACTCACCGGATTTTTGTTCTGTTTGCCCCCCGCAGCCCGCCACCAGAGCAGCAATGATGAACATAAGCAGCAAGCCTTTAAGCCACTTTAAGCGCATCTTTTTTCCTCCTTTTGTTGTTGTTTTTTAAGTTGTTTTTGTACAAATTTCCCTTTTTGCAGAGCACCTGTTCCAAAACAAGATGAAACTTGGCTCTTTAAAATATCCTCCTTCCCCCAACACCTCCCCGTGTTTGAATTTTTATTTAAGCTCGTCAAAAAATAAGGGCTTCCTTTGTATTTAAACCGTAGCTGTCAGGTTTGGGTCCTGCTTTTCCCGGTTCAACAATTTTTGAACCTGTTCCTGGTGCAGCAGGTAACCCCGGAATTTGACCCTGAGCCTGTCAATTACAATTGCTACAAAAATAAGGGCTCCCTGTGTCGCGTAAACGAGATTCACACCCACTCCCAGCAGGTTTAATGAGTTTGAAATCATACCCAGAAGCAGGGCACCGCCCAGCATCCCCAGAGGTGTTCCTTTCCCGCCTTCCAGGCTGGCACCCCCCAAAATAGCGCCGGCAAAAGACAGCAAGACCATATTCTGACCCATGGAATTTGAAATCGAACCCTGCCTCCCTGCCGCCAGGAGTCCCGCAATTGCCGCCAGAAGACCGCTGATAACAAAGGCGTAAATAATCACCCGCCTTGTATTGATCCCGGAAATGAAACTTGCCCGGGGATTTCCTCCGGTGGCGACAAAGTACCTGCCGAAGGGCGTGTACTGCAGGATTATATGAAAAATTAAAAACACTACCAGCACAATGGGTATGGCCACGGGAATATTACCGATCATCCTGGCCTGTCCGGCGTATACGTAAACTTTGTCCAGGGGGAATATGGAGAAGGGCACTAAAAACAGCACCAGGCCACGGAGCATAATCAGCATGGAAAGGGACTGCAGAAAAGGGTTGACGCCGATTTTGGCTATACAAAAACCGTTGAAAAAACCAACCAGGGCACCTACAGCCAGGGTTAAGAAAATGCAGGTCACGGGGTCAAGCCCGCCCGGAATCCACTTAAGCGCAAGGAGCATGGCAATTCCCGGGGCAAAGGCAAGGGTGGATTCTATGGAAAGATCCAGGTGCCCGATGATCATAACCAGTCCCTGGGCTAAAACAAGCATACTCATGATAGCGCTGTGATAAAAAATATTAACGAGATTATCATAGGTTGCAAATTTCGGGGTAACGAAAGCGTTGATCAGAAAGAACAGAAGCACGATAACCCATATTAAATTATCCAATAAAAATAACTGTACTTGTAGTCGATTGCGCATTACTGGTACTCCTTCAACAAATATTGCAGGTCAGTTTAAAATTTTAAAAGAAACCCGGTCCGGTCCAAATATCTTAGATGATTTACAAAAAACCGGAGTCTTTAGCCCTGCTGGAGGATCAAGCCGGTCACCTGGTCACGTCTTAATTAACTGTACCCGTCTTGAGAATTCTGCTTTTAATTCCCGGCCTTTTTATCCCCTGAACAGCGTAAAACAAGTCGCTTTCCCGGAATTCCTCCCTCATGAACTCATCAATGATTTCCCCTCTGTAAAGAATTAGAATCCGGTCGCAGATCTGGATCAAATCCTCCAGCCCCGGGGAAGTCAGGATAATTCCCGCTGTTTCACTTAACTTATCCCTGGTTATGGCCAAAATACTCTCCCTGGTGGAAATATCCACACCCTTGGTGGGCTCATCCAGAAGTAGTATTTTAGGTTGGGTGGAAGCGATCCTGCCTACAACAACCTTTTGTTTATTACCACCGCTTAAATGGGCCACCTCCTGTTCAGGGGAGGATGTTTTAATTCCGAACATATCGATGATTGAGGAAACGAACTCTTTTTCCCTTCGTTGATTGACCAGATGGCCCCTGCTCAGTCTTTTTAATGAGTTTAAAACCAGGTTTTCCCTCACGCTTAAAAGGCTGATAATACCCTCTCTCTCCCTGTCCTCCGGCAAATATACAATTCCGCTGCGCAGGGCCTGGGAGGGGGTTGTAAATCGCCGGCTGGTATTCTCGACTCTAATCAAGCCGTCCTCCACCGGTTCAATACCCGCGATGCCCTTCAGCAGTTCGGTCCGGCCGCTGCCCCTGAGCCCCGCCAGGCCCAGGATTTCCCCTCGATGGAGGTCAAAGGTTATGTTTTGATATATGCCGAGCCTGGTCAGGTTCTCCACGGACAGCACCGGCTGGTCCGCTCCGCCCTTCCGGGGTTTAAAGCGGCCTTGAGAAACGGTTATTAATTGCAGATCCTCCCCCACAATTAAGGAGGAAAGCTTCGCTTTGTCCAGGTCCGCACATTTCGCGGTGGCAACCGACTTCCCGTCACGAAGCACCGTGACCCTGTCACAAACCCTGAGCAACTCGTCAGTCCGGTGGGATATAAAGAGGACGGTGTTTCCCTGCTTCTTTCTTTCCTCAATGATCCTGTACAGTGTTTTTTCATCTTCCTGGGAAAGGGATGCCGAAGCCTCATCCAGTATGATGATGCTGGATTCTTCCACATAACACGCTTTTAAAACCAGTAAGAGCTGACGTTCACTAATGGACAGATCCGCCGCTTTGGCGCGGACATTGAAATGAAGGTTGTTTTTCTGAATAATTTCCTCCGCCCTGGAATACAGCTCCTTCCATTTTAAAAACCCATTTCTACAGGTGTAATCAGCCACAAACAAGTTTTCAGCCACAGTAAAATCCATGATAACCTGGGGGTCCTGGGGAACAATTGAAATTTTTTCTTTTTTAGCAACAATCCTGGTTAAAGCTTCAAACTTCTTGTTTCCAACAAATATTTCACCCCCAGTGGGCGCGATAATTCCTGCAATAATCCCCATCAGGGTTGACTTGCCGGCTCCATTCTTCCCTATTATGCCGTGGACTTCCCCTTTTTTGACATCCAGGTTGACATTGTGGAGAGCCACCGTGCCGGGATAGATTTTTGATATATTGTGAAGCCGCAGTGCAGAGCCTTCATTAACTTCCTTGTTTAAGGCAAATTGCGGTTCGTTCATACTCATTCCTTCTATTCAATAATATTTTAAGGCTGTTTTTTAAGGCTGTTCCTGGACCCTATTTCAAAATCCGGCAGGGTTAAAAAGAATTTTTAAAACATCAGGCGCCGGGGATGTCAGGAGCTCAAATGCCTCTGCAGCAGATTTGAGAGGCAGTATCCGGGATATCAGCGGTGTAACGTCCACCTGACCAGAGGCGGCGGCCTGAACTGCCTTCTCCAAATCCAATCTCTCATAAGCATTAATTCCGTATATTTTTAATTCCTTTTCAAGAATAGGATTGGGATCCACCAGTACGCTCTCTTCGTACAGGCCGGCCAGGATAAGCCTTCCCCCCGGTTTCAACAGTTTAAGGGCTCCCTTAAGGGTAGCTTCCGCCCCAACCGCCTCAATCACCACATCCACCTGCTCCGAAGGTTCCTCCGGCAGCGTTTGCGCAACCCGGTCGGCCCCCAGCCTGCGGGCCAGCTCCAGCCTGACCGGAGCCCGGTCCACCACCAGAATTTGCTCAACCAGAGGCCTGGCTGCCAGCAGTGTGAGAAGTCCCACCGGCCCGGCTCCGATGATGCCAAGGGTTTCCCGGGAAGAGAGGCCCGCCTTGCCGGCAGCATGAAGGGCCACCGCCAGGGGCTCGATCAGCGCCGCCCTGTCCAGTTCAAGGCTAGAAGGTAGCTTCAGCAGGTGCTCTTCATTTAAAACAAGGTATTCGGCAAAACAACCCGGGCAGATTTCTCCAATAAAACTAAGCTCCGGGCAGATGTTTTCTTTACCCTGCCGGCACCACGGGCAGCTCCCGCAAGCGACCCGGGGGTCGCCCACCACGTGATCGCCGGGCTTAAAGCCCGTGACGCCGGGACCAACTTCCTCTACAACGCCGGAAAACTCATGCCCCATTGTTTCCGGTACTGTTGAAACAAACATACCCTTTCTATAAATGTGCAGATCCGAACCGCAGATCCCGGCATAGGCGACCTTTACCAGCACCTCTTTGGGCCCGCAGACCGGCCGCGGCAGCACTTCAATACGAACATCCCGGATTCCGTAATAACGGACAGCCAGCATTAATCTTTTCTCCTGCCTTCCTGTTCAGTCTCTGGCGAAACGCTCCAGGATCGCATTGCCGTGGGCGGGGAAACCTTCATAGTCAGCCAATTTGACCATGGCCTCCCGCAGGTTTGCCAGTCCCTCTTTGGAAAAATACTCGAAGGTAACGGCTTTGTAAAAATCTGCTGTCTTCAACCCGCCGGAAACCACAGCCCTGCGTCCGGTGGGTAAAACGTGGTTGGGACCCGAACCGAAGCAGCCGGTGCTGAGGGGGGTATAGTGACCCAGGTAAATCCCTCCTGCGTTCTTAATCTTCTGCATATCCTGCAGGGGTTCCCCGGTCATGATTTCCAGGTGCTCCACGGCATACTCGTTGGCGAAGGAAATGGACTCTTCCAATGATTCAGTAATGATAATGGCTCCGTATTTTTTCAGCGACTCCACAACGAAATTCTTGCGGTATTCATTGAGTCTCTCAATGTGCCTGCCGATTTTTGCCTGAACCGCGTAGGCCAGTTCCTTCACGTGGGTAACCAGGACTCCTGCCGAATCCAGTCCGTGCTCCGCCTGGATGCAGATATCAGCAGCGGCGAACTCCGGGTCGGCGGACTCGTCCGCGATGATTAACCCTTCACCGGGTCCGGCATGGGTACCGATTTCCACCTGACCATAAAGCAGCTTAAATGCGGCCAGCACCCATTTGCTGCCGGGACCCACAATTTTATCAACTTTGGGCACTGTTTGGGTGCCGTGGGCCATAGCGGCTACCGCCTGGCTTCCGCCGACACGAAAAACAGCGTCCGCCCCGCATATGTCACAGGCGATTAAAGTACCCGGAGGAACGGCCCCGTCCGGCGCGGACGGTGTGCAGACAATGACTTCCGGGACGCCGGCCACCTTGGCGGGTAAAACTGACATCATCACCGCTGAAGGAAACCAGCCCCTGCCGCCGGGAACGTAACAGCCCACTTTTTCCAGGGGAATGTGGATTTGTCCGGCAACAAGTCCGGGGGAAACCTCCATGGACCACATTTTATTGGACATCTGGGCCGCGTGAAAGCGCTTGACGTTGCCGGCCAGGGTCCGGATCGCCGCAATTGTATCCCCGTCTACCTTTTTGTAGGCTTCTTTAATTTCTTCCTGTGAAACCCTGATTTGATCAATTTTTATGGAAATCTGGTCAAATTGCCCTGTGTAATCCACCAGGGCCTGGTCCCCGTGTGTTTTTACATCTTCGATGACTTTGGCAACATCGTTCAAAACGGAATCTGTTTCCACTTCACTTCTCTTGAGGATTCTTTCGTAATCAGCTTTCTCCATGTCTTTTAAATTGAAGACCCGGATGTACATAGAATCTTCCTCCTTTAAAGTCGACAAATTGATAAAAAATAGGCAAACCCCCCTCAGGCTGGAGCCTGCCTCCTGGTGACTTTTGGGCAAATAACGTATCTAGCTATAAAGCAATATATTTACATTTATCGATGAACATAGTTTAGACTCATTGCGAAGGCTTTAATTCAGGTCTGTTTATAGAACTGTTTTATAATTAAGTTTTTAAATGGGTTTACAATCGCATTAATACTTTAACATGATAAAGTGAAATTTGGAATACATTTTCGACAGAAAGAGGTTAATTCCTCCCTGAGGAAAAAAATTAAAATTTGTTCCGCTCCCTTGAGAATTGGCCGGATCCCGTCAATTTAACAGGCCCGGTTCCCTGTTTTTTTTATTAAAAATAAAGGATTAAACAATTTCCCGGTTAAATTTTAAATATATAA
This sequence comes from Pelotomaculum sp. UBA1371, assembly GCA_002305915.1. Taxonomy (GTDB): domain Bacteria; phylum Bacillota; class Desulfotomaculia; order Desulfotomaculales; family Pelotomaculaceae; genus DTU098. Next base: position 49,601 of record DBRJ01000021.1, on the reverse strand, counting down.
TATTTTGGGGGTGTGAAGATGAGTGTATCCAATAATACGGCAACCTCAGCAAATGAGGCTCTACAAAAACTTATCGACGGAAACAAAAGATTTGTAACCGGCCAATTTGCCTTGAAAGATCTGGGCGACGCCAGGCGGGAGGAACTGGTGAAGGGCCAAAAACCCTTTGCCGTAATCTTAACTTGCTCAGATTCCCGTGTACCGCCGGAGCATATCTTCGACCAGGGCCTCGGCGACATTTTCGTTGTCCGCAACGCGGGAAATGTTGTGGACCCCGTAACCCTGGGCAGCATTGAATATGCCGTGGAGCATCTTCTGGCGCCGCTTGTTGTGGTTCTGGGGCACGACTACTGTGGCGCCGTGAAAGCTGCCGTCGACGGCGGGGAAGCGCCCGGAAGCATCGGCGCCATCATTGCCAAATTGCTGCCTTCCGTGGAAAAAGCAAAGGCAACCGGGGCAACAGGGCATGACCTCTATGAATTGGCCACCGATGAAAACATCAAGGCAACACTGGCAGAGATTAAAGAAAGCCCAATCATCAAGCATTTCCTGGAGGGGGGAAAGGTAACCCTGAAGGGTGCGAAATACTTCTTAAAAACAGGTGAGGTTGTATTTGATTAGTCCAATTCAGGCAACCTGGGACCGGCAAAAGCGGCCCCCCTTGATTATTTTTTGACACCAAGCGGAAAAATAAATATGACTGCAGGCTTGTTGTCGGAAATAACTATCCTGAACAGTTATTATTAAAACATATTTTATTCAGTAACCGTCCATGCTATATAGTGTCAGATCTATATGAAGGGCGGTTTATTTTTATGTTCAAAAAACTTAAAAAGACTCTTTCCCTGGTCCGCCAGGAAACCGGTAAACCTCTCCACGCCGGTGAGGTTTATCATCTTTGGGAAACCTTAACCTCCAGTTACAATCTAATTTCCCTGGTTGAAATCTATATGATGAACACCGAAGACAAAGAACTCCATATCCTCCTGCAGGGCATAAGCAAGGGCACTGTTCTTACCCGGATCAACCGCCTGGAAAAAATTTTGAAAGAAGAAGGCTTCACTGTTCCACCCCGGCCCTCGTCGAAAACATTGCAGGGAAAACCAGGTGCAGGGCAGGAAGTTAAGCTGGATGACGACGAAGTCATCCGGAACCTGGCTGCCTGGGGACATGTCCTGTTAATGCACGACGGCAGGGCTATCGGGGCTGCTACCAGGGAATCGGTAAGAAAAGTCTTTACTGACATCGTCTTTGACGATATGAAAGCTTATAGCATGGTTGTAAACCTCGGCAAAAAAAGACAAGTTTTCAACCCCCCTCCTCCCGCCACTGCCCGGAGCAACAGCCTCAATATGAGTGAAGTGGCCACAATCTGGGACGAGTTGGGAGCAAGGCATTTAAGTATTATGAACCTGGAAACCTATTTGGCCAATACCAACGACCCGGAACTAATCAGAGTTTTAAAAATTGGTCTCAAGGATGTTGTGCTTCCTCAATTGGAAAGGCTCGAGAACATCCTCAAGGATGAGGGGTTCACAGTCCCCGCACGCCCCGTTCGGCGTATGGGGCAGGGACCGCCCGGCAAGGTCAGCAAGATTATCTTGAGCGATGCGGAGGTTGTGCAGATTTTGCTCGCTGCCATGCAGGTTTACATCAACCTGCATATCACCTCGTTTTCCGTTGCGTACAGGGAAGATATCAGAAATATGTTCAAATCTTTTCTATCCACCGAAATCGAGTATTTGCAAAAAATGATGGCCCTGGCTTCCCAGCGGAACGCTTTCAACAATCCCCCGGTGGTTAGCTCCAAGCGGGGTTAAACAGCAATATGACGGTAAAAAAGGGCTTTTACTTGCAATACAAGCCGTCTATGGTATCTTTTGGCAAAGAAGAGCAGGGCAGGTATGGAATGTGTTTTCATCTTAATTTGTACAAGATAAGTTAACCAAAATAGCGGGGAACGGCTCCCTGGACACTTCTACCAGCAAAAAAAATGCCGTTATCCGGCATCTCTCAAGTTTAAGAAATCATAGCCCAGTTTGGTCAGGCTGCACATCTTGCTTTTTCCTTCCGTTGCTACATCCACCAGACCCAGAGCATAGAGCTGGATAACAACATGATCCAGCACGGCCCTTTTTACTTTGGCCGTCAGGGATAATTCCTCCTTGTTCATGGGACCCTGATCTTCCAGGGAGCGAATAACCCTCTCTGCTTCTTCCGGCAGGCGATTCCGGACTCCGCAAAAATATTCCACCAGCGTTGTTTTCACAATCTTCAAGCCCCTTTCCTGTTCTGTTTTAGATTTAATACTAGTATGGTCATTCAATCAATTATATAAACCTGCCACATACAAAAATTTAGAATATTGACAGAAAGAAGCAAAAACCTCAGAATTTCTGGAAACCCTCAACGAAACAGGCAAAGAATTAACTTTGTATTTCTTCAAGGGAAGAATCCAGCATGATCAAGTTAAGGATCGCGAACCCGGACCCGTCAACGGGAAAACACCATAGCATGTACGGAGAGTAAGTTTTTTGAAGCCCTTCATAATTAACCCGGACATAATTTTTTAAATCCCTGTTCATGCTAAAAGCGATATCTGAACAGGAGGTAACACTGTTGAATATGTTAAAAAAATGCTGCCATTCATGGCGCAGGAGCCCAACTGGCCACTGCACGCGGGCTGGGTTTTTTACCTTTGGGAAACCCGGCTATAGCCTTACTTCCCTGATTGAAACTCACATGTTTGGACACTGATGATAAATCGATTTGTAATAAAAGAAAAAAAGATTCGTAAAGGGGAAGATTATATTGTTCGGCAGGTTTAAGTGGAGGAAAAGATATTCCCTGACAGAGGAAAGCGAAGGAAAAATTTTACCAGAAGGGAAAATGGGAACTACAGACCTTCTGATTGAAGATCCTGCTAAACCCCGGATTAAAAACCTGTTCAGAAGTATCAAAAGCACCCTTTTGGAGGCGTCTGTAAACAGCATCAAAAGCGGACTTGCAGCCTTCTTCGAAACCATTTCAAACAACATTAAAAGGGGTCTTAAATAGCCTGTTAAAATCAATCAAACCGCTCCTTTCCGGGGAACGGTTTGATTGATTTAGGGGGACCAATTTATTAAAAAAACTGTTTTCATAAGCCGTTTATTGTTCCCGGCCGGCAAGGGCTTGCTCCATGATCCTGTAAATCCGCTCCACCATGGCCCGGGGCTCGACCACAAGGCCGGCGGAAAGCCGGGCATTGTCGAAAACCTGTTCCGCAATATTCCGGGCCAGGTTGGGGTCGGCCTCCTGCAGGGAGGACAGCCGCTTAATTAAATTATGCCGCGGATTTAATTCAAGCACCTTTTGTCCCAGAGAACCCAGATCCTTATTTACAGCCTGCATCACCCGCTGCATGCTGCTGGTCATCATACCGTCAAGGTTTAAAACAATGGCGGGACTATGCACCAGACGGGTGGATTCCCTCACTTCGCCGACCTTTTCTCCCAGAATTTCCTTGAACCATTGGGCAAGGGCCTTGAACGAGTCCGCGTCCAGGGGCTCGCCTCCACTCTCCGCTTCCAGCGCCGGAAGTTCCAGACCAGCCTGATCGGCGGATCTAAATTTTTTTTCTTCGTACTCCATCAAGTTGCTTAAAACAAAATCGTCAACAGGCTCGTAGGTATAAATGACCTCCAGTCCCCGGGCCTTGAAAGCTTCAAGGTAGGGGCCGGCTTCGATGTGCTCCCTGGTAAGCCCGTTAATGAAGTAAATGTCCTTCTGGCCATCCTTCATTCTAGATGTATAGTCCGCCAGGGAAATCAGCTTTCCGGGCTCCGAAGCGGAAGATTCAAACCGCAGCAGCCTGACCAGGTCATCCCGGTGGGTATAGTCGGAGGCAGCCCCCTCTTTCAAAAAGATCCCGAACTCATTCCAAAAAACGGCGTACTGTTCCGGATCTTTTTGGGACTGTTCCTGGAGAAACTTGAGAAACCGGCCTGTCACAGCCCTCCGCAGTCGCCTCAAGAGCGCGCTGTCCTGCATCGTTTCCCGGGAGATGTTGAGGGGAATGTCTTCGCTGTCAACCACGCCCCGGACAAAGCGTAGCCATTCCGGCAGGATCCCCTCGGACTGCTGCTGGATCAAGACTTTCCGGCAGTATAGATTGACTCCGGGCTCCAGGCGTCCAAAGCCGAAACGTTCCATGTTCCGCTTGGGCACAAAGAGGAGGGCGTTGATGGACAGGGGCGCGTCAGCTGTAAAATGCAGGTGGTAAAGGGGCCCATCGTAGGCGTTGAATAAAAATTTGTAAAACTCGGTGTACTCCTCCCCGGTCACCTCATTTTTATTGCGAACCCAGAGCGCCTGCACAGTATTGATCTGTTCGCCGTTCACCTTGATCGGGAAGGGAACAAAACTGGAATATTGCCGGATAATCCCCTTGATCCTTTGAGCTTCGCTGAACTCCCGGGCTTCCTCTTTGAGCTTGAGGATAATTTTAGTCCCGCGGCCAAGGCCTTCTGCCGGTCCTATGGTGTAAGTGCCGATACCGTCCGAGACCCATTCGCAGCCCTCCGCCCCGGAGCGGTAGGAACGCGTCAGGACGCGCACCCGGCTGGCCACCATGAAAGCGGAATAAAAGCCCACCCCGAACTGGCCGATCAAATTCAAGTCCTTCCTGTCGGTGTCGCCAAGGCGCCGGATAAATTCCCTGGACCCGGAGTGGGCGATGGTGCCCAGGTTTTCCACCAGTTCGGCGGCGGTCATACCGGTTCCCGTATCCGTTATGGTCAGGGTATGCTCCTTGTCGTCCAGTTCTATACTGATTTCCAGCGGGACTTCTTCGCCGGACTCTCCCCTGCTGGTAAGGCTTTCATAGCGGAATTTCTCCAGGGCATCGGCGGCGTTTGAAATTAATTCCCTCAGAAAAATCTCACGGTCCGTGTAAAGTGAGTTTACCACAATATCAAGAAGCTGTTTTACTTCCGCCTGGAATTCTTTGGTTTGAGACCCCTGCTGCGCTGTTCCGGACATAGTATTAAAACACCTCCAAGACTCAGGAACCCGGCCTGCATAACGTAAAATCACTCCCAAGCTTTTGCCGGGAACCCCTTTTGATCATTATTGACTATTTCTGACCATTAGTATAAATTGCGTTTTTACAGGTGTCAAGAGTCGAAATCAGGCATCCCGCCGTTGAAGAGGTGTTTTAAAATTGTTATGTACTGTACTATATGTAACTGCCCCCCTTAAGTGTTTAATTCACTTAAGTATATCCTGAATCAACTTATTGAATCTTGCCTGCAGCTCCTGCAGCTGCGGTTCTTCCCGGGGGCTGTTTAACTCCTGTTCCATCACCTGCAGCTGCTTGAACAGCTTTTTATCCGTTGTCACATGCACATTATAGGCCTGGTCCAATTCTTTAATTCTGTCGTGGATATCCTGTCTAATCGTCTTGAGCCGCAGCCGGTCAAACCGCTCCACCTTAACGGCAACGGCGATATCCCTGTCGATCACCACGGCCGCGCTTTCTTTTACACCCTTAACCGCCCCGGCCGCCTCCCTGGCCCTCCCGGCCAGCTCTGTATTAACCTGGATCCGGCTTTCATTCCGGCTGTCCTGCTGAATCTGCCGCTTCTTTTGCGGCGTACCGCAGCCCGCTGCCAGAACGAGGGTCAGTAATACCGTCAGCAGGAGCACGCAGTGCTGTTTCTTCAACATATCAACCTTCTCCTATCCCTTTGGCTTGAAGAACAGCGCCGCCATAAAGCCAAAGATAATAGCAGCGGAAATGCCCGCGCTGGTTACTTCAAAAATTCCCGTCAGAATTCCGATCAAGCCCGTACTTTCGGCCTCCGTCAGCGCCCCGTGAACCAGGGCGTTGCCAAAGCTGGTGATGGGAACGGTAGCACCCGCGCCGGCAAAGTCGATTAGCGGTTCATAGAGTCCCAGGCCGTCCAGGATGGCGCCCGTAACAACAAGGATGCTCATGGTATGGGCCGGGGTGAACCGTCCCACATCGAGCAGCAACTGACCCACAACACAAATCAGCCCGCCTACCACGAAAGCCCAGAAATATGCTTCCAAAAAAACACCCCCTATATTAGTCGGATTCGATGGAAACAGCGTGGGCGATACAGGGAATACTCTCTTTTTGCTGGTAGGAGAGGGGGGACAAAAGAGCGCCTGTGGCCACAATCAGAACCCTCTTCAACTCACCCTTTTTAAGCCTGTTCAGAATATGCCCGTAGGCAACCGAGGCCGAACAACCGCACCCGCTTCCCCCCGCCAGGACAGCAGGCTGATCTTCGCCGTAAATCAGCAGGCCGCAGTCAACAAAAGCTTTTTCGGGGATCTCCAGACCCTGTTTCTTAAAGAGATCCACAGCAATTTTATAGCCGACCTTCCCCAGGTCACCGGTGGCTATCAGGTCGTAATTCCCGGGTGAAATCTGCAGGTCCCTGAAATGGGCCGTGATTGTGTCTACGGCCGCCGGAGCCATGGCGCCGCCCATATTGAAGGGATCGCTTACCCCCATATCGACGACCCTGCCGATGGTGGCGGAGGTGACCTTCGGGCCGTCTCCCTCCGGACCCAGGAGGGCGGCGCCGGCTGCGGTCACCGTCCACTGAGCCGTGGGAGGCTTCTGGGAACCGTATTCCGTGGGATAGCGGTACTGCTTCTCAGCTGCCGAATTATGGCTGGCAGTCCCGCAGAGCACGTAGCGGCCTGCCCGGCTGTCGACAATCAGGGAAGCCAGCGCCAGACCTTCCATGGAAGTGGAGCAGGCGCCGTAGAGCCCTAAAAAGGGAACCGCCAGGGTCCTGGCGGCAAAACAACTGCTGATGATCTGGTTCATCAGATCCCCGCCGAGGAAAAACTGAATGTCCTGCTTCTGCAGGCCGGCCTTGTGGGTGGCCATTTCACAGGCTTCTTCCAGCATCTTTTTTTCCGCTTTTTCATAACTGTCCTGCCCCAGCCACAGATCACCGTGGAGAAGGTCAAAATCCTCCGCCAGGGGGCCTTCGGCCTCAAAGGGCCCTCCCACCACGGCTGAGGAAAGGATGACCGGCCTGTTTTGAAAAACCCAGGTCTGGTGTCCCTGCAGCATTCTAAGAACCTCCAAGCATGGCGATGCCTGTCTTGATCAGGCCGATGATAAAGGCGGCAAAGACTCCGTAGACAATCACGGACCCTGCCAGTTTGAACATTTGACCGCCAACCCCAAGGACAAATCCCTCGGTCCTGTGCTCCATGGCCGAAGCGGCAACTGAATTGGCAAATCCCGTAACAGGCACTGCCGTACCGGCGCCGGCCCACTGGGCAATATGGTCGTAAACACCCGCAACTGTCAGGATTACTGAAAGCATAACCATTACGGCAACGGTGGGGTCCCCTGCTGTCTTCTCGGTAAAATCAAAGTTCCAGATAAAAAAATCCTGCACACCCTGTCCCAAAAGACAGATCCCGCCGCCCACCAGAAAGGCCTTGAGGCAGTTGAACAGGACCGGCCGCCTGGGTTCCCTGGCTTTGGCAAAGGTTTGATACTCCTGTTGCACCGGTGTCAGTTTCTTCATTTTTTTGTCGGACATGGCCCACTCCTATCTTGTCAACAACGGCTCCAATTCCCGCACAGCCTGCTCCAGCAGGCGCGCTGATTCTTCGTACATTTTCCCGGCCTCCGGGTTTCTTGTACCCAGGGCGTACAGTTCACAGTCCGCCTGGCATTTTTTCAGGCTGACGTAAACCCGTTCCCTGGCCCTGGGTTTGGGTACCTGGATGGCGTCGTCAAAGAGGTCCAGGTAAAGCTGACCCAGGGAGTCCACCTGGGCCAGAAAGACGTTTTCCGGCGCTACTCCGGCTTTAGCCAGCTCCGTATGCAGCCAGCGCCTGTTCAGCCCCATGGCCGCCAGCGGTTCATCCATGACGACACCGTCCAGCATGACTGTCTGGGGCACGCTTTCCCTGACCACAGCAAGCCCAAGGGTTTTAGGTGTGGCAGGCTGCTTTTCTTTTTTAAGCAGCGCGCTGAGCTCCCCGTCCGGTTCCAGAACGGCAAACTCCACGTCGGCAAAATTAAAGACATTCTTTTTCCGCAGCTGCCCCAGCAGGTCCTCCGGGGTCAGCCGGGCCTCCAGCAGCTTGTCTTCCAAAACTTTGCCGTGGTTAATTAAAACGGTCTCTTTGCCCTGAAGGATGTCCCTGACCGCCTTGTACTTGATCGCCAACAGGTAGAGCAGCGCCGGGAAAACAGTCCAAACCGCCAGGGCAACCAGCCCGCCGGCAAAGTTTTGGACCATGTTCAAAGAAAGCGCGGCTACAATCACCCCTATGGCGATCCCTGTAACCAGGTCAAAAAATGTCAGGCGGGAGGTCAGCCTCTTCCCAATCAGCCGGACCAGGAGCAGGGTTAGGGCAAATAAGCCCGCGGAGCGAAGCAAAATGTTTAACCATTCTGACATGAGCTACTCCTTGTCTGGCAGTTTAAAAACCTTTATACTGGGGTTCCTCAAACTCAAGAGTACCAAGCCTTTTTTCCATCTTTTCAATTACAAGGGCCACCCTCCGGGCATTCTTGAGAAGCAAAGCATTTGCCTCCTTGTTTCCGCCTGACTGGGCAAAGGTTTTTAGGGTGGCCTGGATCCCTTTCAGTTCCGCCAGGGTTTGCTTGACCTGAACGCCGACGGTCATGGAACAACACCTCTTAAACCTATTTTGCATTTTAAAAGGCCTTAATATGCAAATAAAAATACCGGATCCTTTAAGACCCGGTAGATCGTGTAATAGTTTCACTGGTAACCTCTGTACTGGGGCTCTTCATTTTCAATTTCCGTGAGTCTCTGCTCCAGGGAGTCCACAAGAGCCTTGGCCTGCTGGGCAGCACTGGTGTAAAGCTGTTTGGCTTTCTGATTCTGTGTCTGAAGGGCAAAGCTCTCCAGGTTTGCCTGGGCGCTTTTCAAGCCGGCCAGCGGCCGCAGCGGCCGGGGTCAGGCTTGAAATATTCCCTTATTGATAATGGTTCAAAACTGCATCGATTCCAACGTCAACAGGGAACGACTGTTGCCACCCAGGGTGAAAATCACTTATTCCCAGGGGCTAATTACCTAGTTAACAGATATGTTAAACCATACACACATGCAGTAGGATCATTTAAGTATACCTTGACATATTCAAAGTTACCTGGGTAAAAAGCTGTTTTAATTCCAGGGGATTAAATTTAGGAATGGTTTACGTTTATAGCAAATTGAACACACATGTAATAAGGTAATTATTCAAGCCTGACCCCAACAATTATTTTGTTAATAAGGCGGGCAGGAATGTCGCAACCTGGGGAAAGGCAATGAGTATGGCCAGCAAGATGACGATGGCCGCCAGGAAAGGCCAGATCCCCTTAAAGATGACCTCCAGGGGCACATCCGGAGCGACCCCCTTAATCACATATACGTTCATGCCCACGGGCGGCGTAATCACGCCCATGGCTACGACCAGGACGATAACCACTCCGAACCAGATCGGATCATAACCCAGTGTTGTAACCACAACGGGATAAAAAATGGGTATGGTCAGCAGGACCATGGCCAGGGCGTCGATAAAACAGCCCAGGACCAGGTAAATTAAAAGGACAACGCCCACCACGGCAAAGGGAGGCAGGGGCAGGGCACCGGCCCAGTTGGCCAGCTCAAAGGGGACCCTGCTTACGGCCAAAAACCGGCCAAAAATGACGGCCCCGGCAACCATGAACATGATCATGGCCGTAGTCCGTGTGGCATCCAGCAGGGACCTTTTAAAATTCTCCCAAGTAAGGCGCCTTCCCAGCAGGGATACCAGCAGTACCCCGCCCGCCCCCACGGCTCCCGCCTCCGTAGGGGTAAACCAGCCGGCAAAGAGGCCGCCGATAGAGAGAGTAAAAACCACCAGGACCTCCCCCAGTCCGCCCTTTAAAGCTGCAAGTCTTTCCTTCCAGCTTGACCTTGTTCCGGCCGGCGCCAGGTCCGGGTTGCGGGCGGCAAGCAGGTAGACCACTCCCATATACAGCAGCATCAACAGGACCCCCGGAACAATACCAGCCATAAAGAGCTTACCGATGGATTGTTCCGTGGCCATACCGTAAACAATAAAGATTACGCTGGGCGGGATCAGGATCCCCAGGACACCGCCTGCTGCGACGCTGGCCGTGGCCAGTGAAGTATCGTATTTGTATTTCTTCATTTCCGGCAGGGCGATGGCGCCCATTGTTGCCGCCGTGGCCGTGTTTGAACCGCAGATGGCGCCGAAAATGGCGCACGCCGCCTGGGTGGCGATGGCCAGCCCGCCGGGATAGTTGCCAATCAGCTTGTAAGCAAAAACATAGAGCCTGCTCCCAATTCCGGAATAATAAGCCAGAAAGCCCATCCAGACAAACATGCCAATTACGCTTAAGGAGTAGGATGAAAAGTTGCTAAAGATCTCCTTGGCCACCATGCTGAAGGCTGCGGGTGTCGAAACCAGAAGGCTGAATCCGGCAAAGCCCACCAGGGCCATGGCAAAGGCAATGGGCATCCTCAGGACCAGCAGACCGAAGAAAGCCGCGATACCGGTAGCACCGGCTACGAGAGTGCTCATCGATGCAGGACCACCTTTTTAATCGATTCAATGGTTTTAACCAGCAGTACCAGACACAGGGCCAGAAGGCCCAGAGCTATAAGATAGATAAAATAGTAGAAGGGCACCTGGGCCGTGGGTGAAACCACCCCGTTGACCGCCATACTGTGGGCGTAGCTTCCCAGATGCCAGGCAGCCAGGACCCAGAACAGGAAAGCGCAAAGATTCATGGCGGCGTCCACCCAGGCCTGCGCTCTCCGGGGCAGCCGGTCGGCCACAAAGGTCACGGCAATATGGCCGTTCTGCACGGCACAGTAAGCCAGGGCCAGACCGATCACCGCAGCCGTTAAATAGCCGGCAAACTCGTAGGTCCCCAAAATCGGCCGTTTTAAAAGACTCCGGGAGAGGATGTTGGTAATAATCAGGACCATTACTGACACCAGGCATAACCCGGCCAGTCTGTCCAGCAAGCGGCTGAAGCCGGTAACAAATCCTGCAAATTGCTTCATTTCGGTTTACCTCCCAACTTCACTTTTNNTCCGCCAGCTCTTTAACCAGATCCAGCGCTTCCTGACCCGGCAGGCCCTTTTCCTTCATTTTTGAAACATACTGTTCCTGGACGGGAGACACAAGGCTAATCCAGCGGTCCGTTTCTTCCCGGGGCAGGTTAATCACTTCCATACCGCAGGTTTCAACAGCCCACTTCAGGGCGGCTTCATTCTGTTTATCCCACAGCCCCATGGCTACTTTTTCAAAATATTCCTCATTAACCTTTTCGATGGCCGCTTGAATTTCCGGATCCAGGGCATTCCACTGGTCAAGGTTCATTGTAATAAAGAACAAAGTATTGTACAGAAATGGCGTTATGGTTAAATATTCGGTTACCTCGCCGTGCTTCCAGCCCTGCAGTACTTCCACCGGACCAAGGTTCCCCTGGACCACTCCTTTGGACAGGGCTTCGTAGGCTTCCGACTGGGGCATGGCAACCGGGTTTGCTCCCAGTACCTGCAAAGTTTGAGCACTGAGACCGGTAGCCCTGATAGCCAGTCCCTGAAGATCGCTGTGACTGCGGACCGGAACTTTGGTAAACAAATCACCGGAACCGGTGGTTAAAACCATCATCAGTTTAGTATCCTGGACTTCCGCCGGCTTTAACTGCTTAATCCCCTCCCAGGCAACTTTGCTGGCCACCTTGGAGTTTTTGTAAATCACACCCGGCAGTTCGAAAGCCTCCAGCAAAGGAAAGCGCCCCCTGGTATAGGAGAAGCAGGAAAGACCCAGATCGGCAATCCCGTTTACCACTCCGTCGTAAATTGCGTCCGCCTGCAGCAGAGTCTGATTCGGATAGCTTGTAATCTTAACCTGGCCGTTGGTGGCCTCTTCAATGGCATTAGCCCAGGGTTGGATCAGTTCCATCTCAGCCGGGTGGGTTCCCGGGAAAAAGTGCGCCAGTTTGAGTTCGACTGCGGCCTGACCACTGCCCTGGGTTTGAGGTGACGATGAGCAGCCGCAAAAAGAAAGCAACAGCAGCACCGCCAGGCCTAAAACACCTGCCTTTTTGAATCCGGCTAAACCGCGTTCCCTGTTCCGAAACCTTACCTTCACTTCTCTTCATCCTCCTTTTTTTCCAAACAAAAAAAACTCCCGTAGGAGTTTCAAGAACTGCAGCAACACCTCTAACCGGCTAAAAACAATGCCGGATAAGATCTGGCGAAATACCGCGTTCCCTCTTCCTACCGTCCTGCCGTCCTGCCATTTGTTAAAAATCGGGTCCAGCTTGCTACCATCCTACTAGTGAGATACCCATAGCCATCATCAAAACAGGATTTATATCCTTCTTATGCTCATTTATATTTCGGCATTGACGATAAATTTCCTGCCATAGAAGAAAATTTATTTAAAAATTTTTATTATGATTGTTGAGTATTTGTAATTTTTTAACAGAGAAATCCTCGCACATGCTCGTAACAGGTAAACCAAAAACCTGTTTATTACTATAGCTTTAATCAATGAAGCAATTTTTCCTTTCAATAATAACATACATACAAATATTTAAACCATGTGAGAACTTATTGCCAAAATACATTAAATAGTTATATGTAAATCGCTTGTTCTGTCCCTTAACCCCTTTATTATCAGGCAAGCCATAATTTACAACTTGATTTAAGTTAAAAACATTATTATAGTTTTAAATGCCCGGTAATTAAACTAATTATATTAAAAAAGGGAGATACTATTCAATGCGGAAAATTACAGTACTAATTATGACTCTTTTGATGTCACTTACACTTTCTACCGCAGCTTTTGCCGGTCAGGTAGTAAAAGAAATTACCTTTTACGGCAATGCGCAGCAAGGCTCCATTGGAGACGGCACCCGGGGCTATTCCTGGTATCATTCAAATGCCAATCCAGCGGATCCAGTTGTTATTAAAAAGCTAATTAACTATTCGGATAGGGTTGCCGTAAAAGGTATAACCAACCACAAGGGACATCCCCATCATAAAAAAGCAAAATTCATTTCTTTTTATGAGAGGAACGGAGACATTTATTGTCACTGTCCGGACCATTTTTACAAAAATTCCAGCCAACAGGGTGAATGGTTCTACTACATTGACGACAATGGTGTCAAGCATTACTTCTACATGGACCCTGATCTGGAATACGAATGGGGCCATTACAAAGACAAGGATGGTATTACCCAGTACTATTACGTAATTAAAGGATGGAAAACAAACTAAAGAAATAGCGGAAGAGAATTAACACTGAATTTTTAACCCCTGCCCGACGTCAATCGAGGCAGGGGTTTTTATTCCATGCACGATCTGCCGCCTGCCGGCTTAACGGAAGTCTCCTTTCCAATTTAAAAATTCGAAGCTGAGTATGATTTTTTTCAAACCTAACCAAGGTCAGGCTCAAACTCGTTTTCCTCATCGAATGGAGTGATTGTGCGGGGATCCTTGCGATCCAGGGCGGACAGTGTTTCATCGAGACGGTTGCGCTTTCTGGTGGCCGGTCGTCCAGGTGATAATTCCCCTGGACGACCGTATTTCTTATGGATTTCTGATAGTTCCCGGGGCGAGAGGTGATAACAGCTTGTCATTCTGTATTTGCCTTGATCGTTACGCTCCACAACACACACCTCGCCGTTGTTTTTTATTTTATTTGTACCTGCTTTTAGCCCTTTTCATGCGTAAAAACGCACTTCGCAGGACTAGTAATATATAGTTTTATTGCTATTTTGCACGAACACGAAAGTATCAATATTTAATACTAATTGTTTCGCCACAGCTTTCTATTGCTCCGTAACCCTTATGAACGCATATTTACAACTTGTAAAATGTACTTGATGTACAGATTATTTCAACTGTATGTTAACATTAATATGGCCCTGACTTGAGGAGGAGCCTGGATGCATACAGTTGTAGGCAAGCAGAATAATTGGTATAATAGTAAAGTTTGGAAGGAGGTTATAATAGCTGTGTCCGCAAATTTATTTAGAAATATCGCCATTATTTCCCGCGTAGACCACGGGAAGACCACGAGAGAGATACTTCCACAGGTGGCAAGTACCTCTCTTAACAAATACGAAGCTAACTAAAAAGGGTAATCTTTGCCGTTAGAATTATAAACATATTCCTGATCTTGCTCAGGCAATAAAGAATACATCTAAATTATTATAGTGAGTAAGTCTGGTATGTTTTTTTAGATTTTGATAGAATTCTAATATCGGTTTAATTGACCTAAAGTAAAAGAATATGGCTTTAGGTAATGGTTATGATGGAAGAATTAAATGCATCAATGGATGCGTGTCACCAGACAGGGAGATAGCGTATGGACCAGAATACCAGCTCAAAAATTAACGATCCTGTTAATACTTTTATAAAATGCCTTAATTTTGCTGAAAGATTGTTCCAGGAACAGGCAAATCTTGACTGGGTTCCCGGATGGCTCATGACAACCCTGGGCATTAACAGCTGTGCCCTGGGAATTTTTCAAGAGCAGCGCTATGTGGTTTATTTTGCCTGTGATGACAATGACAATGCCCATTCCTATACTGTGAAGTTTGCCGCAGCCGATCTCTGCTGTTCCCGCCGGGACCAGTCCGGAAAAACCTTTCCTTGCTCCGGTTCTGCTTGCCCCGTAATCAATTGCGTGTTTGAGAAAAATGAACAAGCAAGCCGAAAGGTTGTCTGTTTACCCATGAGCGGCGGAAAAGGTTTTTTGCTTGTTTCCGGCGAAGGAAGCCTGCTAAATCATGGTCCCTTTCAAGAACTGCTTAAGGCATTTGTAAATACAATCGCATCTGCTTGCGATACCGGCAAGAATAACGTTAAAAATACCTCCTATTTTCTTCCCTCCGGGGATATGGCCCAAATGTGGTCGGAAATGCTGGCGGGACTATCCCACGACTTAAGAACGCCACTGGCCTGCATCAAGGGGTACGTCACCACTTTACTCAGGAAAGATGTAAAGTGGGACCCTGTTTCACAAAGGGAGTTTCTCAGTATTATTGATGAAGAAACAGATCACATTGAGAGTTTGATTGATAACTTGCTCGATTCCTCCACCTTAAGTTGGAAAGGGGAGATTGAACTAAAGAAACAAGAGGTTTTACTGCCCCAAATCGTCAACAAAGTACTCAGGGATTCCTCCTTCCGCAGCAAGAACCATCAGTTTACCGTAATGTTTCCAGAACATTTCCCATACGTGGAAGCGGATCCCATTAGAATCGAGCAGGTAATTCGCAACCTTGTGGACAATGCGGTCAAGTATTCCATTGAAAAAACCAGAATAACTATTAAAGGAGAACTTGCGCCCGGGGAAGTTGTTATTTCAGTGGCAGATCAGGGTATCGGTATCGATGACGAGCATTTAAACCGGCTGTTCGAAAAGTTTTTCCGGGTAAACACCAATAACCAGGAGCATCAAAAGGGAATGGGACTGGGCTTACCTCTAGCCCGTCAGGTACTAATCAGCCACGGTGGTAAAATCTGGGCTAAAAGCAAGCTGGGTCAGGGTACCACTCTTTACTTCACATTGCCCTGCAGCCTGCCTGAAAGCTTAACTGAACTGCCGTCCGGCCTGAGTACGAGGGGGGTTGGTGATGAAGCATAAAAGGATCCTGATCGTGGATGACGAACCCCGCCTGGTGCGGCTGGTAAAAGTTAACCTTTTGGCCAGCGGCTATGAAGTGGGAGTCGCTGCTGACGGGAAAACAGCTATAACGATGCTGGAAGCTTCCAGTTACGATTTGCTGATTTTGGATATAATGCTTCCCGGCTCATTCAACGGTTTTGATGTCTGTAGAAAAATCAGGGAGTTTTCCGATATTCCTATTATTATGCTGACAGGCCGGGCCCGTGAGCAGGACCGGATCCGCGGTTTTGACGTGGGGGCCGACGATTATTTAACCAAACCCTTCAGTGTCGAGGAACTGCTGCGACGCGTAAGGGCAGTTCTCAGAAGGACCTGTCAAGCGGGAAATGTTCCGAAATGCCCAATTTATACAACAGGTGACCTGGTCATTAATACTGCCCAAAAGCGGGTCTTCATAAAGGGTAAGGAAGCAAAGCTGACCGCTACCGAGTATCAGGTCTTGTATCATCTGGCCTGTAATGCAGGAAGAGTACTCACCCATGAAGATTTGCTGACCCGGGTATGGGGTGCTGAATACCGCAATGAACTGCACTACCTCAGAAATTATATTAGCAGCATTCGCAAAAAAATTGAGGACGACCCCGGCAAGCCCAGGTATATTCTGGGGAAGCATGGTATCGGCTACCAACTGGCAATCGAATAATACAGAAAAAAGGGCTCCCTGGAAGCTCTGCCGGATAAAGGCAGAGCTTTTTTATAAAAATTTTATATTTCCGCCTTCTATTTTTAAATTTTTTTGAAAAAATTATATTACTAATCCTTTTTTTATGATTTCTTTATGAATTATTAATTAACATGATTAGTTAGAACCCTAAAACTTGCCTGGTTACCGGTGACTAATCATGGATTTTTGGGGGTTTTTGATGCACACTCGTGAAGAAGTCCTGGAAAAAGCTAAAGAAGAGAGAGTAAAATTCCTTCGCTTACAGTTCACCGATACTTTCGGCTCGCTGAAAAACATCGCCGTTACATCGGAGGATCTGGAACGGGCAATGGCCGGCCGGATCTCCTTCGACAGCTCTGCGGTGGATGGAGTGATAGGCGGTCTTGAACAGGATATTCTCCTGCGTCCGGATCTGTCCACATTTATTGTATTTCCCTGGCGGCCCCGCGATGAAGCGGTGGCTCGCTTCATTTGTGATATTGCCAATCCCGATGGATCTCCTTACCGGGGCTGCTCACGCAGCGTTTTGAAACAGGTTTTAGAAGAAGCCGCCCAGATGGGTTTTGATGTCTGGATGGGTGCGAAGGTAGGATTTTATCTCCTTCATACTGATAACAAAGGCAACCCCACCATTAACACCCATGATCAGGCCGGCCTTTGCGACTTAACGCCCTTCGATTTAGGTGAGAATGCCCGGCGGGACATCGTCCTGACCCTGGAAGAAATGGGCTATAGTATTGGCTACAGCCACCACGAGGCAGGGCCCGGGCAGCACAAAGTCTCTTTAAAGGGAGATAATGCCCTGGATACTGCTGACAAGCTGGTAACCTTCAAGTTTATTGTACGTACCATTGCCCAACGCCATGGCCTGTACGCTTCTTTTATGCCCAAACCACTAAACGGCATGCCCGGCTCAGCGTTGCACCTGCATTTATATTTACATCCCAGGGAAGCAGAACACCTTACTGACCTGGAACACCCTCTGCCGCTTGACCGGTGGACCGGGCATTTTATCGCCGGCATCCTGGACCATGCCCGGGCCAACACCGCTATTACCAACCCCCTCATTAATTCTTACAAACGGTTGCAACCCGGCGATCCGGCGGCACCTGTATATGTAGCCTGGTCGGAAGACAGCCGCAACTCAATACTCAGGGTCGTTGCCCACCACGGGCAGGATACCCGGGTGGAAGTACGTAACCCGGACCCGGCCTGCAACCCGTATCTTGCCCTGGCCGTAATTTTAAAAGCTGGTTTGGACGGCATCCGGCAAAAACTTCCACAGCCACCCCCCCTTTCCGGATCCAACAACCAGCGTCAAGAAGCACAGATTGCCTGTCTGCCCCGCAGCTTAGAAGAAGCTCTGCGCGATCTTTCCGCTGACCGGCGGGTCAGGGATACCCTGGGTGATTATATTTACCGTAGTTTCACCAGAGCCAAAGCTGAGGAGTGGGAACGTTTTCAGGCGGTTGTCCACCCCTGGGAACTGAAAGAATATCTTAATGCATTTTAATAATAATATTTGTGGAGGTGATGTTAGTAAATAAAGAATTATTTGTTAAATGTGCCGGTTCGAAAAGGATCCAGGTCAGGTTGAATCGACACGGTGACTAACAAACCGGCTCCGGCTTCTTTTCAAACCGGCACTTTAAAAAATAGGCAACCAGTTTAAAAAGCATTTCGGAACAACAGAGGAGGTAATTTTTGTGAAGGCAGCAGAACAGGTTATCGGAGATGTAATGGAACAGGTTAGGAAAAGGAATCCCAACGAGCCGGAGTTTCACCAGGCAGTTTTGGAAGTTCTTGAATCCCTCGAACCGGTCATTGAAAGACATCCCGAATTTGTAGAAACAGGCATCCTGGAGAGAATAGTAGAGCCGGAACGGCAGCTTATTTTCAGAGTGCCCTGGATTGACGACAACGGCCGGGTCCAGGTTAACCGTGGTTTCAGGGTTCAGTTCAACAGCGCCATCGGACCCTACAAGGGCGGTCTGCGCTTTCATCCTTCAGTAAACCTGGGGATCATCAAGTTCCTCGGCTTTGAGCAAACGTTAAAAAATTCCCTTACCGGTTTACCCATTGGAGGGGGCAAAGGCGGCAGTGATTTCGATCCAAAAGGAAAGTCGGACTTTGAAGTCATGCGTTTTTGCCAGAGTTTTATGACGGAACTTTACCGCTATGTCGGAGCGGATGTGGATGTCCCGGCCGGCGACATAGGGGTCGGCGCCCGGGAAGTGGGCTATCTTTACGGTCAATATAAGAGGCTTACAACCCTTTATCACGGCGTTTTTACAGGCAAAGGTCTTTCCTACGGCGGCAGCCTGGGCAGAACCCAGGCCACCGGTTACGGGCTGCTTTACTTCCTGGAGGAAATGCTGAAGGATTACGACCAGTCCCTTAAGGGCAAAACAGCGGTTATTTCAGGTTCCGGAAATGTAGCCATCTATGCGGCAGAAAAGGCCCAGCAACTGGGTGCCCTGGTAGTGGCCATGAGTGATTCCAACGGCTATATTTATGACCCGGACGGCATCAAGTTAGATACTATTAAGCAGATCAAAGAAGTTGAAAGAAAGAGGATCAAGGTATACCGCGAACATCACCCATCAGCCCAGTATCACGAAGGTTCAAAGGGAATCTGGACAGTTAAGTGCGACCTGGCCCTTCCCTGCGCTACCCAAAACGAAATCGACGAGGAATCCGCCAGAATACTTGTGGCCAACGGCGTAACGGCGGTGGGAGAAGGCGCCAACATGCCCTCCACTCCGGAAGCAATCAAAGTATTTCAGAACAACAAGATCCTCTTCACCCCTGCCAAGGCATCCAACGCGGGCGGCGTTGCCACTTCTGCTCTGGAGATGACCCAGAACAGCATGAGACTCGCCTGGACCTTTGAAGAAGTGGATGCCAAATTAAAGGACATTATGGTTAGAATCTACCGTCAAACCAGCAAGGTAGCAAAGGAATACGGTTTTGAGGGCGACCTGGTTAAAGGGGCGAATATCGCCGGATTCCTGAAAGTTGCCGATGCCATGATGGCCCAGGGGATTGTCTAAAGCTTATTTCAATAAAGCATAATCACAGGGGGAGGAAGGAGGAAAAACCATGACCCAATGTTCGCTTGCCTATACCGACCCCTGTTCAGAATGTGCTCAATATGGAAACCGCAGCCCCAGTCAGGCTGTCAGAAGATTAAACGACCTGGAAATGATGCTCCAGGAATTAAAAAGGATGATTGCTGATCTGAATAAAAAGATTAACAATAAGAATCAACCCGGTATTTCTTGATTATCATTAAAATACATCTTTGCAGAAATGGAGAACAGCCCTTGCCTACAAAAGGGCTGTTCTCTTATTAAATATGTATATATCCCGGCAGGTGCCCGCAACGAAATTCTTGCTTATTTTTCAAAACGGAGGGCTTCGATGGGATCCAGGCTTGCTGCTTTTTTAGCCGGATAATAGCCGAAGAAAATCCCGATAGCCGCTGAAAAACCAGCCGACAATAAAATGGAATAGAGCGTAATATAAGTTGGCCAGCCGGCAAACTTGGAAATCGCCCAGGCCACCGCGGCTCCGGTGATAATACCCGTAAAACCGCCCACCAGACAGAGCACCACGGACTCCACCAGAAACTGGTTGAGGATATTGCTTTCCGTAGCCCCCACCGCCATGCGCAGGCCGATTTCCTTTGTTCTCTCCGTAACGGAAACCAGCATAATATTCATAATCCCGATGCCGCCCACCAGGAGGGAGATGGCAGCTATGCTGGCCAGCAGTATCGTCATGGTACCGGTGGCTGTTTCCGCAGCTTCCAGAACGGAGGTTAAACTGAGTACGCTGAAATCATCGGTTTTAGAACCGGTTATGCGGTGTCTCTCCCGGAGCAGTTCTTCAATACTGGTTTGCACGTAAGCCATACTATCCTGTGTTTCTGTCTGAACATTGATGGTACGAACATTGTTTACGCCCAGCATCCTCTTTTGAACCGTGGTGATTGGCACGTAAACAGCATCGTCCTGGTCCTGTCCCATCATGGCCGCGCCTTTGGGGGAAAGTACACCGACTACCGTAAAGGCCAGTTTATTGATCCTGATGGTGGCACCCACCGGGTCAGTACCGGGCGGGAAAAGGTTATCCACCACCGTCTGGCCCAGTACCGCCACCAGGCTGGCGCTTTGCACGTCGTCATCGCCAAAGTAAGATCCCGAACTGACAGGCCAGTCCTTGATTACTTGCATACCCGGCGTGGTGCCGTTAATCTGGCTAGTCCAGGTCTGGTTTTCGTAAACGATGGTAGCGCCGGTATTTAACTCCGGCACCGCCCCGGCTACCATGCTCAACCCGGCTATAGCTTCGGCGTCTTCCAGGGTAAGGGTATTGACATTTCCCGAGGCTCCCCTGACGGGTCCCTGTCCGGCTCCCGGGGAAACCATCAGCAGGTTTGAACCCATACTGGAGATCTGATCGGAAATTCTTTTGCTGGCGCCCTGCCCCACAGAGATCATGATAATTACGGCAGCCACCCCGATAATAATGCCCAGCATGGTCAGGGAAGATCTCAGTTTGTTTGCTTTGATCCCGTTCAGGGCTACTTCAAAGTTATTTATAAAGTTCAAATTTGCCCCTCCCCTTCGTCCGGCATGGCCGCCAGGTCTTCGGCAGCGTTTCTGGGGTTCATTACAGGCGTATCCTCCGTGATTCTCCCGTCTTTCAACTTGATTAGCCGCCGGCAGTACTGGGAGATTTCCCTTTCATGGGTAACGATTATCACAGTTATACCTTTTTCAAGGTACAGCCTCTGGATTACTGCCATTATTTCTATACTTGTTTTTGAATCAAGGGAGCCCGTGGGTTCGTCGGCCAGGATCAGGGAGGGGTTGTTCACCAGAGCCCGGGCGATGGCGACTCTCTGCTGCTGGCCGCCGGACATCTGGGAGGGATAGTGTTCCAGGTAATCAGACAGTCCCACCCAGGCCAGGGCTTCCTTGGCCCTTTCCGCCATTTCTTTTTTTCCGGCTCCGGCGTAGATTAGCGGTAGTTGAACATTGGCCAGTACGGTGGTTCTTCCCAAAAGGTTAAAGCCCTGAAAAACAAAGCCGATTCTTTTGTTCCGAATCCGGGCCAGCCTGCTTTTAGCCAATTGGGAAACATTCTCGCCGTCGAGGTAATAGATACCCGCTGTGGGCCTGTCTAAACAGCCCATTATGTTCAGCAGGGTACTTTTGCCGGAGCCGGAGGAGCCCATGACGGCAACCATTTCACCCTCCCGGATGGTGAGGTTGATGCCTTTCAGGGCAAAGACCCGCGTTTCTCCAAGCTGATATATTTTCTTAACATTTTCCAGCAAGATTACTGTTTTACCGGACACAGCGCGCCACCATCCCCATCTTTCAGACTCTGTAAGGCTGTGAAAATTATGCCGCGTCGCCCGGCTACCTGCGGATCATAACTCCTCCCCCCGGAAACGGGGCGCCGCTGTTCTGGCTCCGGCTGTTCTGTTCCCCGGCGGCCATTGAACCACCGTCGCCCACGACCACCTGAAGCGACTTCAGGGAATACTCAGCTTGCCTCAGCTTTCCTTCCGCATTAACATAACTGTTTTGGGCATCCTTATAAAAAATTTTTCAAATAAACGCGAAGGTAAGGACTAAAAGGGTGTCACCGGATTAAAGAACAATCCCTTAATCAGCTTAAGATTGTACATTAATAGAAGAAGCCGGGACAGATTAGTCCCGGCCTAATTATTGTTTAGCTATTTTTCAAAAACCTTACAACTGTTTCCGCTGCTTCTGCTCTGGTCACAACCCCTTTGGGCTCGAACCTTCCCTCCACCGTCTTGATCAAGCCCAGAGCCGCAGACAGGACGGCGTGCCCTTTCAAATGCCCGGAGATGTCTTCGGCGTCCTGAAAGTCAAGCACATAGATGTCACTAAAGCGGGCTACTTTGTAAAGGTCCATGGAGTGGATCATTAAACGGGCTAAGATTTCCCGGTTGACCGGCGCCTCAGGCTCCGGTTTCTCCCCGGCCTGAATAATGCCGATGCGGGCAGCCTTTTCGAAATAGACCTGGTACCACGGCTCCTCACCTCCGGCAGCTACCCCGGGTGATTGGTCAAAGCATCTCACCAGCATGGCAATCAATTCAGCCTGGGTTACAGCATCATCAGGCCTGAATTTACCGCTATCCTCAACAACGATGCCGGCGGCGGCCAGTTGCTCAACTGCCTCCCGGGCCGGATGTCCTTCCATGTCACTAAATTCTGCTTTGGCGCCCTCTGGATGAACAACCCCGCCTTCCCCATTAAGGGGCTGACCGGTGAAAGCATCCAGCATTTCAAAATTGAGGTTGGCCTGATAATAGACCAGGTGAATTTTAGCTTCCTGATCCGGCTGCTTCCAGTATCCCTCCCGGGGCCACAGCCTTAGATAGCCTACCTTTAAAGGAGCTTCCTTCAGGTATTTGTTCGCTGCTTCTTCCCGGCTAATAACCCCTTCGGGGTCGGGAAAGACCAGGTCCCACCAGTTCATCCGGTACGAAGTAATTTTCCCCGTGGCACTGTTCACATTCACATAAAAACCGTTATCAGGGAATTTCACATCTTTAACTATCCGGGTATATCTAATTGCGTAGGAGCTGGTAACCGGTTCTTCCAGGGGGGTCAGCACCGGGCCCGGCACAGGCTGAAGTGATTCAAGGAGCACCTGCTCCCATCTGTTGGGCTGGTTTTTCTTGATAAAATCTTCAGCGATGCGGCGGGCTTCTTCCTCGCCGTACTTAACCTCCTGGTTCTTATATTCGTCATAAATGTTTTCATAGTGGTTAAAGGCAATCAGGTCTCCATTAACGGCGTCAATGGTAACATTCAGTCCGCCGCCTACCGACTTATCCCCGGCTTGCCAGCTAAAATTCCAGGTCTTAACACTTTTAATCATATAGTCCTGCTCCAGCCTGCTGCTGGTTAAAGTATAATCTGCAGGGATTCCAACCGTAGATCTGGCCTTTTCCAGGGCCTTATCCCTGGACAGCAGGTTCTTAACCTCGTCCAACTCCATTTCCTCAGCCGGGTTAAGCTGCACATCCTGCTGCTTTAAAGAGTATTCTGGCGCCGCTCCGGCGTCACCGCCGCCGCCATACCCGTAATAGTAGTTCATATCCTGATTCAACAGCTTGCCGGTGAGGGCGTCAATGAGCACCTGCCGCCGGTTCTCCGGCTGACGGTAGACCAGTTTTACAGGCGCGTCCATACCGTAGGGCGCATAGGGGCGAAAGTAGTTTAGTTCAGGCGCCGACTCATTTAAAAAGATTTGTCTGGCCTGGGGCAGGCTGATTTTGGTAACCGGCGGCGGGAAATCCCGCGTTTCCCCCCAGTTCAGGTCAAACCGGATGACTTCGCCGGTATCGCCGTTTACTGCCACATTAATCCCGTTATCCGGGTAAAGCACACCTTCAATAACCCTGGCGTAGTTGAAGTTGTACTCCACAGCCCCGCGCTCTTTAAAGGATAATGGTGGAATATAGTCGCGGCCCGGCTGCAGGATGGTTTCCCCGAAGCGCTCCGGGTGCAGTTTTTGAATAAACGCCGCGGCTATTGCCTGCGCTTTCTCCCTGGTATAAACAGGCAGCCCCCGGTATTCAACTCCGGCAGCCGGCGGCAGCCACTTGTACATACTCCAGATTTCACCAGTATCGCTGTTTACCCTTACACTCATCTCGCCACCCTGCATGCTGCTCCGGTACCAGCGTAACTCCCAGAAAGAATTTTCGTCCGATTGACTGAAACCACTTGAAAACTGATCCAGTTCCGCAGGGATCTTAAAAGCCTGCCTGGCAATTTGGATGGCCTGCTCCAGGCTGATGGCAGCCTGCTCTCCGTCGCCCGTATTCCCTTCATTACCCGCTGCAGTTACTTCAATTGCCCTCTCCATTTTACCGTCCACAGAGGCAAGCTCCGCCCCTGCCACACCCCGGCCGGCACAGAAAAAGCCCAGGGCCAGGGATAATAGAATGATCCCGGCAGTCCAACTCCGCTTAACCATTTTTTCCCTCCTTTGTTAGTTGACTGATCAATATCTGTCAGTACTTGATATCCTGCAGGCGCGGCGCAGCCCTGGTCATCACTGCAGCCAGCTCGGCCCAGGTGGTCTCCTCCAAAGGACGCAGCAGCCCTTCTTGATCACCTTTGAACAGGCCCAGGCCGCAGGCAATGGCCGCATAGTTGTACGCCTCGTCTGAAACCAGACCTGCGTCAGCCGTTTTCAACTCGATCTTGACCGTCATCCCGGCAACTTCCCCGTAACCCAGGGCGCGCACCAGCCAGATGGCCAAATCCTCCCGCAGGATTGGCTGTTCCGGATAGAAATTACCCCCGCCTGCCAGCAATCCCCTGCGCACGGCATTTTGAATTAATCCGTAGTCCGGGTCATTCAGATTCAGATCATTAAAGCTAACCTGTATAAAAGAGTCTTGCTGATCCGGACCATAGCGGCCGGGGATACTCATAAGCACCCGCAAGGCCTCCCTGCGGCTGACCGGCCCATCCGGCTCGAATCCTTCAGCCGGCAGCAGCCCGCTGCTTGCGAGTATGGACAGGGGCGCGGCGGCCCAGTGCCCCGCCGGGATTTCCAAACCGGTTTTTTCTTTCGGCTGCACCACCACTTGGTTAAGAATAACCGGTTCTCCGGTGCAGGCATCAATAGCCCATTCATTGTAAGGTTCAAACATAAGAACCGGGACCGGTTTTTTGCCCGGCCGGAGCTCCTCGCCAGCCAGCGGGAAGAAATAAACAAATTTTAAACGGTTATTCGCCAGGAAAATTTTTTCCGCTTCCTCCACCCCGATTACTTCCCCGGCAGACGGAAACCGCACCCTGTGCCAGTTGCAGTTATAGTGGACAATCGTACCGTCACCGCCCACTTCTACAATGATCTTGTCCTGGGGAAACACTATCCCGTTGACCAGCCGGCTGAAACTGAAATGATGGAACCCGTTATACCCGGCATTAGCCGGATCCTGCCGGTCCTCCACCACCTGCCCCATTTTATCGGGCGCAACCAGGCGGATAAAAGCCAGGGCCTTTTCCCTTGCGGCATCCCGGCCAATTCCCGGCGAAAGGCCTGAAACCGGCCCGGACCTCTCAAATTCAGAATTATTGTAGTTCCATACCTCTCCGGTATAGACATTAATCCCTACATTCCCATGCCGGCTTTGGCCGCTCCTCCCTCCTTCACCCTCTCTTAAACTATAGCTCCAGAATTGATCATGGAAGACTCCGCCACCAGTACTCCCGCCGCCGATCTGGGTGACCTCACCTTCCAGGCCCAGCTTTTGGAAAAATTCCTGCGCCGCCCTCACCGCATCGGCCTGGCTGATCTTCTGAGCCGGGGCAACCGGTCCGGGTTCTGTTACAACGCCACCTCCGGCAACCGGTTCCGGCAGGTTGATAAAACGCCTGTACCGGTTCAGGGGCATTGTTTCCCCCTCCCCGGTGACGGCTTCACCGTTACCAGGGTTTATTCTTAACGTACCTTGACTGTTCAACTGGTAAACAAGGGCAGCCTCCGGCACTTCCCCCGGCCCTGTCCTGGAGCTGCCGGCAATCTGGTAACATAAATACAGGCCCAGTTCCCGCATAATTTTGCTCTCCAGACCCTGAGGCAGTACGCCGGGCTCGGGGAAAACCACGTCGTGGCGCCAGTTTACGTTGAAGTTGACCAGGCGCCCGCTGAACACGTCCACCCCCACGCTGATGCCTTCTTCCAAAACGGGAATACCCTTTTCAACGCGGGTCCAGTAAAAACTGTACTGGTTTTTCAGCACACCGGACGGCTGGTAGATATAATCCCTTTCCACCAGGCGGCTCCGGGCAAACTCGGCCGGGCAGAACTTTTTGGCGAAAGCCTCTGCCCTTTGCCGGGCTGTCTCCTCTGTAATTGGAACATCACCCTGCTCCAGGCCGGTGGAAGGACCGTTATAATACATCCTTTTAAGCTTCCCTGTTTTTGCGTTAAGGGCAATATCCAGATATTCAGTCCGCCCGCCGCTGTAGGCTGTCTCCTGAAAACCAATCTGCCATACCGGCACGTCCTCCCAGTAATCATCCGCAAGTTCGGCATTTAAGTCCTTACCTGCCAGCAGTTCCGGAAACAGATCCCTGGCTATGCGCAAAGCCTCGTCCTTAGAAACGGCAAGCCCGACGGGCTCAACCCCTTGGCCGGACAGCGCCTCTTGAACCGGCGCCTGCACAGTTGCGGAAACCTCGGCGGCTCCGCACCTTCCTGCGACTGCAAAGAACAAGAGCAACGACATTGAGAAAAAAACAATTCTTTTAATTGGTTTCACCTCCCAAAATTCATTACAGGAAAAACTTTCCATTAAATACGCCCTAAAAAAATGCAGGCGATTTAAAACCTGCTATTTCCTGGAATCAGACTGGTAAAAACTGAAAGGTCACACCCACCCTATTATATAAGACGCTCAATGCATGAGGAAAGTTCTGTGAAAAGTAATCTGACGGTTGTTTTTTTGAGTGAAAAACCGGTGCTGTATTTCACCGGCTGCTCATTCCAATCCATGTAACTAATAACTGATAATTGTTTAATAAAGATTTTTAAAAACAATAAATAATAGAAAAAATATTTTACAATTAGAGGGATTTTAAGGTAATGCGTTGAAATTAAACTAAAAACCTCATAATTTTCCAAAGGAGGTGCTTTGGCTTTGGAAAGGGTTTCTACAGGCATAGATGGTTTTGATGATTTGCTGCACGGTGGAATTATTCGAGGCAACTCAGTCCTGATCGAAGGTATTCCTGGTGCGGGTAAAACCACCTTTGGAATTGAGTTTATCTACCGGGGCATTACCGAGTACGGTGAACCGGGGTTGATTGTTACCTTCGAAGAATTGCCCGAGTCTATCTACCGTGACGCTCTCAATTTCGGCTGGGATCTCCGGGCCCTGGAAGATGCAAATAAACTCCGGATCCTGTGCACTTCTCCCGAAGTTCTGGCGGATACGGAGGTGAATCTTCTTGAAGAAGCTGCCCGGGAGGTTGGCGCAAGGCGCATTCTGGTAGACAGTATCAGCCATTTTCGAACTATCCTCAACGAAGGTCTTTCGCTGCGCAGAAGTTTCTACAGTTTCTGCAATGGTTTGCGCCGCCTGAAGCTGACCTCCTTCTTGGTTAAAGAACGGGAGAGCGAGGGCAGCCGGGAATACGCCTTTGAGGAATATGTGGTAGACGCTATCATCCGCCTGGAAAATAAGGACAGGCCGGGACTGCACCGCCACCGGGTGCTGGAAATATGTAAAACAAGGGGTCAGGAATATATTCCGGGCAAACATACTTTTCGCATAACCAACAGGGGCATCAAGGTCCTGGCCTTGATCAGGGACCTGGATGTTTATGGACAGGAACAGCATGAAAATGAACTGCTTTGTACCGGCGTTCCCGGACTTGACAATTTATTGCAGGGCGGACTGCCCCGCGGCGTAAGCTTGGCCGTGGCCGGCAGCTCAGGGACCGGCAAAACGGTGCTGGGTCTGCAGTTCCTGGCCAAGGGCGCCATGGATTACGGGGAGAAGGGAATTTTTTTGTCGATGGAGGAAACCCCCTCTCAATTGATCGCCAACTCCCTGCGATTCAACTGGGATTTGCGCTCCCTTCAAGAACAGGACATGGTAAAAATTATATACAAACCTCTTTCCAGTATGGAGATTGATGAGACCATCATCTGGCTGGGAGAAAAGGTAAAATCGCTGGGGGCACGCCGTCTGGTTATTGATTCGATTTACGGGTTTTTTTCCCGCATAGACAACGCCGCGGTTCTTCATGAAAAATTTTATTGCCTGGTTACCTATCTTAACAGTCTCAATTGTACCAATTTTTTGATCAGCCCCGCCTGGGAACTGGCTGACAGCGGCAAAGTGGAAGTAATCCACTCGGTGGTCCAGGGAACCATCCTGCTTAAATCCATCCTTCTCAAAAACCGCAGGGTCAGACAACTGGAAATCTATAAAATGCGCGGCGTCAATCATGCCATGGGCAACCATTTGCTCGAAATCAACAATTCTGGCGTACAAGTGTTCCCCCGGTTAGGAGGTTAGCTTCATGCGCAGAGCTTATTTTGGAGTGGAAGGACTGGACCGGAACCTGGAAAAAGGCCTGATGTACGGTTCCCAGATTATGGTTGAAGGGGAATCCGGCATAGGCAAAACCGTGCTGGCGGGGGAATTTATCAAAGAAGGGCTGCGCTGCGGTGACACCTGTATTTATGTGGCCTGCGACGAACCTCCTGCAGCGATGCGGGAGCATCTCTTAAGCTTTAAAGTCGGCACCCCCGCTTACGAAGAGGCGGACAGGTTGATCTTTGTAGACGCTTACGAAGAAGGAGAGAGTATGGAAAAATACGCCCTTTCCGACCTCCGGAACCTGGACAAGTACTTTGCCCTGGAAACAGAGATACTGCACGGCTGCAGCGGACGAAGGGTGAGGCTGGTGGTGGACAGTTTGAGTACCCTTTTCACCTCGATGGACGCTGCCGACATCCTGGACTTTCACCGGACCCGGATTAAGCAACTGCGTAAAAGCGGGATCGTAGCATTGGATATCTTTGTGAGCGGGGTTTTAGATGCAAAGCTGATGACCATCAGCGGTCACCTTTATAACTTTATCCTGAAGATGAATTTCAGCGGTTCCAGTTACAACCCCATGCGGATGATGCAAATCGGCAAGGTAAAAAGCCAGCAATTTGTATCCTCCCGGCACGCTTTTACGATCAGTCCCGTCTACGGTATTCTGGTGTCGACAGAAATGGGGGTAAACGAATGAAAATCGGCGAATTCTCTAGAAAATTAATAAACTTTATGCAACTGAGCATGTGCAAGACTATGAAACAGCTTCCTTTCAGCAGCGGCCACTGGCTGGAGCAGTTTATGATCAGTACGGCGCAGTATGTCCTGGAAGAACACCTGGATGAAATAAAGTTTGATTCAAAGAATCCCGTACAAGCCTGCCTTGCTTTTCTCTACTTTATGGACCGGGAGGGGTTTTTAAAGGCGGGGGATTACCGTTTGGAAGATTCAGGAGACAGCTTGCTGGTACAAGTCGAGCGCAACAACTGTGTCTACCGGGACTATTGCCTGAGGGCTCCCATCGAGGGACTGCCCCTTTACTGTGCCCGCCTTAGTTCATTTCAGGCAGTTTTACGCCATGTAACCGGCACGGACTACTCCACATCACTGGAGACGGACGAGTCTGGCGTTTGTCACGGCCGGTTGTTTCCCTCAACCCGCCCCACGGAGGAAATCGTTACCCGTGAAGAGCATATCCTTAAGGTCGCCGGGCGGAGGGCAATCCTGCTCCCCCAGGAAACATACTCCTCCCTGTTCATGTCTATAAAAGAACATGCCCCCCATGCTATAAAACACGTCCTTTATGACGCCGGCTACCGATCGGCTTTAAGCTTAGCCGGTAGAACCAAAACTTTTTACCCGGACCCTGAAGAATGTTTGCAGTTGCTTCTGGAAGTGATTAAAAATGACGGACTGGGTAATGTGGAACTGGTTTCCTTTAATCTGACCCGGGGCAGGGCCAGGATCCGCTGTTATGATTCATTTCAGGTATCAGTTGAAAATGAATACGGCAGTCTTTACCGTTCTCCCCAGGTTACCTGTGACCTGTTCAGAGGAATATTCGCAGCATACTTCAGTGTTTTACTTGAGCAGGAAATTATTTGTGAAGAGATGCGCTGTCAGGCAGTAGAGGGTGATTACTGCGAGTTCCTCATCATGCCGCTTCCGAAGAAACTGTGGGAGGAGGAGCCCCGTGACGGAAAAAATTTATGAAGGCCTGGATCCTATCCGGCAAACGGTTATCCGGATTGAACTGCTTGCCTTTTTTCAAGCAAACCCCCATACGCGGGACACAGCCTGGGGCTTGGCCCTCCGTTTACACCGCCCCTTTCAACAGGTGGAACCGGCTCTCCAAACTCTCTGCGCTCTCGGACTCCTGGAACCTGGCGGTACCAGCAAGGTGACTGTTTACCGCCTGCGCAGCGCCAACTTAATAACCGGCTATCTCCAGGAACAATACAATAAAATATCAAATAACCCTCTTTAATACCATTATTTCCTTTCCCGCAGAAATGAATCTTTCGCGGTTCATCCTGATTGTGAGGTGTCCGTTTATGGTAGAATCCCCGGTGGACTGGCTTCAACTGGTTTTTAATCACCTCCCCCTGGGAATAATAGTTATTGACCGGAGAGGGCATGTCCGGTTGTTTAACAATAGATTATCTATGTTAACTGGTTATCAAGAAGAACGCGTTTTAGGAAAGCCGTTCTCTGATCTAATAAATAATCTGGATTCTGATTACAACAAGCTACTGCAAACCCTTGCCACAGGCAAGGAGTATCAAAACCTGAAGCCCGAGTCAGTTATTTTGCTCAACGCCCCTTCTTCTGATTTCCGGGCAAACACATACGCCATCAAAGACAAGGGCGGGGCTACGGTGGGGGCCATGGCTTTGCTCGAACCTGCGGGGCGGCAGCAAGAACTGGAAAATGCTGTAATAAAAGCTGAGAAGCTTGCCATTTTAGGTCAACTGGCTACAGAAATGATCCACGAACTCAGAAACCCCCTTACAGCTATCAGCGGCTTTGTGCAATTATTACAACAAAAGATAGGGAGAAACAGCGAGCTGGAATACTTAGACATTATTTCAGACGAGCTGAAGCATCTTAACAGGTTAATCTCAGATTTTTTGCTGCAGGCCAAACCGGGTTATTGTAGCCGCACCCAGTGCTCCATTAATAAGTTGCTGACAGATGTGGCTGCGCTGGTAGAATGTGAAGCATCCCTGCGCAATCTAAAAATTAACCTGGAGACACCGGAAGACCCGCCACCCATCAAAGCAGACAGCGGTCAGTTAAGACAAGTCTTTTTAAACATTATCAGAAACGCCTTTGACGCCCTACCGGATGAAGGACAACTCTTTCTTCAGTGCTCCGGGGACAAACAGCTGGGAATCGTACGAGTAGTAATTAGAGACACGGGAAAAGGCATGGACGGACAAATCATGGCCAATATGTTCAAACCCTTCTTTACCACCAAAGAAAGTGGTACCGGTCTGGGCATGTTTATAAGCAAAAAAATTATCGACAACCACGGCGGTAGTATTGATATTCAAAGCGAGCCCGCCAGGGGTACAACAGTTACCGTGACGCTCCCGGTGGCTTAGTTAGCGAACCTGCCCTGTCTTAAGGAACATGCTTTTTTAGTAATGATGGGTATTAGCGCAAAGTCCCTTGAATTCTAAAATGAAAACAGCCGGCGGCAAAAGCCCCTTAACAGGGCAGATAGCCTCCAGCTGTGCCGGTGTACCGGCATTTCAGGCACTAAGGTCCCTGAATTACCAGTGTTACTCCATCATGCATATTAGGTATGATGTGTTATCTTCCTTCATATTTTCTTTTCTGGCCATTCTTTATTCAGCCAGCTTTTCCCGCAGTATTGCGTTGACCACTCCGGGGTTAGCCTGACCCCTGGTGGCCTTCATAACCTGACCCACTAAAAAACCGATGGCCTTTTCCTTGCCGGACTGAAAATCCGCCACTGATTTGGGATTCTTGGCGATAACTTCAGCAATAATCCGGTTCAACTGGCTCTCGTCGGATATTTGGGACAGCCCCTTTTCCTTTACGATTTGGTCCGGATCCTTACCCTCCTCAAACATAACTTCAAATACTTCTTTGCCCATCTTATTGCTGATGGCGCCCTTTTCAATCAACTTCAGCAGGGAAGCCAAACCGCCGGGGGTGATCTTGGCTTCACTCAGCTCCAGATTACGGGCGTTCAACAACCGCAACAGCTCACCCATGACCCAGTTGCTGACGGTTTTAGCATCGGGATACTCCTTTAACGCAGCATCAAAGAACTCAGCCAGGTCCAGGGAACTGGTAATTACGCCGGCATCATAGACCGGCAGTCCATGCTCCTCAACCAGTCGTTTCCTGCGGGCGTCAGGCAATTCCGGTATAGTAGCACGGACATCTTCAATCCACTCTGTTTTTAGCTCTATGGGGGCAAGTTCGTGCTCCATAAAACACCTGTAATCCGGATTTTCCTTGCTGCGCATGGCTACGGTTACGCCGAGGTTTTCATCCCAGGCGCGGGTTTCCTGAATAATCCTTCCTCCGTCCATCAGGGCCTCGATTTGCCTTTCCACTTCATAATCAATAGCCCGCTGTACCGCACGGAAGGAATTCATATTCTTTATTTCTGTTTTGGTGCCCAGGACCGTAGATCCAACAGGGCGCACCGAAACGTTGGCGTCACAGCGCAGGGAACCCTGTTCCATCTTTACGTCGGATACACCGGCATATTCCAGGATGGCCTTCAGCTTCTCCAGATAGGCTTTAGCCTCTTCCCCCGAGCGTATTTCAGGTTCTGACACAATTTCAACAAGGGGGATCCCGGACCGGTTATAGTCCACGTAAGAACAATGGGAAGTAATGATAGATCCCCCTGCATGGGTCAGTTTGCCTGGATCTTCTTCGAGATGAGCCCTGGTGATATTAATTCGTTTGCTTTTACCGTTCAGCTCCAGATCAAGATATCCCTTATAAGCAATGGGCCGGAAGACCTGGGAGATCTGAAAGCCTTTGGGCAAGTCGGGATAGTAGTAATTTTTCCGGTCAAACCAGGTATTGGTCCCTATTTCACAATTTAACGCCAGGCCGGCCTTAACAGCCAGCTCTACAGCTTTTTTATTCAAGACGCCCGTAGCGCCGGGAAGCCCCAGGCAGACAGGGCACACCTGGGTATTGGGCTCCTTGCCGAATTCCGTAGAACAGCCGCAAAACAGCTTCGTCTCCGTCTTCAACTCCACGTGGACCTCCAGGCCGATAACTGCTTCGTATCTACTCATCACGATCCCCCTATAATATATGGTTAACGGAACAAGTCCGGTTTCGGTCCGGTTTGTTCCGAACTTTGCTCCAGAGCATAGCCTGCCCTCAGCAGGGTTCCCTCGTCAAAATGCCGGGCGATGAGCTGCAAGCCCACAGGCAGCCCCTCCACCAGGCCGAAGGGCAGGGACATGGCAGGCAAGCCGGCCAGGTTGGCTGGAATGGTAAAGACATGGGACTGATAACCAGCCAGGGGATCGTCCCTCATCTCCCCTTTTTTAAAAGCAGTTGCAGGGACGGTAGGAGTTAACAGGCAATCGAACTTTTCGAAAGCCCGGGCAAAATCCTGTTTGATCAGAGTCCGGAACTTCAGGGCCTTGACGTAATAGTCATTATAGTTACCGGCACTTAAGGCATAAGTGCCCAGCATGATCCGTTTCTTTACCTCGGCCCCGAAACCCCGGCCGCGGGTCCTTTGGAACATGCCCAAGACATCTTCAGCATCCTCCCTCAAACCGTACCTGACCCCGTCGTACCGGGCCAGGTTGGAGCTGGCTTCAGCAGAGGAAATGATGTAATGGGCCGGCAGGGCGTATTCCGTATGGGGCATGCTTACCTCTTCACAGACGGCGCCCAGTTCCTCCAGTTTACGGACCGCTTCCCGGAGCCTGGCAGCCACCCGGGGCGCCGGGTCTGTCCCGTAATACTCCCCGGGCAAGCCAATCTTTAATCCTTTAACATCATTTACAAGATACTTTCTAAAATCGGGCACATCCACCGGAGCGGATGTTGAATCCCTGTCATCGCGGCCGCAAATGATGTTTAAGACCAGGGCCAGATCCGTCACGTCCCGGGTAAAGGGCCCGATTTGATCCAGGGATGAAGCATGGGAAATCAGACCGAAGCGGGAAACATAGCCATAGGTGGGTTTAAGTCCCACAACACCGCAAAAAGCCGCCGGCTGGCGAATCGAGCCTCCGGTATCTGAACCTAAAGCAAAAGCCGCCTCACCCGCAGCTACGGCAGCCGCCGCCCCGCCGCTGGAGCCGCCGGGTACGGCCTCAGGGTCAAAGGGGTTTCCGGTGCTGAAAAAACATGAATTCCCGGTTGAAGAGCCCATGGCAAACTCATCCAGGTTGCACTTGCCCACAAGTACGGAGCCGGCTTTCTTTAATCTTTCCGCAACAGCAGCATTATAGGGAGGAATGAAATTTTCGAGCATCTTGGAAGCACAGGTCGTCCTTACTCCCTCTGTACAAATATTATCAGCAATAGCTACAGGAATTCCCGCCAGGGGAGAGAGCTCCTCCCCCCGCACCCGCTGTTCATCAACTGCCCGGGCCAGTGCTAAAGCTTCTTCCTCTATTACTGTTATAAAGGCTTTGATTTTATCTTCCACCTGACTGATGCGTTCCAGGCAGGCCCTGGTTACTTCTTCACTGCTGACCTCTCTCCTTCCCAGGAGTTCACCAAGCCGGTGTACTGATAGTGTATGTAAATGCATCAAATACAAATACCTCCTGTTTAAACAATACGGGGCACGACAAAGGACCCCTCTTCTTCTTCCGGTGCATTGGCCAGGACCAGCTCTTTATCCAGACTCTGCTGCGGCCTGTCTTCCCTGAAGATGTTCTTGAGCGGGAGAACGTGGGCAGCAGGCTCTACGGCACTGGTATCCAGCTTGTTCAAAAGCTCCAGGTAGTCCAGGACAGCATTAAGGGATTTGGTCCAGTCTGCCGGCTCTTCCCCTTGCAAATCAAGCCGGCTCAAAAAAGCTAGTTGTTCGACTTCTTTCTCGCTGATTTTCATAACAAACACATCCTTCTTTATCCCATAATCCATGCTTTTCAATAATTGTATAAACTTAATTATATTAGAAAACAGGCATTCTGACAATTATCGCTAAACTGCCTTGAAAACCCGGGCGGGACAGGGGGATCGGAAAAGGGGACAGGTAAACCTGTCCCCTTTTCGCCGGTTTGTACAACAACGGCCCCTTACAAAGCCGCTGCGGCAATCCACCTCAGCATTGCCATAATTGCTTCAAAAAAGTAGGTGAGGTAAAACTCATAGAATTTTACCGGCTAAACAATCCATCAATCAACCTTGAAAAGCAACTTGCCGGTGAGGTCATAAAGCAAAGTTTTCTCCCTTCGCTATATTCTATTTTACTGCAAGTTGCCAAAGAGTTTTATTAAAAGGTTTTGGCAATTTCAACTGCTTCTTCCATTGCGTTGTTAACAATTTCAGCAGCATCATTCTCAACCATGTCTAAGCCTTCGGCGCAAATGCTTATTACGTTTTTCATGCCATACAGTGCACATATGGCTTTTATATAAGGTACTCCCATCTCAAACTCTTTCGCAAAACCATGGCTAAATTCCCCGCCCCTGGTAGTTATATAAAGTAGCTTTTCTGCTTTGCACAATCCAACGGGTATGTCGTTTTCATAGCCAAAGGTTATCTCCGGTACCGAAATCTGTTCTATGTAAACTTTTAATATAGCCGGGAAACTCAGGTCCCAAAAAGGTGCAGCAATTATAATCTTATCTGCAGCTGCAAATTGTTTTGCAAGTTTAAAAAGATCGTGCTCTAAATTGTTCTCCTTTAACAACTGCTCTCTTAGGGCTAAAACTTCACTGGTCAGGCAATTCAACGCCAAATCACACAAATCCAACTGGGTTATGGAGTCTTCAGGATTTAGTTTTTTATATTCTTCAAGAAATCTCCTTGCTATTTTCAAGGTTCGGGATTGCTCCCCTCGTACACATGCATTGACAAATAGAATCCATTTCATTTCCCCATCATTTCCTTTCCAATGGTGTTATTGTTGTTAATGTTCTTTTTACCTGCAGGCCGGGACTTAAGGTGATAAGCAGCAACCCATTGATTCCAGCGATCTATGATTTTCGCTTTTAACAAGAATCTTCCTTTATAAATTTGCTGAAACTTTCGTCTGGGGGGCGCCGGGAAAGTTGTTGACGCCGTTCTGGGCGTGTTTGCAAGTTTCTGACATAATAAGGACTGCCCCGAGAGCTTGCCGGAGCAGTCCTTTATTGTTAGCGGGCTTCAATCGATCTCCCGGAGCATCCTTTCCATGGCGTTAATACGCTCCTTCATCTCGGCTAAAACATTGACAATCTTTTGCTGGTCCTCTGCCATCTTCCGCTGCACCGAAACCGCTTCCTCGGCGAGCTTGCGATAAGCCTCGTCCCGGGCGATTTCAGCCATACCCACAGTCTTAGCCCGTGCTGTTTTTAGTGCCTGGGAAATCACAACTACAGCTATTATGGTAATTAACGTAAGAATAACGAGCACAAATCCCATTCCGCCAATACCGAAAATCACCTCTTCATTCATCGGTTTTCCTCCTTTTTACCGGCAGTACCTGAAGTGGTACCGCCGGGTTTTTTTATAGTCAGCGTTTTTACCGCTTCAGCAATGCTCTCAGGATTCAAGTGAAGGGCAAAGGGCGTTAATTCGTAATAATTCATTGCTTTGCCGTCATCGGACAATTCCATTTTGCTGGACACAAGTTCGGCAGCCTCCAACCGTTTTAAGTGCATATATAAAAGAGGCCGGCTGATTTTTGCCTCACGGGCCAGCTGACTTACGTGGATCCGCCTTCCCTTTAATAAAGCTATAATCTTTAAACGGTGAGGATTTGCCAGTGCTTCCAGGATTTTAATCAACTGGTCTCCCGGAGGTGAAGCTGATCTAGAAACCTTTTCGTCATTTATTTTTTGTTCCTCCTTCCCCTTACCTTCACCCGGCAACCCCGTATCCTCCCCTGTCAGGCCGCATTCAAATAAATTCACATAATTAATTATAACACCTGTAATAAATATATTACATATGCCGTGCAATGTCAAGACTGTTTGATTTTGAATCAGGCTGATCTTGATTAACTTAGTAAAAGTAGATGGTCCCCTGCTCAGATAAATTCAACTAAAACGCTACAGGAAATCTTCTGAGCGTCTTTTTGTCCCTTGAGTTCGCCTGTTTCATAAGTGCAGGGAAGGTCATAACAGCCAGGGTATTATTGTTCATTGCATTTACCCATCCTGGATCATTTTACTTTTCCTACAAGACTACCATCCAGCTTGACATAAATAAAACGGATTTCTATTATGGTAATATTAGAAACTGGAGGTTTTTTGATGAAAATTCTAGGCATTGCCGGCAGCAAAAGAAAAAAAGGCAATACTTCCATCCTGGTACAAGAGGCACTAAAAGCGGCGCAAAAAGAAGGCGCAAAAACAGAATTGATTTTTCTTGGTGATTATTCCATAATGGATTGCCTGGGTTGTGAAGGGTGCAGAGATACTTACAGGTGTGTTATAAACGATGACATGCAAAAAATATATCCCCTCCTTTTAGAGTCGGACGGCCTCATCCTGGGTTCACCCACTTATTTTTACAATATATCCGCTGACATGAAAGCCTTCATCGACAGGTGTTATTGTTTCGAAGTATTTGCAGAAGACGACCGTTCCTGCTGGTTGAGTATCAATGAAGCCCTGGGGGTTGTTAAATATGCCGCCGTAATAGCAGTTTGCGAGCAGCAGGATGAAAAAGACATGGGGTTCACCCCCGAAGCAATGAGCCTGGCGCTGCAGGCCATCGGCTACAGGGTAATAGAGCAAGTTAAAGTGTTCAATCTTTTCAAAGCAGGTGAAGCTTTAGACGACAGTGATGCGCTGCGGCGTTCCGGAAGGGCCGGAGAAAAATTGGTAAGAACAATACGGCTGAGAAAGGAGCTTGAGCTTAAAATCAAAAATATGAATACAAAAAACGCTGAAAGTTAAGACCGGGGCTTCACCCGGGGAATAAACCTTCAGCTTGGAGACAATGTGTATTTCAGCGATAACGAAATTCAAAAAAACCTCGCTTTGAGGGGTTCCTCTCTGCAAAGCTTCGCCGCATGCAAAAATTGATTAATTTCGCTTTGAATTGGCATCCTAAGGTCAGGGGGGATTCTTTTGAACGAATATAAGCCGCAAAAACCTCATATTCTCTTTCGAACACCAGAGCAACTGCAACGCTACCTGGAAGGGGCAGGCAGTGCTGAATTACGCTTTCGCGCCTATCCCATTTCCGGGGAACCGGAAACTTATAATTATAGCAGCGGAGAGAAGACAGTTACCAGGGAAACCGACGGCATGTCCTTTGACAGCCTGGATGATTTCACTTGCTATGCTTTTCAATACGATCCTGAGGGTTACCCCAGCACGGAACATGTTTATTTGGAAGTTTTAAATTAATCGCATTCAAGGAGAAAGTCAGTAATCATATCCAGCTTTGATTCAACTCGGTGTGCTGAGAAAACAAGACCCGGAGGTAATCAATGGAGTCCTTCATACTGTAATGCTGCTTCGGCTACACAAGGAAGATCTGGGCAAAGACTTATTCCCCCAGATCATGGACGTAATTATCGATTACATTGCGGAAGGCTTAACCAGGCCCGAAGAATATTCGCCAGGTTTTTGACAACTTGAACAAACCGGCAATCAAGCCAAAAACCACCCCGAAAAAATACCCGCAATACAAATCTTTAAAGTCAGCACAATCTTGAAATTAAATCATTTTCTTGTTACTGTTATGTAGTTGCGGAATTAAAATATGTGAAAAATGGGGTTGTTTTTTTGGCCGGGAAAATTAGCCGCGCGTGGGCGGATCTAAGCATGGTATTCGTTGCCTGTATCTGGGGTGTTACTTTTGTAATCGTTAAGAATGCCCTGGCGGACATCGGCCCTTTTCTGTTTGTAGGACTCAGGTTTCTCCTGGCTTTTTTACTTTTAGCGGCCCTGTCTTATAAAGATATACCAAAAATCCGTTTCTCCACCCTGACCACCGGCTCACTGTTAGGCTTTTTTTTATGTATCGGTTACTCATTTCAAACCCTTGGCCTGAAATATACCACCTCATCTAACGCCGGTTTTATAACCGGGGTATCGGTAGTTTTAGTACCGGTAATCTACGCGCTGATAAATAAGAAAAAACCCGGCTTAATCACCAGCTTGACGGTAATAATGGCGGCTATGGGCTTATTTTTTATTTCCTTTCCTTCCGGCTCCTTTAACCTCAACTATGGAGACATGCTGGTTTTAATCTGTGCCTTTGGGTTTGCGATGCACATTATTACTGTTGATCTCTATTCTCATAAACATAGCGCCGTAGCCATTACCGCGGTGCAAATCCTTTTTGTCGGCCTGGTATGCTTTATTATCGGCCTGATTGTAGAGCCTATCCCTCCCTTTCTTTCCAGCAATGCCCTGTCCGCCATCATCATTACCGCAGTCTTCGCTACAGCCCTGGCTTTCCTGGTGCAGAATTACATGCAAAGGTTCAGTACTCCCACTAGATTTGCGGTTGTTTTGACCACTGAACCAGTGTTTGCGGCACTGGCCGGTTACTGGTGGGCGGGAGAACATTTAGGCCCTCTGGGCTTAATTGGCGCAGGCCTGATTCTTCTGGCTATGCTTATTTCTACCATATTTAACAGGTCCTGATTACTACCTTTTAGTCAGCCGATTTTTGGCCCAATAGACCTTTATCTATTCCACAACGCCACCTTATATCCCAGTTCATCTAACATTTTCATGTCCTGCTCAATGGAAATGCCTGCCGTTGTGAGCATGTCCCCGGAGATAGCGGCATTGGCGCCAGACAAAAAACACTGCCGCCCCTTATCAGAAAGAAGCCCCCTGCCGCCTGCAAGACGAATGGATGCAGCGGGTATCAAGAAACGAAAGACCGCAACAATACGGCACATTTCTTCTTTAGCCAATATCCTGTTGTTTGCATAGGGCGTGCCCGGAATGGGGTTAAGCATGTTGACGGGGATAGACCGGACAGCTATTTCGCGAAGATCCAGCACCATGTCGATTCTATCTTCCATAGTCTCACCAAGTCCCATGATTCCACCACTGCAAACACTCAGCCCCACCTGCTGTGCAGCACGAATTGCAGCAATTTTGTCTTCATAGGTATGGGTTGTGCAGACATTGGGGAAGTTTCTGCGTGAAGTTTCAAGGTTGTTGTGGATTCTTGCAACACCCGCTGCTTTCAACTTTGCAAACTGCGTTTGATCTAAAAGCCCGAAAGAGGCACAGAGGGCAATATTGGATACTTTGCGGATGGCGCGGATGCTGTCGCACATTTGATCCACCTCAGCATCTGACAATCTTTTGCCGGACGTCACCATAGAATACCGCAGAATACCATGCTCCTCGTTGTATTTTGCCTGTTCCACAATAGCGTCCGTGCCGAGCAAAGTATACTCCTCAGCCACAGTTTGGTAGAAAGAGGATTGTGCACAGTACTTGCAGTTTTCAGAACATTTTCCGCTCCTGGCGTTAATAATGGCGCAGAGATCAAAAGCATTTCCGCAAAAAAACTCCCGGATTTCGTTTGCTGCCGCGCAAAGTTTCTGAAGTGGCAGTTCGCATATTTCCAAAGCCTCGCCCTTTGATATTAATTTACCGTCAAGTACTTTATTCTTGATCTCTTTCAGTCTCGACATATCCTGGTTCACTCTTCTTAATTTGTTTTTTTTAACCAGTAATAAAATTTTAATTCAGGCCTGCACATTCATTTTAAGAGCCTCTCTGCAATATTAAAAGTAATGCCTGAGGTAACTTTCCGCTCGAAAACATTATTACACAAAAAAAGCCAATTGTAAACCAAACATCGTACAAAAGGTTAACAATAGCTGCTGCCGGAATTTCAATACTGCCGAAATGTTCCTAAACAGCATCAAATAAAGGATCCCCGCAGGAGGCAAAATGTACCCTCAGGATCCGCAACAACCCGGGTTCTTTCTTCTACTTCTGCGTT
Source organism: Pelotomaculum sp. UBA1371 (assembly GCA_002305915.1). GTDB lineage: Bacteria > Bacillota > Desulfotomaculia > Desulfotomaculales > Pelotomaculaceae > DTU098. Next base: position 8,466 of record DBRJ01000021.1, on the reverse strand, counting down.
TTTCTTTGCGCGCCTTTTCTTTTAATTGAACAATTTTATCTTCAAGTGCAGTCCGGTTAGTTAGGATATCCCCTAGTACAGTCATATGCTTTTTGACATTCCCGGGAATAGACACATTGGGTGTGCTGGAGAAAATGACGCAGAAATCACCATCAAATTCGTCCAGGATACCTAATAATCCCTCTAGTTCTTCAGAGCCAATCTCTTCAGGATTAACTATGGCAACCAGCCAAGGAAGAGCTATCAGATCCGTAACACAATCCGTGTCATAAATTTTTAGCTTATGCTTTTCCACAATTTGTTTTACACATTCAATTTCTTCCTGCTCAAGTCCGTAACATATGACCGTGTCATATACCGTATAGATTCTCTCCCGGGGGATAACCTCACCCGTCATTGGATTAATGATTTTTCTCAAGACAACCATCTCCTTTTTTCTTCAATAATATCAACTGCCAGCGACACCGTCCTAAAGATAGTTGCCTTCAGCGTATCCACAGCATACCCGCCGGCTATTATCCATCTTCCGGTAATTCCGGTAGTGTACAGTTAATTATCCGCTCACAGGCAGCAAACATATCTTGGACACAATGTCTGTAAATGTCTGCCATTCTTCTTCTGGATCAACCCCAATAAATTGCTCAGATTTCTTAGCCTGTTCTGGTTTTTCGAACAGAAGGGGTTCATTATTGCAGCCCCGGTAAATAGGGCCATGGTTTTTTCAAATAAAAATGGCAACGATTATAACTATCCATACGTTGCCAGAGATGTTTTTTCGACATTAAGTCAGATATCCCTCTTTTTTCAAGATCCGCCCTAAGAGAAGTATTTTTTGGGCAGGAGAACGTGTTCGAGCAGCATACATAACAACATGCCAACAACAAAACCGTTACCCAGGATGTACTGGGCGAAAACGGGAATCCCCTCAAATGAGCCTGCCGGCAGGTTCATCACGCCGGTGCCGAAGAGAACCGGCAGACCCACCACAAAATAATCCCTGGAGTTAAACTCCAGCCTGGCGTAGTCTTTCAGCCCGAAGCCCAGCATCTGGCAGAAGGAAGCCAGCAGCACCGAATAACCCACCGGTTCGGGAATTGACGCCAGGAAAGCGCCCACCTGCGGCAACAGGCCCAGTACCACCAGGGCTACGGCAAATATAACAAAGGGCAGCCTGGCGGCGACCCTGGTCAGAGCGACCATGCCGGCCCCTGCAGAATAAGGCACAAAGCCCACCGTCGCCCCTAACCCGGCCAGGATGTCGGCGAAGCCGGTAAAAGCCACGCCCCGGTTGTATGACTTCCGGGGCAGCTCTAGATCCAGCACCCGTTCCATGGCCAGGATGCTGGCCACCAGGTTGGACAGCACCAGCAGGCCGGTGAGCACCGATACAAACACTACCCCCGGATCAAAAGTAGGGGTGCCCCAGGCAAACAATTCAGGCAGCGTGATGAGCGCGTCCGACCTGATTAACTCCCCGGAGGGGACTCCCACCAGCACGGCGATAACCCATCCCGCCGCAATACCGATCAGGATGGCGATGCTTTGCAAAAACCCCCTGGCTTTGAGGTTGATTACCACGACTATGGTCACCACAAGCAAAGATACCAGGGCCGATTTCAGGTCTATGCTCCCCCCGCCGGCGTTGAGCCCGAGCATCCCCCTCACGAAGGTTCCGCTTAACTGCAGACCCAGCAATACAAGCACTGAGCCGGTTACAGCGGGTGTAAAGAGTTTCAAGGCCTTGCCGATGAGTCCCGTCAGGCCCACTGCCACCAGGATAAGCCCTGCCGCCATGACGCCGAACTCCAGGTCGGTGCGCAGCAGGCTCAGGGGCTTGCCCAGGCCCGGAGCCATGGCCGCCAGGGTAATAAAAACACCCCACCACATGCCGGCCGGGCCTTCGATAATAGGCAGGCGGTGGCCGAAGCAGACCTGCAGCAGCGTCGCCAGCGCCTGAAAAAAGAAAGTGCGCTGGGCCAGGCTGGCGATGCCGGCCTGGTCGAGCCCCAGGGCGCTTCCCACTACAATCGGCAGTACCGCCGTGTTGGCCACGGTAAAACCAAGCCACTGTACCGCATATATAAGTGTGCGGTTTGCAGGCGGACGGTCCTCCAGGTTATATAATAACTTATTGTCTTCATGCAAAATCATATTGCTCCAATCTGAATGAATCCTTACAGACGTGTATCATTTCCTAGCTCACTTCTTCTCTTCATCTTCTTTGTAGATTGTGGGACCTCCGGCAGCTTTGCTCTTCTGGCCTGATGTTTTACCGGGTCCTGGTGATTCAGGCAAACTATGCTTGTCAAAAGCCATCCCGGATAATCGTATAAAAGTTTCCTTATCAATACAATATCGATTGCGCAGTTCTGCTATTCTGTGCGCAGCATCTCCCAGGGTCGGAGCCGCCAGCACATATTCCTCGAAACTTGGCTTTTCCAGTTTGGGTTGGGGAGGAGAGGGATCGTCAGTATTTCCAACTAGATAATCAATACTTGTTTCATATAAATTGGCAAGGGTTTTGAGCGTATCAATGTCCGGCTCACTTACCCCTTTTTCATAACCGGATAATGTTTTATTGTTTATATTTGTCAGAGCTCTAACCTGAACCTGGGTTAAATTTTTTGCTTCCCGCGCCTTTTTTAGACGCACTCCGACCAGCATATTCATTTTTTCACCACCGATCATATATTAACATTATTCGTATTTTCAATGAATTTATTCTTAAATACATAGAATATTACATTGACTTCCTGGAATCTAAGAATTATTATATTAATTAATAATATGAAGAATTGGTAAAAAGAGGTGGTAATATGCGATGGTAAAGGATGATTTAAATAAAAATGATTGGTCATTAACGTTCGAAGAGTTCTGGAAACATCTCCGGAAGGAAGCTGAAGGAGTAAAAATGGACGTTCTATTCGAGGCCGGATGCCTGGAAATGCAATGGTCATTCAGTGAGCAGCGAACAAAGCTGAGGGTAATTAAACTGCTCCAGCAATGCGGTGCCAAATACCAGGAAGGCCACTCTTCAGTGTGTTTCTGGATTAAGACAGATAAACACGGACAAATGAATCTTGTACCGGCTTGAGCAGCCTAAAGGATGAATTTGGTTAAATTCCTGATAAGGCTTTAATCACAATAATAAGAAATGTTCGCGGAAAAACGCGAACATTTCTTAATTTGAGTGTTTCTGAACATACTTAAGTATAAACGGAATAGTCATCCAAAATTTTGTTAGTCGTCGTTAAATATTTATACACAAACAAGCTATATTGATTGCTCTTTGCGGGCTATGTTTTTGAACCTGACATAAAAGGTCGTCCCTCCGGGGCCGGTATCTACCTCGATCCAGGCGTTGTGCCTGGCTGCTATGCTGTAGCAAACAGCCAAACCAAGGCCGGTACCGTACTCTTTAGTGGTAAAAAACGGCGTGCCCAGTTTATCCAGCATTTCAGAACCGATCCCCCCGCCCTCATCCTGCACTGCAAGAACAACTTCACCTTTTTCCATGTAAGTGCTGATAGTGAGCTTTTTACCGACTGGCATTGCCTCCAGTCCGTTGCGAACCAGGTTCAGGATAAGCTGGCGTATTTCTTTTTCATCAAGCAGCAATTCCTGCACTACTCCCAGATTAAAAACTACGTGCTTGTCGAAAACCATAGCGTCAGCAGTAATCAGGGGTGAAAGGGTCTTTACAATATCGTTGAGATCCCGGCGCTCCAGAATAACCACTTTATCTTTGGCCAGCGAGAGAAACTCGCTAATTATACAATTTGCCCGATCCAATTCTTCGATCATCACTTTGAAATAGTCGATGTATTGGGCGCAGTCTGTTTTACCGCACAGCATTTGCAGAAAACCGCGCACCGTAGTCATGGGATTTCTGATCTCGTGTCCTATGCCTGCCGCCATTTCTCCAATAAGGTGCAGCCGCTCAAGACGGGCAATATCCTTTTCCAACTGCCTGTGCTCGGTTATGTCGTTTACAGTGCTCAATATACACTGCTCCCCGCCGATATTGATTATTTCTGCTGAAAAAAGTCCGGTGCGGATTTCACCGCGACTTGTGTAAAAAATGGTTTCGAGGTTTTGTACTCTGCCGTGCCGGGTGATAAGGCTTTTTATTTTTTTGTATTGATTGATATCTGCCCAGATATTCAACTCTTTTGCTGTGCGGCCAATTACTTCTTCACGACGGTAGCAGAGGACCCGTAAAAAAGTGTCGTTGATGTCTATGTACCTGCCGTCTTTCAGAGTGTTGATGGCCATGGGGCCGGGGCCTGACCTGAAGGCCTTTGAGAACCTTTCCTCCGACATGCGGAGATCTCTTTCAGCCCGCTTGCGCTCGGTAATGTCCCGAAAAAAGCAGAATAGCCTGCCGCCTCCCCTGGGAAGATACTTCACGCTGGCATCAAGTTCGATAATGCTGCCGTCCCTGCACCTGTGCCTGGTCTCGAAACGGTCTCCACCCTTATTAATCATCACCTGGATGCGCTTGATTACTTCCATTTTCGTATGTGCCGCGTCTATTTCCCATACGCTCATACTGGCAAGTTCTTCCCGGCTGTACCCTGTCATATGGCAGTATGCTTCATTTACATCCAGAAATTTTCCATTGATGTCAACTAGCCAGAATCCCTCCATGGCATTATGCAATATGGTCCGGTACTGTTCTTCACTTTCACGCAAGGCCTCTTCGTGGATCCTGCGCTCTGAGATATCGCGGATAGACTCTATAGCTCCAATACGATTGCGCCGGCTGTCGTAAAGCGGGGAGGCCGTACCCCACAAAACAGCGCCTTTGCCGCCAAATACTGAAGGTGTGTAGTTTTCCGCGAAAAGGGTGTCCCCGTTTCTCCCAACGTTTTTATAATTATTTTTTTCAAAAACATTTTGATCATCTACATCTACCAGATCAATCAGCAGGGGCCGCGCTTTTCCATAAAAAGCAGCGGCATAATCTCTCTTTCCGATCATGTCTTTCTTTTGGACACCGGTCATTTCCTCAATAGCCCTATTCCAGGCGATGACTTTCTTGTCATGGTCAATGACAAGGGTCGCGTCGGGTAAAAACTCGATGATATCCATAAGCCGCTGGTGGGCTGCGCGCATCTTTTCCTCGTATTGTTTACGATCGGTTATTTCAATGTTCATGGAAAGTACCATCAAGGTACCATCAACATCGTTATAAGGGTATTCATAACCTTCGAAGGTGTGCCTGTCAAAATAGGTCCACTCCCATTTCTGAGGAGTACCGGTCTTAAAAACACGGCAGACAGGGCAACTACCGCATGGCTCACTGCAATCATAAAATATTTCATAGCAGAATTTGCCGTCCGGATCCCCGAGCTTTTCCCGGAAGGAGCGGTTGGCATACCGAATCGAGTAGTCGCTCGCCTGGAGATAGACAATTGCCGGAAGTTCATCCAGCAGTGAGAACAGCCTTTTCCGTTCCGTTTCCAGCTTTAGCTCTGCCTGCCTGCGCCCGGTGGTTTCCAGGCGCAACCGGGTAAGAGCGTCTTCAAGTTCGCTAGCTACTGCTTTTAACGAATTTTTCAGGTCGCAGATTTGCTCTCTTAAATCTCTCTCGATTAGCTTTTGCTCCGTGACATCACGCAGAATACCGCAAAGCTTAATGCTCTTGCCTGTTTTTATTAAAAAAGAGGATTGCTGAATTTGCCTGACGTTTCCATCCGGGTGAGAAATGGTAATATCGATAGGGCGATTTACCGAACGGGTATCTCCGCTTGTTAATAATTCTTCTTTGGCTGCCAGCAGCTTATTAATCATATGATGCACACTTTCACTGCCGGGCATAAATTTTTGAAAAATATCGAAGCATTGTTCCCCAATAACATCGGAACGCTTAATTCCGCAAATCCTCTCCATGCTCTTATTCCAATCAATAATAATTCCCCGGTCATCCGTTAAAACAATACCGTCCAAAGACTGTTCGAACAGGTCCTGGAACATTCGCGTGTCATTAAATGTATTGATGGATTCAATTTCGTTATTACACTTTTTATCCAATTCCCCTTTTCCCCCTACGTAAAAAGCATGAAGGAATTACTTGGACACTGTCCGGCAAGATACCTTTGGAAATCATGTCGATCATTGACATTTATTAAATTTTTTCGGGTTGCTCTCTCAGCATTTCCCTATTCCCCCGGCGGGTAAGCCGTCTATAGCTTGACTAAATAAAATGATGGTGGATGGGAATTCCATTTACAGAAATTATTCACACACCCACCTCATGCTTTTTGTTCTATTTCCGTAACACATTCGGTTTTGATTTTTTCAACCAGAAACTGCAGGGCATCTATAACATGGGGCCTGATATCGCCGCCTACCAGTACATACATGATGTCATCCCCAACCTCAAGTTGCCCTTCATTAAGCCAGACCTTTACGTAGAATATTCCATCCATCTTATAAGTTTCTGCAATGGCTTCATCAACTTTAACTGCGTCATAATAGAATTCCATTCCTTTAACCAGCGAACCATCATCAAGTCCTTGACGAACCTTTGCTTTAGGTGTTTGCCGTACAACACCATTGTGAACTAAAAACATCCCTACCTTTGAAGCAACAGGATCTGCCTTTGCTTCCTTAAGCCATTCATCGATGGACGGCGGTGTTTTTTTATTAATCATAGACTGACACGCTCCTTTTTGATATTCTTCTTTAATATTCTTCTTTTAAATAATGATTTACTAATTTACTTCTGCCTAAACATGCCTGTTCCTTGAAATACGGACTCAAGTTGATAAACAATTTTTTAATCTGATCCTCATCCAGCTGGCTCTGCAGGACATACTCCAACAGTTCCTCCTGACGCGCCTGCCCCAGGGTGAGACGGTAGAGCGACAGTATTTTGATCAGCCGTTCATACTTTACCTGGTCCTTGCTTAAAGGATACATCGGCACAATCCGCTCGATTTTAATCATCTTGTCGTGGTCCGGCAGGCACCAATAAGGTACCAATTCGGGACACATGTCTCGTTTTTCCTCCTTATTGGCGAACTCAAACATCTCGCGCCAGATATCTTTATCAAATTTTCTGCTCCCGTATTTTTTGGCAATGTTTTGACGTATGGCAAGACACTTGTACCGGTTGATCCGTCCCTCTCGCTGCTCCAACGCAACCGGATTGGAAGGCAGGTTCCAGTGCGCAATTTTTCTGCAATAGTAATGGAAATCCAGTCCCTCTTGTCCAATGGACGTGGTTGCCAGGACGAAAGGACGGAAGGGAGAATTAAAAGCAAGACGCAGGTTCTCCTTGCGCTGCAGGCTTTTACCCTCACCTCTCGTATCATAAAAACCGGCAGCATATCCCGAACGCATCCTAATAAAACGTAATTCGCCTTTTTCACTACCGGTTCTGAGCTTTTCACCTTTCATGATCCGGTCGCGGAACTTCCGGAACGTGTCCACATTATAACTTGCCGTGTGTGTTTTGCAGGAGGCGCACATCTTTTCACAAAGGGTTTTTGCTCCTTTTTCCCGGGAAACATAGGCCAACCCGTTATCGTCAATCAGGACATGGGCATACTCGTCAAGTACTGCCTGCAAATTTCCGTCAACGCAATATCTCAGCACATTTTTCCAGTGTGAAGCGTGAGAACCATAAGAAAGCTCTACAATAGAGGTGGCCTCCTGTAGATTAAAGCGGTCAAGAAGTGTTTTAGCAAGGCGTACCGCCAAAACCGGGGAGTCCGGCAGTTCCGGTCCGAATAAACGCAGGGCGCATACTGCCGGAGAAGCCATGGCCATCCTGGTCAGCACATTTACAAGGTCTGGCGGTTTCCGTCCCAGTACCAACTTATCAGCATTTTCTAGAATAAGCCGCAATTCGTCAAAATGCTTTTCCAGGACCCCCCGGTCATCATCTTCCTTATTTGCCTCCGTCTCGTCATTTTTAAATTCCCAAATAAAAGTTCGTTGATTAAGCCAGGTACTAATCAGTTTTTCATTCTTGTCATCATTCTTATCAAAAAGTTTAACATTTTTGTCAAAAAGCAACGGTGCTATATAATACCAGCTTTCGTCATAACCACCCTTTTCCTTAGCTGTAAAAACAATTGTATCCAGTAGCTCTTTAATCTTTTTTCGCAGTTCGGATTCAATTTGCTTTCTGCTTAGTCCCTGGTTCAGTGCCTGGAGCGGGTTATATAGTTTTGCCAGGGTAACGCAGGGATACAACAGCGTCATGAGCGACAGGGATGCGGGTGCGCCTTCACGCATGTTAAATTTAAGACGGGGTGCAGGAAACCGTACTTTTTTTCTATTAGGGAAATAACCTCGGTTCTCTTGCCCGGGGTTGGGTGACTTTTTAACCAGCTCACCTACCGTCAGCCGTTCCGCCTCATATGAAAGCATCACCGCAACAGCCCTGGGCACCATCTCCCAGGCGGAAAACACCAGAACCTTTGAAAAATCATTAAAGCCTGAAAACACCCC